>NZ_JAKVBC010000009.1 GCF_022447245.1 Kordia sp. | reverse complement strand
CAGTTAACACAGGAATTACTTGGAAAAACTGGTCTGTTAATATGCAGTGGGAATACCAACAAGGTGGAGATATTTATGCTACAACAGTTGGTGCTTTAGTAGGTAGAGGACTTGTAGAAGACACTGACTTCGACAGAACACAAAGTATCGTGCTACCTGGTGTACGTCAATCTACAGGACAACCAAACGATATTCAGTTAACTGCTACAGAAGCATACTTTAACAATATTGGTTTTGGAACTGACGAAGCATTAATTTACGATGCTACACATTTACGATTAAGAGAAGCTTCTATCAGCTACAGACTTCCTAGAAAATGGTTAGATAGAACGCCATTTGGAAATGTATCGTTCACACTTTCTGGTCAAAACTTATTTGTGAAGGCATTTAACACTCCTGACAGTGTAAACTACGATCCTGAATTAAACAGTTTAGGTGTTGGTAACTCTCAAGGATTTGACTACTTAACTTCTTGGAACTCAAGAAGATACGGTATGAGCGTAAAAGTAACTTTCTAAAAAAATCAACAATGAAAATAAAAAGTAATAAATTATTTTGGTTGCTAGGTCTAATACTTGTATTCTCTTGTGAAACAACAGAATTAGATTTATTAGTTGACCCGAATGTACCGAGCCCAGACGCACTGGACCCGGACACAAACTTGAACTATATCCAGTTTCAGTTAGCAGAATTTTTTGAAGATGCTACAGAATCTGGAGCTGAAGCTGTACGATTAGAGTACATGTTCGACGAATATGATGTAAACTTTAACAACACAAACGCAAGTAACAGCGGAATGTGGACAACAGCTTATGCTAATATTTTAAACGAAGTAGAAGCATTAATTCCAATTGCTACAGCTTCATCTCGTTTTAGACACATTGGAGTAGCTAGAATTATTAGAGCATACACTATGATGACAATGGTAGATTACTTTGGTGATGTACCATATACTGAAGCTTTACAAGGAAACAGCGGAATTGTTTTCCCTGCTCCTGATGCAGGTAGCGATGTGTATGATGCTGCTTTAGCAGAAATAGATCAAGCTTTAATTGATTTTGCGAGTATTGATGGGAACACTCCTAACTTCAATGACTTATACTACAGTGAAGGAGCTAGTAACACCATGCCAAACTGGACTAAGTTTGCAAACACTTTAAAATTAAAGTATCATCTAAACAGAAGGCTTATAGACCCAACAGGTTCAGCTGCTGGAATCAACGCTTTATTAACTAGTGGAGATATTATCACTACCAGCGCAGACGATTTCAAATGGTCTTCAGGAACATCGATAAATCCTCAAAGTAGACACCCATATTATGTTGAAGAATACTCTGCTGCCAATACAGGTGAATACATTCCTAACTATTTATCATGGGCATTAACTGAAGAAAAAGGTATGGATGACCCAAGATTAAGATACTACATCTACAGACAGGTAAATTCTTTCCCAACAGATGAAGCTACATTGAACAACGAAATCGATTGTTGGAATAACCCAAGACCTGCAACATATGCAGCGATTGACGCTACACAACCAGTTCCATTACCATACTGTTCTTTATTTGGAAGAGGCGATGGATATTGGGGAAGAGACCATGGTAACAACGATGGTATTCCACCAGATAACGCAAAAAGAACTACATTTGGAGTATATCCTGTAGGAGGTCGTTTTGATGATAATGACGCAGAAGGAATTGATGACAATGAAGGATTACAAGGTGCTGGTATTTGGCCAATCATGATGGATTCATTTGTATATTTCATGAGAGCTGAAGCTGCATTATTCTTAGGAACTTCTGATGACGCTGCTGCAATGTTAGAACAAGGAATAAGATCTTCTATGGCTACTGTAACTGGATTTTTACCAAACCCTGGAGACTTTACAAATACTGCTTCAGCAACAGATATCGATGATTATGTGACTGCAGTAATGGCTTCGTACATGGCAGCTGCAAATGATACTGAGAGAATGAACATCATTGGTAAGGAATACTGGTTAGCAATGTATGGTAACGGTGTTGAAGGATATAACTTATATAGAAGAACTGGTGCACCAGGAAACTTACAGCCTACATTATTAGGAACAAGTACATTCCCAAGATCATTCCTGTATCCAAACGTTACAGTTGATAGAAACATTAATATTTCTCAAAAACCTGGACTAGCGGTACAAGTATTTTGGGATAATAATCCTGCTGGATTTATTCAATAAAAAATAAATTATGAAAAATAAATTTTTAAAAACAATCGTAGCTTTAAGTGCTTTATGTATAGCATTTTATAGCTGTAAAGATGACGATACGTTACCTGTTGATTTTGATGATTTAATTAATACAGGCGTTCCATTTGCTTCCGAAATCATAACAAATGGTTCTACCAACGTAAATAAGTTAGATCCTAGTAGTTCTAGTTTCTCTAAAGATTATCAGCTAATTTCTCCTGCTGGAGGAACTGATATCTCAAAAGTAGAAGTATATGTAAGCATTGCTGGACAAAATGTAACAGCCGCTGAAGTTTTACTATCTACTGTTGAATCTTCAAGTTTTACAAATACAGACGGAGGATACCCTGAAGTAAATATTTCTTTTGATGGTGCATCAATTATTGCTGCTTTAGGTATTGATCCTGCTGGTTTAGAAGGAGGAGATACTTTTGACTACAGATTAGCATTAACAAATCCACAAGGAACATTCTCTGATGTAAGTGCAAACTTTGACAATCAATCTGCAGACCATACTTTCTCTTCTACAGTTGTGTGCGATTCACCAACATTACCTGCAGGAGACTGGATAATTGACATGCAAGATTCATACGGAGATGGATGGCAACCAACTACTAGTGGTGGTGGTGGACCAGGAATTACAATTACATTAAGTAATGGAACTGTATTTGAAATTGGACTTTGTACTCCATACGAAGATCCAGGTTACCCATGTACTCCTGGTGTAAGTTCAGGCTCCATTACTATTACTATTCCTGATGGAGTAAGTGGAGACTGGGTATTCAATGGTGATTTCTGGGGAGAAATGTCTTACCAAATCACCGGACCAAGTGGTAGTACAGTAGCTACTGCTACAGCTGGATCTGCAGCTGGACCAATCGCATTAAACTTATGTAATGAATAAGATTAAAATATCTTAATATTATAGAACTGCCCTTGAAATTATTCAAGGGCAGTTTTTTTTTAAAGTTAATATTCTTTACTTTTCGCGACAAAAATCTAAGAACTAGATTTAATCAAGATTAAATGCTATGAAAAATCAAATGAAAAGTAAACTCTTTTTGTACGGTACCTTATTGTTTTTTATCACATTAAAAGCTCAAAATACTGTCGGTACAATAACGAACGCCCCAGGCACTTTTAACGGATATACACTTTATGCTCCTGCAGGACACACTGAAACATATCTAATTAACAACTGCGGAGAAATTGTCAATCAATGGACAAGCGATGTAGCTCCAGGGAATGCTGTATACCTATTAAAAAACGGAAACTTACTTCGCGCAGGTAGAGTTTCAAATGCAGACATAAATTTTGGAGGTGTTGGTGGTAAAGTTGAGTTATTTGACTGGGATGGAAATCTACTTTGGGACTTCACCTACTCTACTACCACAGTTTCTCAGCACCATGACGTATTTCCAATGCCAAATGGAAATATTCTTATGCTAGCAGTAACTACAATGACAGAAGCTGAAGCAATTCAGGCTGGTAGAAATCCAAGCGATCTTACACAAGGAAAATTGTTCAATGAGCAAATTTTTGAATTGGAACCCACTGGTCTAAATACTGCAAATGTTGTTTGGGAATGGAATGTAAAAGACCATTTAATACAAGATCTTGACCCCTCAAAAGATAATCATGGTATTGTTGAAAATAATCCTCAACTACTTGATATAAATTTTTTAGGAAATTCCGCAGGAAATGCTAACTGGTTACATTTTAACTCCATCCAATATGATGAACGCCTGGATCAAATTGTAATCAGTTCACGTTTATTGAGTGAATTATATATAATTGATCATAGTACTACAACTGCAGAAGCTGCAAGCAGTACAGGAGGAAATAGAGGAAAAGGAGGCGATTTCCTATACAGATGGGGAAATCCTCAAGCTTACAAAAGAGGAACTGCAGATGATCAAAAACTATTTGGACAACATTATCCACATTTTATCCCTGATGGTTTAGATGATGCTCGAAAAATTATACTATTCAATAATGGTTTCAATCGAGTTCCTAGTGTATCACAAATAGATATCATAACACCGCCAGAAGATTCTGAGGGAGTTTATAGTTATACCACTGGAACAGCTTATGGACCAACTAACACTGATTACACATACAAATCTGCAGTAGAAACAGATTTTTACTCAAGAATTCTATCTAGTGCACAACGCTTACCTAATGGAAATACACTAATTTGCGATGGAGATGATGGCTACTTTTTTGAAATAACACCAAATGAAGAAATTGTATGGGAATACATAAACCCAGTTACACCAAATGGTATCTTATCACAAGGAGATGACTCAACGGCTTCCCCAAATTTAACTTTTAGAGTCCTACGCTACGCTGCAGACTATCCCGCATTTGACGGTCGCACACTGACTCCAGGAGCAGCAGTAGAACAAAATCCAGATCTAACAGGTTGCTTAATTTTAAGTACTCCTGAATCAGAACTTACCGATTATAAGATTATCTCTGACCCTCTAAAAAACTTTATATCAATTACTGGCAATGCTTCTCTGAATAAAGTTGAAATATACTCGACTTTAGGTCAACTAATACAGACTACTAAAAAAAGAAATATTGATTTTAGTAATCAACATTCAGGACTTTACATTCTCAAACTTTATTCTAATAACAAAATAACTACAACGAAAGTTTTAAAGAAATAGTTACTGGACTAAACTTTCAATAGTACGCTCCAAAAAAAATAAACTCAATAATTCACTTATTTTGAATTATTGAGTTTATTGGTATTTATTGAAAATATTAAAGAAGCTGCTGCTAATAATTCATATTTTCATCAATCAGTTAAAATATTTAACAAAACCTTCTTCTTTTGAGAATTTTAAGATGTATTGCTGCGCATCGCCCTCATTTCTACACCTATACCCTTGTAAATTAAGACAAAATAAACCTCATTTTTCAAAAAAACTTGGTCTTTCAAAGCATTTTTAAGAAAAAAAAATTGGATTATTAACATATAATTAGGATTTTTGGCGATAGCTAATTCAAATAAATTAAAAAAATGAGAACAAAGTTTAGTGGAATTCTAACGCTATTTCTAGCGTTATTTGTGCAAATTCTGTTTGCACAACAACAGACTGTCTCAGGTACGGTTACCGATGACACAGGTATGCCGCTGCCAGGAGCAACTGTTTTGATTAAAGGTACTACTACAGGTAAGACTACTGATTTCGATGGAAATTATTCTATTAAAGCCAACAACGGGCAAACGCTTGTTTTTAGCTATGTAGGATATGCAAACCAAGAAGTTAAGGTTTCGTCTACAACTATCAATGTACAATTAAAACAAGGTGAGGCTTTAGAAGCTGTAACAGTAGTCGCTTATGGTGGTGCTGTAAACAGTGCAAAAGTTGCATCTGCAATTGCAACTGTTGATGGTTCAACAATTGAACAAGTTCCAATCAACTCGTTAGACCAGGTACTTCAGGGTGCTGCTGCCGGGGTAAATGTGAACACAGGTTCTGGACAACCAGGTCAATCTGCAACAATCATCATTAGAGGTCGTGGATCTTTACAAGGAGATATTGAGCCATTATTCGTAATTGATGGTGTACCGGTAGATCAAGATAACTTTAGAAGTTTAAACCAAAACGACATCGAATCTTTATCAGTATTAAAAGATGCGGCTGCTACAGCAATTTACGGTAACAGAGGTGCCGGTGGTGTTGTAATCGTAACTACCAAGAAAGGTAAAAAAGGATCTGGTATAAACATTCAGTACAGAACTCTTTATGGTGTTGCTGTAAAACCTAAAACTAGATTTGAGGTTATGAATGCTACTCAATTCTTAACTTACCAAAGAGATTTATTGCCAGGTACACAATTTGGTGATGGTTTATCTGATACACAGATCGCTGCTATTGCAGGTCAGACAAATACAAACTGGTCAGATGTATTCTTCCAACAAGGAACTACTCTTTCTCACGAATTAAGTATTTCAACAGGAAATGAGAATACAAGCTCATACACATCTGCTCAATACTATAAGCAAGAAGGTATTACTCTTGGTAGTGACTTAAAGCGTTTTTCTTTTAGAAACAACTTCAATGGAAGCTCTGAAAGCAAGAAATTTAATTATGGAACTACATTAACATTAAACTACTCTGTAAGTAACTTTATTGTTGATGCTGCCAGAGGAGGTAATACAGGTGGACAGTTAGACAACCCATTCTTAGTGCCATACATTGGTCTTCCTTATTTAAACAGATTTAATCCTGATGGAAGTTTAAATACATTTGGTACAATCCGAAGTGGAGCTATCGATGCTAACGGAAACCAAGTAAATGCTAATGGATTTTTAAACACTCCATTCTTAGCAATTAATACTGCAAGATTTAACACTGACCAAGAAACTGAATTTAAGGCAGTAGGTAGTATTTCTGCAGATTACAATTTTGCTAAAAATTTAACTGCTGGAGGTTCTGTTGGTATTGATTATACAAATATTGAATTTTTACAGATCACAACTCCAGGAAGTATTAGAGGTTTAATTACACCTAACCAAGGTTCTGAAATAAAAGGATCGCAAGGTGAGTCGTTTCTTAGAGATGCTAATTTCATAATGAATGCTTTTTTAAGATATCAAAACGACATTACTGACAAGTTAAGTTTATCTGCCTCTATATACGGGGAGTATAACTACTCAAATACACAATCAGCTGGATTTACTGCTTTTGGATTGAATCCTGCTTTACCAGGTTCATCTGCTGGTTTCACTGCTGGAAACACTCAAGAAGGTGATGACACAAATGGAGACGGAATTTTAGATGCTGATACGGAACTTGCATTAAACTATGTTCCAGGAGTATTTTCTAGCGAAACTGAACTTGCTTTAGCTTCTTTATTTGCTACTTTAGATTTAGATTACGACGGTAAATACGGTTTTTCTGGAACAATAAGACGTGATAAAACTTCTCGTTTCCCAAAAAATTCAACAGGTACATTCTGGTCTGTTGCAGGTCGTTGGAATATAGATAACGAGGATTTCATGAATGATGTAGATTTTATTAGTACATTAAAACTAAGAGCTAGTTATGGAGTTGTGGGTAACCAAGGTGTTGGTAGCCGTTACCAAGGTTTACAAACTGTTGCTTCTGACCCAACTAGTTACCAATTAGGTACTGGATACGGATTAAATGGTTTAGTAGATGAGGATATAAAATGGGAAACTACCAATCAGTTAAACGTTGGTTTAAGTTTTGGACTTTGGAATAACAGATTATCTGGAGAATTTGATTACTATAATAATTTAACAGAAGAATTATTCTCAACAAACGCGCCTTTATCTGTTGCTCAAACAGGTTACAATACTGTAATTACAAATATTGGAAGTATGAGAAACTCTGGTGTTGATTTACAGATTGCTTATGATGTTTTAAGAAAATCTCAATCTAACCCATGGTCTATAACAGTTAGAGCTAATGGTAATTACAACAAAAACAGAGTTGAAGAATTGCCAGTAGGATTTACTGGAAATACTTTACGTACTACTGAAGGTCGTCAAGCTTTAACTTGGCATGATGTAAGATGGGCTGGGGTAGATCCTTCTAATGGTCAACCACTTTACTACGATGTTAATGGTAATATTACAAACGAATATGATCCAAATAACGCTGTTTATTTAGATAAAAACTTTGATCCTACATACACCGGAGGTTTTGGAGCAGATATATCTTATAAAGGATTTACATTAAACACGTTATTCTCTTTTGCAGCTGACAGATGGAGACGTAACAGCTCTCTAGCAATTATTGAAGACGCTTCTTTAGCTGGTTTTGCAAACCAATCTGTATCTGTATTAAATGCTTGGACTACTCCAGGTCAAATAACAGATATTCCAAGATTAAATTTCCAAGGTCGTGCTGAAATTGGAGATCGTTACATCGAAGATGCATCATTCTTACGTTTAAGAAATGTAACATTATCATATACTGTTGACTCTAAAATTTTAGAGAAAACCAACATCTTCTCTGGAATGAGAGTTTATGTTCAAGGAACAAACGTATTTACTTGGACAAAATGGAGAGGGTTTGATCCAGAAGGTAACGATGCTGGAGGTTTCTTTGATTATCCAGTTCCTAGAACATTTTCTTTAGGATTTGACTTAAACTTTTAAAAAAAAAATAAAAAATGAAAAAATATTTTCTAATACCAATTATTGTTACCTTACTATTTACAGTAAGTTGTGATGATCAATTAGAACGATTTCCTGTAGATACGTTAGTTGAAGAAACAGCCTTTCAACAAGTATCCGACTTAGAAAACGGACTTCGTGGAGCTATCAATAGCATCAATCGTGTAAGTTTACTCGGGTTTAACTCTATTTTTGCTGACAACTGTAAAGTAGGCGCAGATAATGGAGGACAACAGATTGCTTTAATCAATCAAGTATTAAACTCTCAAGGTGGTGACCAAGGAACTTGGACTGATAGATATAATGCAATAAATAACTTCAACCGACTTCTAGCTGCTGCTTCTACTATAACCCCTGAAGCAGATGAGCAGGATGCTTATGACAATGTTTTAGCACAATCATATGCTTTCAGAGCTTACTTGCACTTTGATTTATTAACTTACTATGCTGAAGATTTATCAAATTCTTCTTCTTTAGGAGTATACTATCAAAATGTAGTTGCGACTTCTGGTTTCCCTGCTAGAAATACAGTTGGAGAAGTATTAACAGAAATCGAAAATGACCTTACGTTGGCATCAACTTTAATGCCATCTAGTTCAACTGATGTAAATTACGCTTCACAGAATTTCATTACATTCTTAAGAGCTAGAATTGCATTATACACAGGTGACTATACAACTGCTATTTCTAACGCAAACACTATCATCTCTAGCTATACATTAGCTAATCAAGCTCAGTATGCATCTATGTTTGCTGGTGATGGTGATACTACTGAAGTTATCTTCAAATTTGATAATGTTTTAGGAAACAATGCTTCGATTGCAGGTAACTGGATCTTTACAGGTACAGGAGGAAACTTTATGGAAATGTCTAACGAGTTATTTGCTCAGTTTGAAGCAGCAGATGTTCGTCGTACTGTTAATGTTGATCCAAGTAGTGATCCAGGTGCTACCCCACCGTCTTTAGGCATTGGAAAGTATCCACCAAACGCGGATACTAACTATATCAATGACTATAAAGCGATGAGACTTTCAGAGATGTACTTAATCAGAGCTGAAGCTCACGCTAGAAAAGCGTCTCCTGATTTTGCTGCTGCTGCTGCTGATATTGCTGCGATTAGAACTGCTAGATTCGGTTCGGCACAAACTGTGCCTACATATACTTCATTAAATGAAGCTATTACAAATATTAAAGCTGAAAGAAGAATTGAATTATGTTTTGAAGGTTTCAGATATCTTGATATCAAAAGATTCAGAAACATATTAAATGTAGGAATTGAAAGAATTTCTATTGATTGTGAAACAGTACCTTGTTCTTTACCTGTTTCTTCTGAGAAATTTACTTTTCCAATTCCTCAAGCAGAAATCAATGCAAATCCTAATATGGTTCAAAACCCTGGATACTAATAATTAAAAAAAAAAGTAATGAAAAAAATAGCAATATTTTTTATGGGAGCTTTATTCTTGTTGACTTCTTGTGAGGAAACAGAATCTCCTATATACGACGGTAGCCAGACCTTGGCGTACTTTAATGGAACTTCCTCAACTTTAGAAGTTGAAATAAACGATAGTAATACTATTGATATTGAAGTTGGAGCTAGTACAATTTCATCATCTGACAGGACGGTTTCAATTTCTGTTGATACTGATAATACTACTGCTGATGCTGCAATCTATAGCTTTCCATCTACTGTAACAATTCCAGCAGGTGAATACTTTACAAATTTAACTGTAACTGCTGTAGATAATGGATTAACTACAACGCCAGAAACGTTATCATTGAAGATTGATTCAATTGATGGTGGAGGTGTTGGAAGTTCAATTACACACACAGTATCAATAGTAGAGATTTGCCCAATTGCATCTACATTTGCAGTTGGTGATTATACATTAAACTTTGTATCTGGTGGAATTGGAGCTGCAGGTTTTGCTCCAGCTCTAGGAACTGGTATTACAGTTACTTTAGCACCAGGGACAGCTTCTACGGAAAGAATCTTTAATGTAAAGTGTTACCCAAGCTTTGGATTTGCAAATGCACCAGCTGATTTTTCTTTCAGCTTAGTTTGTGGTACTACTGTAGCTAATGGTATTGTTGATGGACAAATATCAGGAGTTGGATGTGGTGGTTCAATTGCTTTTGGACCTGCACCAACACCAGGTACTTATACTGTTGGAGATGACACTAACATGACACTTATTTTTGCAGAAGATACTGCTGAAATCTGTGGTTCTGTAGCTACTACTTCATATACACTAACTAAACTATAATCAACCTTGTTATGAAAAAAATCGTAAAATTATTCATCCTACCATTAGTATTGGTACTTACATATAGTTGTGTAAGCGATGATGATAGCAGATTTCAAGCAAATCCAGAGTCTGGATGGATTGAGTTCCCTTCTGCTACAACAACTACGTCAGTTAATAGTTCATTAGAAACTATTTCAATTCCTGTTAATTTTACAGCGCCTATTAATACTAGTAACGTGAGTGTTTCTTATACTATTCAAGATGTATTAGGGAACGCAAGTGATGCTATTACAGCTTCAGGAACAGTTAATATCGCTCCAAATACAAACACTGCAACGATCGATTTAAGTGTTGTGCCAGGTGCGGATGTTGCATTAGTATCTTCTGATATCACTTTTGATATCGTTTTACAAAGTGCTTCAAGAGGCATTGGAATCGGATTATCAGATGGTTCAGCTACAACTGTACATACAGTTAACTTAGTATGTGACCTTACGTTAGACTTAGGTGGAATGAACAGTGTAACTACTAATTATGGTTACCATGATTTCTTGCCAAGCTTCAACCCTCATACTGAAGTGACAGAAATCGTTGACAATGGAGACGGAACTTTCTTCATACAAGATTTCTCAGGAGGTCTTTACAATGGAGGCCCTTACAGTGCTGCATACAACACTGGTCCAACTAGTTTTGATGTAAATTTCAGCAACTCTTGTAACAAAATCCAATGGGAAGGTCAAAGTGATCCTTGGGGAGCTTGTATTCCTTTAGATGGAGGTGTTAACGAAGTTGATATTGCAACAGGAGTAGTTACTATCTCTTGGTTCTGCGAAGGATACGGAGAAAATGGAGTGTCTGTTTATACACCACTATAGCATAAAATCTAATATAACATTAGAATACATAAAAAAACCACCCACTCGGGTGGTTTTTTGTTTTATATTTGTCCCATGCAAAATAATAAAACACAAATTTTTGGTATAAGAGCTATTATAGAGGCAATTAATTCAGGTAGTACAATTGATAAGGTTTTTATTCAAAAAGGTCTCAGAGGTGATTTATTTAACGAATTAGACCAACTTTTAAGATCAAATGCTATCAGCACTTCATTTGTTCCTCCTGAAAAATTAAATAGACTAACCAAGAAGAATCATCAAGGTGTAATTGCATTAATATCTCCCGTTGAATTTCATGACTTAGATTCCTTAGTACTAAACGTGATTGAATCAGGAAAAGTTCCCAAGTTTTTAATTCTTGATCAACTAAGCGATGTACGTAATTTTGGAGCCATCATTAGAACTGCTGAATGTTCAGGTGTCGACGGAATTATTATTCAGAAAAAAGGTGGTGCTCCTGTAAATGCAGATGCTGTGAAAACATCAGCTGGTGCCATTTTTAAAATTCCTATTTGCAAAGTAGATCATATCAAAGATGCTATTTACCATTTACAAAGTTCAGGTGTGCAAATAGTAGCTGCAACCGAGAAAACAGAAAACAATGTATATGATGTAGATTTTACAGTTCCTGTAGCTATTGTTATGGGATCGGAAGGAAAAGGCGTTTCCCCCTCTATATTAAAAATAGTAGATCATCGTGCAAAACTACCAATGTATGGCGAAATTGCTTCTTTGAATGTTTCTGTAGCCTGTGGAGCGTTTTTGTATGAGATTGTAAGACAACGATTGTAAAAATTATTCTTCTTCAAAGGTTTTAGCTTTTTTTACATAAATATAATTTACTCTGATTCTAGGTTGAGTGATTGACTCCTCCTCTACTTCATCTGGTAGTGTTTCTATAAAATTTCCGTTTTCATCAAAATGGCGCATAAACGGATCATCTTCTGGATCAAATTCTTCTTTTTCCCACTCATAGGTTTCCTTGGTATAAACTACTGGTAAAAAAACAGCCAGTAAAAAACCAGTGATAAATCCTCCCAAATGTCCTTCCCAAGAAATATGAGGTTCAATCGGAAATAAATACCACAACATTCCACCATAAATAAACATGATAATCAAAGAAAGCGCAATAAATCTATAATATCGAGTAATCACGCCTTTAAAAAAGATAAAACTCATCAACACATAAATAAATCCACTGGCGCCAATATGATTAGCTTCTCTACCAATAAGCCACGTAATAATTCCTGAACCAAAAAATCCAACAATAAAAATAGTCCAACGTTGCGAACGGTAAAAATAAATAACGGCTGCACTCAGTAAAAAAAGTGGTACAGTATTATTCCAGAGGTGACGCATACTTCCATGAATAAATGGACTAAAAATAACGCCTCTCAAACCTTTAAATGATCTTGGATATACACCATAATCGTTGAAACGAAATCCGAAACGAATTTCACTCCAATACACCAACCAAATCGAAAGGATAAATAGAAATGGTAATAAAACTACTGCTGGCGTGAATATAAAAGGCTGTTCATTGGAATTCATAGTACATTTTACACAAACTAGTCAAAAAATTAGCCAAGATGTGTTTTCATGAAAAATTGTCATAGCGACTACATATTCCAACAATTATTAAGGTTTTTCCATTAAAAAAATATGGGATACACATATATCTTACTGATTATTAATTGTCTAATTAAATAAAAAAGCCTATTAAAACCAACACCAAGAAAAAAAAATTAATAATCACGACGCTGCTAGTCCTTTTACTTTTTTCTTATAGCCATGAAGAAAATACAACGGACAAAATAACTGAAGAAGCTACCCTAAAGTCTATCTATGATTTCGACAACTATGGAGTATCACACAATCTAGCTATGGATCACATAGCCACGATGCCAAATTTTAATGTTGCAACTTTAGAAGACATCTTCCACTTTGCTGACAGCTATACAAATCATACAATAGTAATTCTTGTTAATGTAAAGATTGGCAAACACACGAAGTCCAAATGGATATGATAGAACAATTGAAAGTAAATCTGAACAGAACTTCTAACATACTATTAAGCATGAATGCCATCAAAGCAGAAGATGTTCCGCTTACGGATATGCTCTTTAGCATTTTTGACAATGCCATTTCTTATGAAAATAACTCTTTATAAAAGTATTCAAGAGTTTACTGCCTAGATTGAAGCGCTTGTAGATTTTGTCATAAACAATCCCCTAATAATATATGACCCGAATTTAAAAACAGGAAACTACGCTGCCAACTTTTTAAGAGCATGCAGTATTGCCAAACATAGTTATAGCTATTGGGTTAATGCAACACTTGACTGTTCTCATCCATGGAACTATCGTTTAACTCAATTAAACCTTGCAAGTCGAAAAGACGCTAAAACAGCACCTGTACAAAAAAACCTTTTAGGTGATATCTGGCGTGGAATCAGAAGAGCTAGTGCTTACGTTGGAGGCTTTATCGTTGGTGGGAATTGTGGAGGCGTTTTAGACGGAAGAGATTTGGATTGTGCTATAAAACATGCCAAAAAGAAATCCTGTGGTGTTCGAATATAATATTATGATTTGAAAATAAGCACACCTGTATAAAGTTTGATTTGTAGTTGCTGTATCTTATGCCAACTTCTCATGATTAGTTTGGATAATTGCATTATTTTTGCAGCATGAGTGAACCATTAGCTGAACGCATTCGTCCAAAAACATTAAAAGACTATATCAGCCAAGAACACTTGGTTGGAGAAACTGGTGTGCTTACACGCCAAATTCAACAAGGAATTATTCCTTCGCTCCTGCTTTGGGGACCGCCAGGTACAGGAAAAACAACCCTAGCAAATATTATTGCTACAACTTCCGATAGACCATTTTATACACTAAGTGCAATTAGTTCTGGTGTAAAAGAAGTGCGTGAAGTAATTCAACGTGCCAAACAAGACAATGGTTTATTTACTACAAAAAATCCAATCTTATTTATTGATGAGATTCACAGATTCAGCAAATCACAACAAGATTCTTTGTTAGGAGCTGTCGAAAAAGGTTGGGTAACTCTAATTGGAGCCACCACTGAAAACCCAAGTTTTGAAGTAATTCCCGCATTATTATCGCGCTGTCAAGTATATATCTTAAATCCTTTCGGAAAAGAAGATTTGGTAAAACTATTACAACGTGCCATCAAAGAAGATATAAAACTCTCCAAGAAACAAATAACACTCAAGGAAACGGAAGCTTTATTAAAACTTTCTGGCGGAGATGCACGAAAATTGCTCAATATTTTTGAACTCCTGATCAATTCTGAAGGCACAGAAAAAATTGAGATTACAAATGAGTTGGTATTAAGTCGTGTTCATAAAAATACGGTTTTATACGATAAAACTGGCGAACAGCATTACGATATCATTTCTGCTTTTATCAAATCTATCCGTGGAAGTGACCCAAACGGTGCTCTATACTGGTTAGCTCGAATGATTGAAGGCGGCGAAGATGTAAAGTTTATTGCTCGTAGAATGCTGATTTCTGCCAGTGAAGATATCGGAATTGCCAATCCGACCGCATTGGTCATTGCAACGAATACGTTTCAGGCGGTTACTATTATAGGATATCCTGAAGCACGTATTATTTTGAGTCAATGCGCTGTCTATTTAGCAACTTCTCCAAAAAGTAATGCTTCATACATGGCCATCAAAAAAGCACAAGCAATTGTACGCGAAACAGGCGATTTGACAGTTCCACTACATTTGCGAAATGCACCAACGAAATTGATGAAAGATTTGGGTTATGGCGAAGATTACAAATATTCACACGATTACAATCATAATTTTGTAGCACAAGAATATCTTCCTAATGAAATTTCAAATACTAAAATCTATGATCCTGGAAGAAGTCCGCGCGAGAAAAGCCTTCGTGATTTCTTAAAAAATCGATGGCAAGATAAATATGATTATTAGACTGTAAAATATAGATTGTTATGCTTTCAGCAATTAGACATTGAAATTAAAACTTAATGTCTAAAGTAGATTTTTGGATTCCGCTTCCTGATGATTTAGACAAAATCCACTTTCCGTTTTCCTTATATACGGTAGCATCTTTTCCTTTTACTAAATATACATTTGGCGCACCCGTTTTTAATAAAATCATCACCACTTTTGGTGTTGTATCTACCAACTGATATCCATTTTCAATAGCTTGAGCATACAAAACAGTATTCGCAGTTTCTGCAACTGTTTCTTTCATTGGCTTTTTGGTAACGGTTTCCTTTACAGTAGCTTCTACTTCAACCACTTCTTCCACTTTTGGATTTACTACTTTTTTTGGAGTTTCTTTAACAACAACTGGTGACGGTGGAGGCGGAACTTCCACAACTTCTTTTTTCTTTGGTTCGTATGAATAATTTTCAGCCTGAATATGCTCAAAAGCTCTTCGTAAAGCTTGGTTGTATGCCTTTTCGTAAGCTTTGATCTTTGAACGTCCTATAGGAGTTTCCATGATGATTTTATTAGAGCAATCACGCAATATAAAAGACATTTTTGTCGTAAAAATGTTAGAATCGTTTTTGATATCAACATAAAATGCCATGCAACGATCTGCTACTAGCTCATCTGGAAAATCTTGATTATCATATAATACATGAAAACCTTCTTTTTTGAACAAGTGACGCACTAAGGTATTTACACGATATTTATCATGCTTATTTAAAAAGTCAAACTTATAAGGAATAACTGCATACTTGTATTCATTAAGTCCTTGTGAAAAACAAGAAAAGGTGATTAAAAGAAAAACAACACTTGCCAAAAAACGTTTCATCTGTATATTTTTTTCTATTAGGCTTCCAAATTAAGAATTTTATTGGAATTGACTACTTTTTCTTTATCGGAAAAATGTAATTAAATCCTAATTGAAACGAAGCATAATTGGATTTTGCCAGATTTTGATATTCCAGAAGATTATCTGCCATTATGTAGAAGTTGACATTTCCAATATGTGTAGACAAACCAACGCCTATATTGGTTTTAGAAAAACCATCAACTGCATAGGTTACTTTTCCGCTTAAAAAGTTGAATAATTGCCTGCGATAAAATGCTGATAAAGCAAATTGTGGACGTCTAGATCTCCCGATAGCAAACAATTGCAATCCTGCTTCGTTCAAATAATCACCTTCATCAGCAGTACAATTGCATTCCTTTATGTTTTTCTTTCCATATCTATACGAAACAGAACCATTCAATTTTGGCGAACGCCATGAAATATAATTCTTTGAAATGGTATCTAATTCAAATAAATCTTCAAAATTATCGGAGATTTCTTGCCAGTATTCATCTGCAGTTTGTCCAGAACCATTATTAGGGAATAAAGGGTTGATTCCTTCAAAAGTGTATTCACCTTTAAGTTTATAAGTTTCTACATCTTTGGTATGATAAATAAATCCTAAGTCTTGTACACTTCCAGTAACAGTCCATTGTTCTTTTGGATGATACGTAAAACCAAAATCAAGTCCTAAACCTAAGTTTGCACCAAAAAGTAAACGTTTACGAAGTTCTTTAACTGCTTTTTTATTCCAATCGTTTTGTCCGTCATTATCCAAATCAATTAAAGAAGCATAGCCCGAAGTTTGTAATTCCAAATCTAAATCAAAGGTGTGATTGTAAAAGTTATTGGTACCTTCTGTTGTAACAAATGTACCTCTGTTATTGGTCGATTTAAAATTAAGCAAGCTCGAATAAATTTTTCCGCGAATACCATAGGTAAACTTCTTATTGACTTTTGTGGTCAAACCTACATGCAATACTGAAATCAATTCTCCTTTACCATTCAAATCTCCCAAATCAAACTCACGTCCAATATTAGACTGATTTCCTTCTAAAGCAAGAATGGCATAATCTCTTGGATAGTAAAAATGTAAATCTAATTCTTGATACAATCCAAAAGACAAGTATTTATTAGGTTCATAAGAGTTTCCAAAGGCAAATCCACCACTTAAAATTTCCAATTGCTGATTGACGGTGAAATAGTCATTTCGATCTAAATTATAAACAACACGACGCAATTTGTCATTAAAATTAACTCCATTGTCTGCAAACAAATCATAGGCCGTTACTCCAGAAGCACCAGCACTTGCATGAATATGCGACAATATCGGAATCCCTACATGCCATTTATAATTTACTTCTGTTCCAGGATTGAGCAATAACGATTGGGGAATATCCGTATAATTATAGAGCAGTTGCTTATTTTGTGCAAAGGCAAAACAAGTCAAGAATAGGAATATGAAACTGAGTTTTTTCAAAGAGTGAACAATTAATTATTCGTTATCTATTAAAAAGAATAAAGTAGCTTTAGAACGCATTTTTATGTTCCCAATACTGTTTTCATCTAATGGAATTCCTGTCGGACTTGGAAACATACTTAAAACAAACCCAAGGCGTTTTGTATTCGTTAATTGCTCTAGCAAAGCATCTTCAAACACTTCGGTATGTGTTACCTCAACTTCGTTATTTCCATCAGGAACTACATCAATAGCAAACGCATGTTGTATTTGATCATTTGCATCAAATAAAGTAACATCGGCTCTAAAATTTCTATCAATAGAGTTGGTTACTTCAAAAAAGAATTCAACTTTCGTTAAATTATCACGGAAAAATTGATCATTGAAAAGATCAAGTTCCAAATCATCTCCTTCTACAACAATTTCTGTTCCTGTAGGCTCTGAAAACTGAGCTGCTTCAAAATCAAAAAAGATCAAACTCGATTCTACTACAGGAGAAATAGCAATATCTTCTGCTTGGTCAAAATCGACATCTTTTACGCAGGAAGCGAAGAGAAGTACAAATAGTATTGGCGCAATTTTTTGTAACATCTGCAATCAAGATTTTAATTTAAGGATATACCTATATGCAAAACTTTTGAAAAGCTTTCAATTCAGAATCATTCACTAAAAAAACAATGCAATAAGGCAGGATATTGAATATAATTCAACTTTTGGGAAAAGCATACGACTTTTCTTCTTAATAACAACTTTCTATTAAAAAAACGACGCTTTTTACAATTTATTACAGGATTTTTTCAATTTCTGCTAAGTGATGTACAATTGGGCAGAGCAAATGTGTGTACTTTTTATCAAAATCTACATGTATGGCATGCATGTTTACTTCCAATGCTCCCATGATGTCTGCTTCAAAGCTATCACCTACCATCAGTGCGTTTTCGGGTGCTACTTTTGCCAATTCTAACGCGTGTTCAAAGATTTTTGGATTCGGTTTTTTTACATTGACACTTTCGGAATCAATAATATGTTCAAAATAGTTAAAACTTCCTGAAGCTTTCATCTTTTTACGTTGTACTTCGCGAAAACCATTTGTAATTATGTGAAGTTTATAGCGCTCTTGAAGATTATCTAATAACGTTTCTGTGTAATCAAAAAGATGGTTAAACGTAGATAAAAATTCTATATATTGAAAAGATAGTGTATCAATTAAATCGTCTGAAGCATTATATTCAAGAGCCTGAAATGTTTTTGACAAACGTTGGTAGCGCAGTTCTTTTTTGGTAATTTTCTCATGACGATACAAGCGCCAATACTCCAAATTTACAGGCACATATACTGCTAAAAAGCGTTCAATTTCAACGTCAACTTTATTTTCAGATAGTATTTTTTTAAAGGTTAACGCAGAGTTTTTTTCAAAATCCCAAAGTGTGTGATCTAAATCAAAGAAAATATCAGTGATGTGTTTCATTGCTATACGCTTTTAATAAATTGACATACAATTCTTTCCACTCCATATTGCGTTCTGAAAGCACTACATTGTGAAATACTGCTGCAAAAGTACCATTTACTTTTTGGACTTCAGTTGCCATTTTCATGATTTCATTCGGAAAAATCTCCGATTCTATATCACCTGTATATTGCATGCAAAATGGATTGACTTTTAAAGGTGTTTGAATTTCCATGCCAATGTCATAAAAGTAAAACGGACTACAGGTACCTGCGCGAAATCCAATAGTATCTCTGTAACCCATTGAATAATCTTCTGTAAATTCTAAATTAATCAGCGCTCGATAAAATTGTGGAACATTAAGCATATTAAAATGTTGTCGCACGCGCTTAACAGGTTTATTAATGGTAGTCGTCAGTCGCTTCTTCTCTATTTTCAATTTTTTGATTTCCGAAAAGGAAGCATACGATGCTAACAGTCCCACTTTGCTATAATCGGATACGTTTTTTATCAAACGCACAAATACATTTTTATAAATGGATATGTTATGATCATTGGTTGCATAATCGCCAATTTGAAAGAAATAATACGCTTTTGATTGATACTTTTTGTGTAATGCAATAAAGGTTTCAAAATTGTCAAAAGGATCGTCTCGCATTCCTAGTAATACTGCAAAACGTTCTATGAAACGTGAAAACTTAAGTCGTACAATATCTGTAGCAAAACCACCTAATGTTCTTAAAATACCACGTTTTTTATACGCATACGCCACCGGAATATTTATGATGGGTTTGTATTCAAAGACACGCTTTTCGGACACAACATCAGGAAAACGTTCCAAAATAATTTCTAAAAACTTATGTGCCCAAATATCCACTACTGGAGTGGTAAGAAAATCGTTTTTAAACGCTAAGCTTTCTTCTGCGGTATAACGCCCATGCTCGTCTTTTACGTACGGTAAATATTCTTCATAACGACTCAACATGTAAAAACTTGCTGCAAAAATGTCATACGGAATCGAGCTTTTTTCTCCAGTTGGAAAAAAACAAGGAGTGTTGTCCCATTTTTGAATAGAAAATTCTACTTCTCCTATTCCTTGTTCAAAAAGTAAATCATGACTTCGCACTGAAAATTCATCGCCTAATGGTTGTTTTACATACGACATTTTGACTTCATTGTGAGCAATAAAGGTTTCAATTTTCGTTGTAAAATCAATAGGAATTCCTAAAATACGTGTGAGTACATGTTTGAATGTATACCGTAATCTTGGGGTAATGGTTTTCGTATATACTAACAGCATTGTGGAACTCTTTTAAACTTTTTATTTTGTTGAAAATTTACTTTTTAAGTTCTAATTTTCGCTTAAATGTACATAGCATAAACGAGTTCTTAGAGTAAGTTTTCATCAGCGAAACTAAAATACTCTTTATCTGTGATAATTAAATGATCTAATACTTTTATATCTAAATTTTCAGCACCCAAACTCAATTTCTTAGTGATAGCTTTGTCAGCTGCACTTGCTTTTAAAGTACCTGATGGATGATTGTGTGCTAGTATAATTGCCACGGCTCCAACTTCTAAAGCTGTTTTTAAGACCAAACGAATATCGACCAATGTTCCTGTAATGCCGCCTTTGCTTAATCGTGTTTTTTTGAGGACTTTATTGGAATTGTTTAAATAGATAATCCAAAATTCTTCGTGTGGTAATTCGCCAATAATCGGTTGCATAATTTCAAACACCATTTTGCTTGAAGTGATTTTTTTACGTTCTACTTTGGTTTCTATTTGCCTACGTTTCCCTAATTCTAATGCTGCTATGATAGTAATTGCCTTGACCAAACCGACACCTTTGAACTTTTGGAGTTGTTCGGAAGATAGTTTTCCTAGTTCATTCAAATTTCCTCCAACAGAGGCTAAAATTCGTTTGGAAAGCGACACAGCACTTTCTTCTTTATTGCCCAATCGAATTAAGATGGCTAATAATTCAGCATCACTCAAAGCGGTTTTACCTTTGAGTTCTAATTTTTCCCGTGGTCGGTCATCTTCTGACCAATATTTTATAGATCCAAGCTGTACATTTCTGTCTTTCATTTTTACTCCAATTTGATTAAAGCTACTCTTTTTTTCTATTGATTTGTAAAATGAGTTTATAAGCGTTGAAAAAATTATATAAGCGTTATTTTTTAAGAATTATTTTTAGGTTTAAGGCGATTACAGTACCTTTAGATCGCAACTATTTTTTACAATTACATCATTAAAAATACACCAACATGAAATCATTATTTGACGCAGATACTCATGAAGAAATTCAAAATCGTATTGAGAGTTTAACTGTAGAATCAACTCCTAGTTGGGGAAAAATGTCGGTTGCACAGATGTGTACGCACTGCCAGAAACCTTTAGAAGTTGCCATGGGATCTTTACAACTTGGTAAAAAGAAACTTGGTTTTATGAAACGATTGGTTTTTAGGATATATAAACCTTTAATGTATAACGATAAGCCTTGGAAACAAGATTTACCTACTGTACGTGATTTTATTATTAGTGATGAAAGAGATCTTGCTGCTGAAAAAGCAAAACTAGCTGCATTGGTAACTAAATTTAGTGCTTCTGAAGATACAACTGAATGGCCAGCTCATCCATTGTTTGGAGACTTTACACATGAACAATGGGGAAAGATGCAGTATAAACATTTGAATCATCATTTAACGCAATTTGGTGTGTAAATATGAATTATCCTCCAAAACATCATCAAGAGACCGATTTTACGAATATTGTTGAAACAATCAAGCAATATCCATTAGCTACTTTAATTTCTGCGAAAGACAGTGAAATTTTTACCACGCATCTTCCATTGATGTATAATACTTCCGATGGTGAGTTTGGTTCTTTGATTGGACATGTAGATAAGTTTAATCCGCATATTGAATTGCTTCAAGAGAACATTCCCGCGCAAGTTATATTTCACGGACCAAATTGTTACATTTCACCAAACACTTATAGCACCACACAATTTCCCACATGGAATTATATCAAGGTACACATTTCGGCAAAAGCTACACGCATAACAAATAATGAGGACGTAATTGCTTCTATTGCTCACATGACTTCTACTTTGGAAACTTCAGATAATCCGTATGTACTAGATACTAAAAACCCAAGGGCACAAGCACTTTTGGACTATATTGTTGGAATAAAGTTAGAAATTACATCTTGGGAAGGAAAGTTTAAGTTATCACAAGACAAATTGCCCAAAGACAGAAAACTTGCCAAAGAAGTTTTAATACAAGAAAGCCGCAAAGATATTACGGCTTTTCTCGACAACATTTTGTAGTTAACACTAACTTCTACACAGGTCACTTAAAGTAAATTATTTATGGTATTTTGAAATAGTTCTATCGAATATCGTAAGAAATCAAACGTTATTCTGTTACAGGAATTGGGCTACTTGCAAAAGATATGGTACTAAGAACACGTCCAATACCGTTTGTATAGTATTTTTTATCAAGTCCTGGCAGCAATTCTCCACTAGGAGCCATACGTGCATATACTTCCATAAATTCACATTCAAATTCACCAGCTTAGTGTTGAAATTGTTTCTGTGCCTTCTCCACGTCTGGAATAAACTGGATAAGTAGCGCCATCACTTGCCAGAAACTCTTGTTCGTCTTCTCCAGAGAATAATATATCTCCTAGTTGGTTGAATAAATAACCAGTAGAATCTCTGAGATATTGAAAACGCTCTCTGTTTTGTCGATATATAGGATTGTTTGTATCGTTTCCTGAAGTGCGAATTCGATATTTATAAAACTCGTTGCCGTCGATGATTTCGGTTCCTGTAATTTTAATAGAATCTATAACACCAACACTATTATAGACTGCTGTAACTTGATTTTCTCTACGACAATGTTCGTATACCCAAGAATTCCCAACGGTTAAAGCAAAGAAATTTTCTTCGGGTTCAGGAATAATATTGCCATCGTTGGAACAAGAAATAATGGATAAACTAAGCGCTATAAACGCTAAGAAAAGTGGTTTTTTCATAATTAATCGATTTATTATTTTGGTAAAAGTAATTATGAAAAATATGCAGTTGGTTTTATTGGTTTGGTCTTTTTCCCTAACGCTACTTTTTTTTAGTGTATATGTTGTGTAAATTCTTCCAAATCGAGTCCTCCATAGTTTCCAGAACTCATGAGTAATACAGCTGTATTTTGTAAGTTTTGATTGAATAAATATGCTTTGAATGCTGCTGGATCTGTATAAATAACTAAATCTTCTCGTTGAAAAGCTGCTGCAATTTGCGCTTCTGAAACTTCGTCCAATTGTTTAATTTTTACAGCATGTGGAGAATAGAATACTACTGCTTTGTCTGCAGCATCTAAAGCACCTTTGTATTCTTTTAAAAATTCGGCATTCAAACTACTATAAGTATGTAATTCTAAGCAAGCAAATACTGTACTATCTGCATACTGTTCTTTTACTGCTTGCGTAGTTGCTTTTACTTTACTTGGCGAATGTGCAAAGTCTTTATACACTACCGTAGAACCTTTCTCTGCTATTTTTTCTAAGCGCTTGCTTGCTCCTTTAAACGTAGAAATGGCTTCGTAGAAATCTTCTTCGTCTACGCCTATGTGTTGGCAAATCCATTTGGCTCCAGCAAGATTGTTAAGGTTATGTTTTCCGAATACTTCAATCGGCATCAAACCATCAGGAGTTTCTAAAAAGGTTTCTCCATTTTCAATTGTGTAGTTTGGTGTTTTATAACTCAATTTACGAATTGGATTCTCAGAAGCTTCTACAACTTTGACAACTTCTGGATCTTCCTCGTTGTAATTGATGCTTCCACCTCTAGTAATAGAATCTACAAATATTTGAAATTGCTCTACATAGTTTTCATACGTTGGAAACACATTGATATGATCCCAAGCAATTCCACTTAACAAAGCAATATTCGGTTTGTACAAATGAAATTTTGGTCTACGATCAATTGGCGACGATAAATATTCGTCTCCTTCCTAAACAATAAAATCGTTTTCTTCGGTAAGATGTACCATCGTATCAAATCCTTCCAATTGCGCACCTACCATATAATCGACTGCAATGTCATGGTAATTTAACACATGTAAAATCATCGAAGTAATGGTCGTTTTCCCATGACTTCCGCCAATCACAACACGTGTTTTGTATTTAGACTGTTCGTACAAAAACTCTGGATACGAATAAATAGTAACTCCTAATTCTTGCGCTTTCAATAATTCTGCATTATCAGGTTTTGCGTGCATTCCTAAAATAATAGCATCCAAATCGGCAGTAATTTTTTCTGGAAACCAACCAAAAGTTTCTGGCAACAATCCCTTGGCTTCTAATCGACTTTTTGAAGGTTCAAAAATCACATCGTCACTTCCTGTAATTTGGTATCCTTTGGCATGTAGAGCTAAGGCTAAATTGTGCATTGCGCTTCCGCCAATTGCTATAAAATGTATTCGCATGTTTTGTAGAATTCTAAAGTGTAAAGATAAACCGCTTTTTTGTTTTTTGGAATTTTAATTCATCAAAGTTTCTGACTGAACTCATTGCTGAATATCATATTTTTTTCCTCCTTCATTTCACATTCCGAAATATTAATCTTCATACTTCTTTAGTAATTTCTTACTTTTAAAGAAGATAATCAATTCTAACCAAGAAAAATAACCACTAATAATAATCAACATGGATAATAACAAAATCAATACGTTTTTTAATGAAATCATATTCGATAAATTCATACTGAACTTCATCCCTGGCTTAATTTTATTCTTTGTATTGAGCACATTTATAGGTATCTCAACAGGTCAAGGACTTACAATACTTTTAATAGTAACTTCAGTTTCATGGGTTTTAGGAGTTTTATTAGAAATGATCTTTTTCAAAAAAGCATTCTTAAACAAACGAGAAGGGAAAGCGTTTACACATACAGAAAATCTAAATTTATTATTTGGAAAAATTGGTATTAGCATTCTGATTGCTTGTATATTTTGGATTGATATAGAATCTGTTCTTAATTATTTTGAGTACAGTGGGCGTATGGATGGAACAAAAGTTTTCTTGATTATTCTAAAATTTGTACTCTTTGTTTTGGGTGGACTCTTTCTATATTTACATTACTTAAAAAGTAGAATAAAAGACTAATTTGTTATTGCTAAAAAATAAACATTCTTGACACAAGCACTAAAAGATGAAACGCTAGAACAAATTCAAAAAGAAGTTCTTTTTGGCTTTGACGATGAATATACAATTTCTGAAATTATTAATGACCTGTTTTATGATGTAGATGATTTTGACGTTGATTGGCTACATATAGAGATTTCAAAACAATTTGCAGCTCACAAAAAAGAAAGTCTACAATGGAAGAAACCAACAGATTTTGATAGACTTGTAGCAGTATTTGACCAACTCAACAAAGAAAAAATTGTAAGTCTTCACAAAGCAGGATTTACACGACAAGATGCAGAAGGTGATTGTAGAGAAATTATTGACGAACTCAGCACCTTAGGTATTACAGCTAAAGGATATTGCTATTATCACATTCAAGATTTAGAACGTGCCATTCACGAAAAAGTACTCTTTATCGGATTTGACAGCGTAGATTACAATGATGAAGTAGCACTTAAAATCGCCAATCGAATTATTGAGTTATTGCATGAAAATAACTTTCAAACTTGTTGGAATAATTCTGTAGAAACCCGCATAAAAATTACTGATATCAATTGGCAAAAAGCATATGATGGTATTGATTACAATTACGATCGTGTATTTTCAATTTTTCAAAAAGAACATACATCCACAAATAAAATAGTGGCTAAAAAAACATTCTGGAAGTTTTGGAAATAATGAATTAAGTATGTAACATACCTTGCAAATTAGCAACTTATCTCTATATATAGAATCATTTACCATGAATAAAATTATAAACTTCATTAAAAATAGTTGGACACTACGAACCGTTGGTGTGATGACATTAATTCATGTTGTTTTGCAATTAGTTTTTGAACAGAAATTTGAAATTTCAAGTATCATTATCTTTTTTTTGTTGGGTTATATTTTGTTTGGGGATTTGGAAAACTTCAAAAAAAGTCAGCAATAATTCGTATTTTTATAGTACTGCACATTTCTAATTCCTCAATGTATGAATACAAGCAAAACTTCTATTTTTAGCATACTCTTATTGTATTTCTGTTGTTTTAGTACGAATGCACAAGTAACTCTTGACAAAAAAGATGCTACTTGGCGTTTATTAGTCAATGGGCAACCTTTTGTTGTAAAAGGCGCTACGTTTGGACATGAAAACGATGTTGTCAATTATGATGCCTATTTCAAAGATTTGCAATCGCTTGGTGTCAATACGCTTCGTACATGGGCAACCGGAAAAAACACCAAAAAGTTTTTAGATGCTGCTCATAAATACAATATCAAAGTCATGGTTGGTATTTGGATGCGACACGGACGTCCTGGCATGGAAGACGATGATAGTTTTGATTATTTACAAGATATGGAAGGTATGGAAGCCATGTATGAGACCTCTATAAGAGTAGTTGAAATGTATAAAGATCATCCTGCTGTACTGACTTGGGGCGTTGGAAATGAAGTCTATCTCAACATGGCAACAGACGCTGAAAAAGAAGCCTATTCCAAATTTTTAGAGCGTGTATGCAGTGACATTAAAAAGATTGATAAAAACCATCCCATTTCTTCTACTGAAGCATGGACGTTTGGATTGGAATGGTGGCAAAAATATGTGCCTTCTGTAGATATTTATGGTTTAAACTGTTATGGCGCCGGTGCGAATTTTCTTCAAGAAGAACTCAAAAAAAGAGCTATTGACAAACCGTATATCATTACTGAATTTAATGTTACTGGAGAATGGGACATTAAAAATGAAAAAAATGGCGTCAAAGTAGAGCCATCTGACGAAGAAAAATACAATACAATTGTAGATGGTTATCACAACTGGATTCAAAATAAATCGCAGTGTTTAGGAGTGTATGTCTTTCATTATGCCAACGGAAATGATTTTGGAACGCCATGGTTATTTACGCATCACAGAGGTTTATATCGTCCAACATATTGGGGAATCCGTAAGGCATATACTAGAAAAGAACCTACAAATGCAATTCCTAAAATAAAAACCTTTGAATTACCAGAAACAACTTTAGAAAGTCATACATGGATTCCTGTTTCTTTAGAAGTCTTAGATGCTGAAAATGAAGATTTAACCGTTAGTTTCTTCTACAATCAACGAACAGGAAGTCGCAAACGAAGAAGTCAAATCAATAAAGTAAACTCCAAAGGCTCGTTGAAAGATGGTTTCGAAATTCAAATTCCTAAAGAACATGGCGCTGTCAAAGTTTATGTCAACGTGCAAGATACTTTCAATAATGTAGGCATTGCTTCCACAGGAATTAAAGTAAATGATGAAGATGCTAAAAACAAAAAATATTTAGTTCCAAAAGTAACACTTCCTTTTTATGTATATAAAGATGGGAATGACTTACCATACATGCCAACTGGATACATGGGAAATTACAAAGCGATGTCTGTAGACACCCAAAACACTGACGAAGTGCATGCTGGAAACTATGCTATCAAAATAGAATACAAAGAACGAAGTGGTTGGTACGGACTTGCTTTTGTAGATCCAAAAGACGATTGGGGAGAAACCTTGGGCGGTTACGAAATAGAAGGTGCAAAAAAATTCTCTTTTTGGGCAAAAGCCAATCGTGATGGCGTTACTGCAACTATTGGGTTTGGTTTGATAGACAATGACAAACCTTTTCCTGATACCGCAAAAAAATCTAAAAAACTTGAACTAACTAGCGAATGGAAAAAATATACATTTAAAATCAAACGCGAAAATTTAAGCTGTATTCGCTCTGGTTTGGTACTTTTTTCAAGCAGTTTTGGATTCCCACTATCGATCTACATTGATGAAGTGGTTTTTGAATGATGCTTCTTATATAACACCGCTTTTTTAAATTAGTTTTAATGTGTGTTTCCTCACATTAAAACACTATAGATATTTAAACTTGATAAAAATAAAATATGGCATATGTAATCGGGATTCTTACATTAATAGTTGCTTTAAATGGAATTCTATTCCAACCTAAGAAAAATATTCGCAAACCATTAAGTTTAAAAAATTTAAACAAGTTTGGCTTTGTCTTGATTGGTGTTTTGCTTATACTCACCTCTGTGACTATATCCCAACAAGTAAATGATAAACTTGATAATAAAAAGTTGCAAGAACGAAACGAATACATCTTAAAAGCAATGAACTTTTGTAATGGTTATGATTTATTGGTCAGTGGTACAATTCAATTTAAAAAATCAGAATCCGAGAAACATATACGTACTTCTCTAAAAAATTTATTCATTAAAGAGGCAAAAGTTCAATTGGTCACTCATAATAATTTAGGGAATTTTGAAGGAGAAGTTAATGCTTATAAAAATGTTGAAATCAATAAGTTTTGGAATTTAAGGCGTGAAGGTAGTTCGGCTAAAAACACAAATAGATTTGAATTAAAGTTTGAAGACGTAAAAATTCTAAATAAAGAAAGTATTCCTTATGTAAAGCTCTCTAACGAAGATAAAATTGAAGCTATTCAAAAGAAAAAGACTACTTCAAAAATTTATAAGAACATCTAGAGAGTCTCAAGTTTTGATCTTGAAATGACTCAAATTGAAGACATTAATATTGATTTAGATATTTCTTCAATCTAATTTTATCATGATTTTAAGTAGTTTTTTTGTTAGATTATAATTTCATTATCTTGTTTCCATAAAACAACCAGCTTCTATTATGTCAATAAATTACTCTTTTGGACTTCCTTTAAAACACAATTTTGCAGAATATGTATACTATCAAGGCTTGTTTCTTCCACATGAAATCGATAGAATTTTGAATTTTTGGGATGATGATAAGACCATAAAAGCAACTCTTTCTGGTGATAATAAATATGATGATGAATTGCGAAAAAGCTCCGTGATGTTTATTGATAATACTCCTGAAAATGATTGGATTTACAGCAAACTGGCGAGTATTGCCGTGGCTTGTAATAACGAACGCTATTGGTTTGACTTGCTAGGTTTTCATCAAGAGTTACAGTTAACAAGGTATAGCACTGGTGACTTTTTTGATTGGCATCTTGATTTTGGCGCAGGAGAAATTTCTGCTAGAAAACTAAGTATGACCATCCAATTATCAGATCCTGATGACTATGAAGGTGGCGATTTAGAATTTATGATCAACAAAAAAATAGTGAAAGCGCCTAGAACCAAAGGAACAATTATTGTTTTTCCTTCATTCATAATGCACCGTGTGACTGAAATCACAAAAGGAACACGCCAGTCTATTGTAGGCTGGGTTTCAGGTCCTCCATACAGATAATATGAAAAATCAGTATCATTTTCATGAAAAAATCACTACTACTTTTCTGTATTCTATGCAATTTCTCATTACCAGCGCAAAACTTAAATGATCTTTTTGCAAATTGTCTGATATCAGATACGGAAAGTAATATAGCTCGCGCCAATCCAATTCACATTATTGAGATTGATGAAGAAAATAATCGTATTAAAACTAATTACCAAAACTTACAGAATCTCCTTGTACAAGCAACAGAAAAACAGTCTTGGTTTATTACTCAAAGTGAAGAAGCATCTACGATTGTAGAAATAAAAAATGTGGATGCGAATTCAGGTTGGATCACACTTGGCGAAACCTATGCAGGCGTTTTCAACATGGATGAAGGTGAAACCTTAGAGTTTTTTAATCCGTTTATCAATTACAAAATTATCCATAACAAACCTTTATTTAAAGAATATCCAACATACATAAAAGACGAGCGTATTAACTATATACAAGCTGGTGGCATTATTGAAAGAAGCAAAAATGATTATGTCTTACTAACTCCCGTAATATTTGGCGCACACAAAACAAGAGCCATCTATTATGCCACAAGTACTGATATGGAAAACTGGACGTTTCAAGTACAAAAACTATTAGACACCTCGCAAATTCCGTTTGCAAAAAAAGAAGGAAATGTATTTAGTACTGGAAATCCTCTAGAACTGAAAAACGGAACTTATTTAGTGTTACTTGGCGTAGAACAACCAAACGGAAAGTACACTTCTGCGTATATGATTCTGAATAAAAAACTAGAAATTGTTCAAGCGCCGCAAGAAATCAAAATTCCAGATTGGCATGGTGAAAATCAAAATAGTTTCCCCTTAGCAATCACAAAACACAAAGGCTTGTATAGAATATTATTTCACAGAAGAAGTAAACGTTTCATTGAATCTGAAATTCATGAGATTACCACTAAAAACATTCTAAAAGCCTTCAATCAGAACAAAGGAATTCATTCTTCTAAAATCATACAAAAAGCCAAAAATGAAACAGGATATGTACGTGGCAAAGCAGATGACGCAACTTATATAGCTTTCAATTCAAAACTATACATACTATTAGGAAGTGAGGAATTGCCTTCGGAATATTTAACTTCTTTCAATCGTGAATACGGTTTGCTTTCACTTGAAAATAACGAATGGATTCACGATAAACGAAGTCCATTGATTGTAAACCCAATGACGATTTATAACAAATACCCTGAATACGAATGGACATCTGACCATTTAGGAGGATTTATTTCTCCGATATTTCAGGATAATTATCTCTATTTATTTTTAACTTTCGGAACAGATAATCCAGACTATTTACTTTCGGGAATTAAAATAAAAACTGACTAACCAAAACTACCAACCATGAAAATTATTGACCTTTCCAAACCAATTCAATACAATAAAAACGATCCTTGGTTTATGAAAGTTAAAATCAAGCATAAACCACATCGCAAAGCCAAATGGCTCATTCGCGTCTTGGGGTTGCCTTTTAAATTATTTCCAAAAGGATTTGATGGTTGGGCAGATGATACCATCAAAAAAATGGGCGTACATTCTACCACACATATTGATGCGCCTTGGCACTACTCTCCAACTGTAAATGGAGAAAAAGCCAAAACTATAGATGAAGTTCCACTCGACTGGTGTTATGGTGAAGGTATTGTAATTGATATGAAGCACAAAGCTGATTTTGATGCCATTACGGTTGAAGATATTACAACATTTCTCTCCGAAAATAACCTAACAATCAAACCTAAAATGATTGTATTAATCAAAACAGGAAGAGACAAATTTAACGGCACAAAAGATTTTCATAAAATCGGAACAGGCATGAGCGCCGAAGCTACAGAATGGCTCATAGACCAAGGAATCAAAGTCATGGGAATTGATTCTTGGGGTTGGGATTTACCACTACCATATATGCTTCAAAAAGCCAAACAAACAGGGAATTCCGAGCTATTTTGGGAAGCGCACTTAGTTGGACAACGTAAAGAATATTGCCATATGGAACAACTGGTTAATTTAGATGCGCTACCTCACACAGGGTTTAAAGTGGCTGTATTTCCTTTAAAAATTGTAGGAGCTTCAGCGGCGCCTGCGCGTGTAGTCGCCATCCTAGAATAAACAAATACAAAAGAATGACGAAAGAAATAAATACTTGCAAAGAATGTAAAAGCGAGTACTATGCAGCTACTTCCAAAAAAGAAAACTTGTGTCCAAATTGCGCGCATTACTTGTATGGACAACGTCAATGTCATCATACATTTAAAGAAGGAAGATGCTCTAAATGTTATTGGAATAATACTTTTTCTGAGCGCGTTACGGCATTGATCAAAAGAAATAAAAAGAAACTCAAAAGTATAAACCAAAGTATTTTAATGGCTACTGTGATACTTATAATTTCTACACCGCTAACTATTATTGGACTTGTATATATTGACACTACAGTTTTGAGCCTATCAAAACATTCCTTCTCAAGAAATATTCTGTTCTTTTTAAGTGTTTTTGGAGTACTGGTATCCATTCCTTTTCTAATAAAAGCTAGAGTTTATAAAAAACGACTGATCAAAGAAATCCCATATTTACGGTATGACTGGTATTTTTCATATTAATTCAGATATCTGACATGCACTTTTGATTTAAAGGATCAAAGGTTTGGAGAACTTTATATTCTCCCCAAAAATACTACAAACATTTCCGCGAGTACTTCATTTATAACAATCGCTACATTTTCATTTCAAATCCTAAAAAAATCATGTATTTTATCGAGAATTTTGATGTAGCGTGAAATATTCTATCAAAAAATAACACGCATACAATAAAATATACACTAATCTAAAATTTAAAACTATGGAAATGTCTATTGCTCTCATTGCGATTATTGTCATCATTTTAATTGCAGTTATTGCTATTTACAACAGTTTAATTGGAAGAAGGAATCAAGTACAAAATGCCGAAAGCTCTATTGACGTTATGCTCAAAAAACGCTACGATCTCATTCCAAATTTAGTAGAAACTGTCAAACAATATATGAATCATGAGAAAGATTTGTTAGAAAACATTACTGCTCTGCGATCAAAATTAATGACACAACCTATAGATAAATCTGAAAGACATCTATTAGAAAATAAATTGTCGCAAGGTTTGCAACAACTCAACGTAAGTGTTGAAAATTATCCTGACTTAAAAGCCAACGAAAACTTCCTAAATCTTCAATACAACCTAAACGAAATTGAAAGTCAATTATCGGCTTCTAGAAGAGCGTATAATGCTTCTGTATTGGATTATAATAATGGATTGGATAAGTTTCCTTCAAACATTATTGCCAATATCTTCAACTTTAGAAGAGAAGAATTCTTTGATGTATATCCAGAAGAAAGAGAAAATCCTAGTGTAAAGAATTTATTTGACAATTAATGATTTCTGAAGAAGTAAAAAATAGATACGCAGCGATTCTTTCCACATTCAAAGCTGCGAAACAAGATATCTTTAGAAGGTCAAAAAAGAACTGGAAAACAACAATATATGTGTATCTTGGTATTGTAGCTTTAGGGTTTCTTTTAGTATTATTTGAAGTTATTCGACTTCACAATAACTATATGTTGCTGATTATTTTCTTGGCTCCAGCTATCATTTTTATGATTCCCTACTCAATTTCTTTTTCACTCAAAGGAAAGTGGGTTGAAAAATATAAGGATGAAGTATTAAAACCGATTGTAGAAGCGGAATTTCCTGGCATTTTATATGAAGACGAGCAGCATATATCTAAATCGATGTTTACTGCAAGTAATCTTTTTACAAGACCTGATCGTTTTAATGGTGAAGATTTATTTACAGGAAAATTAGATGCCACTACCTTTACTTTTTCGGAAATTCATGCCGAAGAAAAACACGAAACCAAAGATAAAGATGGTAATAAAACCACCTGGTATACGACTATCTTTAGAGGCTTATTTTTAATTGCAGATTTCAACAAGGAAATTAAGCACGAAACCTATGTGTATTCTTCGGGCGGGAAGTGGTTTTCGCGATTCAAACGTGTTCGATTGGAAGATCCTGAATTTGAAGATCGTTTCAATGTCTACAGTGACGACCAAATAGAAGCTAGATATATTCTAACGCCCAAAATGATGAGCAGAATTGTAGAATTAGAAGATCGTTTTGGCGAAAATTTATACTTATCATTTAGAGGACATTATGTGTACATCGCCATCAGTGAATCGTTTGATATGTTTGAAGCTAGCATTAATGAAGAGGTAAGTTTCAACCAAATAGAACGTTTTTTAGCTGAGGTAAATAGTATTCTAGAAATCATTAATGACTTGGATTTAAACCTTCGCATTTGGACGAAACGATAGTTTTAAAACATAAAAATACTGTAATTATGATATCTACAAAACAACTTAGTATCAGTATTTTTTTGCTATTACTATTTGCTTCTTGTGTTAATAAACAACCGTTTGATCTTGAAAAAGAAAAGAAACAAATCTTAAAATTACACAATGCTCAAAGAGCGCATCACTTCAAAAAAGATTCCATTGCTTTTTTGAATCAGCTCTATCAGCATTTCATTTCTATAAACAAGGGAATTATTAGTCACCCAAAAAAAGAAGAAACATTAGCGCGTTATAACGGATATTTTTCTGCGGTTGAATTTGTAAAATGGGATGATGTTACTGAACCAATCATTAAATTTTTGGATGATGGAAGCATGGCATATACCATTGTTGACAAAATTGTAACAGTAACCTATAAAAACTAAGAAGGAAATTCGGTGCAAGGAGAAACACATTTTGCATGGACAGCTATTTGCAAAAAATATGGTGATACATGGAAAATTGATTGCGTTACATCTACAGAAAAGCCAAATTAACAGTATTCATTACATCTTCAAAATCTTCTCTTTGTGTTCTTCAAATGGATCTAATTGTTCAGCTGCTAAAGCTTTATTAATCCATTCCAAGGCCTTGCTTTTATCACCTTTGTGCGTAAAGATTTGCGACAAGCGGTAATATGCCCAACACACAGGTACGCCATCTTTTGCTGTATAATTTGTGATGTAAGTATACAAACACTTTTCCCCTTTTTCTAACTGAACATTATAATCGGCAGCAACCTTTCCAATTTGATAATGTATTGCATTACGTTGGTGTTTCTTATGCGAGTTTTCCATATTTTCAATGGCTTTTAAAGGCTTATGCTCTTTCTGATATAAACTTGTCAACTTATCATAACAAGTTACAGATCCACCAACTTCAATCGCTTTTTTATAATATTCTTCTGCCAATTCAGGTTCATCATCGTATTCGTAAATATATCCTTTGGCTAAATAGCCATCTACTTTGGAAAGGTTTTCCAATTCGTTGGCATACTTCATTGATTTCTTATAGCTTCCTCCAATAATTCCGGGCAATTGCATATACAATTCAACCATTGCCCAGCGCACATCAATATGTGTAGGATCAAGTTCAGCAGCACGGTTAAAGGATCTTTTTACATCACCAATTAATCCTAAAGCTCTAAATTTACTCACTTCCAAAGCTTTCATTCCTTTAGCACCTCCAAACTTATAATGGTAATTTGCATTATAATCGTCCATTTTAACTAGTTTTTCATAGTTTTCAATAGCGCCATCCCATTTTTCTTGATATCCATACGCATCACCTAAAAGCTCAATCAACTGGCGATCGTTCGGTGAATTTTCTACCGCAACTTTTAAAATAGATTCTGCTTTACTATACTGTTTACTATCAAATAATTGTTTGACTGTTTCGGCTGTTGTTTGACTCATTAATAACATCGGAACACATAAAAGGACTAAAAAATAATACTTCATTTGTTTTTTCTTAATTTCAATAACTTATGAACTTATTAATCTCAAAGATACTATTTCATATACAAAATATCTAAAGCTTTGGTCATTCACTTCTTTATTTGCTTACGGTTTTTAAGAAATAAATAGTATCAAGATCAATTTTTGGAATACTCTTTGTTTTTTAAAATTTAGATGTATCAAAATAATAACACACAAGTAAACGCTATTGTTTGTAAAAATTCTTACTTTACATACGTAAAAAACCTATTGTAAAGTTTTATACTAAGAACAACGAAAGAATAGCTTTTACATTGTGAATAAATTATAACCCGAATGAAAAACGTCCTCACTTTATTTATGATTCTATTGTTTAGTCAATTCTCAGACGCCCAAGAAAAATATTCCCAATTATGGAAAGAAGTAACTGCGCTTGAAAACAAAGGATTGACCAAGTCAGCTTTAGAAAAAGTCTCCCAAATTTACGCAATTGCAAAGCGCGATCAAAACAATCCGCAGATCATCAAAGCATTTCTGCACAAATCTAACTATCAGTTAACACTAGAAGAAAATGCAGAATTAACAATTGTCAATGAACTCAAAGCAGAAATTGCCACACAAACATTTCCTTCAAAAAATATTTTACAAAGTATTTTAGGACAGTTGTATTGGCAATATTTTCAAGCAAATCGTTATAAATTTTACGATCGAACGAAGACTGCAGAAAAAGTAGATACCAATGATTTTAGAACGTGGGATTTAGATACTTTATTTAAGGAAGTTTTTACACTTTTAGAAGCTTCTCTCGAAAATCCAGCACAGTTACAAAATATCAACTTAAAAGAGTTCAACGAAATTTTAAACACACAAAAAGGATCTAAAATTTATCGCCCAACGGTATATGACTTCTTGGCTCATAATGCCTTAGAGTTTTTCAAATCGCCTGAAAACACAATTACCAAACCAAGTGAGACTTTTGAAATTGACAATGAGGAGTATTTGTGCGATGCAACACTTTTTTCAGAACTTAGTTTAACTTCTAAAGATGCACTTTCACAAGAATTTAAAGCATTAAAAATCTATCAGGATTTGATTCGTTTTCACTTAAATGACAAATCTCCAGAAGCCTTAATCAATGTAAATATAGAGCGTTTGAAGTTTGTACAAGGCAACGCTACATTTAAAGGATCAAAAGAAAAACTGATTCAAGTGTATCAGAATGAAAAAACGACTTTCGCATCGCATCCATATTCAGGAATGTACGATGCTGAAACTGCCGAATTACAAAAGCAATTTGGAGATCAATACAATATCAATACTCCAGAAAAGTACAAGTGGAAATATAAAACTGCCATCACATTATGTGATGCAGTCATTAGTAAGTTTCCAGAAAGTGAAGCTGCCAAAAAGTGTAAAGTCATTAAAAGCAATATTGAAGAAAAAATAATTAGACTCACAACAGAAGAAGTCATTCCAATTGGGAAACATTCGATACTATCTATCAATTATCAAAATGTAGCACAATTGTATTTTTCTGTGCGTAAAATCAATTATAATCAATTGAAAAATTATTATGAATTATACAATGATGTAGAACGTGTAAAATTCATCAACAAGTTGCCAATTAGTGAAACATGGAATGCTAATTTACCTACAGAAAATGATTATCATAATCACACTACTGAAGTTGCAGTCCCACCATTAAAAAATGGTTTCTATCTCATTACGGCTTCTCCGACTGAAACGCTAAAGAAATCGTTTTTAGCTACTGATATCATACAAGTAACCAATATTGCCATTACGCATAAAAAAACAGCATCTAGGTATATTTTTCAACTTACAGACAGAAATGACGGAACATCAATTCCGAATCAAAAACTTCATATATCATACAAAGTCGGCTACAGAGGAAAAACACAAACGCAAACACTCACAACAGATAATACAGGAAGTGCTACACTAAACGGAAATCATAGTGGTCGTATGTATGATTTAGACATCAAAGTTTCGAAACAAAACGATGTTGCTCACTTTGACAATTTTAATTTCTACAGTCGAAACCTTTCTGACAATTCAAATCCAAGAAGTTCACTCTTTTTATTTACAGACAGAAGTATTTACAGACCATCGCAAATAGTGTATTTCAAAGGAATTTTAGTTCGAAGAGAAGGTACAAAATCTACCATTGAAAGCAACGAAAAAGTGAAACTCACACTGCGCGATGCGAATTATCAAATTGTCAGTGAACAATCATTTAGCACCAACGAATACGGTTCATTAAAAGGCGAATTTGTGATCCCTAATAATGGCTTAACAGGAAATTACTCAATCCAAGTATTCAAAGATGATCAAGGTATTGGAAGCACTAATTTTTCTGTGGAAGAATACAAACGTCCAAAGTTTGAAGCAACGTTTTTACCAATTACAAAAGCATTTGCCATAAATGATTCTGTCATAGCTAAAGGAAATGCTATCGCTTTCGCGGGAAGTACCATCTCTGATGCAAAAGTTAGTTATTCTGTAAAACGTACGCCACGCTATCCACATTGGGCATTTTGGAGAAGACCTTATCTAAATACAGATTCACAACAAATTACTAGTGGAGAAACAACGACAGATGCATCTGGAAATTTTGAAATTACCTTCAAAGCTATTCCTGATGCAAGTGCTGACAAAGAATTACTGCCTGTATTTGATTATGAAGTTACCGCAAATATTACAGATATCAATGGAGAAACGCGCAGTACCTCAACCATTGTTCATGTGGGTTATCACAGTTTAAATGCCAATATTGTGATGGATCGTAAGTTGAATGCCACCAAACGTGATTACACTGCAAAAGTCATTATAAAAAATCTAAATGGTGAAAAAGTTCCTGCTAAGGGAACATTAACGATTCATAAATTACAAGCACCAGATCGTGTATTACGTCCACGTCCTTTTAAAGTTCCTGATTACAAATCCATTTCAGAAACTGAATTCAAAAAGTTGTTTCCACATGAAGCGTATACTGTTGAAGAACAGGATTATTTAAAATGGAAAAAAGGCAAAAATGTATTTAGTGAAACGTTTGATACCGAAAAAAGCAACAAACTCGAATTAGGAAAAATTAAACGTTGGGAATCAGGAAAATACATTGTAGAATTGCTCACCATTGATGAAAATGGTTATGAGATCAAAGATGTCATGTACACAGATGTTTGGAATACAAAAGATAAAATTGCTGCCGATAACAAATTATTGGAAATAGCTGTTGATAAAAAAGCGTATGAATCAGGTGACGAAGTCCTTTTAACAATCAATTCGGCAACAAAAGCAATGAAGGTTACGGTTGATATCGAAAAAGATAAACAGATTGTACAATCATATCAAGTTTCATTAAAAGATGGTAAAAAAACGATTAAAATTCCTGTTGACAAAAAAGATGAAGGTGGCTTTAAAATTCATTGCACAGGAACCATTTTTAATAGTTATGTTGAAAAACAAGTTTCAGTAGTTGTAAAATATCCACCAACAAAATTAACGATAGAAACCTCAACCTTCAGAGATAAATTAAAGCCTGGACAAGAGGAAACTTGGAGTTTCCGTATCAAAGGACCAAAAGGTGAAAAGGTAGCTGCAGAAATGCTTTCTAGCATGTATGACGCTTCTCTGGATGAATTCAGATCTCACAAATGGAGTTTTAGTCCGTTCTATCAACCAAAATATTACAGTTATATAAATATCAATGCAGGTAAAAGTTTCGGAGTTACACGTTTTGGAGATACTTATAGAAATAACTATAGTTACTCTGCACAATCGTATGATCGACTCAATTGGTTTGGCTTGTATTTTCACGGTTCAAGACGAGGTCGTTTTAGAAAAGGCGTAGTGTTTGAATCTGCGAGAATGGCTGAGCCTGTAACAATGAAAGTGGCTGAAGTTGAAGAAGAAGCCGATTATGATGATGCTGGAAATACTGAATTACAATATGGCCTTGGAGATAAAAAAGCTAAGATTAGTGGTAATAAATTGGCACAATATGATACAATTACTAATGGAAATGCTCTTCAAAAACCATTGTCTAATGAAACTGTAGTTCCAAGAAAAAATTTAAATGAAACTGCCTTTTTCTTTCCACAATTACAAACTGATAGTGAAGGCAATGTTTCATTTACTTTTACAACACCTGAAGCGTTGACCAAATGGAATGTACAATTATTAGCACATACCAAAGAATTGCATTCTGCAACAAAAACACTGACAACAGTAACACAGAAAGAATTGATGGTGTTGCCAAATGCGCCACGTTTTTTCCGTGAAGGTGATGAAGTTGTAATCAGCACAAAAATTTCTAATCTTTCTGAAAAGAACTTACGTGGTGAAGCTTCCTTACAATTGGAAGATCCAATAAATGGAAACGATATCAATCCTGCGTTGTTTCCACGTACCGGAAATCCAACACAATCTTTTTCAGTAGATGCCAAAGGAAATACACAAGTTTCGTGGACACTGTATGTACCACAAAATTTACAAGCGGTTCAGTATACCATTATTGCCAAAGCAGGCGAATTTTGTGATGGCGAACAAAATGCATTGCCTGTATTGTCAAACAGAATGTTAGTAACAGAAACACTTCCTATGTGGATTCGTTCTGACGAAACAAAGACATTTACTTTAGACAAATTAGCAAATACAAAATCTAGTACGCTTGCACATCACAAATTGAGTTTGGAAATGACTTCTAATCCTGCGTGGTATGCTGTACAAGCCTTACCATATTTAATGGAATATCCGTATGAGTGTTCGGAGCAAACATTTTCACGTTATTACGCAAATTCGTTGGCTAGTCATATTGCAAATAGCAATCCTAGAATTCAAGATGTGTTCAATCAGTGGAAATCTTCAGATGCCTTGTTGAGTAATTTAGAGAAGAATCAGGAATTAAAATCGTTAATACTGCAAGAAACTCCGTGGGTTCGCGATGCACAGTCAGAAACAGAACAAAAAAAGCGAATTGCCTTGTTATTTGATCTGAATCGTATGAAAAATGAAGAAACACGTACGTTCAAAAAGCTACAACAAATGCAGTTGCTTTCAGGTGCTTTTCCTTGGTTTGCTGACGGACGTGGCAATAGATTCATCACGCAACATATTATGACTGGCTTTGGTCATTTAAGAAAATTAGGCGTGAATGTAAAACAAGATAATGATACCAAAAGGCTTGTACAAAAAGCCGTTACCTATCTTGATAAGGAATTCGTTAAAGAATATAATGACATTCGCAAATACGATAAAAAAGCAGATTTATCAAAAGATCATTTGTCTTACACGCAGTTGCACTATTTGTATATGCGAAGCTTCTTTGAGGAAATTCCAGCTTCAAATGATGTGCAAAAAATCATGAACTATTACTTAGGCCAAATTGATCAATATTGGTTAAAACGCAGCTTATATGCCAAAGGTTTGATGGCATTGGTTTCGCACCGAATGAATCATGCAAAAACAGCAACAGGAATTTTACGTTCACTTCAAGAAAATAGTATTACAAGTGAAGAATTGGGCATGTATTGGAAAGCAAATACTGCTTCTTGGTATTGGTATCAAGCACCTATTGAGACACAAGCCTTGATGATTGAAGCTTTTGCTGAAATTTCAGAAGATATCACTACGGTAGATAATCTAAAGATTTGGTTATTGAAGCACAAACAAACCAATCGTTGGTCTACCACCAAAGCGACTTCGGATGCAGTGTATGCATTATTATTACAAGGAAGTGATTGGCTTTCGGTAACAGATATGGTTGATGTAACTATTGGTGATCAAAAGATTTCGCCTGAAACATTAGAAAATGTAAAAGTAGAAGCTGGTACTGGGTATTTTAAAACCTCATGGAATGGAAACGAAGTGAAACCAGAAATGGCAACAGTGACCATCACGAAGAAAGGAAATGGGATTGCTTGGGGCGGATTGTACTGGCAATATTTTGAAGATTTGGATAAAATCACAACTGCAGAAACGTCTTTACAATTGAAGAAAAAATTGTTCAAACGAACGTATGACAGTACTGGCGAAGTGATTACCGAAATTGACGAAAATACCAAATTGGAATTAGGCGATTTAGTACGTGTTCGTATTGAATTGCGAAACGACAGACCTATGGAATTTGTACATATGAAAGATATGCGTGCTGCTGGTTTTGAACCTGTGAATGTATTATCGCAATACAAAAGGCAAGATGGTTTGGGTTATTATGAAAGTACCAAAGATGCAAGCACTAACTTCTTCTTTGACTATTTACCAAAAGGTATTTTTGTTTTTGAATACGATTTACGTGTCAATAATAAAGGAGATTTCTCCAATGGAATTACCACCATTCAAAGTATGTATGCGCCAGAATTTAGCAGTCATAGTGAAGGTGTCCGTGTAAAAGTGGATTAGGTTTATCCTTTGGATCATCTTTGAAATCATATACGTCTGTGTTATCATACAATTGAGATAACACAGGCGTTTTTCTTTTACTTCAGCTAAAAACTAGCTGACTTTCAAATAGTTCCTTTACAGCTAATACTTATTTCATAGAATTAAGAGAAAACACTTACTTCTGCTGTTAATATACCTGTATTTCGCATTGGTTAATGCTACTCTCACTCAGCAACTTATAAAGATGCAATTTTATAATATCAATAACCAAACTATTATTTATTAATCTTTTAAAATACGTCATTATGACAAGATCCAAACTACTTTTAGATCAAGGAACCAATGGTCAGGCACAGGTGAGACCAAGTAAGTACCCAGAACAAGTTTTACTTACTTTTGAACCATCAGGTCAAGTAGAAGTTTATTATGGTGTTAACGGACAACCGCCTTCAATTCCTTTGCATCCTGAACAAACACCAGTTATTGTAGAGTTTAACACTTTACAATTACAATATAGAATTTCACAAAGACAAATAAAACTTGAATGAGACGTACAATAAAAGACGTACTGTTTTTATGCACAAAGTCGTTTCTATTTCTTAAGAAATGACTTTATTTTTCAGAAGCTAGTTTAATAAGTTGTCGTTGCTTCATCAACGTTTCTCCTGCAATTCCGCCATATATACTTTTTGTATAGTAAAAGTTAGCTGCTTCTTTTTGAAAAGATGGTGTCAATTTTCTGTCTTGTGTCAAATTATAAAAACTAGCAATCCCTTCATTGATAGCTAAAATTTCAGGTAATAATTGATCATATTTGTAAAAATGTATAAAATACCAATGACGATCACCATCGATAAAATCCATTTCAGCTTCTAAATCTTTTCCTAAATGAATTCCATCATCAAGATCTACTTGATGGAATTTGAAACAGCTAAGCTCTTCATGATTACTCTTAGAATGAATTTCCAAACGATCCCATTCAAAACAATTGATAATTTCTGCAAAGTCTAATTGACTTGTCGCTTTATTTTTAAGTAGTTTTGAAGCATTTTGAAAGCAAGAAGTAGCATATGATTCCGTTTCAGGACAGCTGTTACAGCTTACCATTACAATGCTGCATAAAGTAATTATTATTTTTTTCATTTAGTAGATTTAATAGATCTTCAAATACAACGGCATTTCTAATACGATCGTATAGAAATTACCCATACATGAACCAAATAGTTTTGTTTCCTATAGATTTAGCGGTTTCTACAAAACGTTTAAAGTTTCGTAAATCTTGACCAAAATTATTATCAATATATCCTTTTCCTTTGTCTTGATTAAAATCTGAAAAGTAATACTTTGAGTTTAGTGCATCATCATCCGTTTGGTGTAATAAAGAAGGCTAATTCAATATGTTGGATAATTTTTCAAGGAGTGCATTGAGTGTTTGCAATATCGTATCAATATTTCCCGTAATTGCTTTTCTGGAAATTTCTGCTTCAGCCAGAATCTTTTCTTTTTCAGCTTCATTTACAGCAAACTCTATAGCTTCTGCAATATCACCTTCATCAGGATACATATTCATCTGATAAATACAAGAAACATCAACATTCGTTAGTCTGCCAATTTGATCCAATTCAGCTTCATGATCAACTATATCTCTTCGACAGATTAAATTGCAAAATTCACGGCTTAAGCTTTGGGTATTATAATCATCTAGGCCTTTTGTTTCTAGTTCAATTTCTGTTTGTAATAGTATATCTAATCCCATATTTAATAATATTCTAATTCGCGTTTTTGAATAGTCATACCGCCATCATCAAATCGCAATGTCCTTTCAACCCAATGTCCTTGGCTATCAAATTTATAATCTGTGTAGTTCACGATTTCTATCGTTTTTTCTGGTTCATTATATACGCCAATGGTTTTGATGACATTTCCATCTTCTTTTATGGATTCTATATCATGCATTTTCTTCCCTTTTAGATGCACAACTAATACTTCTTTTCTACAATTAGTTATTGTAAATTCAATTTGAAGACCAAATTTATTCTCTAGTTGAACATAAAGATACCTTCCTGCATCTTTTTCAAATTTCTTTACAAACAGTGTATCTATATAGTCAGCATCTGGTTCACCTTCAGGATAATTTCCTCTATCTAAGTTTTCAGTTATAGTATATCGCAACGTATCATTTATAAACACGTGCTGATATGTCTTTTTTAATAGTTTGAGATATTCTTTTATAGGATTTCCTTTCCTATCATATTCTAAAATACGATAATACTCAGCATTATTTACAGCATACATTTTTGCAGTTTTAATACCTGCATCTGGCAAACAAATGTCTGCTGATCTCGTTTTAGTTGTTCAACTTAGAAAACCAAAAAGTATGAATACAATAAAGTATCTCATTAGCGGTATATTATTTAGAATTTTTTGAATCTTTTTCTAGAGCTTCGAACACTATTGAATTGTACATGAGTGATCGGTATTTTTTTCTCTCCAAGGTTTTCAAGGAAATCATTTTTTTCAAAAGTATATTTCAACATAAATTTACAATAGCAAGTACAATGTCTTCCATAAGCATGATATATGATGTTCAGTGTGGATTTGCTTACTAATTCTGCTTCACACAAAAACGCTGAACAACAATTTTCTACTACAGTAAATTCAACGGTAAATGTATTGTCTTTAAAGCTAATAGATTTGATTTTTTTATCATCATTAGGATCTTGTGTTCCATCTCCAGATTCTTCACATTCTGACACTTCGACCTTTTGCAAAGTGTAGCCATCAAACCCTAAATTTCGAATTTTTACACTTTCACTTAGTAATTGACTTCCTTTAGGTGCGATTACATTTAATTTATCAAAAGTGTTAGCAACAATACTCTAAGTATCAACCGAAACTACAGTTTGCGTTTCTTTAGCTTGCTTTTTTGTAGTTTCTTTTTCTTTTGATCCGCAACTCATCAAAAAACAAATCAAAATAAAGTATATGCTATGTTTCATAGAATCCTGCAATTAAGTTATAGCATGTTTATTCATAATATGTAATCTCAAAAGTAGTTTCTTTATGCAGTAATTTTTCTCCACCTAAATAATAATACGATCGTATAGAACTCGGATTTCCTTTTTCATCGTATAAATATTCATATTCAATATTGAGCGGAACTAGTTTTCCTTTTTGGTAAAACACCAGCGTTCCTTCTACAAAATACATCCGATCATTCTTGTCATAGGTTATCGTGTAGGTTTCTTTTTCTTCACCTTTTGTTCTATGATACGCAGTAATTTTATTGGTTTTTGAATACTGAAATGTTCCCATTTGAATACTGTCGTTGGTTTCAACTCTTGGAAATTCCTCGTATTTCTGCTTGTCTATTGGAATTGACGTATCATAATAATCAAACAAATAGCGTTTGTATTCGGTTTGAAACTTCTCTAGTAATTTGTTTGAGGAATACGTGTATGTTTTTTATAAACATCAATGACTTCGCCAAATTTATCGTACGCAACTTTTCGAGTAGGCAAATCGTTTTTGTAGTATATTTTTTCAAATGCTTTATCTTCAAAATCATATTGCCAATAGGCTACCAGATTTTCATTTTCATCATATTCTTCTGCTACTAAGCTTTCCAAGCTACGAATTGAAATTAAACGATCTTTTGCATCATACCTATAGGATATACTGTCTATATTATTGTAAAGTGCAATCAGTCGATCATTTTCATACATATATTGATCGTCTCCTTTGAATTCGTTTTCTATATAAAAATTATTTTCTGGTTCGTTTTTAATAATTTTTTTTATGGTTTGATTGCCTTTTTTAACAATTTCAGCTTTGGGTTCTTCTAAATGATTTGTGACTTCTTTATAATCTTCTATTCCAAACGAATATGTTCGTCGAACTGTCTTTTCTAGCACATTATTTTTATTGACAAACAAATTTATTTTTTCAATCGTAGTAGTGTTAGCACTTTGATCATATTCTTTGAACGTTCGAACTACTTTTTTGACTTTTCCATTAAATTTTGTGGGATCAGAAATATGTTCGTTGTCCAAATAATCATAAAAAAGTGTTTCTGGTGATGCTATTTTTGGTTTCGGAAATTCCTGTGCATGTACATTCCCGAAAGCTAACACAAAACCTAACAAAAAAGTAATATGGTTTTTCATATATAGTAATGATTGTCAACCAAGATACGTATGGTTGGTTAATTTTTGTTTTTCTTTTATTTTATAAACTCGCCTGTTCTCTTTAAGCTCTTTTTTATAAGTCTGTGTTATTTTTGAAACTGTTCAGAATCGATGCTATGTTTTCTTCTAGCTGCATCTCTTTGTTGTATCGGTGTTTGTTCAGTTTCCAAAATGGTAGCCAAAACAGCTTTTAAATCTTTTAACGGAACTACTTTTTCAGAAATCTCTTGACTAAAACAAAAAGAAGTTGCCCAAAAAAAGAATTGCGGTATATATTTCATAAATACAGGTGTTATCGGTTTTGTTTGTTAAAGCTATAGGAATCTTAGGTGACATCAAAATTAAAGTTCTAAAAAAAAGCTGTTCCCTAATTCATAAACTATATTCCCTAATCCGTTATTGTATCTTTACAGGAGTTTGTAGTCATTTGCTTATCAACCGAATTGAAAGATCCCATGAAAAAAATATTCGTACTGAGTTTTTGCCTGCTGTGTTTTGTTCAATTGAGTATTGCGCAATATAACTATACAAAAAAGTGGCAAAAAGTAGAAAATTTTGAATTGAAAGGAAAACTTTCTTCCGCCAATCGCATGGTAAAACATATTTATAAAAACGCGGAAAAAGAACAGAATGCTGCACAAACCGTTAAGAGTTTTATCTATTTGACCAAATTTTCATTGCTTATTACAGATAGTTCTGAAGAAACTGTGCTTCAAACATTAAGAAAAGAAATGGAGCAACATTCGTTCCCTACAAATGCTATTTTAGAGAACATGTATGCGCGTTTTTTAGCTCAGTATTTTAAGAAGTATGAATATAAGATACGACAACGTTCTATATTGGCTTCCGACGTACTTCCTGACGACATTCAATTGTGGAATACAGAAATGTTTATCGATGAAATTCACGAACGTTTTCAGCATTCCATCACTAAGGGAACAGCCTTATTGCAACTTCCAGTGGAAGATTATATGGTGTTATTAGATGGAAAAGCCAATACCAAAAAATACCGTTCGAGTTTGTATGATATTCTTTTGTACAATATGCTCGAATTTTACAAACATGAAATTCCCTATTATTACGAAACTAATAGCAAGCAATTCTCTTCAAAGGATTTTGCTATTGGTGACGATTTTTTACAACGAAATTTTGAAATCAGCACAAAAAATATCTTTTCTCGCAATGCTACTTTACAACTTTTCCAAAAATTAGAACGTATTTATAAAGACAAAAAGGAAGCTTATATTGACGTAGTTATCCAACGCTTGAAATTTATATCTGAAAAATCACTGGATCAAGAGTACAGCGACGACTATATCAAAGCGTTGCAGCAACTTGCTAGTAAGTATCAAAATGATCCTTTGGAAGCTTTGATTCAATACGAAATTGCCGATCAATTACTTTCCATGTCCAAAAGTTATCTTTTTAGAAATTCTGAAGATTATAAAAAATTACGTATTAGAGCCTTGAACATTACTAAAAAAATGGTTGCCAAATATCCTAATTCGGAAGGAAGTATCAAATGTCAATTACTTCAAAAAAAGATTGAACAAAAAACAATACGATTCAAAACGGAAACATATAGTATTCCCAACAAACCTTTATTGATACAAGTTAAGGCCCGAAATGTTGACACACTGTTTTTAAAAGCATATCGCATCTCTCACGCGTTAGCAGAAAACACAAATTATGTTAAGAGAGATTCTCTGATTGGTGATTTTCTAAAAAAGAAAAAAGAAGTTTTTAAACAATTATATATCACAAAAATCCCTAAATATTATTACGAACATACTACGGAGATTAGTATGAGTCCATTGCCAAAAGGACACTATTTAATTACACTTTCCGACAATCCAAAAGGAGAAGTCTACACCAATGTGCTTGCGTATGATTTTATCCAAAAAACAAACTTGACACAGGCTACCACAAGTTTCGAAAACAAAGAAATGTACACGGTTTTGAATCGTACCACAGGAAAGCCAATCCACAATGCTACAATTCATGTGTTCAATACTAAAAAAAGTATCAATCAAAAGGAGCGCACGAATGTATATGGAAACGCATATATAAACAAGCGTAAAGAATACAAACGTGTTCAGAAATATATCTTATTTGAAAATGATACTTTATATGAAAACAATATGTATTTAGATTCGCGCAGTAGTTACACAGATAATCAAGAAGAGGAAATACGCACCATAGCCAGACCTTTTGTTTTTATGGACAGAAGCATTTACAGACCTGGGCAAACAGCCTATTTTAAAGTAATTGTATTGAAAGAAACAAATGATGTAAGTGCAGCAGTATCTAACGTGGTTTTTCCAATTAGAATTGAATCAGCTGCTGGTGATGAAATTAAAATGATGCGACTCAAAACCAACGAATTTGGTTCTTTTAGCGGCTCGTTTGTCATTCCGAAAAATGCAGGTACGGGCAAATTTAGATTGTCTGTAGAAGAAGATTATGATTATGAAGAAGATGAACATCCGTTTTGGGATCGTATTGATAACTTTTATGAAGATGAACATGTATTTCAGGTAGAAGAATACAAACGTCCACGATTTGAGATTACACTCAATCCACTTACAAAAAATATCTCCTTCAATGATTCTGTTCAAATTTCTGGGTATGCAAAAGCATTGTTGGGCAGTCCTGTAACAGATGCTAAAGTAAAATATACTATACGTAGAGAAGTGAGCGCGAATTTTGATTCTTATGAAACACGAAAAAAATATCTAAAGCCAGAAATCATTAAAGATACGATTACTAAAACTGATGCTAACGGAAAGTTTATGATCCCGTTTGTAACCAAAACTAATGACGAAATTCCATTAGATTTAGTATTCGATTACAAATACGATATCAACATTGAAATTACGGATATCAATGGGGAAACACAAACAGCAGAAAAAAGCGTTCTTGTAAATCGTGAAGGTTTCCGTTTATATACAGACATTCCTGCTAAAAATGAACGTACAAATCCGTTAAAAGTTCAAATCTCCGCAGATGATCTAAATGGTGTTCCATATATGACTATTGGAAAAGTAAGCATTCATAAACTGAAAAAAGATTCGCGTGTATTTCGAGAAAGACCTTGGAATTCACCAAGAACGCAACTCATTTCGAAAGCTGCATTTATCAAACAGTTTCCACATACCAGTTATAATTCTGAAGAAGAACAACAAGCCAATGAAAAAGCTGCTGAAGTAGCAGATGCTGTGTTTGATACTGCGAATAAGAATACGCTAACTTTTGATACTTCTACATGGGAATCTGGAAAATATATCATTGAAAGCAAAGCCTATGATGAACGAAGAAAGGATAGCGTTACTTCAAGAAAAACCTTTTTTATTACTGACAAAAACGATTTGTATTTACACGACAATCAACTTTTTGATTATGAAATATTGAATACAGATTACAAAAATGACGGTTTTGTACAGGTAAAACTTTCCACTGCATTACGTAATGAAAAATTGAATATATTACTTCATAAATTCTATCAAGGGAAATTACTTTCTACTCAATTAGCAACCATTGAACAAGGTTCTAAAATCGTTCGAATTCCTATAAATACAAAACACACAGATCAGTATACAATTCGTATGAGTTTTACCAAATTCAATAGTTTTTATGATGATCAATTTTCGTTTAAACTATATGAAAGAAATAAATTCCTTACGATTAAAACAGAAACATTCCTTAGTAAGTTAACTCCTGGACAACAAGAAACATGGCGATTTAAAATTCTCGATTTAGAAAAAAATCCAAGCAATGCCGAAGTATTGGCTTCTATGTATGATGAGTCGCTCGATCAGTTTAAAAAACATTTTTGGGATCCAAGTAACGGTCATTATGGTGGAAGCAGGTATGACATTCCAAATATGCATAGTGACTATTTCATAACAACACGATCACATCAATTTTATAACATTACCGATCAGATATTCATGCCTATCTTCAAAAACTACTTGCACTTTGATTGGTTTGGATTAGATTTTAACGATGTCACCAATGCTAACTATAAGTATATTGGTAGACTTTCAAAAAAGAAGAAACAAAAATATAGAAATATTATAATCGGAAACATTACTGGTCATATCTTAGACGAATCAGGTATGCCACTTCCTGGAGCTTCCATACAAATTAAAGGAACCAAACAAGGTACTGCCACAGATTTTGATGGTTTGTATAGTATTGATGCTGCTTCCGATGATACTTTAGTGGTAAGTTATGTTGGTTATGAAACTCAAGAAATTCCTGTTGGTTTACGTAGCGACATCAATGTACAATTGGAACAAGGAGAAGAACTGGAATCTGTAATGGTCGTTGCTTATGGTATTTCTCGAAAACGTGTTAGCACTGGAATGACTGTGACTGTAAATGGTGTTTCTGTCAATGCTGTTCCAATGGGCAATCTAGATCAAATGCTGCAAGGTATGGCTGCAGGTGTCAATATTTCTACTAGTAACGGTTATACTGGCAGTAGTACTACCGTGACTATAAGAGGCGTCAACTCATTAAAAAGTGATGTAGAACCGTTATTCGTAGTTGATGGCGTACCAGTAGATGCAAACACATTTAGAAACTTATCCCAAGATAATATTTCTGAACTAAGTGTATTAAAAGATGCGTCTGCAACAGCATTATACGGAAACAGAGGTGCTGGCGGTGTCGTAATTATCAGTACAAAATATGGAACAAAACAAGAGGTAATTGATGGTGTAAATATAATTGTAGGTCTTACAGAAAAAGACTTAGATGCAGTAGAAACACGTAAAAACTTAAAGGAAACTGCTTTTTTCTATCCGCATTTACGAACCGATGCAGACGGAAATGTTGCCGTTGAGTTTGAAGTTCCTGAATCGTTGACGCGTTGGAAATTTCAACTCTTTGCGCATCAAAAAAATGGTATGTTTGAAGTACTGTACAAAAACGCTGTGACACAGAAAGAATTGATGGTTGTGCCAAATATGCCGCGTTTTTTACGTGAAAAAGATACAATTGTGATCTCTGCAAAAATTGTAAATCTCCAAGAAAAAGCTACCAAAGGTATTTCGTCCTTACGCTTTTTTGATGCTACAACTATGGACGCAATTGACGAAAAAATACATCTCACAGATAAGAATAAAGCATTTTCTGTAGATGCAAAAGGCAATACAACGGTCTCTTGGAAACTTTATATTCCAAAAGGAATTGATGCAATTCAGTATAAAGTAATCGCTTCCGCTGGAAATTTCTCTGATGGAGAAGAAAGTGTACTTCCTGTACTTAAAAATAGTGACCTTATCACAGAAGCAACACCAATTTTGGTAAAAGCTGGTGAGCAAAAAGAAATTCGTTTTAACAAACTAGCCAACACTACTAGTGAAACTTTACAACAACATCAATTGGCCTTGGAATACACGTCTAATCCAACTTGGAGCGCCATTCAATCGTTACCTTATTTGATAGAATATCCGTATGAATGTGCCGAACAAACCTTCTCCCGTTTGTATGCCAACATGATTGCCGCGCATATTTTACAGAATTCGCCAAAAGTGAAAGAAGTCTTTGAAACTTGGAAAGCCAATGGACAATTGACTTCTGACTTAGAGAAAAATCCAGAATTAAAATCATTATTGATTTCTGAAACTCCTTGGGTTCGCGATGCGGTTTCAGAAACTCAGAAAAAGCAACAATTAGCCAGACTCTTTGATGAAAAAGCATTGGAAGAAATGCAAAAAGAAATGTGGCACAAATTGAAGGACTTACAAACTAAATCTGGAGGATTTCCTTGGTTTGCTGGCGGAAAAGATAATGAATACATTACGCTTCATATTATACAAACTTTTGCACACTTGTTGAAACTCAATGTGATCACAGAAGATACAGATACGCTGTATTATAAAAGTATCATGGAAGCTGCTTATGAATTTGTTGACAAACATTTTTTACTTGCACATGAGGACCTTGTAAAAGAGCCAAACGGCGCAAAATACAGACAGCAAATTCTATACTTATACACAAGAAGCATTTCTCCTGAGTTTATAAAAATTCCAGCCAAAGTTGAAAAAGCAATGCTCTTTTATTTGGAAACCTTACGTAAAAACTGGATGTTGACTTCTATTGAAGACAAAGCCATGATTGCACTTACTTTAGCGCGTATGGGCAAACGAAAAGATGCCAAAAAAATCATGAATGCTTTAGAAGAGTCTGCGGTAAAAACTCCTGAAAATGGTATGTACTGGAAAGAAATTACAGAACGTCGTTATTATAATTCGAGTGCTGTAGAGTCACAAGCATTACTAATTGAAGCTTTTGCAGAAATTACCAAAGATGAAAAGACCATTCAAGAGTTGCAGCTATGGTTGTTACAACAAAAACAATACAATCGTTGGCAAACAACCAAAGCCACTACCAAAGCGATATATGCTTTATTGTTGAATCCGAAACAATTCGTTTCTATCAAAGATAATACAAGCTTTACCATTGGAACAGAAAAAATCAGCACAAAAAAACTAGACGAAACCGCAAAAGAAGCTGGTACAGGCTATTTTAAAACTTCTTGGAGGAAAGCTGAGGTAACAAAAGACAAAGCTACTATCAAAATTAAAAACAACGGGGAAACAACAGGTTTTGGTGCTGCATACTGGCAATATTTTGAAGAATTAGACAAGGTTACACAAAGCAAAGATGCTACACTCAAAATCACTAAAAAATTATATACAAAAAAAACTATTAACGAAAAAGAAACCTTAGTTCCTATCGCAAAAAACACATTAAAAATTGGCGATGTAATTACGGTTCGTTTGACAATTCAAAATAAAAAAGAAGCTGAGTTTATGCACTTAAAAGATATGCGTGCGGCTGGTTTAGAACCAATAAATGTATTGTCGGAATACAAATGGCAAGATGGTATTGGTTATTATGAAAGTACACGCGATGCAAGTACTAATTTCTTTTTTGACCGAATTCCAAAAGGTACTTTTATCTTAGAATATGAAGTACGTGTAAATAACAGTGGTGAATTTTCAAACGGAATTACCACCATTGAAAGTATGTATGCTCCTGAGTTGAGAAGTCATACCAAAGGGGTTCGACTCAAGGTGAAATAAACACAAATTAAAATCATATTAAAAAAAATCAGTTCTCTGTATTTGCTAATATTATGATGGGTCATTGCAACGGACATATGTCTACTTATTTTTATTACTCTTATGATCTATGATTTTTTTAAAATGTATTGTCCCTGAATCTAACTTCATAAATTTTTTGATCATATAAAAATTAAATGTTGACTCATTGAAAAGCATTGTTCACGTACTTTTCATTTTTTAGTTATAGAAATTACGATAGTTTTGATTCAGAATCAAATACATCAGCAGTCCATGTTATCTCAGGAATCAAAAACTTATTAACTATGAAAAATAAACTACATTTTATACTCATATCCTTATTTTTGTTATCCTGCTATGCACAGCAGAAATCCATTAACGGAACTGTATATGATGAAAATAAAAATACGTTGGCTGACGCAAATGTGATTTTGAAAAATTCAAAAAAAGGAGTGATTACCAATACAAAAGGGGAATTTACGATTGATGGTATGACGACAAAAGATATACTTGAGATTTCTTACCTTGGGTATGAAACAAAAGAGATCAAAATTACTGATGAAAAAGATATTTCAGTTGTATTAAAAACTTCACATGAATTATTGGCCACAGCAGAAGTTATAGCATATGGTACTACTATCCACCGCTGTAAAACTATTTGTAGTTTTACTAAGAGTGTTGAAAATGTAACAAAAGAAATTGAACAAATTTTAAGTGAGCAACGAATAAACACAATCTTTCCAAACCCTTCAAGAAATGGACTCTTTCAACTACATTTACAACACGATTATGAAAAGCTTACACTAGAAGTTTTCAATATGAATGGAATGCTACTACAATCGACTACGCATACAAAGTTTTCAAAAATTCCTCAGATTGATTTATCAAAACAAGTCAAAGGAATGTATTTAATTAGAATCATTGCTGATGGAACTGTGCTGGAAACTAAGAAAGCTGTGAAATTATAAATGTACGCTTCTCCTTGGCCTTGCTCAGTGTAGGTTGACTTCTCTTCTACTCCGTTTAGTGTGAGTGCAAAATGAAATTACTAAATAATCTCAGCTTCCAAACGTTCCTCTATGATTTGATCGTCTTTTTTGTAGACATAATACGAATGATTGTTTCCATCTAATGAAATGGCATGCACTGGTTTTTCATTTTCAAAAACAATTCCTGCCAAATCATCACAAGCATATCCATCGGTTAAGATTCCGTTGGCAATATTGCTATGAAATAATGGGCGACGTGACGGCTCCGAATGATAGTGTGGACAATGACTAAACGGTAAAAAATTAAAACCTTCTACAAAGGTAAGTTGTTTGGGTCTTGAGTCTGTAAATCCACCATTAAACCAACATAATGAGCCTGCACTTCCGCCTGCCAAAATGATGCCTTGTTTGTAAGCTTTCATCAATGCTTTATCTATTTCATGCGCTTTTAAAAGTGTCATCATGTTCAATGTATTTCCGCCTCCAATAATAATAGCGTCCATTTCTAATAAATAGTCTTCAAAATCCCAATTCTGTGAACTAGAACTAATCCAGATTTTCATGACATGCGGTTCTATTTCTAAGTCATGACATAACTCGTACCAATATTCAATATACCAAGCGGCATCACCTGTAGCTGTTGGCAAAAAACAAATTCGCGGTTTCTTTTTCCCTGTAAGTTGTGCAGTATATTTTACAAATCCTTGATTGACTTGTCCGCCATAGACGAATAAAGTTGGTGTAGTATTCATTGTTTTTTAGTTCTAGTATTCGGTTTTCTAATTTTTGATTCACTTGTAGGTTTGGTAAATGGAGAATACGGATATTTTCTCATTGTCGTCATTTGTCTTTTTTGCGCTTGTATTCGCTTCCAACCTTCAGGATCATATTTGGTACAATAGGCTTCATAGAAGTTTTTATTATCTTAATCATTCTTTATAAAATCTCAAAAAAGCGTTACAATTTTAGCACGAAACAGAGACTTTTCATCTAACATATCATAATCATTTTTATAAAAAAACCATCACCGAAGCATAAATCGTTTTTCTGGATTCTAAACCTCAGGCAAGAATCGTAAATTTTTTATCATCGTCTTCAAATAATTGAACGTTCATCCAAACCAATTCTGGAAGTCCTTGATAAGTATTTCTATATTTTTCCTTTGTCCAAGCGCCAAATCGATCATACAATTCTTTTACTGTATAAAATGCAGTAGATACACATTCGTATTTTACTTCATTGTTTACTATCGTATCATTGCCGACTATGGATTTGAATTTATCATACAAAATACCTACTAAGTCTTTTTTAAACGTTTTAACATAGCGTTTTCCAACAGGTGTTATTTTATGATATTCTTTAGCAAATTCATCATTTAAATAATTATCTGCTAAAATTAATTCCTTACTAAGTAATAATTGGATGATGTGCTTTTTTGTAGTGATTTTTATTTCTGGAAAAGCAGCATCGATATCTTGTTTTAAAAAATACAACTTTGTGTTGGGATAGTATTTTTCGGTTCGTACATTATATTTTTTAGAAAGCTTGACATGTATGATTTCCTTGTTTGTTTTTAAATGATATTTAAATAAGTTTTTCTTATTCTTTTTAATGATTTTCACATAAGGTTTGCCATCTATATATGCAATTCCTTCTTCTATCAGGATGTCTTGGGTTAAAGCAACTTGAATATAAAAAACAAGCAACAGCGTAAGGTACTTTTTCATGGTAACAATTTCGGTTTACAACCCTAAGATATGGAATTTTAACTTTTTCTTACAGAAATTCTTTTAGAATGATGCATCACATTTTCTTTACAGAATATATTTTTTCGGAATTCACTAGGTTTTTTATCATTTAATAAATTAAGTGCTCCATTTTGTTCAATAAGTTCTTGAAAGTGTTTTTCACGGACTTCAAATTGTTCTTTGTTGGCATACGTAGTAATCAACATGATATGAAATGGCGCTTCATCAGAATAGGAGGTTTCCATAATTTCGAAAGAAGAAATATACTTTTCTGCCATTGCCATGACACGTAAAATTTTCAGTTGTGTTTCTAATAATAGATTGCTTCTGCTTTATTTCCATCTAAAATTTTAACAAAATCTACAGTAGAAATACGCTCATCTTTTTGTGCAGATAAGAGTTGTGTTGTAATCGTAAATAGAAATACGATGAGTGTTTTTGAATTGATGAATTGCATAATGATTGATTGTTTTTTCAGAAAAAAGATACAAAAAAAGCAATCTCAAAAAGTTGCTTTAACAAAAGTTTTCAGAAAACCTTTACTATTGATGCTTTACAAATGTTCTCGTTTTAGTCGGTTCTTGAAAGAAAGGAGATGTTGCTCGCACACTATTTTTAGAACGTTTATATTCTTGAATTTTCTTCCAACGTTCAGGATTGAAAGTAGTCCAATAGGCTTCATAGAAATGTTCATTTCTAGAATTATTTTTTATGTAATGTCCAAAAAGCTCTGTGAGTCGAAATCGATATGGCGCTTTTTCTGCTAACATATCTCTTCCGTTTTCGTCTAAAATCATCATAGAAGCATATATTGTCTGTCTAGATTCTAAACCTCTAGCAATAACTGTAAATTTTTTATCGACATCATCCAATAGTTGAATGTTATTCCAAATGAGATTTGGACTTTGTGCACCTTTGTATGGAAAAACTGCTTTATTCCATCTCCCAAAACGATCATACATAGCTTTTTTTGTATAAAAAGCCGAATACACACATCTATATTTAATTTCATTGATGATTAAAGTGTCTTTGTTTACAATAGAAACAAAATGATCGTTGATTACTTGAGAGAAATCATTCTTCAATATGTTGTCACATTTTGCTCTTGCGCTCAACCGTTTGTATTCTTCTAATAGCGTTTTAGTACTCAAAGTTTTGTGTGACAAAAACATGCCTTCATCATGTAAAAATTGTACTAAACTTGTTTCGTCTTTTATGACAACATCTCTAAAAGCCAAGTTCTTTTTTATGGGATAAAAGTACATGCTCGTATTGTAATCGTATCTATTATATCGCTCGTTGTATATTGATGACACTTTTACTTTGAGTAATTTTTCATGCGTTTTTACATCGTAAACAAAGTATTTCCGCTTACTTTTCTTTTCCAATTTCACATACGCTTTGTTATTTACATATGCTATATTATCAGTAATGTGTATCTCCTGCCCTTGACAAAAATGGATCGCCAAAATTAAGAGTAGTAACGTAAGATGCTTTTTCATGATAACAAGCTATTATTCAAAGTAAGATATAAAAAAAAGCGACTTTAAAAGTCGCTTCTTATTATTAGTTTAACATTTCCCAGAGTTTGTCTTTCAATTCCATGATGCCTTGTTGTGCCACCGAAGAGATAAACATATACGGAACTTTTAAATCTTTATCGAGTTCTACGCTCATCTCTGCTTTCAATTCATCGTCAAGCATGTCAGATTTTGAAATAGCAATGAAGCGTTCTTTATCTAACATTTCTGGATTGTATTTCTTTAATTCATTGAGTAAGATGTCATATTCTTTGGAAATATCTGCACTATCTGCAGGAATTAAAAAGAGTAAGGTAGAATTACGTTCAATGTGACGTAAAAAGTAATGTCCCAAACCTTTTCCTTCAGAAGCTCCTTCAATGATTCCTGGAATATCGGCCATCACAAAAGTTTTGTAATCTCTGTATTCTACGATTCCCAAATTTGGTTTTAAAGTTGTAAACTCGTAATCTCCAATTTTAGGTTTTGCTGAAGTAATAACCGAAAGCAAAGTTGATTTCCCTGCATTTGGGAATCCTACCAAACCAACATCAGCTAAGACTTTCAATTCAAAAATAACATCAATTTCTTCGCCTGAAATTCCTGGTTGTGCATATCGAGGCGTTTGATTGGTTGACGATTTAAAATGCCAGTTTCCGCGTCCGCCTTTTCCTCCTTTTGCTATGATACGCTCTTCGCCATGTTCTGTAATTTCCAGAATTACTTTATTAGTTTCCGTATCGCGAATCACGGTTCCTAGAGGTACATCTAAAAAGATATCGTCTCCATCAGCTCCTGTACTTCGGTTTCCGCTTCCGTGCGCTCCATGACCTGCTTTATGATGTCTCTTCAATTTAAAATGAAACAATGTCCACAGGTTTTGATTACCGCGTACAATGATATGTCCACCACGTCCTCCATCACCACCATCAGGTCCACCTTTAGCATTATATTTTTCACGCAGTAAGTGCATAGAACCTTTTCCTCCGTTTCCGGAAGTCAAATGCATTTTTACATAATCTACAAAATTCCCTTCAGTCATTGTTTCTCTATTTTTTTCGTTACGCGAATTGGCGTTGCGAATGTACTTCTATTTCTTGTTCAATTGCTGTCCAAAGCGCAATTCTATGTTGCAGTGCTTGTTTGCTTACTTCAATGCAATCTGTCCATTTTTGAGCATCGGAACCACATAGTTCTTGAATCATCTGTAATGCCAATGGTCCGTGTTCGTCTCCATCAAGTTCAATATGTCTTTCTAAATAATATATGAATTTATCTAAATTGACATTAATTCCTTTTTGATCAATTCCTTTGACCATTTCCAAAAACATATCTGGAATTAAATCCTCTCTACCAAAAGTAAAAACTGCCGCAATTTTGTGAACTTCTTGCGTTTCTATAATTGCAAAGGTAAAGTTTACAAAATCTTGTACTGCTTTTGGTGCGTTAACCGCGATTAAACTTTCGGTAATACTTTTTCCTGTTGCAATATGTGAGATACATTTCGTAATTTTTCCTGTATTTGCTACCGATGCTTCCATAGCTTCTACGTACATTTCGTAGTGACTCATTGGTTTTCCTTCTTTGTCAATATCGCTTTCTTCTCCAAAAACAATTTCGTTGATAAAGCGTCTTGTTACAGGATTTCCTTTCGGAATCCACGGTAACGTTGTTTGTGTTAAGTGTATTTGTAGTGCCTTTAATAAGGACATAAAATCAAATACGGCAAACACATGATATTCCATAAACGTGTTTAACGCTGTTACAGAATTCACTTTGTTGTATAAAGAATGTGCCACTATTTGTTGTTGTAGTGGCGCCAATTCTTCTGTTAGTTTTTGTATGTATATTTCTTTATTATAAATCATCAATAACAGTACTTAAACGAACCGTGATTTCTTCAATAGTTCCAATTCCATCAACGCTGTAAAATTTGTTCTGCTTCTTGTAGAAGTCAATTAACGGCGCTGTTTTTTGATTGTATTCGTCAAAACGATTTCTAATTTTTTCTTCGTCCTGATCATCTGCACGACCACTTACTTTTCCACGTTCTAATAAGCGTTCAGTTAAAATATCTTCGTCTGCTTCTAATGCTATTGTTGCAGAAATTCCCATGTCTTTTATAGCTAAGAAATTATCCAACGCTTCTGCTTGTGCAGTAGTTCTTGGGAAACCGTCAAAAATAAATCCGTTAGCTTCAGGATTCTTCTCTACTTCTGCTTGCAACATATTAATAGTTACTTCATCAGGGACTAAATCTCCTTTGTCCATAAACGACTTCGCTAAAATTCCTAACTCAGTTCCGTTTTTGATGTTATATCTAAATACGTCTGCTGTAGAAATATGCACTAAGTTGTATTTTTCTTTTAAGAAGTTTGCTTGTGTTCCTTTTCCAGCACCTGGCTTTCCGAATAAAATTAAATTGATCATGTTGTGATTGTGTAATTGATAAACTTCGGGTAAATTTCTTCCCAATTCGTCATAGTCTAATCCGTAGCCCACGATAAATTCATTAGGAATTTCCATCCCGATATAATCTATTTTGTATTGTTTTTGATATGCTTCTGGCTTAAAAAATAAGGTTCCTATTTTAAAGTCTTTCACCTTCTTTGCCTTGAATATTTTGTATATTTCTTCTAAAGTATTTCCAGTGTCAATAATGTCTTCTAAAACCACCACTGTTCTTCCTTCAATATCTTGAGAAAGTCCGATTAACTCTTTTATATCACCTGAAGAAGAAGTTCCATGATAGGAAGATAATTTTACAAAACTCATCTCACATTGATATGGATAGATTTTCATAAAATCTGAAAAAAACATAAAAACACCGCTCAAGATTCCTACGAAGATTGGATTTTCATCTTCTAAATCTTCTGCCATTTCCAAAGCTATTTTTGCTACAGTCTCTTGAATTTGGGCTTCAGAGATAAATTTCTTGAAATATTTGTCGTGTAATTTGATCACGTTTTTAAATGCTTTCTGATAAATATGCTGTTTTTTTACTAAAAAAAGTGACATTTTATCTGTTTATTTCTTCCAAATAATGATCCGAAATCATTTTAAAGGTGCAAAGATACAAATTGATTTATGAATTACGTTTAACGAGTTTACTTTTACGAGTTTAGATTTGTACTTTTGTCCAAAATGTGAAAACTAATGAATTATTTCTCCTCTAATTTTAAATTAGGAATCCTAGGTGGCGGTCAATTAGGAAAGATGCTATTGTATACAACACGAAAGTTTGATGTGTATACTTCTGTATTAGATCCAAATGCCGAAGCACCTTGTAAAATAGCCTGCAATGAGTTTCATCAAGGTGATTTGATGGACTTTGAAACCGTATATAATTTTGGTAAAAATGTAGATGTCTTAACTTTTGAGATTGAACACGTAAATGTAGATGCTTTACAAAAGCTGGAAGATGAAGGTGTACAAGTGTATCCTTCTGCAAAAACATTGCAAACCATTCAAAATAAAGGTATTCAAAAGCTTTTTTATCAAAAACACAATATTCCAACAGCACCATTTTCTATCTATATATCTTTGGAAGAATTAATGCATAGTGTAGAAAATGATGTGATTTCTATTCCATTTGTCTGGAAAAGTACACAGTTTGGATATGATGGTACTGGCGTAAAAGTGGTACGCTCTGTAGAGGATTTGGAAAATTTACCGAATGTAGAATGTATGTGTGAGCAATTGGTAGACTTCAAAAATGAGCTCGCTGTGATTGTGGTACGTAATGTTTCGGGGGAAGTGAAAACCTATCCAGTTGTAGAAATGGAGTTTCACCCAGAAGCCAATCAAGTAGAATATGTAATTTGTCCAGCACGAATTCCAGCAGACATAGAAGAAAAGGCGACTAAAGTAGCTTTGCAAGTTTCTGAAGCATTTGAGCACACAGGAATTTTGGCTGTAGAAATGTTTCAAACACAAAACGATGAGATTTTGGTAAACGAAGTTGCGCCAAGACCTCATAATAGTGGACATTATAGTATTGAAGCTAGTTATACAGATCAATTTGAACAACATATTCGTGCTATTTTAGGTCTTCCATTAGGAAAAACGGAAAGTAAAGTAGCTGGAATTATGGTGAACTTAGTTGGAGCTGAAGGATATACTGGAGACGTATTGTATGAGAATATTGAAAAAATTATGCAACTTGAAGGTGTAACGCCACATATTTATGGAAAAAAACAAACACGTCCATTTCGTAAGATGGGACATGTTACTATTGTCAATGAAGATGTAGCTGAAGCACGAAAAATAGCCGCAGAAGTAAAACAAACAATCAACGTAATTAGCAAATAATATGGCAAAAGTGGGAATTATTATGGGAAGTACAAGTGATCTTCCTGTAATGCAAGAAGCAATTGATATTTTAAAAGGTTTCGACATTGAGATCGATGTCGATATTGTATCGGCACATCGAACTCCAGAGAAGTTATTCGATTATGGAAAAAATGCACACACACGTGGTATTCATGTGATTATAGCTGGTGCTGGTGGCGCTGCGCATTTACCTGGAATGGTGGCTTCGTTATCTCCTCTGCCTGTAATTGGTGTTCCTGTAAAATCTAGGAACTCTATTGATGGTTGGGATTCTGTATTGTCCATTTTACAAATGCCAGGCGGCGTTCCTGTAGCTACTGTTGCATTAGATGGTGCGAAAAATGCTGGAATTTTGGCAGCTCAAATTATTGGAAGTTCTGACAAATGTGTATTGGATAAGATTTTAGTATACAAAGAAGGATTGAAACAAAAAGTAATTGAAGGCGCAAAGAAAGTGTCTCAATAAAAAATACTTAACATCATAAAATAGTAAAAGCCGCTTCGAAAAGCGGCTTTTTTATCTTTACAAACCATTCAAAAATAAAACTAACCTACCATATTATTAATCATTTTTTATCCCAAAAATCCTTTCTGGATAAAAGTAGTTTGTAATGATGGCTCAAAAGTATTGTATTGCTAGTATTTTTTAGTGTTCAAACACATAAAAATCACATTTATCGTTAAAGTGACCAAACTTTTCGACGAAAGACATTTCTTAGGAAAAAACACCTATTTCAGCTTCAATTAAACTTAAAAAAACCCTTTAAGCTTCCTTAAAGGGTTTTACATCAACCAATCCATTTTAATTATAAAACAGTTAATAGGGCTATCAAGATTGTAATTATGCGTCAAGTAGGTTACATATATTATATTACTAAACCATGAAATTTTATCTCTACTAAATCAACAAGACAAAATTCTTAATTATCTGATAGTTTGAAGAATAGCTAAAAATATTTCTTTTAAGAATCGATAAAATACACCAATTACCGATAAAGTGGATTTATTATATCTATTTTATGATCTTTTTGATCATTTTTGCTCCTGTAACTGTGGTATATTGTATGATGTAGACTCCTTTTTTTAGGTTTTTAATGGTCATTTCATTCGCAAAATTAGAAGAAAAAACTTGTCTCCCTGTGATGCTAAACATCTGTACTGTTTTTATATCGTTTCTTTTAGTTTGTATTTTTAATCGATCAGCAAAAAAATAAGCAATAACTTTATTAGATTTCTTTTCAGAATGATTGATCTCTAATGCATTGAGATAATCTAAGTTTAGAAAAAAACGATCGTGTTCTTCTCCTGTAGTCCCTGAGAAGGTATAACCTGTTTGTCTTAAATCTGTAAACACATTTTGATCTCTATCTTCTAAAATAATATCAAAATCAGGACTTAAAAATTCTGCATCAATTGATATGGTGTAGGAACCATCAGAGGTCAATTCGTATCCCAAAGGCACTTGTACATTTACATTGGTTAATTCTGGTAATGCTTGAATGGAGAGTTGTGTTGATCCTAAAAACGAATAGAATTCTATTGCCTGCCCATTATTTATAAATAGACCATCATATCCATCGTCAAAGTTTACGGTTCCTTCTGGTATAAATCCTAATAAAATGGTAACAAAAGAACTATTTCCCGATAAACGCAATGAAATTCGTCCATCCGTTGGGCTATTTTCAGTGCTTTTTACTGGAACCTGATCTTGAGACTTTTTATGATAAAAACTTGAGTTTTCATACTCTTGCGAGTGACTAACCCAAAACGTACCCATAAAAATAATAGTTATTAAAAATTTTATCTTCATGATAGAGATCATTTAAGGTGTTATTAAAATCTCTATGACAATGATAAACAAAATTTATCGTTTATTCTTAATTCTTTATGTTAAGACTTTAAGATTTTTTTCACAAGTACGATCCCAGATTCTGTTGTATATTTTACAATATAAACTCCTCTAGCTAATGGCGGTAATATTATCACACCAGCATATTCTTGTTGAATTAGTTGTTTTCCTGATATATCAAAAATCGCAATAGTATCAAAGTCTGTACGTTCAGTGTATGTTTGCAATTCATTACCATCAAGCAAGATATTTACTTGATCTGCCTCTATTTCAAGATCATTAATATTTAATGTATTTCTATATTGAACATTGATAAAGAAACGATCATTTTCCTCTGTCTGACTTGTTGTAAACGTATACGCTGTTTGACGTAAATCAGTGAATGTACCTTGGTATCTATCCTCTAGAATGATGTCAAAATCTTCTGAAAGATATTCTGCATCAATGGATAAACTATAAGTTCCACTTGAGAGTACTTGATAGCCTAATGGAACTTCAATATCTGTATTGTCTAATTCTGGTAATGCTTGAATAGACATTTTACTATCTGTAATGTATGAATAAAATTCAATTCCTGCTCCTTCATTAATGAAAGGACCATCATACGTATCATCATAGTCTACAGTACCTTGAGGAATAAAACCTATTAACTGTGTTGCATACAATCCGCCTCCTGATAAACGCAATGATAAACGTCCGTCTGTTGAACTATCACTAGAACTGCTATTTGTAAACGAAAGTGCAGGATTTCCTGCATTACCACTGGGTCTAAAGAATTGAGTATTCGCAGCGATCAATCGGTGTGAGTTTTTGAATGTTACTGCTCCAGATCCTGTATTCTTGGCTTGTACCACAAATCCTTGAGCTGTACCAATATTCCCGTCAGCAGCTCCTAATGGATTTGATCCAGTATTATTGTATTCTATATAATCAGATGCCAAGTTATCTCCAATTGGTGAATCGGTTTGTCTCCAATAATATATAGTTCCTTGAATTTCATCAGAATTATCGCTTTGAAATGATTCCCAATCAATTGCAGACGGATAAGGATTTCCTATGATATTATAACCAGATTCCCCAGTATTTGGATCATTGGTATAATACACTGGCTCAACTATATCTCCATTATTTACGGTTCCTGTGAATATTGCTGTTTCAACATTAAAGTGATTTGCTCTAAAAGCATACCCTCTACCTACCTGCATTTCTGTGTGATCATTACTCCAAAATGCATTGGTAGCTGAAGCATTCCAATAATAATCATATCCACCTACATTAGGAAATATACTTGCTATATTGCTATTACTTTCGTCAATTGGTGTCGACCAATAAGAATAAAAATATCTATCAGAATAATTTGGAGAATCTCGTTTTATCACAAAATCACCAGTACCGTTAATTGAAGTATTTTTTCTTGTCAATAATGAACCATCATTTTCTACTGTAATGATCCCATTGTTTGTAAAATCATAATGTACATCTAATGTTGCACCTGCGTTGACAGTGATATTTGCGGTAGAATCCAAATTAAGTTCTCCTGTAAGAACATGAGTATTAAGTACTGGATAATTAGTTGAAGATGGTATTGTAACCGATTCCAATTTGGTATTGTCAGGTGCTATTCCACCAACCCAATTGGCTCCGTCAGTCCAATCTGTGGAAGCAGCTGTTGCAGACCAAGTAAGTTCAGTCTTATTTTTTCCAGAACTTGTAATCACATTATCACTACTGTCCAAGTAAGAAATGGTATCTCCATCTAGAGCTGCAACTAAATCATCTGATCCAACAGTTGTTATTAATACTGCTTTGTTATCATTTATTTCAGTGGGTGTACGTACATCATTCCAAACTCTGAACCCCCAAATATTACCGCCAAAATTATTGCTAGCACCGCTTGACGATGTTGATCCAAAACAATACTCAGAGCTCCCGCTAGCAGTCCATGTCCCACAATTTGGGTATCGCAAATTTCCATCAGACCTACCTAGATTTACATTTCCTCCATGACTTCTTACTTCAAAACCTGCTCTTTCGTCAAAAAGCACTCCATCTACATACCATTTCAAATTGGTATTGTCATTCGCAGAAATAGGGCTTCCTGTTGGAATAGAAACATTATCAAAAACTAATGCAACGTGGTACCAAGTGTCATCACTAATTGGAGTTCTGAAAAAAGTACCTGCCCATCTGGGTGTATAATCAGAGTTATTGCGGTTGTATGCTCCGACAATTAAGAATTCAGCATCGACGAACATAACAATTGCACGTCCTCCACCACCTTCCTCATAGATAACTTGTCTGCTAGAAGCGTCGTCAACTTTGAAATATCCTTCAATGGTTCTATTATTTATGGTTAGAAGATTCACATTGTTTGAGTCAATCAAATCGATAAAATCATCAACTCCGTCTAAATAGTAACCATCATTTGGTGGTTGTGCCATCGCTACTAATGTATTAAACACTAGTAGAGTCAACATATATATTTTTTTCATAATTTAGGGCTTTTTATAATATATATATAAACGTAGTTAGTATGTCTCAGGTCAACGTAGATTGACGAAAAAATCAAATTCAGTCAAGTGCTTAAATGATGACCTTTCATAAAAATAGTTTTTCCTACAGAGAAATACTTATATAATCGATAAAACTAATAAATATCCCGACCAAATACCTGTCTTGACATTTGAAACTACAATATCTGTAGATAAAAAACAACCCAAATCACTGATAACAAATACATTTACAACTTTTTAACAACTTTCTTATTTATAACTGTACCATGAGTGGTAGTATAACTTATTAAATATATTCCTTGGGATAACTGAGGAGTCAGTAAGTTATCAGCATATTCATTTTGGAGCAATTGCTTTCCTGAAATATCATGTAACGTAACCGTTTTAATGTCTCTGTAATCTGTGATTGTTACCAATCGATTCTCTTTGAACAACGTTGCAATAGCCACTTCAGATGTATCTATATCCTCTATTCCTAATGTATTTCTGTATTGAGCTTTTAAAAAGAAACGATCATTTTCTTCTGTTGGACTTGTTGTGAACACATATCCTGTTTGTCTTAAATCAGTAAATGTTCCTTCATACCTATCTTCTAAAATAATATCAAAATCTTGTGATAAGTATTCTGCATCTATTTGCAAAGTGTATGTTCCACTTGACAATACTTGATATCCTAATGGAACTTCTACATCTGTATTTGTTAATTCTGGTAATGCTTGTATTGACATTTTACTATCTGAAATATATGAATAAAACTCGATTCCTGCTCCTTCATTTATAAATGCTCCATCATACGTGTCATCATAAGCTGTAGTTCCTTCTGGAATAAATCCTATTAACTGTGTCGCATACAATCCGCCTCCTGACAAACGCAATGATAATCTTCCATCTGTTTGACTATGGCTTGTTGTTACAGCTTTTGATTCAGACGTAAGTAAACCTGTACTGCTTGGTCTAAAGAATTGCGTATTATTTGCTACGACTCTATGTGTATTTTTAAAAGTAACTGTTCCACCTCCTGCTTTTGCTTGTATAGCAAACCCTTGTGCTGTTCCTACATTTCCATCAGCAGCTCCTAATGGGTTTGAACCTGTATTGTTATATTCTATATAATCTGTAGCTAAGTTATCTCCTGTCGGTGCTTCTGTTTGTCTCCAATAATATAATGTACCTTCAATGACATCAGAGTTGTCTTTTTGAAAAGATTCCCAATCAATTGCAGATGGATAAGGATTTCCTATTATATTATACCCTGATTCACCGGTATCTGGATCATTTGTATAGTATACAGGTTCCGTAATATCTCCATTATTAACTGTTCCTGAAAACCTAGCTGTTTCTACATTATAATGATTCGCTCTAAAAGCATAACCTCTACCCACTCCCATATTAGAATGATCATTATTCCAAAAAGCATCTGTTGGTGAAGCATCCCAATAATAATTATATCCGCCTACATTAGGAAAGATTGTAGCAATATTCGCATTAGTTTCTGTTATTGGTGTAGACCAAAACGAATAAAAATATCTATTTGTGTAATCTGGTGAATCACGCAATACTACATAGTCTCCTGTTCCACTTACCGCCTTGTTTTCTCTAAAGATTAATGAAGCATTATTCTCAACTGTAATGGTTCCGTTATTTGTAAGATCATAATATACATCTAAAGTAGCTCCTGCATTGACAGTAATAGAAGCAGATCCATCTACTTGAATTTTCCCTACTTTGATATGTGAATTTAATACTGGGTGATTTGTAGAACTTGGAATAACAACCGATTCCAATTTCGAGGCATCAGGTACGACTCCTCCATCCCAGTTTGCTGCTGTATTCCAATTACCAGAAGCTGCTGTCGCTGACCATGTAATTGAAGATATGTTTGAGGCATTTACATCTACAGGGGTATTCCCACTGTTTAAATATGTAAGTGTATCTCCATCTAGAGCTGCAACCAAACCATTTGTTCCTACAGCAGTTATTAAGGCATCTTTATTATCATTAATTTCTGAAGCTGAACGTGCATTATTCCAAAGTCTAAAACCCCAAATATTTCCTTGAAAATAATATTCATCTCCACCACCATCATTTGCGATAGATCCAAAACAGTACTCTGATGCTCCTGAAGTTGTCCACGAACTGCATGTTGGAAAACGAAGTCCTTCATTTTTATAACCAATTCGTAATGAATTATGTGCTCCAACTTGATATCCTGACAATTCTGTTTGCAATACGCCATCCAAATACCATTTCAAGGCTGTATTTGCAGAAGCTGTCATAGGATTTGAGGAAGCATTTGCTGGTTGTGCATTATCAAATACTAATGCAAAATGGTACCATGTATTTGCCGAAATAGCTTTTCTATAATACGTCCCTTGCCATTGTGGATTATAATCAGATCTGTTATACGCTCCCATAATTAAGTATCCATTTTCAACATAGGCTATTACTGCTCTTATCCCTGCTCCTTCTTTAAAAATCATTTGTCTATTACTTGTAGACGTAACTTTAAAATACGTCTCGTAAGTTCTATTATTAGTGGTGGTACTGTTAATGTTTGTGGTATTAGGTACAATGATATAATCATCTACTCCATCAAGGTAAAAACCATCAGAAGAAGGCTGAGCAACTAAGGTAGGTATAACTATTGTTAATAAAACAAGAGTTACTATTTTGTTCATCATATTACTTTTCATCATTTGGGCAATTTCGTTATACATAAAATCTTTATCTTTGAGTCTCAAAAAATTAGAAAATCAAACTTATTTACATAAACTTACCTACAACAATTTTAATTAGGTTTTTCCTATACTACTAAATTTCGAATTTCGATTAAATACACAATATCCAGATAAAATGAACATCTTAACTTCAAAATTTCTTACAAAATACACTACTGCTCCTTTTTCTCAAATTGATGAAAATGAATTTGTAAAGGCTATTGAGACTGAAATATCAAAAACTAAAGAAGAAATAGATCAAATTGTAAACAATCCAAATAGACCAACGTTTGAAAACACTATCGAAGCGTTGGAATATTCTGGAGAACAACTTGAACGCATCACTAAAATTTTCTTTAATCTCAATTCTGCTGAGACCAATGAGAACATTCAAAAAATGGCTCAAGAAATTTCTCCTAAGTTGTCCGAATGGTCTAACGATATTATTTTAAATGAAGGATTATTTCAAAGAGTTAAAAACGTGAATGCGCAAAAAGACACACTTAACTTAAGCGTTGAACAACACACACTACTCGATAAAAAATTCAAGTCATTTTCAAGGAATGGTGCTAATTTACCAGCTGACAAAAAAGATATACTTCGAGAAATTGATAAAAAACTATCAAAACTTAGCTTGACATTTGGAGAAAATGTGCTCGCAGAAACAAATAAATTTCAGTTACACCTAACTGATGAAAAGGATGTAGCTGGAATTCCAAATGGTGCTTTAGAAGCTGCCAAAGCCATTGCCAAAAATCAAGAAAAAGAAGGCTGGATTTTTACACTCGATTACCCTAGTTATATTCCATTTATGAAATATGCTGACAACCGAGAATTGCGTCAACAGTTGGCAACCGCTTTTGGTTCAAAAGCTTTTAAAAATGACAAACTGGACAATCAAGTAAATGTATTAGAAATTGCAAAACTACGTCATCAGCGTGCCAATTTGTTAGGATACGAAACACACGCACACTTTGTTTTAGAAGAACGCATGGCAGAAAGACCTGAAAAGGTAATTTCTTTTTTAAATGAATTATTAGAAAAAGCAAAACCCGCTGCAGAACGTGAATTCAAACAATTGTCAAATTTTGCAAAAAAATTAGACGGTATTGAACAATTACAAAGTTGGGATAGTGCGTATTACTCTGAAAAATTAAAGCAAGAGTTATTTAATCTGGACGATGAAAAACTAAAGCCTTATTTTAAACTTGAAAATGTAATTAAAGGTTCATTTACAGTTGCTGAGAAGTTATTTGATATTCGTTTTAAACAAGTCTTCGATATTGATGTGTATCATGAAGATGTAAAAACCTATGAAGTATTTGACAACCAAAATAATTTTGTAGCTGTTTTTTATGCTGATTTTCACCCGAGAAAAGGTAAACGAAATGGTGCCTGGATGACTTCATACAAATCGCAATTTCGAAAAGATGGTGCTGTAGAGCGTCCGCATGTATCTATAGTATGTAATTTTACAAAACCAACCGAATCAAAACCTTCTTTATTAACATTTAACGAAGTGACTACATTATTCCACGAGTTTGGACATGCATTACACGGAATGCTAGCCAATACAACATATCCAAGTTTAAGTGGAACTTCTGTATTTTGGGATTTTGTAGAATTACCAAGTCAGGTAATGGAAAACTGGTGTTACGAAGCAGATGCATTGGCTATTTTTGCAAAACATTACGAAACAGGAGAAGTAATTCCTATGGAATACATTGAAAAAATAAAAGCTTCTGCAACTTTCTTAGAAGGTATGGCAACCTTACGTCAGTTAAGTTTTGGACTCTTAGATATGAGTTGGCACGGAATTGACCCAACAAATATTACCGATGTAAAAGCACATGAAACAGCTGCTTTTGAAAACACACGCTTGTTTCCTAAAAATCCAAAAACGGCTATGAGTACTGCTTTTTCACATATATTTCAAGGTGGATATTCTTCAGGATATTACAGTTATAAATGGGCAGAAGTGTTGGATGCAGATGCCTTTGAATACTTCAAAGAGAATGATATTTTTAGTAAGGAAATCGCTCGTAAGTTTGCAGAACACGTATTATCTAAAGGTGGTACAGAACATCCTATGACTTTATACAAACGTTTCCGTGGAAGTGAGCCAAAACCAGAAGCATTGTTAAAGCGTGCAGGTTTGTTAGAAGATTAGATTTATTTGAATTTTAGACTAGCTTAGATCTTTAGAAATATAAAAGTCCGTTTCTATCACTACAATTGTGTGTGAAACGGACTTTTCTTTTTGAAAAATTCTTGTTGAAACAAATTAAACTTTCAATATTTTTTGAAAGTTTGAAAATTATTGTATATTTGAACTATGGAATACAAAGAAGCAAAAGGTAAGTTTATACAAACATGGGGTTCACTTGGAACGCTTTGGGGAATTAACAAAGCAATGGCTCAAATTCATGCCTTGCTACTCATTTCTCCTGAACCATTATCTATGGAAGATGTGATGGAAGAATTACACATTTCAAGAGGAAACACAAGTATGAATTTACGCCAGTTAATTGATTGGGGAATTGTATATAAAACATCCAAAGCTGGTGAACGAAAAGAGTACTTTACCTCCGAAAAAGATGTCAATGAACTCGCAAGGCAAATAGCAAGAGAACGAAGTAGAAGAGAAATTCAACCAACATTGAAAGTACTAAAAGAAGTAAGTACAATTGAAGATGACGGAACCGCTCAAACAAAAGAATTTATCAAACAAACAAAAGCATTACACGAATTGGCCGATACGGCAGATTCTATTTTAAATCGAGTCGTCAATCAAGAATCAAATTGGTTAACAAAGACTTTTATGAAGCTTTTAAAGTAAGAATAAACACGAAAGGAATTCATTTTCCTTTTTATTTTCAACAAAACTTTCATAAATTATTGAAAGTTTTAAATATTCTATAGTCATGAAATTTATATATTACACCAACAACATCATTTTAGCACTTACCGTTTTAGGATACTCTATGCTCTTCCCTGGACTCATGATGCAAGTAGTTTTAGGAGGCATTCAAGTACTATTTTTCTTGGTATTACTCTTCAACTTCAATAAGTTCTCCAAAAAAATAAAAACACATTTACTCATTTATTGCATGCTAACCATTTTTTGTCTTTCGTTGTATTATGGAAGTTCACCAAAGTTTGGCAAAAACTTATTCTCATTGATAATGCTTCCAATGGGGATTGCTAGTTATTTCACCTACATTGTATACAAACTGAATCAGACAGTGTTATGATAGATTTTATTCCCAATTGGCTCATTATTCTTGGAGGTATTGGCCAAATATTTACTGCTTTAATTTACCCATATATAAGACATCGTGTTTTTGATTGGTATACGGATGTGAAAAAACTAAAACCATTGAATCAAGAAATTGCTAAAACTTATGGAAGATACATTCAAGGATTGAATTTTTCTTTTGGATTGATTGCAATTCTTTTGACAAACGATTTAAAGAATCAAACACTTTTAGCGTTGGCTATTACAGGATTGATTGGTATGTATTGGGTTGGAAAAGTAGCTACACAAATTGCGTATTACCCAATGTACACAATTCCGCAACAACCGATATTTAAAATTGGTTCGTACTGTATGAATACACTCTTTGTATTATTTGCAACTGTATACACCCTATTATTTACGTATAACCTGATTGGAATTTATTTCCACTAAAAAGTATTACATCATGAAAAATCTCTGTTTACTCACCAATTTACAGAAAGGATTACAAAAACCTACCAATAAAGAAAAGATCATTGAATTTTATGACAATGCTACTAACGACTACAGCTTTTGGAGTAAAGATTTAAATATGCACTTTGGATATTTTATTCCCTTCAAAACAAACTTGTTTAAACGTGATCGTATGTTAAACCAAATGAACGAAGAAGTATTCAAACGATTAAATATAAAAAATCAAAAAAAGCATATTGTCGATTTGGGTTGTGGTATGGGCGCTTCTATTCGTCACGGAATTGCCAACTATCCAAAACTAGCAATCACAGGCTTGACAATTTCTCCGTTTCAGGTAGAAAAAGGAAATGAGCTATTAGACTCTAATCGCGGCACAATTTTAAATCGTGATTACCGAAATACACATTTAAGAGAAAATTCATTTGATGGCGCCATGGCGATAGAAAGTTTGTGCCATTCAGGTTGCAGCACAGATGCTTTAGAGGAAACTTACAGAATCTTAAAGCCAAGTTCCACCTTTGTTATTGCAGATGCTTTCACAAAAAAAGATTTCGATCAGATGAATCCATTAGCAAAATACACATACAAAGGTTTGTGCGAATCGTGGAGTTTAGAAAGTTTAGGCAATATAAATCGTGTCGTTTCTGACTTAGAAAAAATTGGTTTCAAAGAGATTCAAGTACAAAACATTTGGTATCGTGTAGCGCCTTCAGTATTGCATGTTCCGTTTGCGATAAGTGGTTTTATTCTAAAAAAACTATTCAAAAAAGAGCCGCTAAAACCAGAAAGCAAAAAGAATTTAAAAGGTTCCTTTTTTGCTTTACTGACGAGTTTGAGCATGATGAACTTTGCATACTATATCATCACCGCTAAAAAATAAACCAGTATGAATTTCAATGTCATTATTTATATCATTTACATACCAATCATCTTCTTTATCATGATTAAAGTTGGCTGGCTTTTGTTCAAAAATGGAGAAGTGTTTTTGTGTGATATTTTTCAGAATGATCTTGAAATGACGCAAAACGTAAATAAGCTTTTATTGATAGGGTATTATCTCATAAACTTAGGCGCTACTACTATAACAATCACTCTTTGGGATAACGTTGAAAGCATTCATGAAATGATCAGCACATTCTCAAGTATCCTTGGGAAAACAATACTATTACTGGTAATTTTTCACTACAACAATATCTTTTGGATTAAATTTTTAAACAGAAAAAAACAAACATTCAACTAATATATTATGGGATCATTAAAAATTATCATCGCGTATTTTATCTATTTACCAATTGTCATTGGACTAACTGTTTTTGTGTCTAAAAAGCTATTTGAAAGCGGAAAAAGCTTTATGATTGACATTTTTAGAGGAAAAGAAGCTACTGCATTGGCAACTGACAAATTATTTGAAGTTGGTTTCTACCCAATTAATATTGGAATGGCTTTAATTCTAATGAAAATATCAAGTTTTAGCAATCGCTATGAGATCAACAATCAAGAACTTATCGAAGTCATGGGACTCAAAATAGGAAGTTTTTCTATCTATTTAGGCATGATGCTGCTCTTGAATTTATTCTTATTCTTGCGAAGAAAAAAAGTAACAAGAAGTACTCAAAAACCGCAATCTCCTGTAACGCCAAATATCTAACTTAAATTACAAACTCATGAAAAAAATGGTCATAGCTGGTGGAAGTGGATTTTTAGGGCAATCTCTTATTACTTATTTCTTGCTAAAGAATTACGAAATTGTTGTGTTATCACGAACGGCAAAAAAGACAGGAAACAACAAACTACGTTATGTTGAATGGAATGCTAAAACATTGGATATTTGGATGACTGAATTGGAAGGAGCTACTGTACTCATAAACCTCACGGGAAAGTCTGTTGATTGTCGTTACAACGAAAAAAACAAAGCAGAAATTTTAAACTCCAGAGTGCAATCAACGAAAGTCTTGGGCGAAGCTGTACGCGCTTGTGCAGTTCCGCCAAAAGTTTGGATGAATTCATCAACAGCAACCATTTATGAGCATTCAATAGAACGAAAAATGACCGAAGAACACGGTATTATTGGTAACGACTTTTCAATGAGCGTAGCAAAATCTTGGGAAAAAGCTTTTTACGATTGTAAAACTCCGAAAACCAATAAAATTGCCTTGCGTACTTCTATTGTATTAGGAAAAAATGGAGGTGCTTTTATTCCCCTGAAAAACTTAGTAAAATTTGGTTTAGGAGGAACACAAGGAAACGGGAAACAAAAAGTGAGCTGGATTCACGAGCATGACTTTTGTCGCGCTTTAGATTTTTTACTGGACAAACATGCGTTTGGTACATTCAACATTACGTCTCCAAATCCAATTCCGAACAAACGCTTTATGAAAACCATTCGCAAAGTGATGAACATTCCTTTTGGATTATTGCAACCAAAATGGTTACTCAAAGTTGGTGCACGTATGATCAAAACGGAGGCTGAATTGATTTTAAAAAGTAGATTTGTGATTCCTGAAAAATTAGTCGCTACCGGTTTTCAATTTAAATATCCAACCGTTGAAAAAGCAATTAACGAAATTATAAATCGTTAACAACAATTGTATGAAAAAATTAAACTTATGTAAGTAGTGGTTTTGTTTTGTTATTCTTACTGGTCATTTCCTGTTCAAAAGACATATCAAATTCAAAATACTATTTTATCCAAAACAAAGAATTAATAGCTATTAATATACAAAATGACACACTTTATGAATACAAATGTGAAATGAATTTTGAGTGCTTTGAAAAGGTTCATAAAAGCTATAAAATTATCAAATCTAAAGAAGAGAAAAACCTACTACTTATAGCCGTTGAACAAACTAATTTTGTTCCAAATGCATCGAAAGAAATGAAAAAAAATCGTTTATCCATCATCGGAGTTGAAAAGCTATCTTCTTCAAAAATTAAATTTACTCATGAAAATACATACTATAATAAAAAAGAAATAACAAAACTTCCTTTTAAGCTTGATCTTGTAAAAGACAAATTTGGTTTTACTTTTTATGAAGAAAAATATCTAAAATCTTTACCAACAGACTTTGAGATAGATGTTGAGACCAGTGAGGCAATCATATATGCTGTAGAAAATTCTTATCATGAATTATACGAGAGCTATCAAAGATCAAATGTAAGAGATACATATAGAACGGGTATTCTTTCAGAAGTTATAGTTAGAGAATTGATCAAAAGATACTTGAGTCCAGCAGATTTTACAAACAAGTTTGAAAAAGCACATCAAAAATCATTAGAACAATTTCAAGTAACAAATTTTATCTAACATGACTACAATTCATCTTCTCACAAAAATAAAAGCGCCAATTGAAACTGTTTTTGATATTTCAAGAGATATTACAGAACATGAAAATTCTACTAAAAACACACGCGAAAAAGCTATTGCAGGCAAAACTTCTGGGAAAATCAACTTAGGTGAAACAGTTACGTGGCGCGCGAAACATTTTGGTTTTTATCTAAAACATACAAGCATCATCTCTGAAATGGAATCACCTACGTATTTTGTGGATGAAATGCTGGAAGGTGTTTTCAAAAGTTTACGACATGAACATATTTTTAAAGAAATTGACAACCAAACTGAAATGAAAGACGTCTTTTCATACAGAGTTCCTTATGGTACTTTTGGGCTACTTTTTAATTATTTTATTTTAAAATCATATCTCACAAAATTTCTTCTAGAAAGAAATCAACATATAAAACACCGTTCTGAATTGTTAAATTTAACAGATTGACAGACTTTTCGATAGTTACAATAATTTTTTATTTCAACAATTATCAGTTACTTTTGAAAAAATAATAGCACTCAAATGCCAAACAATCAACTGGATCCTAACAAGTGGATTACCCGCTATGCAGATTACCTTTTCAATTATACAATTGTTAGAGTGAAAGATAGAGAAACCGCGGAAGATTTAGTCCAAGAGACATTCTTTGCGGGATTAAAATCAATGGCAAATTTCAAAGGAGAAGCTTCCGAAAGAACTTGGTTGATCTCAATATTAAAACGAAAAATCATTGATTATTATCGCAAAATAAATTCCAAAAAAGGACAAGCCGAAGTTAGAATTAATTATAATTCTGACACCGAATCTGAAGGGGATTGGTTAGAAGAACGCGTAGCCGATGGTTATGATAAAAACGCTGAAGATCAAATACAAAACGAAGAACTCGGACTCGCTATTGAAGATTGTATCGACAAACTTCCTGAAAAACAAGCAAAAATCTTTAAAATGAAAACCATTTTAGGATACGATACCGAAACCATTTGTAATGAATTGAATATAACCGCGTCTAATCTTTGGGTTATCATTCACAGAGCGAGAACCGCGCTTTCTGGATGCCTTGAACAGAACTGGTATTAATTATAAAGTTAATGAATACAAAATATAAATTTTTTATTTCTTGTGAAGAAGCAAAACATATTTGCGATAAAACGCAATATGGGGAAGCTAGCTTTTGGGAAAAAGTAAAACTTAACGTGCGACTGTCTTGGTGTCGCTTTACAAGAGCTTATTCTAGTGATAACAATAAGTTGACGAAACTTCTAAAGAAGTCAAACATTGACGCTATTGAACAAGATAAGAAGGATGAAATGCACCGCAAGCTGCAAGAAGAAATGAGCAAATACTAATTACGCAAGTAATAAAAGTAAAAACCATAGTATCGGAATACTTTCTACCCAAAAAGACGTAAAGTATTTCGATTTTTTTGTGCATGATTCCCAAATACAAAACACCAATAAAACTCCTATTCCTGTTGTTATAAAAAATGCTGTTGAAAATTCGTTTTGTATCAAATATTCAAGCGCAATAAATAGTACAATCCATACATACGCAAGCAGTTTGGAACGACGAATTCCTATACGTTGCGGTAACGTACCTAAAGCTACAGCATCATACGACAAATCGCTTATTTCAAAAGGAATCATTAATACCAACACCAAAATAAAACGTTGAAAAGCTACTAAAAACACCATTGTTTCTCCTGTAAAAACGTTTGTATTTACCAGAGGTAAAATTACCGTAACACCTGTCCAACATAAAGCCACAATAGAAATTTTAAAACCAGTCAAGGTTCTAAAATTTTTTTGTTTAGGTAAAAATGGAATAATATATAAGGAAGACAACAAGCACAATACTACCGCGATAATTAATGTTTTCAATTGTAAGTGATATGCATAATAAGAAGCCAATCCAAAGCAAACAAAACTCAAAAACTGAATCACTTTCATATATTTTGTCGCCACAAAAAAATATCGCTTCGCCGAGCTTCCATATTTTATAAAATTATACATCACAATTGTACCATAAAATGTGAAATATAAAACAGCTTCATCATACGGCAAACCAAATAAAAACAGCGTGCAATACGTCAGCGCATACACACTAAGTCCAATGTGAATACTACTGTCTAAATAAAAATTGAAAAGCTTTTTTAAAACATTCATCAAACAAAAATAGCTAAACTGTTCATAACCCAATTTTTTCGTTAAAAACTTTCCGTATTCGTAACCTTAGAAAATTGTAAAGAAATGATTTTTTAGTTGTATTTTTGCATGCTATATACACAACTATAAAAAGAAAACATTATTTGCTGATGAAAACTGATTCTTTTTCATTGAGACACAACGGAACACGAACTCAAGATGTTCTAAATATGTTGCATACAATTGGAGTTGATTCTCTAGAACAACTTATTGACGAAACAATTCCTGATGAAATTCGTTTACAAAATTCACTTGCACTTCCTGAAGGATTAAGTGAAAACGAATTTTTATCACACATGCAACACTTAGCTGGTCACAATAAAATTTTCAAATCTTATATCGGATTAGGATATCATGAAGCTGTGACGCCTCCTGTAGTTCAACGTAACATCTTTGAAAACCCAGGTTGGTACACGGCTTACACGCCTTATCAAGCAGAAATTGCACAAGGAAGATTGGAAGCCTTATTAAACTTTCAAACCGTAGTGACAGAATTGACAGGTATGGAACTTGCCAATGCATCACTTTTAGATGAAAGTACTGCTGCCGCTGAAGCAATGACCATGTTATTTTGTGTGCGGTCAAGAGCTCAGAAAAAAAGAAATGTGGTGAAGTTCTTTGTTTCTAACGAAGTATTACCACAAACCATTTCTTTACTAAAAACACGTGCCATTCCTATCGGGATAGAATTGGTTTTTGGAAATCATGAAGAATTTGATTTCTCATCAGAGTATTTTGGAGCTTTATTGCAATACCCAGGTAAATACGGGCAAATTTTTGATTACAAAGCTTTTACAGAAAAAGCAAGTGAAAACGAAATAAAAGTTGCCGTTGCTGCTGATATTTTAAGCTTAGTATTGTTAGAATCACCTGGAAGTTTTGGTGTTGATGTTGTCGTTGGAACCACACAGCGCTTTGGAATTCCGTTAGGATATGGTGGTCCACATGCAGGTTTCTTCGCTACAAAAGAAGCATACAAGCGTAATATTCCTGGACGTATCATTGGAATTACAAAAGATATTGACGGAAATCGCGGATTGCGAATGGCGTTACAAACTCGTGAGCAGCATATTAAAAGAGATAAAGCTACTTCTAATATCTGTACTGCCCAAGTATTGTTAGCTGTTATGGCAGGAATGTACGCAGTATATCACGGTCCAAACGGATTGCGTTACATAGCTAACAAAGTGCATTCAAATGCTGTTAGTTTAGCTAACACATTAGAAGCATTAGGATTTGAACAAACAAATACATCGTTCTTTGATACTATTGTTGTCAAAGCTAATGCAGCAAAAGTCAAAGAAATTGCTGAACAAAACGAAGTAAACTTTTTATATATTGACGAAGAATCGATTGGAATCGCTATCAATGAAGCAACTTCAACACGCGATTTACAAGATATCGTGTTCATATTTGCTGCTTCTATAGAAAAAGAAACTATCGAATTTACACATTCTGACACTTCAAAAATACTTCCTGCTGTAGTTCGTGAAACTTCATTCATGGAAGAAACAGTATTTAATAGCTATCATTCAGAAACAGAAATGATGCGCTATATCAAAAGATTAGAACGTAAAGATTTATCATTAAATCATTCTATGATTGCCCTAGGTTCTTGTACAATGAAATTAAACGCTGCAGCGGAAATGTTATCATTAAGTTCTGCACAGTGGAATAATATTCATCCTTTTGTCCCTGTTGAACAAGCAGAAGGCTATCAAATTTTATTGAAAGAATTAGAGCATCAACTCAATGTAATTACAGGATTTGCTGGAACTTCGTTGCAGCCAAACTCTGGAGCACAAGGAGAATTTGCAGGATTAATGGTTATTAGAGCATATCATGAATCAAGAGGTGATACACACCGCAACATCTGTTTAATTCCTTCATCTGCACACGGAACAAATCCTGCGAGTGCAATAATGGCTGGAATGAAAGTAGTAGTTACCAGAACGACAGAAGATGGAAATATTGATGTAGATGACTTACGTGAAAAAGCTCTTTTACACAAAGACAACTTAGCTGCATTGATGGTAACATATCCTTCAACACACGGAGTTTTTGAAGCAACAATCAAAGAAATTACAAAAATTGTTCATGATAATGGTGGACAAGTATATATGGATGGTGCAAACATGAATGCACAAGTAGGATTAACAAACCCTGCTACCATTGGTGCAGATGTTTGTCACTTAAACTTACACAAAACATTTGCTATTCCGCATGGCGGTGGTGGACCTGGAGTTGGCCCAATTTGTGTTGCTGCGCATTTAGCTCCTTTCTTACCAAGCAATCCAATCATTGAAACTGGTGGAGAAAAAGCCATTACAGCAATTTCTTCAGCACCTTGGGGAAGCGCTTTGGTATGTTTAATCTCTTATGGCTACATTGCTATGTTAGGCTCTAAAGGTTTAACGGAAGCTACACAATATGCCATCTTAAACGCTAACTATATCAAAGCCCGTTTAGAAACAAAATTTGATATCCTATACACAAATGAACGCGGACGTTGTGCACACGAAATGATTATAGAATGTAGACCATTCAAACAACATGGAATTGAAGTAACTGACATTGCAAAGCGTTTGATGGACTACGGTTTCCATGCACCTACAGTATCGTTCCCTGTAGCAGGAACAATCATGATAGAACCAACTGAAAGTGAGAGCGTAGCTGAGTTAGACAGATTCTGTGATGCAATGCTAGCAATCTTTGATGAAATTTCAGAAGTAAGCGCAAGTGATCCTAACAATGTTTTGAAAAATGCACCGCATACACTCAGTATGTTAACCGCTGATGAATGGAATCTTCCATACTCACGTCAAAAAGCGGCATTCCCATTACCGTATGTTGCTGAAAACAAATTTTGGCCTTCAGTTCGTAGAGTGGATGATGCTTACGGAGATCGAAACTTAATTTGTACATGCGCTCCTATTGAAGAATATGCAGAAGCATAAAAAACAAACATATTTATAGACTAAGAGCGTTCAATAGAACGCTCTTTTTTTTGAATTTCTTCAAATCTTCTTTGAATTATTACTAATTATAACCGCTTTATTTTGAGAAATATTCAAAACCTTAACATTTGAGTGCATTATCCTCAAAAATGTGAATTTTGAAGTGTTTGCTAAATAATTGAAAGCGTTTTATCGTTAATTTAGTAGTCTATATTCCCAAAACTACGATTATATGAACGTTAAAATAACGGGAACAGGATGCTATATTCCTTCCGAAGTTGAAACAAATGAAGATTTTCACCAGCATGAATTTTTAAATGATGATGGTAGTCCATTCAAACAAAATACGAATGTGATTATCAAAAAATTTAAATCCATTACAGGAATTGGTGAACGAAGATATGCTAAGGATCACCACTGTTCGTCTGATTTGGCATTTTTTGCCGCTGAAAAAGCGATTACAGATGCAAATATCAATCCTGAAGAATTGGATTATATCATTTTTGCACACAATTTTGGCGATGTAAAACACAACACGATTCAAAGTGACATTTTACCTAGCTTGGCAAGTAGAGTCAAACATAGTTTGCGTATCAAAAATCCAAAATGTGTAGCCTACGATATTCTTTTTGGCTGCCCAGGTTGGGTTGAAGGAATGATTCAAGCAAATGCTTTTATCAAAGCTGGAATTGCTAAAAAATGCTTAGTTATTGGCTCCGAAACGTTATCAAGAGTTGTAGACAAACACGATCGCGATTCTATGATTTATTCCGATGGTGCTGGCGCTACTATTCTAGAAGTTTCTGATGATGAAAGTGGTATTATTGCACATGAAACAGCTACTTTTGCGTATGATGAAGCGTATTATCTATACTTTGGAAAATCAAACAATCAAGAATTATGCGAAGACACACGTTATATCAAAATGTATGGACGTAAAATTTACGAGTTTGCATTAACCAATGTTCCGGCAGCAATGAAATATTGTTTGGATAAAAGCGGTGTAGCTATTACCGATTTGAAAAAAATATTTATCCATCAAGCTAATGAAAAAATGGATGAAGCTATTATTGAACGTTTTTACAAATTATACGATCAAGAAGCTCCCGAAGGTATTATGCCCATGAACATTCATAAATTAGGAAATAGTTCTGTAGCAACGATTCCTACATTATTTGACATGGTAACCAAAGGAAAAGTAGAAAATCAAGATATACAAAAAGGCGACATTATTATGTTTGCAAGTGTTGGTGCTGGAATGAACATCAACGCGGTTGTTTATAAATATTAGTATGAATCATGATACGATCGCCATCATTGGTGGCGGAAATTTAGGAAAGTCTATTGCGCAAGGATTGCTGAAACAACACAACAATCATTCGCAAATCTACGTAACACGTAATAAGGTTGAATTGTTGGATGATTTGAAAGTACAAGGCGTTCATACAACTTCTAACAATGTAGAAGCTGTAAAAAACTCTAAAACCCTAATTTTTGCATTAAAACCGTATCGAATAGAAAGCGTACTCAAAGAATTAGCACCACATATCACAGCAGAACATTTAATTATCTCTGTAATTAGTGATTTTTCCTTGGAACAACTAGCGGCATGTGTTAACGAAAATGTTCAAATTGTACGTGCGATGCCAAACACTGCTGCTGCAATTGGCGAATCGCTAACATGTTTAGCAACGAAAAATGCTTCTGCAGAAAACATGTCGAAAACAAAATTTATTTTTGACGCCTTAGGCGAAACTATTGAGATTGATGAAAGTTTGATGGATGCTGCAACCGTTTTAGGTGCATGCGGAATTGCTTATGTACTACGCTTTATCCGCGCTATGATTCAAGGTGGAATTGAAATAGGTTTTGATGCTAAAACTGCTACTAAAATCGCTTCACAAACCGTAAAAGGAGCGAGTGAATTATTACTCCAAAACGGCAATCATCCTGAGGAAGAAATTGACAAAGTTACCACGCCAAAAGGTTGCACAATTGCTGGTTTGAACGAAATGGAACACCAAGGATTTAGTTCTTCATTAATCAAAGGAATTAAAACGTCTATTGAAACAATTCAGAAGAAATGAACATGAAAAACTCACTTGCTTTTTGCTTTCTAATACTTACATGTGCATTTTCTTATGCGCAAAATAAGTGTGAAAAATTCAAAACAGGAGAATTTGTAAATACTGAAAATGGTATTGTAAAAACTAGTATTCAGCGCAACGATTCCATTTAAACAGAACAATTCAATGGAAAAGAGATAAAGCTACAAATCACTTGGATTGATGATTGCAGTTACCGTCTTAAATTTTTAGAAGGCAATGAGGCTTTTGATAAATCAAGACTCAAAGATATGCCTATGTATGATTTAATGGTTCATATCACTAGTGTTGATGGCGACACATACACTCAAGAATCAAAATCCATCGGTGACGAAAATGATTTTGTGTATAAAAGTACCATCAAAAAAATTAAATGATCCTATAAATGTTTTGTGATCTTAGTGCTCATTGGTTTGGTAAATGAGTAGTAATAATTAATAAGTTGCCCATTTTCATCTACCAAATACTTTTGAAAATTCCATTTTACATTAGAACGTTTTTGACCATTTAGTTTTTTAGACGTCAACCATGTATATAATGGATGTTGATTTTTACCTTTCACATCTAGTTTTTCTGTAAGCGGAAATGTGACGCCAAAATTGATCGCGCAAAACTCTTGAATTTGAGAAGCATCTCCAGGTTCTTGTCTCCCAAATTGATTGCATGGCGAACCAATAATTACCAACTGATCCTTGTAAGTATCACTTAATTCTTGCAACTCTTTATATTGTTTTGTAAACCCACATTTGGATGCCACATTGACAAACAATAATTTCTTTCCTTTAAACTTTGAAAGTGACATTGGATTTCCTTGAAGATCATTCAATTCAATATCATACAAAGACGTTTGTTCCGTTTGAGCAGAAACATTGGAGCTTAGTTTTGCTTTTTCGATTGTTTTCATAGCTTTTCTTTTACTACAAAAATACGGCTTTTATGTGTCTTTTAGAATTCGTATTGAGAAATTGAACGTCTACTTCACTCCTATTTTCTCCGCAATCCAATCATTGACAGCAGGAATCATTCGAAGTTTGTAAATCACAATTCCATTCACAAGCATAAATGTTCCTACTTTTAGAATGATATCAAGAATTATATAGCTTGTCTTTGGAATATTGTGCAGTAAAGTCAACGTTCCAGCAAACGAAAGTAACAACCAAATATGCTTCTGCGTAAAAGGTTGAATTTTATATTTTGAATAAATAAATATCAATTTGACAGTATTGTACAACGTCATAGAAATCAATGTAGCATACGCAGCTCCTCCAATGCCCAATTGGAGATATTTGATAAAGTATATATTCAACGAAATATTTAATACTACCAAAATTGCGATGGCTACCATGTTGAAACGATAGTATTTTGAATAGAGTAAAATGTGCGAATTGAACGAAGTTGTCATATCAATCACAACATTAAAACTAAGAATTAAAATGACAGGAATTGTATCAACCAAGTTTTCGCGTGTTGGCAAAATCGAGAATAAATCATCAACTCCTAAGAAGATACAACACAGTAAAAATCCGCCAATAGCAAAGAGTAATTTAGAAACTTCCTGATACTTTTTTCCTAACGACGCAATATCATCTTTAGCAATATATTCTGTAATAATAGGACTGTAAATAGTATACAAACCAATTGCCGGAATTGCCAAAGTTGCTGCCAAAACTACACCAATACTATAAGTCCCATTTGCAGTCACAGCATTGCCTCCTTCAATTAAGTTTGGCACCATGATCCCATCAATCTTAAACGCTAACAACGAACCTAAAATACTGAAGAAAGCAAACAGACTATACTTTGTGTATTCACTTCTAAACGAACGATTAAATACTTTTTTTGATGAAAAATTAAACTGAATGTTTGCTACTTTTTTGGCATACCATAGGGCAATAATCATAATAACAACAAAACAAAGTACATAAATAATTTTTCCAGTTTCTACCGTAATATAATTTCCTAAATAAAGTAAAAATATCGTTGGAAAGAAAACTTTTATAGAAAAGCGTTCCAATACTGTCGGAATCGCAATTTTTTTATAGTTTGATGCTTGTCGTTTGCAGACATCCATAATTGCAAAAGCAAAACCGACAATGGCAGAATATTGAACATAATCAAAGGCATGAAAATCGGGAAATAAACTGGAGAGAGAACTTGCTAACAATAGAAAGATAACCGAAAATAAAATACTATTAACAATGACAATCAACAATGTTGTTGAAAAAAAGATGTTTCGTTTCTCGGCTGATTCTTTGAATCGAGGAAAATAATTCACCAACGATTGAGAGGTTCCAAACACAAAAAACGCCATCAAAATTTGCGCACCATCAAAGATATAACGAATAATTCCCAGAAACTCTTTATCATTTGGGTAAATAAAAAGCGTAGACACAATTCCAATAGCTGCACCAACATAGTTGATGATACTAAACTTAAGTGTTTGTGACGATACTTCTTTTTGGTGTTTTTCCAATCGTAGAGCTTCTTTGTATCACAAATGTACATAATTGTACAGAACTTCTTTATTTTAGATATTAAAACAGTTCTCGCTTCTATAGAATATTGAGGTTTCCCATTCTCTATGATTGATAGGTCCTAAACCGTGAAAGTTAATTTTTTTAAATCCGTTGTTGGTAAGATGCGCATATCCTTCTGCGTATTCATCTCTATCAGAGTTATCCCAAATCACAATACCATCTTGTTTTAAAGCTTTGATACAGTTTTTTGCACAGGCAACTCTATCTCTACCGTCAATGACAACAATATCAAATTCATTTGTGAATTCTAGTATTTTATCGCTGTAACCTTCTGCTAATGTTATGTGTTGATAATCTACATTATTTAATGCACTTATTTCTTGTAGTTTTAAATCGAAGAAAGATTTATCATGTTCTACAGAAACTACGCTTTTTACTTTTGGCGCAAACCATAGTGTAGAGTTTCCACTTCCATACTCAAAAACTTTGAAAGACGTATTTTCCAGCTTTTGTGTAATAAAATGAATGGATGCATATGTAAACCATGGCAATGGCACTTTATTCTGATCTACAGGAGTTAATAAAAACCTACTTAAAAACCAGCCTTTTGGTGTTAGGTATTTTTTAGAGAAAAAGTACAACTCTAACAACCTTGCTGTGTATTTAAATTTTCGCAGTATTTTCTTTAAAAAATTCATCTATTGGGATAAAAATTTGTTGCTTTAGTTCACAGCACAATATTAATCATTTATTTTCCTTAAGAAGTATTTTAAGGCGGTTGTTTTGTGACTTTTTGTATCGTTTTGAGAATACATTAACGTCTTAACGAAATATTGGTTGTGTATCTATATTGTTGATCATTACTTGTGTAATCAATTGAAATCCAATAGTCACTCGAAGGAAGTGCTCTGCCTCCATACGTTCCGTCCCATGCCGGAAAGTTTGGCGTTAGTGTTTTCAATAATTTCCCATAGCGATCAAATATGTTTACGATATAATTGCATCCTCCAAATTCCTCTAAGTACCAAATATCATTATATCCGTCGTTATTTGGTGTAAAAAATTTACGCACTCGAAAACATTGTTCTGTTTCGTCTTCACAAGATAATTCTACAAAAGTAAATTGATCAGTACAACTTGAACCACTTTCTTCAATGAATATGTTTACATATGTACCTGCACTTAAATTCTCAAGAATTAGTTGTCCTTGCGTATTTGCAGTTATTGATACTGTAAACGCTGTGGAATTCAACTCGTATGAAATTGTATACGCTGTATTAGGATTTGCATCTTGAAATATGATTTGTCCATCCGAAATATTACACACACTCGGATCTACCGTCAAGAACGTCAAAGACAAATCTGAACTTTCTAGCAATAGGTTTCCAATAGTTGCAATACAATTGGTTGCTGTTTCTTCGACTACAATCGATTCGTACAATCCGCTTCCTAAGTTGTATATAGTTATACTTCCCGAAGCATCGGCTGTGACTGAAACTGTTTGTACAGCACCATTAAGCACATAGGAAACTGCATACGTTTCGTTGGCGGTGCCACTTTGAAAAGAAATGGTTCCGTCAGTAATGCCACATCCGCTTGGATCGGTGACGCTTGCTATTAAGGTGAAATTTCCACTATCTAATAACAAATCATCAATAGTTGCTATACAAGTAGTCACAACATCTTCCACAGTAATAGAAGTATAATTACCTGCTGCTAGATTGTCCAATAAGATCACACCCGAAGCGTCTGCTGTTATAGAAACTCCCTGCGTAGCACCGTTGAGCGTATAAGAAACTATGTATATCTCGTTTGGATTGCCTGTTTGAAAAGTAATGATACCATCAGTAATGCCACATCCGCTCGGATCGGTTACACTTGCCGTTAAGTTGAGATTTGGACCATCCAATAGCAAATCGCCAATAGTCGTTGTACAGCTCGTCGCAACTTCTTCCACAACAATAGAAGTGTAATTCCCAGCTACTAAATTGTTCAATGATATCACTCCAGAAGCATCTGCCGTGACTGAAACTGTCTGTGCAGCGCCATTGAGCACATAGGAAACTGTGAAGGCCTCATTGGCAGTACCACTTTGAAAAAAAATTGCGCCATCATTAATTCCACATCCGCTTGGATCCAGTATGCTTGTTGTTAAGGTGAAATTTGCACTATCCAATAGCAAATCGCCAATGGTCATTGTGCAGTTTGTCGCAACTTCTTCAACAACAATAGAAGTGTAATTTCCTGATCCTAGATTATCCAATACTATTACTCCAGAAGCATCTGCTGTTACAGAAACCGTTTCTACTACTCCATTTAGCGTATATGAAACTGTGTAAGCGGCATTGGCTGTTGCACCTTCAAGTTCAATTGCACCATCGTTGACTCCACATCCACTAGGATTCGTGACACTTGATGTTAACATTAGGGAAGTTGCTTCTATTTCTAGTGCTCCTATTCCATCCGTACACGGAAAAAATTGATCAACCACCATAATAAACTCATACAATCCTTCGCTTAAATTGGCTAGCAAAATTTCGCCATTAGCATCTGCATTATAGGTATTTTGGACTAAATTTGATTGGTAAAAATAATCAACTACATAGCTATTATTGGGAACCAATCCTGAAATTAGAATGGCGCCGTCTGAACTCCCACAAGAAGATACGTCGCTTTCAGTAAATGTTAGTGTAAAAGTTGGTTGGTCTATAAATATATCACCAAGAATATCTGTGCAATTTAAATTGACATCTAGTACTTCAAAAGAAGTATATAAACCGCCTGAAAGATTAGATATTAATATTTCTCCATTAGCATCAGAAGTAATATTTAATGTTTCTTGAACAGCATTGAGGTCATATTGTATTTGATACGCTGCATTAGGACTTACACCACTTAATAAGATACTTCCATCTGTTGCTCCGCATATTGTTGGGCTTTGTAAAACGTGATTTACATTGAAACTAACAGCATTTAGAAGCGCACTTCCTATGTCGTCAGAACAACCAGTACCAATATCACTAACAACGATATTCGTGTAATTTCCGCCAGCTAAACCAGCAATTGATAATTCTCCATTATTGTTTGATGTAACAGTTTGAACCATGTTTGTAGCTTCAAATTCATAGCTAATGCTATAGGCTGTATTTGGACTTAAGTTTCCAACGATAATCTCACCATCACTGGTATTACAACCGCTAGGATCTTGTGTTGTAAGTATTGAAAAAGGCAATTCTCCCAATTCTATAATCCAAACCGCTCCTTTATCATTTCCGTTCTCACTATCTCTATACGCTCCTACCGCAAAACGATAAGTACCAGCATCATTCAGTACAGTGACTGAACCTCCAAAAAAGTCTCCTGCAGTTAAAGTTCCACCGAAACAATTTTCTCCAAAAGTATACATACGTTCTTCTGATACTGTACCGTCCGTATTTAATTCAATGAGATAAAAAGCTCCTGTTTGTGTAAGTTGTGCTGGATTTTGTTGCCGTAAAGCTCCAACTACAATTTCAATTTTACCATCATTATCAATATCAGTAACTCCATCAATTGATTCTCCAAAAAGGGCATCGACAGTAATTATTCCCGTAAAACCACCTACCAGATTTGATACTTTTTGATAATACTTTACGGTTCCGTTCGTATTTAAGAATAATACATAAAAGCTTCCTGAATTTGCAATTTGATCGTCATCACGATAAGCTCCAACAACTATATCAGTTACTCCATCTTGATCTAGGTCTCCTATGTTTAAAACTGATCCGCCAAAGTAATCTTCAAATTGTAATGTTGCAGCAAAATTCCCTTGTGTATCACTTATTTTTTGGTAGCTATTTACAGTAAAGTCTGCATTCATAAATAAAATCCAAACCGCTCCTCGCCTAGAACCGCCATCGGCATCTCTTCTAGAACCTACTGCCAAATCTTGTATACCATCTCCATTTAAATCACCTATATTTTCGATATCTGTACCAAAAATTGCATCACCATTTATGAAGCCTGTAAAACCACCTTGGGTATCACTAATTTTTGCATGCGAAAATACGGTGCCATCATTATTGAGACTTAAAATCCAAACCGCTCCGTGCCAAAAGCCGCCATCTCCATCATAATCTGCTCCTACAGCAAGTTCTATACGCCCATCATTATTTAGATCGCCTAAATATGCAACTGCGCCACCAAATCGGTCACTTGGATCCAAATCGCCTGTAAAATTACCGCTCGTACCACTGATCTTTGTATGGGAAATCACCTGATTGTTTGTATCCATAAATAAAATCCAAACCGCTCCTTGATCAGAAGCACCATCATCATCTGTGTAAGCTCCTACTGCTAAATCATTTACTCCATTACCATCAAGATCTCCAATATTGTCTATTGAAATTCCGAAGTTATCATTCACATCAAGATTTCCTGAGAAGTTACCATTTAATTCGTTGATCTTCTGAAAACTAGAAACTGAGTAATTTTGAGTATAACCAAGGGAAATATAGGTAAGAAAAAAAAATACTAAGAATCTCTTTATCATTTAAAAAACTATCTTCTAAAATTATGATATCACTATATTTGCAATATACATAAAATTATGAATCTACTGTATAAGATTATTTATCATCCAGCAATTAATAAAGCTATTCGAAATTTAAGTTTGCTGTTTGTAAATTTTCTCCCTTCAAAATTTAGAATTAGTCCTTCGGGAAAACTCAAAATTGTTATTGACAAACATCATGGTTCTTTTGTTTTAAAAACAAATCAAACAAGTTACATAAGCCGTGAACTTTTTTGGGACGGTTCCTTAGATTTTGAGTATACGCCTATATTTATAGGATTGGTAAAGAAAGTTTCTGTTTTTTTTGATATTGGAGCTAACATCGGATATTATTCTATTTTGGGATCTACCGTAAATTCTAAATTGACAACACATGCTTTTGAACCTGCCATTGGAGCTAGAACTTATTTGTTGGAAAATGTAAAACTTAATGGATTGTCAGATCGCATATTTGTGGCGCCATTTGCACTTATGGACAGACCAGGTGAGATTGATTTTTATGAAATTCGAAATAAAAAATATCCTTCCATTTATAACTTATCGGGCGAACATAATATCGGCACTAAAACATATAAGTTATCCAATAAAATCAGAGTTCGAGCGACAACTTTAGATAACTATTTTTCTGACAAAGACCTACAAACCTTAGATTTGATTAAATTGGATACCGAAGGTGCAGAATGTTTTATTTTGAAAGGTGCAACGAATACAATACAACAACAGCAACCAATTATTATTTGTGAACTTCTATTCAACAAGATCGAAAAAGAGCTAGAAGCTATTATGTCTTCGCATGATTATGCCTTTTATGCACATACAAATGACGGATTAAAATTGGTAGATACTTTGGTTAGAGAAAAAGATGATGGTGTTAGAAATGTATTTTTTGTACCAAAAAGTAAACTAGCTTTTATAGAAGAGTGGATTATAAATTTGAAAAGATGAGTTACAGTGTTATCATTCCTGCACATAACGAAGCCGATTTCATTGAAATGACGCTTTCTTCTGTTGTTCAACAAACCTTGCCTCCTAAAAAAGTGGTTGTTGTGAATGATAATTCTACGGACAAAACGGAAAGCATCATTGATACATTTGTAAAGCAACACGCGTTCATCAGCAAAGTAAACACCAATGCTAGCAATGAACATATTCCTGGCAGCAAAGTGGTAGAGGCTTTTTACAAAGGTTTTGAAACCTTAGATTCTAATTTTGAAATTATTGTAAAGTTAGACGCCGATATTATATTACCTACCAACTATTTTGAAACAATTTGCCATCACTTTGAAAAAAATCCAAAAATTGGAATCGCTGGCGGTTTGGCTTATATTGAAAAAAACGGAGAATGGATTTATGAAGTAATTGCAGATAAAAATCATGTTCGTGGACCATTTAAAGCCTATCGTAAAGCTTGTTTTGAGCAAATTGGTGGTTTGCAAAAATCATTAGGTTGGGATACAGCTGATGTACTTTTAGCTCGTTTTTATGAATGGGAAGTATTTGTAGATCAATCGTTACAAGTAAAACATTTAAAACCCACAGGAAAGACCTATAAACAAAAAGTACATCGAAATCATGGAGCTGTTTTTTATAAACTTGGATATGGCTTTTGGATTTCCTTCATTGCTTCAGTAAAAATTGCGTTTCAAAAGAAAAGTTTCAAAACATTTTTAGACTATATGAAAGGCTTCTTTGCTGCCAAAAAAACTAAGGCTCAAAAAATGGTAAATCCTGAGCAAGAACGTTTTATTCGCAAGTATCGACGTATACAAATCACTCGAAAAGCAAAAAGTATTTTTGGTATTCATTAGTCAGAAAAATAGTAAGTGTTATCCCGTATTTCTAACAATAAATTACGTTTTTTCAGAAATTAAACGTATTTTAGTCAATATTACCTTTCAAGAATTCCCTATTCAGTAAAAAATATATAAATGATCGAAGCAATAATCGTCGAAGATGAACAATCTTCTATGGAATATTTGACATCTATTTTAAACCGAAATCACAAAAAAATAAAAATTCTTGGCTGGGCTACAAATGCTAATGATGCAGTAGCATTAATTAAAAAGAAGAATCCAGAACTTGTATTTTTAGATATACAGTTAAGCAGTGGCAGTGGTTTTGATGTATTGGATCAATTGCAAAGTGAGATGACATTTGAGGTCATTTTTACAACAGGCTTTTTAGACTATAAAGAAAAAGCCATGGATTACTTTGCTTTTTACTACCTAAACAAACCTATACATGAAGTGCAGCTTACAAAAGTATTAGACATGTATGAATTAAAACGTTCCGCTTTTGATAGACGAAAATATGAAGCGTTTAAATTACAACTAGAAAACAAACACCAATCCATTACTATTTATGAAAAAGGCGAATATACTACGATTCGTATTTCAAACATTTTGTATTGTGAAGCAGCAGGAAGTTATACTAATATCCGTTTAAGAAACAACAGGGAATTGTTGTTTTCTAAAAACTTAAAGTCTTTAGAAACAATGGTAGAACATAGCGATTTTTTCCGAGTGCATCGATCGTATTTAGTCAACTTAAGAAATGTGAAAGAGTTTACTCCAGACGGAATTATGATTATGATTGACAACAAAGAAATCGTAACTTCTTCTAGAAATCGTAAAAAAGTGATTGATTTTTTAAAACTCTACAATAGTAAAAAACATTAATTTTTTAAGACACTTTCTATTGGATTGCCAGTTGCAGCGTTTGGAAATGAAATCTCTAATAATGCTGAAATTGTTGGAGCAATATCTGTAATTTTTGTTCGTTGTAATGTTTCTCCTTGCTGTATTCCATTTCCATAGAACAGTAACGGAACATGTGTATCATAGTTAAATCCTGAGCCATGTGTAGAACCCGTGCGCGAATAAGTAATAGTTGCAATATCTAACACATAACATACGTCTCCAGAACGTTTTTGGTTAAAACCACGTTGCAAAGAAGCTGCAATTCCATGCGTAAATTCACTATTCATCAATGCAGTTCGTGTATAAACTTTAGAAATTTTATCATAGCTTAGCAATTCACGTTGTAACGCATTTTCAATAGCAGTAGCAGAAAGTTGTAAACGTTTAATTTCTGCATAGTTTAGAAATATTTGTCCATTAGAAATATTCTCTATCATGTTTTCACTTCCATACATAGTATTTAGGAAACTTTTTAAGTGTTTCTTTAAAGCACCATGATCAAAATATCCTGCTGGAATTTTCATGTCTTGCAAAAATGCTGGCACGTGCACTGCTGCATGATCTGCTGTTAAAAAAATAGTATAGTTTCCTTTTCCTACTTCAGCATCAAGCGTTGCAAACAAACGTTCTAAATCTTGATCTAATCGTAAATAGGTATCTTGAATTTCTTTGGAATTCACGCCAAATTGATGTCCAACATAATCTGTACTTGAATAACTTACTGCTAAGAAATCAGTATTGCTGTCTTTTCCTAAACTTTCACCTTTTATTGCTGCAATTGCAAAATCTGTAGTCAAACTATTTCCATAAGCAGTTGCTTTTAAAACGTCAAATCCACCATTTTCGGTTTGCAAAGCTTTTAAATCATAAGGAAATGTAGGCTTTGCTTTTCCTTTAAATGGTTCTTCATACAAATTTAAATCCGCGTCACTTTCTGTATAGGTATTGATATCGTATAAAGTATTCCAAGTAGCTAGATATTTTTCTGCTTCATCTGCCGCGTTAAATTCTTTTACCCAAGTAGGCAATGCTTCTCTATAATATGTACTTGTAATCCAGTTTCCTTTATCTTTTCCATAAAACCAATATGCACCGTTTGCTGCATGTCCTGCTGGCAAAATAGCACCTCTATCTTTAATGGCAATTCCGATAACTTTCGCTTGGTTTTGTGTATCTAAACGTAACTGATCTGTAACTGTGGTTGTAAGCATTCTATGTGGTGACATTTGCCCTGCCCATTGTCCTTCTACTCCAACTGAAGATTGACTTGCATCTGACGCACAGTATACTCCGCCTTTTATGAATTTATCATACCAATTATTGGCAATAATTCCATGATTTTCTGGTGTTGTTCCAGTATATACAGAAGCATGTCCTGGACCTGTATAAGTTGGGATATAATTGTAATGATTGTTTTTACAGTTGTATCCTTCTCTGATCATTCTCATAAAACCACCATTTCCATATTTATTTTCAAAACGCGTTAAATAATCATAGCGCATTTGATCAACAACAATTCCAACAACTAATTTTGTTTTTTTAGTTGATATAGATGCTGTAGTTGAACTCGTAGTCGTTTTAGGAGTTGTTTTTACCTTCTGTTTTACAGAAATACATTGAATAAAAAATAAAGACAAGACGCTAAGTAGAATACTATTTTTCATGACAGTTTTTATCGTTTATTTTAGGTTTGGTAAAATTATAATCTGTCAAATGTAATTGTTTTACTGTAAATAACATTTTAACTAATCATTAAATCAATAATTATTTTATTAGCTTCTCTGAATAATGTATTTTTAGCCCATGATTTACTTAGAAAATATAGGACGCTATTTTTTGATGTTAAAGAGCGTATTTAGTAAGATGACCAAATGGTCAATGCTAAGAAATCTTATTTTTAAAGAAATTGACGATTTGATCATAGGTTCCATGGGAATTGTATGTTTCATTGCCTTTTTCGTGGGTGGTGTTGTTGCGATACAAACTGCCTTAAACATCACCAATCCTTTAATTCCAAAATATCTTGTTGGATTTGCCACACGACAATCCGTAATTTTAGAGTTTGCTCCGACATTTATCTCTATTATTATGGCAGGGAAAGTAGGTTCGTTCATTACTTCAAGTATTGGAACTATGCGTGTAACTGAGCAAATTGATGCCTTGGAAGTTATGGGAGTAAATTCTTTGAATTACTTAGTATTTCCTAAGATTGTTGCTTTGTCTTTATATCCTTTTGTGATTACCATTGCGATGTTTTTAGGTGTCCTTGGTGGTTGGATGGCTTCTATTTACGGAGGTTTTTCCACAAGTGCAGATTTTATTCAAGGATTGCAAATCGAATTTATTCCATTCCATGTAACTTATGCGTTTATTAAAACCTTTGTATTTTCGTTTGTGTTGGCTACCGTTCCTTCTTTTTACGGATATTACATGAAAGGTGGTGCCTTGGAAGTTGGAAAAGCGAGTACGACCTCATTCGTTTGGACGAGTGTTGTTATTATTTTGATAAATTACCTCATCACACAATTATTACTGACTTAATGATCGAAGTAAAAAACATAAAGAAATCTTTTGATGGTGTCGAAATTTTAAAAGGAATCAGCACCTCATTTGACAAAGGGAAAACCAATTTAATTATTGGTCAAAGTGGTTCTGGAAAAACTGTTTTTTTGAAATCATTATTAGGTTTATTTACACCTGAAGAAGGTTCTATTTTGTTTGATGGAAAGGATTATAAAAGCTTATCTGATAAAGAAAAACGAGAATTGCGTACCGAAATGGGCATGGTTTTTCAAGGAAGTGCTTTGTTTGATTCTATGACGGTTTCTGAAAATGTAATGTTTCCTTTGCGCATGTTTACCAATCAGTCTGTGAGTGAAATGCAAGATCGTGTGGATTTTGTATTGAAGCGTGTAAATTTAATAGATGCACATCATAAATTTCCGGCAGAAACTTCTGGAGGAATGCAAAAACGTGTCGCAATTGCTCGTGCTATTGTGATGAATCCGAAATATTTATTTTGTGATGAACCCAACTCTGGTTTAGATCCGAAAACAGCAATTGTAATTGATAATTTGATTCAGGAAATTACTGACGAATACAATATTACCACAGTGATTAACACACATGATATGAACTCTGTGATGGAGATTGGTGAAAAGATTGTGTTCTTAAAAAACGGTTACAAAGCTTGGGAAGGCACCAACAAAGAAATCTTTAAAACAGATAACGAATCTGTGACTAACTTTGTATATTCTTCTGATTTATTCAAAAAAGTACGAGAAGTATATTTGAAAGAATTGAAAGAATAATTGCTACTTATAACTAGCAGCAATTATATATTTTGAGTTTTATTCGCGTATGAAAGTAAATTTTTTATTCATAAGATAATGTTCTGTAAGATCCATATTTAACACCAAACTATCCTTGGTTAATTTTACCACTTTTATCACATTGCCTCGCTTATTTAACACAATCGTTTTATTATTTTCATAATACTTCCATTCATCTACATGCCTAAACGGTGGTTGAAAAACCAAAAGTGAATCTTTGTAAAAGTTTATTTTTTCTAAATAATTTAAAGAAATCGGATAAGGTAATCTAAGTGTATCTGCTTCTGAATTTTCTTTTGCAATAAGTTTCCACGTTCCAAGCAACGTTGTTGGTTTTTTATGTACAATTTTCTGCTCTTCTAAAACAAATTGCCTTTTCCTATATGTATAATCCGTTGCATACACTTTATTTCCTACCAATGAATCTATCAACAAAGTACCGTTATCATACAATTCGAAATCATAGCCAAAAACTAAAATTGTATGATTGTCAATATGTTCTATTTTCCAATGATTTTTAATTAATCTCCCTATACCATCTGAAAATGAATGCAGTATGGAATCATTTCTAAAATCAAAATATTCTTTTCCTTCATCATAAAAAACTTTATATTGTTTCTTCGAAGGATTCCAATGTACTCTTTTAGAGTTTTCAGGTAGCTTTTTTAAGATACTACGATGTATTTGATTATAATAAGATGTCATGATTAGACTATCTTTTGCTATTTCTATCTCAACTAAACTTCCTAGATCATTTTCTAAAATAATTTTATTATCCTTCTGTTTAAAATTGATTATTGTATCTATTGGTTCTCCAGTTTCTTTTCCATCAAATTTTACAATTCGAACTTCATTTCCATTAAATTTTAAAAAAAACTTATAATTATCAATACGGCTATTGATAAAACTACCATTCTGCGAAAACTGAGCGTAGCTCTTTATCCAAAGACCATCTAACTGAGATTTGGAATTCGTAGTAAAATCACAAGAAGTATATGCTAAAATGATAAGAACAAATGGTATGAGTGAAGTTTTAAGCATAGTGGTAACGTTTTTCGGTTTCTTGTAGTATCTGTACTGAGTTTTTGTAAAGTGTTACAGATGACTATTTTGAATTATCTCGTAATGAATCTATCCACTCTAGTTATTTCTTCTTTTTTGAGTTCCCAAAAAGTTGCTTGAATTTTCTTTTCCTCAAATGAATCTGTGTAATATTGTACATCAAAATCCATATCAAAAATCTTTTCCCAACTAAGGGTGATTTTCGTTTGCAATGACGTCGGTAATTTTTCAAGAGAACCACTAAGAAAACCATGAACATTTTGATTTTCTTTTTCTTTCTCAAAACGAATGTCTTCTTCTTCTGAATTGGCTATATAGTCATGATAACATAGTGGCCAATGCCATAATACAAAATCAGATAGCAGTATTTCTTTTGCTTCTTTTTCAAACTCAATTCGATAACCAATTTTTCCTGTTGGCAAATGTCCTGAAGTACGTAAATCTGGCCTTTTCCTTGTTACATCTATGGATTGATACCAAGCCCAAACAGGATATTGATTTGGTTGTTTAGGTTTTCCTATACGCTTTTCCATTTGTGTACGTAACCAATCATAGCCTAATAGAAATTCTGGAGATACAAATTCTTTTTTCCCTGAATAGACTCCTTTTTCTTGAAGTTCATTCCAACCGCGCTCATCTTGTATGGTCCATAGTTTGACTTTCATTTGATATCGTAAGCATAAATAGAAAAAAAGCGAACTAAAGTAAGTCCGCTTTCTATGTATATTTTGTTTGTATTAGTTACTGTCGAATACGCTCTACAATCAAGGTATCAAGTGCTAGTTTTTCACGTAGCCAAGCTTTCAGTTCTCCTTCTCGTACAGTTTGAATACTATCACTCAATGCAGAGTCCCATTTTACGGCTGCTACTGGAATGGTATCTACCGTATTAAAATCTTCAGAACTTAACATTTTAGCATATCCAAATTGTCGTAGATCACGGTATTTGATTTTTGCATCTTTAGATAGTGTACTAAAGGCAACAATATTATCTTTTAGCAATGAAGTATTAGAATTTAATTTAGATTTTAAATCTCGATTTTCTAACTCTAATTTTTCATTTTTCTCTCGCAAACCTTTAATTACGAGTTCTTTTTCATCTAAATCCTTATAAGCTCTATCCAAGGCATCCGAGATTTTATCTACACTTCGGTTTTCGTTGCCATAAATCTCTAATTCGAAATCTTTAATACTCTCATAATTTTTAATATCACTACGGTATTGTGCTTCCAATTCTGAAGAGACTTCTCCATTGAAATGCAACGATATTTTTTTATTATCAAAGTCTAAATCTTCTTTTCGTTCTTGCAACCAAACCTGATCGTTAGCTACTATCTTATCTATAAATAATTTGTAATCTCTTTTAATATTGGTTTCTTGTAATACATTCCAAAAAGTCCATACGGCAGGAATCATCACTACCAAGGCTACGACTGATGCCAATCGTGCAATACGTTTTCTTTTCGCAGAATTCGCATATTTTAACATTGGAAAACGCAATACTTTTAACACTAAAAAAGTTGCCAATGCAATAAAAATGGTATTAATGATAAATAGGTATATTGCTCCACTTGCATACCCCAAACCTTGCGTTCCTCCTTTTGCAAGCCCAAAACCAACGGTACACAATGGAGGCATTAATGCTGTTGCAATTGCCACACCAAAGATCACAGAAGCGATGGTTCCTTTTTTCGTTCTAGCAATGATCAATGCCAAACCACCAAAAAAGGCTATCAGTACGTCTCGAATATCAGGCTTGGTTCTCGCTAACAATTCTGAATTATCTTCCTGCAAAGGAAAAAATTCAAAGAACAAAAAGGCTGTTAAAATACTGATCACAACCATCACTCCAAAGTTTACTAAGGATTTACGAAGTGTATCAATATCATTAATGGCGATCGACATTCCCATACCCAAAATTGGCCCCATTAATGGAGATATTAACATGGCTCCAATGACTACTGCGGTTGAATTGGCATTTAAACCAACTGATGCAATAAAGATGGAACAGATTAAAATCCACGTGGTAGCTCCTCTAAATGGGATATCCTTTTTTACATCTTCAATGGTTTGATCTTTATCAACGTCATCACGAATATCTAAAAGATTTTGTATAAAACGCTTAAAACCTTCCCACAATCCTTTTGGGTCATCTACAACTGGTGTTCCAGCGCTTGGTGTTGCCGGTTCATCTTCTGTAAAATTGAATTTATTTTCGCCTTCTGTACTCATGCCTATTATCCATAATTTTCACCAAAGGTATCTTTGACTTTTTGTAAAACTCTCTTAATATCTTGCTCTTTTGCTTTTGGATAAATGAGCAAAACATCTTCTTTATCAACGACAATATAATCATTTAATCCATCAATTACCACTACTTTTTTGTTCGTGGTTCGGATCATGTTTCCACTAGCTTCTTGCAATATAGGTTTTGCATTGACTATCGCATTACGGTTTTCCTCTTTATCCAATTTGTCATACAAACTTCCCCAAGTTCCCAAATCATTCCAATCAAACGTAGCTGGCAATACATATACATGTGTGGCGTATTCCATGATTGCATAATCAATTGAGATATTTTCTGCCTTCGCATAGTTATCTCGAATAAAATCATCTTAAGAGTCAGTATTATAAACTGAAACTCCTTCTTCAAATAGTTTGTAAAGTGTTGGTTGAAATTGTTGGAAAGATGTTACAATCGTTTTTACACTCCAAATAAAAATTCCTGCATTCCACAAATAATTTCCACTTGCTAAAAATTGTTTTGCAGTATCATAATCGGGCTTTTCCGTAAATTTATGTACTTTTTTAATTGTACTTTCACTTTTTTCAAAATTGATATATCCATATCCAGTATTGGCAAACGTAGGCTGAATTCCTAAAGTCATCAGTACATTTTGTTGTTCACACTTGTCAAATGAAGCTTGTAAATTATTGATAAAAGCAGTTTCATCTTCAATCCAATGATCGCTTGGTGCAACTACCATGACTGCATCTGGATTCTCTTTCTGAATTTTGAGTGAAGCATATAAAATACATGGTGCAGTATTTCGCATTGCAGGTTCTAAAACCACTTGCTTTTGTGTCGCCTCTGGCAATTGCTCTAAAACGAGATCGTTGTATTTTTCATTCGTAAGAATGTAGATGTTTTCTTTTGGAATTAACTTCGATAGTCTATGAAATGTTTTTTGAATAAGTGTTTCTCCTGTTCCTAACATGTCGTGAAACTGCTTTGGAAAACTTGAAGTACTTACTGGCCAAAAACGCGATCCAACACCGCCAGCCATGAGAATTGCATAATAATTCTTGTTCATTGTCGTCAATATTCGTGGTAGGTTTTTGATTATGTAAGCAATATAATACAGATTGCTGAAAAAAATAACAAAACTGTAAATTATTAACGGCTTTATAACATAGGTGTATCATAAAAGCACTTAGTTTTTTTTAAAAAAAAGTATCTTAACTATTTCTCTTTTAAAATACACATCATGAAATATGCTTTTCTCAGTATTGTAACGTTTATGTTCTTATTTTCTAGTTCATCAAATGCACAAACTCTAAGAGATTCCTTAGCTGTAAAGCAAGCGGCATTGGATTATATTGAATCACAACACAATGCAAAACCTTAACAATTTAAACGATCTGCACATCCAAGAATGTTAAAAAGAACATTCTGGACTCACAAAAAAACAGGAGAAGAATATTTAAGAGAAGTTCTTAGAGATGCTATGATTTTGTTAGCTGCAACTTACAATAGAAACGGAGATCAATTCCCAAAAAAACCAAAAAAAGAAATTGTGATTCTAGACATTCACGATAAAAAAGCTTCCGTAAAACTTATGGCTGATGAATGGATTGATTATATGCATATTGTACAACTTAATGGAAAGTGGCAAATTGTAAATGTATTATGGCAATTTAATGATTCAAAAGATCATAAATAAAATTTAACTCCGCAACAACTCTACCTCAGCATTTGGATTGAATAGATACATACGCCCCGTAGCTATTTCCACACATTCGTAACGTTTGACACGCTTGTTTCCGCGTTGAAATATTTTTCCATTATGCAATCGGAACGTACTTCCTAGCGGAATTTCAAAAACATAATGTTTGTCATTTTCTGGATCATATTGTTTTAAAGCTAATGCAAACTTTGCATCTGTATCACTACTAGCTTTTGGGTTTTTAAAATGATTAGCGACAACTGGTAAAATCTTTGTTGGAAATACTTGCGGATTGATAAATGGTAGCATCAATTGTTGAAAGGTTCGCTTCCACTCTATTCCATGAGGTTTTATGGCATGTCCATATTTTTCGTAAGCAACTAAATGTGCTATTTCATGAATCAAGGTCACAAAAAAGCGGTATTTGTTTTCACCTGCATTTACGGTAATCATGTGCCTTCCATCAGGCATTCTACGGTAATCTCCATGTCGTGTGACACGCTGATTTACAATTTTTAAATGTACCTGATGCGTCTTTATGAGTTCAAAAGTAGGATCAACAGCGCGTTCAGGAATGTATTTGGCTAAGATTTCTTTCACGGTATCACAAAAGTACATATTTGTTTTGAAAAGAAATAGCAATAAATCATTCATAAACTGACGATTTCGGGAATTAGAACCGTCAGTTTGTGATTGTAGTTTCTTAGATTTTATTTTCTAAGTTTTCTCCATCTTCTTAAAAAGATCAATCCAACAACAACTAGTATTACAATTGGCCATATTGATAAAATTCCTAACAATAGCTCTTGAATAAAATTCCAACCTGTCAATAAACTTTCTTTAAGTTTAGTGCCAAATCCTTTTTTATAAGCAACTGGCTGTTCTTTGTACTCGATAGTTTCATAAATCTCAACTTGTATTGTACTGAATGCAACTCTATTGCTCATGTATTTTAATTTTCCTTGTACCACTTCAATTTCTTCTTGAATAACGCGCAATTGGTTTTCTGTTGCCAGAATGTCTTTGACTGTTTTTGCATTTTTACGTAATACAGCTTCCAGACGCTCTTTTACTTCTAGCTTTGTTTGTAAACGTGTTTGTGCATCTAAGTATTTTTCGGTAACATCAGTTGTTGAAATGTTTACATAATCGGTTTGTTCAGCAAATTTTTGAATACCATCCAAAACTGTATCAAAATTTTCTTTTGGAATTTTTATCGTGAATCTATTTTTCTTTTCGTTGTAATTGTTATCATACCGCAATTCAGAAATATAACCTCCATGTAAATTCATCATTTGCTTAATATTTACAAGTGCTTGTTCAATATTTTTTACTTTATAACGCGTACTTGCGGTTTTGATAATTTTTAAATTGCTTGGAATGTTTGAAGATAAAGTTTGATCTGTTTTAGGTTGTGTATATGCAAAGCCTTTATCTTTTCCTTTAAAATCTGCATCATATTTATATGTAGTTGGAGCATTATCTTCTACTCCATCATAATCATTTTTTAAATCTACATTTTCTAACGTAAGTTGTTCTTTAAAAGCATCAGAACTATTTCCATTACAGGATATATAAATTAATACTAGAAAAATATATAGTGTAGATTTTACTGCTTGTTTTAATGTATTTGCATTCATAATTTTATATTTTTAAGGATTACGAATACAAACCTATCGGAGTTTCTACAAGAAGCTTTGTAAATAACTTGTAATGGCTTTGTAAATTATTTTACAAAATACAAATAACTGATTATCTGATTTTTACATTTTAATTGAACACAGATAAAACATATCACTTTTTACGTTTAAAACAACAAATTGCTGCTACTTTTCTTGCTTCGCACTCGGCTTCAAGCGATATTCGTGAGTGGAAAGGAAGTACCATTGCAGATTTTCAAGAAGATTTACGTAGTAAAACAAAAGGAAGCATTAGTGAAAAATGGTTTTACACCTATATTAAGAATGATGCTGAAAAGTTGCCACGTATTGACATGCTTAACTTATTAAGTGTATATGTTGGTTATGAGAATTGGAATGATTTTGTACAACAAGGTGGAGAAGTTGAAGCGGGAACTGAAATTGAAAAAAGCACTAAGCGTTTTCCAAAATTAATTTGGTTATTCTTATTACTTCCATTACTTGCGTTTGGCGTATATAGCTTATACCCATCTGAAAATACTTTTACATTTTGTTTTACGGATGCCGATCAACGAGCAGCAATTACAAAAATTTCATTAGATATTGAAGTGATTCGAGAGAATGAATCTTCTTTGTATTTTAAAACTGATAGTTTGGGTTGTTTTACGTATGCAACTTCTGAAAAGCAATTAAAGTTTGTTGTCAAATCGCCTTATCATAAAACAGATACCATTCTGCGACATATCAATTCGAGTTCGCATAAAAATGTACAATTACAAACAGACGATTATGCGTTAATGCTTTTATATTATGCAAATGGCAATAAAGATGATTGGCAAAGGCGTCGCGCACAATTGAATGGATTGATTGCTGAGAAAGCACAAATTTACCGTGTTTTTAAAAATAATTTGGGGATTGAAATGTATACTAAAAAGGAATTTATCAATTTATTAACCATTCCAACAAGTAGTTTAAAAAAGATGCAGATTTTGGATAAAGTCTATGCAAACAATAAGATTGTGAAACTTAAATTTATGATTCAATGATGAAAAAGCTATTGTACATATTCGGTTTCTTATTGTGTATTTCATGCAACCAATTTTCTTCTAAATCTGAGAATGCACCGTCTCCCACAGAAGATTCTAATTCGTATCGATATACAATTGATAAAGATCGTTTTGATGGAAATGGGTTATCTGATTTGGACGATAAGCTTAACAGCGAAAGTTTCAAGTTCAGCACTTCCAATTTTGATGTAAAGGACTTAAATGCTGAAATTTCAACTAAATTACAAGACAATTATGAAGCTCAACTTTTAGCGACAAAACATCCTGAATTTGCAGAAACGATTAAAGAACAATTGGCGGATTCTAATAAGTTTAATACGGCGCTTTCGGATTCTATCAAAACGATTGCAATCGAAGACTTAAAATTTTCTGGTGAAATGCAATCACAAAATGATAGCATTATTACCCAAAAGATATATTACACTTCTTTAATAAATTCAAAATACAAGCAAAAAGATAGTGTTCTCGTAGTGATAAAGCGTGCTACAATTTTGATTGATGGCGCAATTAAAGTAAATACTTCTTTTAGCTTTGAAGGTTTAGATCATTAGATTTTTAAACTTGTTAGAAATGTCATTGTGAAAGTTTCGAAAACTTGTGGTAATCTGCTTCTTAATTGTAAAGACTACTTCGTTTTTCCCTCCTCGTAATGACAATTCATAGTAAATCTCGATACAACGAATCTAAGATTCACCAATCAATCTGACGATTTGTGCTTTTAATGTCAATTCATTATTTCTTGATGAAAAAACCTTCTTCCAACCATTTTGCTTTCCATTGTTGCCAATGACTTTCGAGTTCTTTCTTATCAATATTGAATTGATCTATTAGAAACTGCTTTGCGCTACTTATAGATTTTGTTGTTTTGAATTTCATCAAGAATTGATATTGAATAGGATATATTTCAAAAAGTCCCAATCTGTAATTATGACGTAATAATGCAGAATAGCTTTCTTCTGCAAATGGCAATTCTGGATTGCGATCATTTACTGCGGCTTTGTAATAAGAGCTGATGGGAAAGTCATGTTTTAACAAGTGAAATACTGGAACTAATTCCAATTCCTCTTCGTTCGTTTTTGATGTTGCTTTTTGGTAATTTTCATCTGCTTTTTCATCGAAACTCGTATTGACTAAAAATTCAAAGTCTGCCAATTCTATCATAAAATCTGGCCATGATTCTTTAACCTCAGCATCTTTGTCTGGACGTGTTTCTACTAGAAATTTCCCAAAAGATTGTCCCAAATCACCTAAAGTGTAGCTTTTGGAAGGATATTCTAGCAAATACAAATCGGTAAATTGTAAAAATAACGGTCTTCCTAAAGCATGTTTTAAAGCTGGAAATTGCGCTTCCATACAATCGCGCAATCGTGCAATATAACTACGTTGATAAATTTGTAAATGTTGTTTGGCGGAAAGTTTGGAAGTAGATTTCACATACGTTTCACAATCACCTCCAAATTGTGGATGCATTAATTGATGTTGCATCCAGTGTTGAATTTCTGAAAATGTTTTTGCTGCTACTTCACTTGCTGTATCTCTTTTAATCTCCATTACTCTACAAAATCTTTCGCTACATTCGACACTAAAAAATCTATCGGATTGGAAACCATTTGCTCATCTTTCTGAATAGCTTCAGACCTTACAAATTGTTTTTTGAAACCATCCATATAGTTTTTCGCTTTGAGCAATTCTTCATGACAAACATCAAATTCTGGAATATTTCCGTCCCATTCCAATAAAGTTGATGTTCCACCAGTGCGTTCCCAAGCCAAACTGAATAATTCCCAGACAGGATCTACCACAGGACTATCATGTGTATCAATGATATGATCGCCATTATGCTGATGTCCTGCTAAATGCATTTGTACAATACTTTCGAATGGCAAACCTTCTATATATTCAATAGGATCAAATTCATTGTTAAACGAAGACACATACACATTATTTACATCGAGTAATAAGCCACAATTCGTTTCTTCAACCATGTATTTTAAAAACTGCCATTCAGGAATAGTAGATTGCTGAAAGGTTAAATAGGTACTTGGGTTTTCTAGAATTAACGGGCGTTCTAGATAGTCTTGTACTTGTTTTATTTTAGTAGTTATGAGTTGCAGACTTTCTTCATTTAAAACTACAGGTAATAAATCGTGCGAGTTAAGACTCAATACACCTGTCCAACACAAATGATCACTGATCCACTTCGGATTGATTTCATCAGCTAGTTTTTTTAAGCCTTTTAGATATTCAAAATTCAATGGATCTGTACTACCAATTGACATAGAAACGCCGTGCATAACAATTGGATACTTTTCTGCAATTTGATCCAACACATAACGTGGTCGTCCACCAGAATCCATAAAGTTCTCGGAAATAATTTCAAACCAATCTACCGCTGGCCGATGTTCTAGTATATGATTGAAATGTTCTCCACGCAGCCCTAATCCTAAGCCTAAATCGGGAAGTTCTTGTACTTTTTGTTTCATTATTTTGTTGGCTACTTTTGCTTTTTTAATACGTCATTGCGAAGAAGTAAGACGAAGCAATCTGTTTATATCAAAAAAATGTAATGTTTTTGAAACTCACAGATTACCACGAATTTTGCATTTCACATTCGCTCAATGCGCAAAATTCTCGCAATGACGTATTATATTATACTACTATTTACTTTTTAGCAGCTTTCTTCTTTGAGGATTTCTTTTTCTTTTTATCATCATCACAACCGCAATTTTCAAGCGTATTGTTGATTTCTTTACTGCTTTCTAGACAAAATTCATTGGCGCTTTTCTCTGGGTTGTTTAATCCAAAAGAACAATATTTATCTCCACTACTTCCACAAGATTCTCCTCTTCCGTTTGCACGCAACCATTTGATTGGCGGTCCATATTGAAAAGGTGCATCTTTTACCGTTCTACGCGATTTATCCATGCGCTCTTCAAAAAGCTTGCGAGCCAACTGCCACACACTTCTTCCTTTATTTGGTCCTTGGGTAATAAAACGTTCTGCAGGAATTGGTGTTCCACAACTTCCTTGCCATGCACAGTCATTGGCTCCAGGGCGGCATTGCTCTTCGGTATCTCCATACAATCCACAACCACCTTGACCACGGCAATTGTTTAAAGTATGACAACTATGAACTTGGGTTGCACAATATCCAGAACCAGCACAACCATTGGTTCCAAAGCGATCATGCCCTTTACAAGCGTTTAATCCCATACATGCATGCAATTCTAAAGGCACTGCAATGTCTTTTTGTTTTGATGGTGTACTTGAGCCTCCACAACCGTTAGAAGATCCTCCGCTACTTCCACAACCATTTGAACCACTACTTCCACTGCTTCCACATCCATTTGATGCGCCACTACTGCTTCCGCAATTATTAGGTCCGCTCGAACTTGATTTGCTACAACTATTTGCTCCGCAACTGTTTAATGCGCTATATTTAAAATCTTTCATTTTTTTACACTTTTTAAATTACATAATCCCTTTATTGTTTTCAACTAAATAAGCTTCTAAAGGCACATCTGGCAGGTCTTTAATTCTATCTAATAAGCCTTGAGAGACTATAGAACTTGATGCTATAGCAATTCCTGCTAAGTCGATTATTTGAGATTTTGGACTTGATGAAGGATCAAAATTGTAATCCTCTAGAGTTGCCGCAACATTTTGCGTTTGACCATGACTATCTGTATAATTTAATTTTGCCATTGTCCCACACAAATTGTCTAATAACCAAATCATAGATTTGTGAATTCCAAACATAAAGATTTCATATTGTTTATGACCAGCAGTTTTATAACATGCTTCTGCCATCACAAAGATGTATGTATAAATTGCATTCGTTAGATTGGAAACATCTTGAATTGCTTTTGGATAATCAGAAGTGCTTGGATTGGTTGGAAGGTCTCTTACAAAGTATTTCGTAAAGTCAAAATCTTTCGTGTTTAGAAAAGTATTTAATTCGTGATTTTTACGTTCAATCGTACAGTACACTTCTAAGAATTTATCAAAATGCGATAATTCATGGTCAGCCTCATGATCATCATAATCTAACGGATTTGTCATTCCGCTTCCTAAAGGGAATAATGGACACACAACTTCTCCAGTAGGTGTTAAATGATCGCCTACTATTTTATCTTTTTTTCCGTCAATATTTATTTCGAAACTTGCACCTTCTCCTTGTTCAACAATTTCGTCCATCGCATACACTGCAGATTTTTTATCCTTTACATGAATCAATCCACCACTGTGTTCATCATTTGGAAACTGTGCTTTATGATCTTTATCGTAATATACTGTATCGATATTATTTTGCGCATAATATCCTTTCCCAGGCACCAATTGTGGAGCATCACCATTAAAATCAGAGTCTTTTAACTCGTCATTTATACACTTTATAATCATATCATAATATGCTCCAATTGTTGTGTATTCAATGGCATTCCCTTTTTCTTTTCCGCCTGTAAATGGTAATGGACTTTCAATTAATAGGAAAGCATGTAATTGTTCTTTGTTTAATTTCCCTCGATTAATTGGAAATCCAGGGATGTGTCCTGGCAAATATGCTGGCCAAACTTTTGGTGTTTTTCCGACCAATTCTGGAGTACCACCATACGGAGGCTTTAATGCATTTTTAATATTTGAAGATAATGACATGTGTAACATTTCTTCTACGGCAACACTCATAATCAATGCGCCTGCTTTGTTGGCAAAAACCATGATATCCAAAGCTAACTGTTGTGCTGCTTCTTGCAATTGCGCATCCGTTTTTCTGTTTTTCTTTCCTTTTTGAGTTGCCTTCATGTCTGCTAGAATTTGGGTTTCTATACCAGACTGACAAGGAACTCTGTTTATGGAATAATAGGTGTATAAGTAGACGGGAATCGTAGCAATCTCAATTTCAATAGCTTGTTGCATTGCTTGTTTGAGATTTGACTTAGTTACCGTTTTAGGTAACTGAAAGAGTAATCCATTCATAATGTGGTTAGTTTTGTTATATGGTATCCATAAATTTAACGGATGTTTTTTCAAAAAAGCCAAGTAGAATTACGTAATTCACACATACGAACCTAATTTAGATACAATTCAAATAATAATTAATCGTTTGATATTTAAGAAAATATCTAATCACCAAAATAATTAATAAAATTTTTTGGCATGATTTTTTTATGTTACATTTAAAACAAATTAAATTTATTCTTATGAAAAAAGTATTGCTTTTATTGATGCTTTGCTTTGCAATTCCCTCCTTTGCGCAAACTGAGCTATCTGACGATGATGCTGAATCAAAGCTACTCGTAAACAATGATCGATTGATAGTGTTAGATTTTTATGCAACTTGGTGTGGACCTTGTAAACGTATGGATCCAATTATGAAAGAGTTGGATGCCAAATACAAAGATCGCGTTGATTTTTATAAGATTGACGTAGATAAAAGTCAGGTAGATGACGCTTTAGAAATTTCCGCTATGCCAACGTATTTATTCATTAAAAACAGCTCTAATTTAGAACAAATTGAAGGAGCGATGAGTAAAGTGCGTATGGAAGGTTTGATTAAAAAATACATGAAAAGTGAAGTTGAAATAGAAGAAACAGTCATCGAATCTACGGAAACAGATGGCAATAGTTTTGATGTAAATGATTTTAGTCAAGCAAATATTGATTCAATTTGGAACTCTTCTTCTAAACTGAATTCTCTAGCTTGGAATGCTTATAAAACACAAGATAATGTGAAGATTTTACTAAGATCCATCAAGGCTGTAGAACGTTCTATTGAGCTAGAAAAAAACTATTATAATGTAGATACACATGCAGCATTATTATATAAAACAGGGAATTATAACAAAGCATTAAAGAGAGCCAAACAAGCAATTGATATTGCTAAAAAAGAAGGCCTTGCATATACTTCAACCACAGAGTTGATTGAAAAAATTATTGAAGAAATGTAATTCTATTACATATAAAAATTATGAAAGGAAGCTAAATTAGCTTCCTTTTTTTAGTTTGGATGATTTTTAAATGCATTCTTTTTTTCTTATTTATAGAAAAGGAAATTCTGATATATATTATGTCGATAGATACGGAATTCTATGATGGTTTTATGAGCGAATTGCTTTTGATAACACTTACTCATGGAGTTGGTTTAAAAAGAAATTGACCTTAGACATTCCCGGATCTAATGACTATGCTATTGAAGGCTCTTTTTGGGGACACGAATTTTCGTTTATGCGAAATAACCGTGAAGTAGCAACTATTAGTAAAAAATTATTTACTTTTCGCGATAGTTATAGCGTTGACATCAAAGAAAATGAAAATCATGCTGAAATTCTCATGACTTGCATTGTCATTGATGAGATATTACATGATGGAAGTGGCTCGCAATTTATTCCTCCTTTTTTAGAAAAATATAAATTTCTACTGCTTCATATTCACAGTTACAAATGAGGTTTGATACTTTTGTGTATCAATTTTCATATTTAAATACAATAATTTTGTAGACACTGCATCCGATTTTCCATTTACAATTTTGTCATAGTCAATACCCCAATCGAATAAGTTTACTTGACCGCTTAACACTAAAGAACTTGCCATAATTTCTTTTGGATCACGTATGCCTGTTACAAAAAACTTCACCTCTTTTTCAATTCCTTTTATAGACATTTTACCATTTACTTCATACCAGTCCAATCCCATCGTATATACATTTGTAGATATAAAGGTGATTTTTTCGTTCTGTTCTCCAACAAATAAACCAGGTCTTCTAATACTTTGAGTTAATTCTTCAGATCTGCAAACATTAAATGTATTTGGATCTACTTCAAACGAAAGATCCATATCTTCTATGGGATTTTTTAGTTCACTACCGGCATACAGATTCAATTGAAGATTACTTACATTTCCAGCAAATGGTGTACTGCAGTGCCCGTGTGTAACAAATAGATTTATGGTCTGTTGTTCTTTATTTTCTATTGAAGAAAGATGTTCTTTTTGTTCCGTATTTGATTCACTTTTTGTGTAACCACTAACTACTAATACAGTTATTAATACAATTAATGATAACACGATGTTTCTGACTTTCTTCATGATTTTATTTTTTACATTTCAACGAATATAGACTGAATCGCCTATTCCATATGTCAATCAAATGTAAAAAAAGTGTCAAAAAGTAGTTTTACACACTTAAAATCAAGGTGTAGAACTCGAAACCTGCATTATTTTACCGTTGTAGTATTTGTTTCCGTTCAATGAGAAGTCATAAATGTATTCTGCCATTTCCAACGCTGATAATGGAGCTTTGTACCCCGGAAAAGCTTCTTCTAACATTTCAGTTTGCACGGCACCTAAAGCAAGCACATTGAAAGCGATTCCTTGTTCTTTGTGTTCTTCTGCCAATAATTCTACCAAAGTAATTACAGCACCTTTAGAAGAGCTGTAGGCTGCCAATCCTGGGAATTTCATACTTCCTTGAATTCCTCCCATATAACTTATGGTTACAACATGACTTCCCGAAACCATATATGGTAATAGTACACGACTCAATTCTGCGACACCAAATACATTTACTTTGTAAATCCATTCGAAATCTTCCATAGTGGTTTCTGCAAATGGTCTGTTAAGTAATGAACCCGCATTGTGGATTACAATATCAACTCGTCTCCAGTTTTCTTTCACAAAATCTGTAACTCTACCGTAATCTTCTGGCTTGCATAAATCGAAAGCAAAAGAGGTAATATTATCATAGGTGAGATTTGAAATTGGTTTTTCATTTCGCGATAACGCCAAGACATTATATCCTGCATTGGCAAATAAATGTACGAGTTCAAAACCAATTCCGCGGCTTGTTCCTGTGATGATGACGTTTTTCATTTTTATTTTTTTTCTGGTATTTCTCGATACACTTTGACTTTGCTAAGTGTACTTGAAGTATTTTTTTGGTTTAAATTGTATAATCAGATACTCATAAAATGAAATAATTACTTCGTATCAGGATTCATTTTAATTTCCTGTGTCTCCGTATTTATTACCTGTTTTACTGCTGGGAGAAATGTATTTACAAAATTTGCCATGTGCTCAAAATCCATAATATCTGCCTCATCTCCTACTTTATGATAATGATCAAAATTAGTGAAGTCAAATGTGCAGAATGTGTGACTAGGCACCTTGAATTCTTTGAAGAATGGGTAGTTATCAGATCTGTAGAATAGTTGATACTCTTTTACTTTTGGAAAGAATCCTACAATTTTCTTCCCTGCATATTCATTCATTTTTTCAGCAAGATTCGATCTTTCATATCCACTAGCATATGCTACATAATCTTTGTTTATTAAAGGAACTCCGACCATTTCAAAATTTAACATTAAGTATAAATTTAAATCTTCCTTTTTTAAAGTTTCAGCTAAGTATTTTGATCCTAACAATCCTTTTTCTTCAGCAGAAAATAAGGTGAATAAAATGCTTCTTTTGTTGCTTTTCGTTTTGGCAAAGTATTTTGCCATTGCCATTACAGTTCCTACACCTGCAGCATTATCATTGGCTCCATTGGCAATCTTGTCACCATCTACTTCCTCGGCAAATCCAATATGGTCGTAATGCGCTCCTAAGATTACATATTCATTTTTTAGGCTTGTATTGTTTCCTTCTAAGTATCCAATTACATTAAACGCTTTCTTTCCTTTTACCTCAAAATTATCACGATCCGTATTAAAAAAGGCTTTACACCTAAGTCTTTAAAGTAATTTTCAATATAGGTAGCCGCTTTTTCAATTCCTTCACTTCCCGTATCTCTTCCTTCCAACTCATCAGAAGCCAAATAGGTTACAATATCGTCTACTTCTTGCGCTTCTATAACTACTTCTTTGGTTTTACACGAGAAGATAACAAGTGAAACAAGACAAATAGCAAGTATGTTTTTTAAATGTTTCATGAGTATTTTTTTGATTGATGATGAATGTAAACAAAAAATCCCACTTTCGTGGGATTTTCGATGTGATTTATGATTATGCTAACATTGTCACAGGATTTTCTACGTACTGTTTTAAAGTTTGTAAAAATTGTGCTCCTGTTGCGCCGTCTACTGTTCTGTGGTCGCAGGCTAATGTTACTTTCATTGTATTTCCAACTACAATTTCTCCGTTTTTCACTACTGGTTTTTGAACAATAGTTCCTACAGATAAGATTGCTGAGTTTGGCTGATTGATGATTGAAGTAAACTCTAAGATTCCAAACATTCCTAAGTTTGAAATAGTGAATGTACTTCCTTCCATTTCAGCTGGAGAAATCTTTTTATTTCTAGCTTTTCCTGCCAATTCACGTACTTTTCCACCAATGGTAGTTAAACTCATTTGGTCTGCAAATTTTAATACAGGAACTAACAATCCTTCGTCAACTGCTACGGCTACACCAACATGAATATGTTTGTGATATTCTGTAGTAGTATCATTCCAAGTAGTATTTACTTGCGGATGTTTACGCAATGCCATTGCACAGGCTTTTACGATCATATCATTGAATGACACTTTGATATCTGGAATTGTATTAATTGTTTTTCTAGAAGCGATTGCATTGTCCATGTCCAATTCTACTGTTAAGTAGTAATGTGGCGCTGAGAATTTAGATTCTCCTAAACGACGTGCAATTGTTTTACGCATTTGTGAGTTTTTCACTTCTTCGCTGCTTTCTTCTCCTGCTGGCACAAATGGAGTTACTGCTACAGGTTCTTTTGCTGCTGGAGCAGGACTTGAAGTCTTTACTGCTGGAGCTGGAGCTGCAGTCGCTGCTGGCGTAAAGTTTTCCACATCACGCTTTATGATACGTCCGTGATCTCCTGTTCCTTGTACTTGTGAAAGATCAATTCCTTTGTCTGCTGCAATTTTCTTTGCTAATGGTGAAGCAATGATTCTACCATTTGAAGATGCGTTTCCAGAAACTGCTTTTGGCGCTTCTGTTTTTGCTTCTACTGTTTCTTTTCCCGCTTCTGGAGTACTTTCATTTGTAGAAGATTCTCCTGAAGCTGCTGCTTTGAGAACCGTATCAACATCAGTTCCTTCTTTTCCAATAATTGCTAAAACGCTATCTACGGGTGCTGTTTCTCCTTCTCTAACTCCAATGTATAGTAATGTTCCTTCATTGAAAGATTCAAACTCCATTGTAGCCTTATCTGTTTCAATTTCGGCAAGAATATCTCCTTCTTCTACATTGTCACCAACTTGTTTTAACCAAGAAGCAACAGTTCCTTCTTCCATGGTATCGCTTAATCGTGGCATTGTTACTACGATTGCTCCCGCTGGCATTTCTACTTTTTCAAGGCTAGCTTTTGGTGCTTCTATTTGCTTAACTTCTTCTTTTGCTTCTATCTGTTTTTGTGGAGCTGCTCCACCTTTTACCAAGGCATCTACATTTTCTCCTGCATCACCAATAATGGCTAATAATGAATCAACTGGTGCTGTTTCTCCTTCTTGAACTCCAATGTAAAGTAACGTTCCTTCATGGAAAGATTCAAATTCCATTGTTGCTTTATCAGTTTCAATCTCTGCGAGAATGTCACCTTCTTCAACTTTATCACCTACTTGTTTTAACCATGATGCCACAACACCTTCTTCCATGGTGTCACTTAGTCTCGGCATATTTATAATTTCCGCCATGTTTTATTATAATTTATGAGGTAAAAATGGATAATCTTCTTGTTCGTATACGGTATCGTACATTACATTTTTTTCTGGATATGGAGATTCTTCAGCAAATTTTTCACATTCTTTTACTAAAGCTTTCACTCGCTTGTCCATTTCTGCGATTTCATCTTCTGTAGCGTATTTTTTCTCTAAGATAATATCCTTTACTTGCGTAATAGGATCTATTTTTTTGTATTCAGCTACTTCGTCTTTTGTTCTATATTTTTGTGCATCAGACATTGAGTGTCCTCTGTAACGGTAGGTTTTCATTTCTAAGAATGTTGGTCCATCACCACGTCTAGCTCTTTCTATAGCTTCACTTACAGCTTCTGCAACTTTTACTGGATTCATCCCATCTACAGGTCCGCAAGGCATTTCATATCCTTGCCCAAGTTTCCAAATATCTGTATGGTTTGCTGTTCTTTCAACAGAAGTTCCCATTGCGTATCCATTGTTTTCACAAATGAATACTACAGGAAGTTTCCAGTTCATTGCCATGTTAAAAGTTTCATGCAATGAACCTTGACGAACCGCTCCATCACCCATATAACATAAAGTTACTGCTTCTCTTTTAAAATATTTGTCTGCAAAAGCAAGTCCAGCTCCTAAAGGAATTTGCCCTCCTACAATTCCATGACCACCATAAAACCCTTTGTCTGGTGCGAAAATGTGCATAGAACCTCCCAAACCTTGTGATGTCCCGGTAGCTTTTCCATATAATTCTGCCATCACTCTTTTTGGATCAACGCCCATACCGATTGGTTGTACGTGATTCCTGTAGGCAGTAATCATCTTATCTTTTGACAAATCCATTGCGTGTAATGATCCTGCTAACACAGCTTCCTGACCATTGTATAAGTGAAGAAATCCACGTACTTTTTGCTGAATGTATACGGCAGCAAGTTTATCCTCAAATTTTCTCCAAAATAACATATCCTCGTACCACTTGAGGTATACTTCTTTAGTGATTTTTTCCATTTATTTCAAATTGGTTGGTTTTGTGATTTTTTGAAAACCGAAAAACCATTTTAGGGTTTATTATTTGTTGTTGTTTGTTCGATATACGATTAACAAAAATACTATTTTAATGAGAAGTGAAAAAATGTAATAGCAAATTATCGCTCTTTTAACATGATTTATTCTTTCGATAACGTTTTCGAAAAAAGTAAAGTTATCAACAAACCTTTTTTTGATCGTATATTCTTAAATAATTCGCTTTTTTTTCAAACTTTATAAATACGATTTATCAAAAACTAACGGCAATAAATCTTTTAAGGAATTTGATTTCATGATTTTTCCTTCTGCGCCCATAAAGTAAATTTCGATCGCTTCATCTTGACGCATTTCATACTCTGCAATCGATTGTCTACATGCGCCACATGGTGGAATTGGTGTTTTATTGATATGATTGTCCGAAGTGGCTGTAATGGCTATCTGCTGGATTTTAACATTTGGATATTGTGCTCCCGCGTGAAAGATAGCAACACGTTCTGCACATAATCCAGATGGATAGGCTGCATTTTCTTGATTACTTCCCGTAACAACAACTCCATTTTCTAATAGCAATGCTGCTCCCACTCTAAATTTAGAGTATGGTGCATAGGCTTTTTTACGAGCTTCTACTGCATGCTCCATTAGCTTTTGTATATTTTGAGGAAGTTCCTCTATATGATCGTAACACGTAAGTGTTGCTGTAATTTTTATTTCCTGCATGTGAAATTTATTTTCTTTATCATGTGTTGATCCATTCAGATCAAATCAGCTTAGAAATATAGTGATTATTTATGGAATTGCCTTCAATTCTGGCATTTGGTTTTAGGTAATAGGCATTGGATTCTATTTTTACTAATGTTTAAGTTCTTGAATTTTGGATTTGTTTTTTGAAAGTTTATTTTTTTGCGAGGTTTAAAGTCTTGTAGAAACAAAAAAACCTTCCAAATAGTTTGAAAGGTTTTTGTGATATTTTTATGTGATGAATTTTATAATTCGTCGTAGGTATCTCCTAAGTTAAATGTTAAAGAAAAACGCAATGTATTCTCTAATGGATTACGAACTTTAGATGCAGAGAATAGATATGATACATCAATTTTTACTGCACTGTATTTGAATCCTGCTCCAAGCGTAAAGAATTTTCTAGCTCCTTTGATTTCACTTTCATTAAAGTATCCTGCACGTAATGCAAATGAATCTTGATACCAGTATTCAGCTCCTAAAGCATAGGTAAATTCTTTTAATTCTTCACTGAAACCTCCTGGCGCATCTCCAAATGATTGGAAGATTCCAGAAACAAAACTTACGTCATCATCTTGACCTTCTACAATGATTGTTGGCTCATTTTCATTTACGTCAGGTGTAGACAAATCGTCTGTATCTTGATTTCCATCATCATCTAAATCAACAAATCCGAGTTTTGGTGGTGTTGGCACTAACAATTTGTTTACTTCAACACTTACTGCTAATTTGTTGTATTCGTCAAAGATGAAGTCAAATCCACCTCCTAATTTTAATTGCGTAGGTAAGAAGTTTTCTTGACCTAATTCGTCATATTTTAGTTTTGGACCCAAGTTTGAGATATTGAATCCTGCTCTCCAACGTCCGTTGAAACTATCATATGCAGTTTCTTCTGATTGATAGTAACCAGCAATATCTACTGCAAATGTACTCGCTGCATTGGCTTCTACATCTGGTTGCGATTGCAATTTCAAGTCAGAACGTAAGAAACGACCTGTTACCGACATAGAGAATTGATCACTTAAACGTAATGCATATGACGCATCAATTGCTAATTCGTTAGGTCTTTCAATTAACGGTGTAAAGTTTCCTATGTCCGCTTGTTGTTGCGTAATAATTTCAATTTCTCCCAAACTGAAGTACTTTATACTTGCAGACCAAGCGCTTCTTTCACTAATTCTGTTGTAAAATGTTAAGTTTCCTAGAAATATATCATTTACTAAGTCGCTCAAATAGGGCGTATAACTGATTCCGACTCCAATTTGTTCATTTGCAAAAGCATATTTTGCTGGATTCCATTGTTGTGAGTAAGTGTCTGGAGATGTAGCTACTCCTAATTCTCCCATTCCAGCTGCTCTTGCGTCTGGCGTAATTAATAAGAAAGGAACTCCTGTTGTTATTACTCTAGTATCATTTGGATTCACAACTGTAGTTTGTGCAATCATTCCCAATGGGATTAAAATAAATAAGGATAAAAATATCTTTTTCATTCAGAATTCAGTTAAATTTTAACAAATATAGTTTTTATTTATAGTATTACAAGTTTTTCAAATTTTTCAACTTTCTGATTAGTTAACGGAGATTTTACGGTAATCTTGTATACGTAGACTCCTTTTGCTAATTTATCGCCAAAATCATCTTTTCCATCCCAGACAATATCTCTTGACAATGAGCTAAAATCTTTACTACTAGCACCTGCATTAGTTTTGCCTACTAAAGTACGTACTACTTTTCCAGAAACTGTAAAAATCTGAATCATTATATCAAGTTCATTGGAACTATTGTGATTGAACCAAAATTCTGTATAACTTACAAAAGGATTTGGATAATTTAACACATTCGTAATAGTGAGTGAGTTGTTTTCATTGAAAACTGTAAACTGTATTTCTGTTGTTGAAGAATTGTTATATACATCCCACGCTTTGAGTGATAATGTATGTGTTCCTTCTTCTAAATCACGCAATGGAAATTTCACTGTTCCACGCGTGTAATCGTTTAATTCGGTTTCGTAATAATCGTTTAAAACAATTGGATTGACTTCATCTCCATCTAAAATAGCAACAATGTCATGACCAATTCCACTTGCCGTATTGATTCCATTAGCATCTGATAGTTTGGCTAATAAGAAAGGGGATTCATTAGTGATTCCTCCCGAAACAAAACTTTCATCATTCAAGAATAGGTTAATTACTGGTGCATCATTGTCTTCAGGCGCATCTTCATTGAGTTCTCCAACCTTAAAACTATCATTATACCCTGTATGATCTTCTAAAACACCTTCTTTTTCTGCATAGAAACTGATACGACCATTCCCAACAGGAATTGTAATATCTCGCGGTACTACAAATTCAAATTCAAATTCACCTTCCACAACTTCTGCTTTTCCTCTAAAGATAATTTCTCCTAGCGTTTCAAAGTCCATCACAAAAGGAAAGTCATTTGCTAAGGTCTGACGCTGAATATTTTTATCATAAATCGTTGAAAAAACAGTTCCGTTATAGGTATTCATTAAGTTTCCTGCGTCGTCTGTAATGTTACCCGCCATTTTTACTCTACTCAACGCTTTGAGTGTATCTGTAGGTTGTGTAATTGGCACATCATTGATAGCAGTAAGATTTACTCTTGGTCTTGGAATTGCCAATTTCATTGCTGGATCTCCAATAAAGAAAACCGTTCTTTTGTTGGTAGTCGTTACTAAGTTCTTTGTTAAACGTAACGCTTCTGACACTGGTTCATATTCATTGGAGCCATACGAAAATAGATATCTTGCCAGCAATTCATTGATACTTACTCCAACATTTTGGAATATTTGTCGAGTTGTCGTAAGCAGCGAAACTGCTCCTCCGCCTTCATTCCAAAACATGAATTCTCCTGCGGTTTCACGCAAAGGATTATCAAAACGTGTATATTCACAAGTGATGGTAATAAATAAAGGAAGGCGACAATCATTCGCTAATTCTTGCGAATCTCCTTTTTCAAAAATTCGTTCTCCAGCAAGTCCATCTTCGCCACCATGACCAAAATAGTTAACTACTAAAGATCCTAATGCAATATTATCTTTGATTGCCTCATTTACTTCTGGATAACGCTCACCAGCTGCTGATGATTGCTGCTGAAAGGCATCTGAATGTATTTTTGAGATGTTGATAAATGGCTTCTCGGTGGATATTACATCTCCAAGAGCATCTAAATCAACTTCTAAGTCTTTATCTGAGTTGTTTTCTGCATCATCAGAAACAATCGTTACGGTATTTCTCCAACGGCCAAAAGCCTCTTTACTGTAGTATACTAAAGTTTTATCTACAATGTTTTTTGCCTGATTTGGATCAAGCACTAACATTCTTCCTAATGCGATATCTAAACGATCAGTCACAGCCATTGTCCCTTCATCATCGTCCATCATTCCATAGAAATCATCAGTCATAAAACCGCTCGTCAAGTTAAAACTATCATACGCTTGAAAAACAGGAACAATATTGGTATTTCCTTGCACTCTATTTTTATAATCATACGAGGCATCGCCAAAGAAACACACATATTTTAGGCGATTTTCTGGTACCGTAGCATTGTCGTATACATACTTTAGGAAATTACGAATAGCTCCAATATCTGGATTTCCAGTATTAAACTCGTTGTAAATATTTTTAAGTGTTACTACTTGCGCATTCATTCCTGAGTTTCCTCGGTGAAATTCTGCAATACGCTCTGCTTGAGAAGCTAAATTTTCAGGAGAAATAATAATGTATTCCACATCGCCATTTGCAAAAATAGATCCTTTTAAATCTTGATTTGGCACTTGATTATTCGGTTCAATGGTTGGAATTAAAAATCGAGAAGTATCTCCAGCAATATATTGTCTAATTTCTCCCATAGGTGCTTTGAAAGAGAAAATTACCGAAGCATCAGTGTTTGTCACTTTTGTTACATTCCAGATGTCTGTAATATCCCAAACTTCATAAACTTTTGTAGCATTTGAAATGACAAATTCTCCAGTTCCTACAATATTTCGAGCATCATTATATTTGAATTTGAATTGATCATCAATTCCCATCAGTGTACGCCTTGATTCCACTGAGATATAATCTAAATATGCAATAGAACCTGCAATTCCATTATTTTGATAATTCAATGTAATATTTAAATCGTTAGAACTTAGATTTACATCATCTATGATTAATCCATTTCTATTAGCAGGTACACCACTTACATTGTGTTCTGTTGCTAATCTTGAATCATTGATTTGTGGGAATGTAAAATTAAATGCAGGTTGTCCATTGATATTTTCTGCTGGCTGTCCATTAATAATGGTATTCATGTTTGTAATACCATTAGAAATTGCCGCAGGCTTTATACCAATACGAACAGGTTCAGAAGTAACTAAATTCGGCAATGTAAAATTAAAAGTACGTTCTGTTTCAATATTAAATACGTCACCAAACCATCTTCTTCCAAGCTTTACAATATTTACGTTATCTACTTCGTGAAACTGATAATCGTCATACGTTGTAATAGTTATATCAGGCGCTGCTGTCGGCTGTACTGCTTCCGGAATTCGTTTCCCGTCTTCTGTACCATCTGCGGTAATAAAGTAATAGGTTTTATCAGAATATGCGTTGATATGTGTTTGACTGTCTTGATTAAACACATCGTTTCCTTCTGCATAAAATAAGATATAATCTTGTGCATTAAACTCTCCATCTTCTTCACCAAAAACTGTAATTGCGTTTTCAGTAACATCATAATATTCATTCTCAGAATTTCTGTGAGGAATCATTCTTCCTCCATTTCCATAAATTTTTATTTTTCTTGGATCAATACTTCCTGTATTTAAACCTACTTGGTTTAAAAAATTAGCATCTAATCTGTAAATCCCGGATTCAACTACCGAAAATTTATAAAAGTTACCACTAGCAAGTACTGAACTTGTAATTGTAGTGTTGTTTTTAGTTCTGATATTCGGTCTTCTAGCTAAAAATGTATAGCTAACATCGAAACTGAGCACTTTTTTAACCACCCCGTTTTCTCTAATTAAAGGAGACACAATCAATATGTGTGCATTTTTTCCTCTGGCACCAGAATTTACAATTTTTGACTGAAGTGATGTTGGCAATCTTTGTGTATCAATTTCACCTAAGTTTTGATTTGAGATAGTTCCATACACTACATTTTCAATCTGCATAGAATTCTTATTCACAAAACGATCATCATCCCATTGTGCTATAAAACTAATCGTACCATCGTCATTGCTAACAAAATATTCTTGATTAAATGTTGGCAATTTCACAGACGAATTTTCCTTTGAAAATTCTTTTGGTGCATCACTCCACGTCAAATCAAAGTGCTTGTTTTGCGCATTAGCACTTAAAAAAAGGAGTCCTAATAAAAAAGTAAGAGTTTTTTTCATTGCATCTTTAACGATAAATACATTGAAATATTATTCAATGTTTTAGCTGTTTTTTAAAAAAAACAAAATTAAGAATAATAAATAACAACTGTGGTCGTTATATCAAAACTATATGATATTTATAATTGAAGTGGCATGTCACATTAATTTTTGAAATTAATCTTGATATTTTACCTTTAATTGCTATATTGCAAACCTAAAATTTTCAATACTCAAGTCTTGACTATGAAAAAGCGAACATTAAGAATTATGCTACTTGTCGCAGTAGTGTCACTAGGATTTTTTAGCTGTAAAAGATCATCATCAAATAATACTTCAAAAGCCACAGGCTGGCGTATTGATGGTAAAGATGGAGGATTCACAGCCAACACAAAATACAAAGATCAGGAAACTGCTCCTGGATTAGTATTTGTGGAAGGTGGAACTTTTACAATGGGAAAAACTCAGGATGACCCTATGCACGATTGGAACAATACCCCAAACCAACAACACGTACAGTCATTCTACAGGATGAAACAGAAGTTACTAATTTAATGTACACAGAGTACTTATATTGGACAAAAACTGTTTTCCCTCCAGAAGAAGAAAACTACAGAAACATTTATACTGGTGCATTGCCAGACACATTGGTTTGGAGAAATCGTTTAGGATTTAACGAAACAATGACTACTAACTACTTAAGACATCCTGGATATGCTGAATATCCTGTAGTTGGTGTAAACTGGATTCAAGCTGTACAGTTCTGCCAGTGGAGAACTGATAGAGTTAACGAAGCTGTATTAGAACGCGAAGGATATATTGCCAAAGGAGCAAAGTCTGTTGATAGCTTAAATCCTGAAAGCACATTCAGTACAGAAGCATATTTAACCGACCCTACAAAAACGTACGGTGGTAAGATTGACGAGTACAGAGGAAGGATTGCAGAAAAATCAAATAAGAAAAAAGATTCTGCAGACGTAGATAAAAACGTATACGCTAAACGTACTTCTGGGGTTATTTTACCAGAATACCGTTTACCAACAGAAGCTGAATGGGAATATGCAGCTAAAGGTTTAGATGGATTAAGAGAGTATAACAACGTACGTGGTAGAAAAAAATATCCATGGAAAGGTGAATTCACAAGAAGTGGAAACAGAAAAAGACGTGGAGATCAGTTAGAAAACTTTAAGAATTCAAAGGGTGATTATCGTGGAAATGCTGGATGGTCTGATGATGGTGCGGATATAACTGCTCGTGTAAAGTCATACCCACCAAATGATTTTGGGTTATATGATATGGCAGGAAATGTTGCAGAATGGGTCTCTGATGTTTATCGTCCAATTGTAGATGACGAAGCAAGTGACTTCAATTACTATCGTGGTAACGTTTACACTAAAAACAAAATCAACCAAGAAGGCAAAGCTGAGATTGTAACAACTGAAACAATGGTTCAAGATACCTTAGCAAATGGACGAATTATGCCAAGAAACCTTCCTGGTCAATTAGCACAAGTTCCAGTTAATGAAAATGAAACATATTTGAGAACTAACTTTGACAAGTCTGACAACAGAAACTATCGCGATGGTGATGTTTCTTCTTCAAGATACTTTGACTTATTTAACGAAGAAGATGCTGAAAATGGAAAAATGGATGCGAAACGAATGTATAATGCTCCAAAGCACGTTGTATCTTCTGATTCAACTGGAATGTTAAGAAAGTATGACAAATCTAACACAAGAACTACTTTAATTGATGACAACGTCAGAGTTTACAAAGGTGGTTCATGGAAAGATAGAGCATACTGGATTGACCCTGCACAAAGAAGAGCTTTCCCTGAATACATGGCAACTTCTTACATCGGATTTAGATTTGCAATGTCAAGAGTAGGTTCAAAAGCGCAAGGAAGAAAGAGTCCAAGAAAATAATAAACACACTTTTGTGTATTAAAAAAAGCCCTGACCATATCAGGGCTTTTTTTCGTTTTAACTTTATTTAATTACGCATAAATGATCAAAGAATTATATTCTATATTTCAAAAATACCCGACAGTTTCGACTGATTCAAGAAACATCGCCCCTAACTGTATTTTCTTCGCATTAAAAGGAGAAAACTTCAATGGAAATAAATACGCAAAAGACGCCTTAGAGAAAGGAGCTGTGTACGCCATAATCGATGAAAAAGAATACGAACTAAAAACACATACTATTCTTGTAGAAAACGTTTTAGAAACACTCCAAAAACTAGCCAATCATCATCGTAAGCAATTAAACACTCCTATCATAAGTCTCACAGGAAGTAATGGAAAAACCACTACAAAAGAACTCATCAATGCAGTGCTTTCTCTAAAATATAAAACCACTGCCACAAAAGGCAATTTAAACAATCATATAGGTGTTCCACTTACACTACTTTCCATGACATCCAAAACCGAGATTGGAATCGTAGAAATGGGCGCAAATCATCAAAAAGAAATTGAGTTTTTAAGCAACATTGCCGAACCTGATTATGGATATATTACAAATTTCGGAAAAGCGCATTTAGAAGGTTTTGGCAGTGTTGAAGGTGTTATTAAAGGAAAAAGCGAACTCTACGATCATCTAAAAGCTAATGACAAACTTATTTTTGTGAATGGAGATGACCCTAAACAAGTAGAAAGAACCCGAGACGCAAAGAATTACACGTTTGGAAGTTCAGACACACATGCACTTACTATCCGTTTCTTAAACGCAAATCCAATGGTAAAAGCTATCGTAAATAACATAGAAATACAAAGTCAATTAATCGGCAGCTATAACTTTTCAAATATAGCTGCAGCTATCGCCATCGGAACATATTTCAATGTAACGCTTTCACAAATAAAAGCTGCTATTGAAACTTATATCCCCTCTAACAACCGATCACAAATTAAACATAAAAACTCTAATAAAATTATTTTAGATGCGTACAACGCGAATCCTACAAGCATGAAAGCTGCTTTAGATAATTTTTCAAACTTAACAGACACAACTAAAATTGCTTTTTTAGGCGACATGTTTGAACTTGGAGAAAGCGCCGCCGAAGAACATCAGTTTATAAATGAATATGCAGGTTCGTTAGCAATTGATCATATTTATTTAATAGGAGAAAATTTTGGAGTTACCGAAAGCAAACATTCTAATATTAGTATTCACAATACATTCGAATCTTTAAAAGGTCATTTTCCAGAAATACAAAATAGCACTTTGCTAATAAAGGGTTCGCGTGGAATGGCTTTGGAACGAATTTTAGATTTACTATAACATCCCAACCGATATAAACTAAAAAAAGCTTCTTGTAATAAGAAGCTTTTTTTTGTGGGTAATACTGGATTCGAACCAGTGACCCCCTGCTTGTAAGGCAGGTGCTCTGAACCAACTGAGCTAATCACCCTTATTGCTTAATGCGGATGCAAATATAAAATAGATTTTATATCTAGCAAAATTTAAACATAAAAATTTCAAAGTATTTCTGCTGCGACAAATGTACTTCCGCCAATGTATATAAGATCATCACTCGTAGCTTTTGTTTGCGCAGTCATATAGGCTTCTGAAACAGAACCATATACACTCCCTTTTAAATCATACACTGCTGCTTTTTGCTGTAATTCTGAAACATTTAGTGCGCGCTCTATTTTTGGACTACAGAAATAATAAATTGCATTTTCTGGAAATAACGGAAATATTTCTTCTAGATTTTTATCAGTTACAACTCCAAACACAATATGTAATTGCTGAAAATTTTCTTTTTGCAATTGCTCCATTACTATTTGCAAACCTTCCTTGTTATGCGCCGTATCACAAATTGTTTTTGGGTGATTTGCTAAGACTTGCCATCTTCCTTGCAGATTTGTATTAGAAATTACATTCAATAACCCATTTTTAATATGTTTTTCTTCTATTTGAAAGCCTTTTAGCAACCGAATAGCTTGTACTGCAGATTTGTAATTTTTCTGCTGATAATCACCTAAAAGATCTGTTTGATAGTATTGCTGTATCGTTTTTTCTGCGAGATATAACTCTGAATTCATATTCTCAGCTATTTCAACAAAAACAGGAAACGTTTCTTCATGATATTCGCCAACTACTACCGGAATATGACTCTTGATAATTCCAGCTTTCTCAGCTGCAATTTTAGACAATGTATTTCCTAAAAATTGCACATGATCAAAACCTATATTGGTAATAACACTTACTTCCGGCATAATGATATTCGTAGAATCCAAACGACCACCCATACCTACTTCAATCACTGCAATATCCACTTCTTGTTGAGCAAAATAATGAAATGCCATCGCCACAGTTGATTCAAAGAAAGAGAGTTTCTCCAAATCTATATATTGATGATAGCTTTTCACAAACTCAACAGTTGCATCTTCAGAAATCATTTGACCATTGATACGGATACGTTCTCTTAACTCTTTTAAGTGCGGAGATGTATACAAACCAACTTTATAACCTGCTTCTTGTAATATGGAAGCAATCATGTGACTTGTAGAACCTTTTCCATTGGTTCCAGCCACATGTATACTTTTAAATGCTGAATTAGGATTTTTTAAATGTTCTGCAAACTTGGTTATTTTCACTAAATCCCAAGCTTCAGAATTGTTTGAAGCACCTTTTTTTTGATAAGAAGTTTCATATTGGGCTTCCAACCATGATAAGGCTTGTATATCTGTCATTAAAAAATGATATGCTTTTTTTTAATTCGGATTGAATTTCACAACGATAAACCCTACTTGCTTTTTAGGCGCTTTATCATCTTTATTCCATCTATATGTACGAGCCGTTTTCTCAGCCGCATCTAATAAGCATTGTGCTGTAATTGTAGAACCTTATACACCAGCATTGACACTGATAATTTTTCCGCTTCTATCTACTTCAATTTGCACTACCACTCTCCCATATTCATTACATTCTTGCTGAACAGCTTGGCCACTTAACTTGCTTCTTCCACGCAAACCATAACCACCTGCACCGCCGTCTCCTGAACCTGGTTGCCCATAATAACTTGCCGCATACGGATCTCCGTCAGGATGCCCTTTGTTTCCATCTCCATCTCCTGGACCTTCTCCTTCTCCATCATCACTACCAGTTCCACCATCGCTATTTAAGTCTTTTGTCAATGCATCAAACTCAGCTTTTTTTCTAGCTTCCTCAGCTTTCTTTTTTGCTTCTGCTTCCGCTTTTGCTTTTGCAATACGCTCTTCTTCTGCCTTCTTTTTAGCTTCTTCGTCCGCTTTACGCTTCTTTTCTTCTTCCGCCTTTTTCATCGCAATAGCTTCTTCAGAATCTTGCGTTATTACTTCTTCTGATGATGTATCAGGCTGTGTTTCTTCTACAGGTTCTGTTTCCTCAGGTTCCTCTACCACCTCAGGTTCTGAAGTTTTTGCTACGGGTTTTGGATTTTTCTGTGTTTCTACTTCACCTCTTCCTGTATCTGTATTTCCAAAGTTTACAGCAATTCCACTTTCAATAGGCGGATCCATATATGTTTTACCAAATATGAACATTAGTATTAATAATATAACCATCAATACTGTAGTTATTGTTGCCGATTTTCGTTTGTGCTCTGTATCAAATACTGACATAATGCTTTATTTTGATGCTTCTTCAAGAATGACTTTATAGTTATTTTTTCTTGCAATCTCCATGATATTGATAGTGTTTGATATCGAAACATTCTCTACCACTTCTATACTAATGACTGGATTTGCATAACCGTCAAATTGTATTTTTTAGTATCTCTTCAAGTTGAGTTGCATCAATTCTCGTTCCATCTAGAAGAATAGTTGCATTTTCTTGAACTTGAATTTTTATTCTTTTTTCATCTCCTGTATACTTAACCTCAACATTTGTTATGTTTTTTTGAGATAAATTTTCTAAATAATTTGCAAAATATGCCAATCCTAAAAGAAAAATTACACCTGCAATAAAAACGAAGGGTAAATTAAATTTTTTATTCCTCGTTTCAAGCAAACTCATTATTGAGGTCGAACAGCTAGAATGATTTTATATTTGTTCTTATTAGCGATATCCATAATATTTACAGCTTTTTCAATAGGAACACCTTCTTCAGCTCTCAATATAATGGTTGGCGCTTCTTGCCCTGCTAATTTTGCTTTCAATTTTGATTCTATTTGCCCTTCTCTGACTCGGTCTGCATCAATATACACTTGGAGGTTTTTCTTTATACTAACCGAAACATTCTGTGTATTTGTTGATTTCCCCTTTGCTTTTGGTAAGAGTAAATCAAGTGCATTTGGTGAGTTAGAAGTCAACATGAAGAATACCAATAACAAGAATACAATATCTGTCATGGACGACATGCTAAATTCTGGACTTACTTTATTTCTACCTCTTAACTTCATAGAACTTTATTATACAGGTTCATTTAATAAATCTAAGAAGTCTACTGCATTTGCTTCCATTTGATGCACCACTTTGTCCGTCTTCACAACCAAGTGATTGTACCCAATATACGCAATAATTCCCACTACTAAACCAGCAACCGTTGTTGTCATTGCTGTATAAATACCTTCTGCCAATGATCCCATTTCTGCCTGACCACCACTGGTTGCCATTTCTTGGAAAGCGATAATCATACCAATTACAGTTCCTAAAAACCCTATCATTGGTGCCGCACCTGCTACGGTTGCTAGAATACTTACATTCTTTTCTAGTTTATATACTTCTAATGTTCCTGCATTTTCAATAGCCTTATTAATATCTTCCAGCGGCTTCCCTATTCGAGAAATTCCTTTTTCGGTCAATCTTGCTACTGGTGAATCTGTTTGTGCACATAACATCTTGGCTGCATCTAGTTTTCCAGCAGAGACATTATCCCGAATTTGATTCATAAAATTCTTATCAATTTTAGACGCTGATTTAATAGCAAATGTACGTTCAAAATAAATATATAAAGCTACTGCAAGCAATACTAAAAGCACACTAATAATGATAACACTCCCTATTCCTCCATCAATGATTAATTGAATAATAGAAAAGGTTTTTTCTTGGCTTTCTGGATCTTCAACAGGTGTTGTTGGGGTTTGAAATAATAACATAGTTGTTTTTTGATTTAGACTATAATAACGGTGTTTTTGTTAATTAAGTATACTCGTTACAGACTTAAAATAAGGTTCGTATTATCATGAAAGCTACCGAACCAACAAGGAATCCGATAAAGGCTAACCAAGATATTTTTTTGAGATACCAGAAAAAATCTATTTTTTCCATTCCCATAGCAACTACTCCTGCCGCCGAACCAATAATTAACATACTTCCTCCAGTTCCTGCTGCAAAAGCTATAAAGTGCCATAATTGATGATCTAATGGTTCTGTAAACATTCCCAAACTAGCTGCTACTAAGGGTACATTATCAATTACTGCCGATCCAACTCCTAATGCCATTACTACTAAATCTGAAACCCCGTTAGGATCCATTTCTGTTCCTAATCCTGGCGTAGCTGTCTTTAACCAATCAGCAAAACCAAATAGCAAGCCTAAAGATTCTAATGCTGCTACTGCCATTAATATTCCTAAAAAGAACAAGATACTTGGCAATTCAATTTTTGATAAAGAATGATGCACAGGACTGTGATGTGTAGATCCAGCTTCTTCATGCTCATGACCTTCATTAGCACCTACAACTGCCATCGTGAATTTTGAATTACTATACATTTCTGCAAATATTGCCACTACCGACAATGACAACATCATCCCTACATAAGGGGGTAAATGTGTTACTACTTTAAAAATTGGCACAAAAATAATTGCAGATAATCCTAAGTATAACATTGTTGGCCCAAAACGGTGTGGCTTATTTTCTTCAACACCTTCTTCTTCTGGCAAACTTCCCTGAAATGGCTTTAAGAAAGAAGCAATAAATGTTGGCACGATCATACATAATAAAGATGGTAAGAATAAGTAACCAAATAGTTTTCCTGTAGATACTTTATCTCCAATCCACAACATAGTTGTTGTTACATCTCCAATTGGCGACCATGCTCCACCTGCATTTGCTGCAATAATAATTAAACCTGCATACCAAATACGAATGTTTCTATCAGAGATAATTTTTTGTAAAATTGAAATCAGTACAATAGTTGCCGTAAGGTTATCAATAATAGCTGATAAGATGAATGCTAAAAATGCAAAAATCCAAAGGACACGCTTTTTACTTCGGGTTTTAATGAAGCCTTTGATTGTAGCAAAACCATTGAAATAATCAATAATCTCTACAATCGTCATTGCTCCAAGTAAGAATACCAGTATTTCTGCGGTTTTCCCTAAGTGATGCAACAATCCTTCTTCCATCATGTGCATCTTTTCAGGTTTGGCGAGCTCTCCAAAACCGCCTTCTCCACCGACTAATGCATGTGCTCCAGAGTCAAACCAATTTTGAAAATCTTCGATTCCGAAAGCGACGAATGCCCAACAAATTGCCATCATGGCTAATGCGGGAATAAGCTTGTCAATTTTTAAATTATGCTCTAAGGTTATCGCTAAATATCCTAAGACAAATACGGCTATTATTGCTGATTCCATTTCTGTATTTTAAGTTGATGGTTAGACTAATTCTTTTAATGCAATTTCAAAAGCAGTTTTACTTACATCTACTTTTGAAGCATTTTTCTTGAATGTATTTTGTAATGCTTTTTTGATGATTTTAGAAGTATCTTCAAAGATAGCTTCATCAGTCATAGAAACTCTACGTTCCATAAAATAGGCAAAAACGCGTGCCATTCCACAGTTTGAGATAAAATCTGGAATTAAACTCACTTTTTGATCTGTATGCTCCATGATTGGTCCAAAAAAGATTTCCTTGTCTGCAAACGGCACATTTGCTCCACAGGTAATTACTTCCAATCCAGTATCGATCATTTTATCTATCTGTTCTTGCGTAATTAATCGTGATGCCGCACATGGTGCAAAGATTTCTGTTGGTAACTCCCAAATGCGTTGGTTCATTTCTTCAAAAGAAATCATGTTATTTGCCACCAGTGTATTTCCATCTTTGTTCAAGAAAAATTCCTTGATTTCTTCATGAGAAAATCCTTCTTCATTGATCACACCTCCAACTCGGTCGATGATTCCAACTACTTTTGCCCCCATTTGCGATAGGTAATACGCTGCTGCTGCTCCAACATTTCCAAAACCTTGAACAATAGCTCGTTTTCCTTTGATAGATCCACCATAAATATCATAAAAATGACGTGCAGCTTCGGCTACTCCGAAACCTGTAATCATATCAGCGACTGTATATTTACGAGAAACATCAGGAGAAAACACTGGACTTTCTATCACTTTGATAACTCCTAAACGCAATTGTCCGATTCTGTTTATTTTATCTGCTTCTGTTGGTTTAAAATGTCCATTAAAAACACCTTCTTGCGGATGCCAAACTCCACTGTCTACTGTGATTGGAATTACTTCGTGAATTTCATCAACATTCAAATCTCCTCCAGTTCCGTAGTAACTTTTTAATAAAGGCGCTACTGCTTTGTACCAACGCTTTAACACACCGCTTTTTCTTGGGTCATGTGGATCAAAATTGATTCCAGATTTCGCACCTCCGATAGCAGGTCCTGACACTGTAAATTTAACTTCCATCGTTTTTGCTAACGACAGCACTTCATTCATGTCTAATCCTTTGCGCATGCGTGTTCCGCCTCCTGCAGCACCTCCGCGTAGTGAGTTGATAACTGTCCAACCTTCCGCGTCTGTTTCCGGATCTTTCCAGTTAAAAACAATCTCAGGTGCTTTGTTTTCGTATATTTTAAGTAATTCTTTCAAGTATATGTATTTTGTGTACTATAATAGTTTGTATTCCAGCAAATATAAAAATTGTTCGCTTCTTAGAAGCATACATTTAAGACAATTTAACTTAATGATAATTGTAAATTTTTCCCGAACCGTGATCTTTGGATGCACCTGTAACACTTTTCAGACAATTTACCTCATTCCGCAAGCGTAATACACCTAAAAAACCAAAGATAAGTGCCTCTTTATATTCTACTAATTCGTTGACAGGTTTTACCAAATCGAGTTCTTTATGATATTTAATTCTTTCTAGCAAATAATCGTTGTATGCGCCTCCACCAGTGACTAAAACCTTTGATCTAATTGTAAAGTTTTTTGCTAATTGCCTTGCCACATGCTCTGTAAACGTCCGCAACAAATCAATCTCTTTTCTTTTAGCCGATTCTAATCGTGGAAAAATTTCTTCTTGAACCCATTCCAATCCCAAGGATTTTGGAGGTTTCTGTTTGTAATATGGTAGATTGTGTAATTCCTCACCTAAACTTAATAAATAATTTCCAGATTTAGCCAGTTTTCCTTTATTATCATAATCAACCCCTAATTGTTTGGCATATTTATTCAACACAATGTTTACGGGACAAATGTCATACGCAATTCGTTTTCCTTCTTTATGAAAAGATACATTTGCAAATCCACCCAAATTCAAACAATAGTCATATTCGGAAAACAACAATTCATCTCCAATCGGAACTAATGGAGCTCCTTGTCCGCCAAGTTCCACATCTTGGACTCTAAAATCACACACTACTTTCTGTTGAATTAATTTTGCTAAAATCTCCAGATTGCCAATTTGGTATGTAATTCCTTTTTCTGGTTGATGCAAAATCGTATGTCCATGCGAGCACACAGCATCTATTTCAGCAATCGCATATTTTTTTATAAATGCATTGATAACTTTTGCCAAATGTTCTGTATAACCAACATCAAACTCTCCTAAATCCTTGTTGTTAAAACCAATAGCTTCTTGAAGTTTTGCTTGTATTTTTTTATGATATGGAATCGTTTCTGCTACCAGAATTTCAAATTTCCAGCGTGTTGTTTTTTCGAAATGTATATAGGCAAGATCAATTCCGTCGAGGGAAGTTCCCGACATGACACCAATCACTTTGTACAGACTCATATTGTAAATGTATTCAAAATTTGTCATTTTAAATTCACTTTCTAACAAGATTCATAATTTACACATAGATAAATTAAGAATTCTTAAAAATAACCGCTTATTATTGAAAATCTGCTATTTTAGAATTATCTTTGTGCGACTTTTTTAAAAATTTTCTAATACAATATACGATTATGGATTTTAATCTTACAGAGGAACACATCATGATTCGTGATGCAGCGAGAGATTTTGCAAGAACGGAATTACTTCCTGAAGTAATTGAACGCGATAATAAACAAGAGTTTCCAAATGAGTTGGTTCGTAAAATGGGCGAATTAGGTTTTATGGGAATTATGGTAGATCCGAAATATGGAGGAAGTGGAATGGACACGATTTCTTACATTTTAATTATGGAAGAATTATCTAAGATTGATGCTTCTGCTTCTGTAATTGTATCTGTAAATAACTCATTAGTTTGTTATGGTTTAGAAGCCTATGGATCTGAAGCGCAGAAGCAAAAATATTTAACAAAGTTAGCTACTGGAGAAAATGTTGGTGCTTTTTGTTTGAGTGAGCCTGAAGCTGGAAGTGATGCAACTTCACAAAGAACTACAGCGATTGACATGGGCGATCATTATGTAATTAATGGTACAAAAAACTGGATTACAAGTGGTGGACGTGCTGATGTATACTTAGTAATTGCTCAAACAGATAAAGATAAAGGACACAGAGGAATCAACGCGTTTATCGTAGAAAAAGGAACTCCTGGTTTTGATATTGGCCCAAAAGAGGATAAATTAGGAATCCGCGGAAGTGATACACATACATTACAATTTAATGATGTAAAAGTTCCTAAAGAAAATAGAATTGGTGAAGATGGTTTCGGATTTAAGTTTGCTATGAAAACTCTTTCTGGTGGACGTATTGGAATTGCTGCACAAGCCCTAGGAATTGCTTCTGGAGCTTATGAATTGGCTTTAAAATATTCGAAAGAGCGTAAAGCATTTGGAACTGAAATTTGCAATCACCAAGCTATTGCTTTCAAATTAGCTGATATGTACACGGAAATCACAGCAGCGCGTCATTTAGTAATGAAAGCTGGTTGGGATAAAGACCAAGGTAATAACTACGACATGTCGAGCGCCATGGCAAAATTATATGCTTCTAAGGTAGCAATGGAAACCACTGTAGAAGCTGTTCAAGTTCACGGTGGAAATGGTTTCGTAAAAGAATACCATGTAGAACGTTTGATGCGTGATGCCAAGATTACTCAGATTTACGAAGGAACTTCTGAAATCCAAAAAATCGTAATTTCAAGAGGCGTTATCAGAGAATAGACTCAAAATAACATACATTATATAAAAGAAAGTGCATTTTTTTGAAATGCACTTTTTTTATGTCATACAAAAAAGTACTTTAGGAGGAACATTTACAATAAAACCATGATGAAAATATATTTTCGCTGCTTTCTACTTTTTACCATTTTATGTAGTACTCCAGCTTTCTCCAATATTAATGTGATTAATTTGAAGAATATTAGTTACCTTAGTTTGATTCAAGAGGATTTAGATTTTGTTTTAAAACATCAAGAAGCATTTAATCATTGGTCAGAAACTTGGACGTATGATATTAGCAGAGAAGAAAGCTTAGAACGATTAAAAAAGATTCAAGAAGCATCTGCAAAGAAAGCACAAAATATAGACGAATGGTTGCTTACGGGAACCATTTCACATTATAGGTACAATTTAAACGATGACGAGCAATTTCCAATTGCAGAAAGTGCTTTTCAAAAAGCAATTGCACTCGACACCTCAAATTATATATCGTATTGGTTTTTAGGAAATCATTATGCACATTCGTCAAAACCTAAAGAATCTATGCTTAATTTCTTCAAAGCAGAAAAACTAAATCCAAATATTCGGTAAACAGCATTTTGGCACGATTATACATTTGCTTCTTATTTATCCGGCATGTTTAGTCATACTCAAAAATCATTAGATATTGCTACAAAATTAGGCACTCCAAGCCCCATTGATGAAGTGCTTCGCAATGCTTTAAAAGAAAAAATTAAAACGCCCGATGCTGCTAAAGAGTATAAGCCCCAAGAACTTTGGGACTATCAACCCAATGGCGCTAAAAATACATTTATCAGCAAAGCTTTAGGAGTTCGTTTTACCGTTGATTCTACATGGAATTGGAATATTTCTAAATATAACAAACGTACTGCTGTGGTGGTTTTAAGCCCTAAAGCTGAACTAAATGACAAAGACGTTCCAATTGACTATACCATTATGCTTATGATTCATGTTGCAGACGGAATTGAAGACATCAAACAGTATGCGAATAGATTTGTTGGAAAGTATCCAGACAAAATAGCAACAAATCGATTTGACAGTTTACAACCTTCCGAAGCTTATGAAATCATCAATAAAGAAATGTATACACACATTGGAGGCGGACATTTTAATTTTGTGGCATTAGAAAGACCCAAACCAACATATCCAGGCTTGCAATTAGAAGCTGCACAAAATTTTCCTTTTAAAGATCAAGACAGTACGAATGAAACACTCGAAGTTTATCAAGTAAAATCTAGCTTTCATCGCTTTGACGAAAACATTCAATACGTACTCATATTAGATACTTGCGAAGACATTTATCCGCAGTCATTGAAAGCACTGGATGCATTCTTAAAAAGTTTAGTTATTGAGTGAGTATAAGTTTTATCTAAAAACGATAATCTACTCCAAAACTTAAAGCATTAATTCGTACAGATCCTAGCTTGTAACGATTGTATCCTCCATGAACAGAAAAACGCTTGAGATGATATCGTGCATTTAGTTTTAATTCATCGATAGTAGAATCGTTGATAAAACTCTGTTTCCACAAAGCAGTTATACTAATAGGTTGATGCAAATACACATCTACGCCTACTTGGTATGTAAAACCTGTTTCATCTACTCCATTGCCAACATGTGTAGCTCCTACTCCCCAAAAAGCAGTTACATATTGTTCGCGAACTCTATAGTAATTAAACATAAAAGAGCTAACCCCTAACTCACTTTTTGGGTTCTCTTCAAAAAAATGCAAATGATTGACTTCAATTCCAGCTAAGGGTACAAAGCGATAATTTAATTTTACATCATTTCCATAGAATTGTTTCCCGCTAGTGAAAAACGTATTTGACAAAATTAATTGTCCTGTTTTCATAGGAACATTATCTTCTGGATACGCATATTCTCCATGTGAACCATGAGAATACGGATATTTATGAAAATAACGTTTTTCCCCATCACCGATAAGAATCCCGATAGTTGCATGATAAGCTATTTCAAAAAAAACACCTTCAAAAAAGTTGAAGCCATCATCATCTCCCCAATCATCGTCATCATCATTCCAAGAACGCGAATTACTGCTAGTAGAAGAGCTGCTTCCCGAAAGGTCGTCTTTAGCTCTGTTCAATTTTCCTTGCGCATGACTTACACTCAAAACAAAGTAGCATACAAGTAAAGATAGTAAAGTTTTTAATTTCATAGAGTTTGATTTTAACGTTGCCAAACTTCATCAAGAAAGGTGCCAAAATTTTCTCTATTGCAATACCAAAATCGGGAAGTCAATAAACAAGTACTCTCATTCTTGAGAAACAGTAACCTGATTGTTATCGATGGCAATGTTCAACTGGGATTCTTTTACTTCATCATAAAAAATTTCTACTTCTTTAAATTGATTACCGATTTGAATAGTTGTCTTTGCTGGTTTCATTTAGTTAATTTTTTTAGGGTTTTATAAATATTCTTCAAAAACTAGCTCAAAACAATACTTAATAATGCGTATTTTTAAATCCTTAGTATCAAGGAGCTTAACCAAACAATATTTTAAAGTATTTTCTTTCAAACCCAGAAGCATTACGTCATCTTATCCAAATGTATTGAAAGTTGAAGCGAAATTAAGCCTCATAATAAGCTTGAAAAAAAGCGTAATTCCCAAAAAATACTACAAAATAACCCGTAAATTCATTTTTTTAATTTCAACCTGTAACAACTCGAAAAAAAATAGACAGATATTACTGTTAAATTCTTTATATTTAAATGCTAGTTTCAAAAACGTTTTTTTACGCATTTAGTAGGATACGTTTCAAAGAACTAGTACTAAAAACAAACGACAAAAAAATACATTCATTAATAAAAACCACTTAAGTATATGGCTGACGATTTTGATTTACTAGAAACTTCAGGAGCAGAACAAAAACAAAAATCTAATGACAAAGTAGATTGGGGAAAAGCAATCGACCAAATGAAGTCGAAGCTTGCCCAAGAAGATAGTCCCGAAGTACGCCAAAAGATATTGAATGCAACGTTGGATAATGTGGTGGATATGGCTGAAAAAGATCGTACATCACTTCTCGATGCCATTAAAGATTTAACAGATTATCAAGACGAAGTAGGAATCATATTTGAACGCTTTTCAACATTAAACGATGAAGAACAACGCGTTATTGATGATGCTCAAAAAGAATTGGATAAAGCCAAAGTAGAATACCAAGCTGCTTTAGATAAGCCAGATACATGGTGGAATAACCTTTGGGGTCGAAAGTCTAGAATTAAAAGAGAAAAAGAAGAGTTAGGACAAGCTGAAAAAGACAGGAAGTTTGCAGATTCAAAGGCAAAAGAAATGTTTCAAAAGCGTATTGAAAGTTCTGATACAGAAACCTTGTTGAAAGAACTTTCATTTAAAAGTCAGGCTGCCGTAAAACGTTTGAAAGATCGTGAGGTTGAAATCAAAGAGGTTGAGGACAGACTACAAGACGCTATTGTAGAAGCAAGTAAAAATCACACGAAAGCTTTAGAAAAGAAAGAAGAGACAGAAACTGAACTTGAAAAACAAAAAGCATTGTTGAGTCAGGCACGTCAAGAAATAGAAGAAATTGTAGACAAGCAATCGCCTGAATATTCGGAAGCATTGGCTAAAATTACAAAGCTTGAGCAAAAAGTTGAAGAATTAGATGGTTTACGAACGGCTTACATTACGTTGGCTGCAAGTAAAGACAGTTTTGTTCACAAGCATAACTTAACCATCAAAGTATTAACATCTTTACGTAGCAACTTACAAACGCATAGAGCAAAACTAAAATCGGATACAGAAGAAAGAATTCGTTATTACGATGGTTATGTAGTTGCATTAAAAGCGCGTACAGATCAAGAGTTTGCTGCAATCTTAGAACACTTAGGTGTAAAAACTGATGAAAAAATTGGAGAAACGCTAGCTGCAATGTACACAGCAAGTTCAAAAGCACGTCAAGATATGATGGAAAATATTCCTGTACACGAAAAAGTAATGAAAGGTATTTACAGCAGTTATGCTGAATCGTTACAGGAAATTCGTGAAAAGGATGTTGAAATCCGCAAGAACTTTGCTGATCGTTACGGAATTGACATGAAAGAATTATTCGAAGAATATTATAGAAACAACGAAAACCCATCTACAGGAGATGCTGGCGGAAACGACAACACTCCAACTGGAAACGAAGGTGGCGGAGGAAATTCTGCACCGTCAAATGATGGTGGTGGTTCTGATGACTTGTTAGGTTAATTCTAAACACTACATAGTAATCGATGTTGCATGAAGGATAGAAGCGGCATCCTTTTTAACAATTGAAACGTCATTACGAGGAGTTTGCGACGAAGGAATCTGGTTCTTTTTTAGGAGATTTTGATACCACTTCAAAATGCATCTCGTAATGATTGTATTAAAAAGATATAGCTGAAAGCCTGACCGTATTGCGGACATGCCAAAAAATAGTTATCTACTTCGAGGAACATTCGCGAAGCCGTTTATAAAAAACGACTAAAAAAAATTGACGCAAGCGTCGAAACATTTGAAGCTCGATTATCGAGTAATTACGTATATAATTTTGTTTTAATGTCTATAAACGATATCACAACACCTTTAGATTCTGCTGCACTAGAATCGGACGCGCAATATGATTTGTATTACCGAATGGTGATGCATGTTTTGGATGAATTTGAGATTAATTTGGTGGAATGGAATCATTATCGAATTTGCACCAAAGAAGAACTAAAAGCTTTAGAAAACTATTGCAAACGCTTGGCATTTTCGTTGCGAGTAATGCAATTGAAATATCGTTTTGATGAAGAACAAATGAAGGTAGATTTGACCGAATCTGGTTTTCCAAACTATTTAGAATTGCGCTACATTCACAACGATTTGGATTTGAAAGAAGAGTTTAAAGCCAAATTACCTGATGCAAGCGAATTCAAAGAAAAGTTTATTCATCAGTTAATGGTGCAAAAGCAACATGTGAGCAAACGCGATTTGTTTGAAGCTTCTTCTTCGCTGTATTACAATAGAATTCAGGAAGAGAAAATATTCAAAAAGTTTGTTTTAGGAAAAATCAAAAAGACAAAAAGTACGTTTGCAACTTATGTGCTCGACTGGGCTTTCTATGATGTAGCACTTAACAGGCCGTTTATTTGCTTTATGTATTTTGACTATAAGCATGACGAAGATGTAGAACAAGAAATTTACGATACCATAAAAGATTGTGCCGATCGTTATCAAGATTTATCCAATATGGCGTATATGATTGACAAACGACTAAAGAATGTACATCCGCGTAAAATAAAACGTGTTGATTTGGGAATTTTACACAGTATATTTTCTAAAGATGATCATGAAATAACACAAGCTTTATTGCAAGCCATCGCTGCAAAAGATGTCAAATTGAATTCATTTTCACTAACAACTACAGTAGAAACGATCAATTCAGTAAACTCATCAAAAGTGAGCAATGATTTGCTATCATTTAAAAAGCAGGAGATTCAAGTTTGGGGAGATGTAACTACGCACAAATACATTTTAGCGCCACACAGAGTCATTCAGTTATTGTATGGGAAAATTCCAAACACTATTATTCACCTGCATCATGAACCTTTTGAAGTAGAAGAGTTACCTGAATTATAAAGCCAACACTTCGACTTCGCTAGTGTCCTTAGTTTGAAAAAACGAATTGACAAATAGCAAATTGACAAGCAAATAGATCAACATAAGTAAAAAAATAAATTGACGAATTGACAATTCAACAGATAAACAAATAACAAAACATACATGGAAAAACAACCGACATTTCCTATCAAAAAAACAGAATTGACCATTTTACGTGAAGAAGCTTCTTCATTCATTAAAAGTGCCCAATGGAAACAAGGTTATAAAGCACGAAGTAGAGACGGCAATAAAGAACAGGAAGATATTTTATTATATCTATCCAAAGCCAAGGGAAATGCTGACGGAAACGCCATTTCAATTTCTAAAACCATCTTGAGTCTTAAAAAACGCTTGTTACCAGATTCTGTTGCTTTACCACTTTCGCTCAATGAAACACTGTTCAACTTACAGGAGGCTATTGCCATTGGTTTATGGATTCGCGATAGTTACTACGATTCGTCAGGTTTGTCTATTCTTCATGAAAAAAGAGCTGGACTTTCAGCAGATCAACGCAAAGAATACGAATCTAAACAGCAAACAGCAACTGCATTTATGTTGTTCAGTTTGGCGTATTATGTTGTTTCTAAACTCAAAGAAAAAGCTTCGGAAGAAAATACCGTGATGGGAAACAAATTTGCAGGTATTCCGGAAGTTTCTTTGTTATCTCCTACAAAGGGAATTTCATGCCAGTTGTTTTACTATGACAAATACATGAATCATCCGAATTTGATCAACTCTGAACAAGACGTGATTGACTTTACAGTGATGTACTTTGAAGCCTATTTAGATGAAATTATTCAACGTAAAGGTGCCTTAGATCATACTGAAGTTATTACAGACAGAACATATCAATTAGAAGATTCTGATTTTTCTATTGCAGGTTGGGACACCATTTTTACTGGAAGCACCAAAAGTGTGGAATTCAATCCGATTCGTTTTGAGCAAATTGTTGGTAACAAAGACGCAAAACACTTTGCCAAGCGTTTGGTTGAACGTTTGATGAGTTACGACATAGCTACCAAAAGAAATCCATTTCAAGAACTCGGTGGTTTTATGCCTGTATTTATGGGATATGGAATTCCAGGAACAGGAAAAAGTATGTTGATTGCTGCCATAGCTACAATGCTAAAAGAACACTGCGATCATTTGGACATTCCATTCTTATTTCATCCAATGCCAGATACGGTTGTTTCTACCTTTCAAGGTGGATCGGCAGAAAAAATGGTACAATGGATGAAACCTATGCAAGATCCATCACGATTGATCTTTGCACCTATTGATGATGCTGAAAATAATTTACAAGAACGTACTGCACAAGGCGTTTCTGCCGGTGTAAAAGAAGTGATTGGTGTATTTTTACGTTATACAGAAGGTGCGTATGCTGTAAATCACGGAAACAGTTCTATTGGATTATTTACAAACTTACCTGAACAATTAGACAAAGCGGTAATTTCTAGAATTCAAGGGCGTTTTAAAATTGATGGTGCCCGTACTGAGCAAGATTTCTTAGATCAAGATTATATTTGGTGGTCGAAAATTGAGAAGACCTTACCTGGATTTGTTTCTATGAAGGATCATCCTTCTTATCAATATTTAAGCGATCAAACTTTAGCAAATAGTGCTGGTGAAATTTTAGGAAACATTACTGAGCCAGAAGATGATAAAATCAAAAGAATCTTTAATGAAACTTTGGAAAACAATGCATTTACCGATCATGTTTTCTACTCAACTTTATATAGTGAAGTTCAGAAAGAATTTCCGTTTTTCTCTTCCAGAGATATTCGAAACATTCAAAGTGCCATTTCATTACGTTTGACAGACTTTAATTTGGAAGACGATTGGTTTGAAAATCCGGAGTTATATTTCCAAAAAGATTATGACACCAAATTGGGAATGTTAAAGGAACTCATGAAATCTAATATGAAAGGACTCAACTTTGCTGAAATCCGTAAGCAAGAAGTAATTCGTTATTTAGACAATGTTGCTACCATTGCAGATACTGATTTCTCACGTAAAGTAGAACAGCAAATCATGCAAATGAAAATTGGAACCGAAGCGCGCAGTCGTTTTGAAGAAGGATTGAATTAGCCATGAGGAAAATTATTATTTTACTGTTGATATTAACACCTTTTTTGGGTATTCAAGCACAAAAACAAAATAAAGCTGAAATTATAGTGCAAAAGCAAATCGTTGCATACAATGCTAAAGATATTGATGCTTTCGCGGCAACGTTTACTGATAATGTAACATTTTACAACTTCCCAAAACAAGAATTTTTAAAAGGAAAAAAGCAACTACGTGAACTTTTTGGGGACCTATTTAGAAAAAATCCTGATTTATATTGCGAAATTGAAAGTAAAATAGTGACAGGTAACATTGTAATTTTTCAAGAAAACGTTCAGTTTCAAAAAGAGCAACCTTTTCTAGAATATATTGTTATGTATAAGGTTGAAAATGATAAAATCAAAGAAGTAAATTTTCTAAAGCGTCCACAATAACATAAACCAATCTACCATGAAAAAACTATTTTTCTTGTTTCTATTTCTGACTTCTTTTGCTACGGCACAAGAAAATACTGAGATAAAAATTATAGCACAAAAACAAATGGAAACATACAATGCGCATGATATAGATGCTTATGCAGCCTTGTTCAGTGATGACATTAAGGTATATGACTTTCCAAAAAAACTACGTTATGAAGGAAAAGAAAAATTGATTGAGCGCTATGGGAAATTCTTCGAAAACACACCTGAGTTATATAGCTTTATTGAAAAACGAATTGTTTCTGGAAATACAATCATTGATCAAGAAAAAGTAATCTATAAAAAAGGAGGAACACCGAAAGAATTTGTAGTAATGTATGTAGTGAAAGATCAAAAAATTGCAGAAGTATATTATATTAAACGCTAACGGTTTTGAATAAAAAACTAAAAATCACGCTATACATTCTTGTTGGTCTTGTAATTTTTTATCATGTATTAAAATTTTCAGGAATCCTAGTTGCATATTCAATTCCGACTTCTAGTAACGAACCCAACATTAAACATGGTTCATATACTTTAGCTTCTAACCTTATCACTCCAAAACGAGGCGACTTTATCACGTATAATTTTAACGATGCTTTACTTGGCAAAGCTACTTGGATGCATCGATTGTGTGGCATAGAAAACGATACAATTCAAATTATTAAAGGAACTCTATTTGTGAATGGAAAAAACTTTGATGAAGCATACAGCTTAAAACATTCTTATATTTTAACGGAACAAGAGACCAAATCATTACCATACACCAATACAGAACTCTTCTTAATAAATAAAAAAGAAGGTCGAAATACCTATATAGCTCATATAGAAGATAAACTTGCTCGTAGATGTAAATTGAAAAAAGCGAGGTTGGTAACTCCTATCAATCGTATACACCCAGAAATTCAAAACGCATATCAACAAAAATGGAATAAAGATCATTTTGGACCTTTGATTATTCCAGAAGGAAAAGTTTTTGTGCTTGGCGACAATCGAGATAATTGTATGGATAGTCGTTTCAATGGGCTTATTGATCGTAATGATGTCACAGGAGTACTTTGGACAACTTTTTAAACGATCGATTCTGAATGAAAAGAGGAAACTTCTTAAAATACTTTTTGTTAACCTATTTCGTTTGTCTTGCACCATCACTAACAGCAATTTTCCCCGACGAATCATTACCTTGGGTAGAAAAAATAGGAATAGGATTGTTAGTTCCACTAATCGTTACTATTCTATTAGCTCCTTTATTGTATTGGCTTCAACCAAAATTACACAGAAGACATGGGCGTAAAAAAATAAAGAAAAAACTTTTTCAACTATTTATAGAAAAACATCGATTTCGCATATTAGAAGATAGCTATCTTTTAGGACAAATTGATGACTATACTGTTTTGATGCACGCTCAATATGACGATTTTCAACATAGCAAATGGATTAACATTCAAGTAATCTTTGATCCTAAGCGAAACAATGAGTATATTGAAAATGAATTCATATATCGTATGATTCGAAAATATAGTGAAAAAGATATTTCTTGGCATATCAATAGTATCATCATCAAAAAATCTTATGCTTTAAAAATGCCCAAATATGAAATTATATATCCACTGCTGAAACGTTGTATATCCGAACTAAAAGCCTCCAATATTGCTTCTATTTCGTATAGTGAATGGCAACGAATCATTCCTGAAACACAAGATTATATAAACCATCAAAAAAAAGTATGAAACAGTTATTTTTCCTATGTACATTTATATTTCATGTTTTAATAATTAATATGCTCCAAAGATATTTTGCAACACAGCTTCAAAAAACTGCACCTACTCTAGATTCAACAATTACAGGTCGAAATTATTGAAATTACGACTATAAAAAAACTGGAAACCCATTTTTATGCAGATTAGCTAAAAAAGCTATATTTTTCTACTTTAGAGCATCATTTTTCGTCAAGAATTTTAAATTGCACAATGTATTCGCTGTAACAAGCAACAAAAATCAGCTACTTATAAAGTATCTTAGCAAGAGATACCTTATTTTTGGAAAAAGGTGAATTAAATTAACACATGGAAAAACTAAAACGATCTGAATTATTTGGCGCTGCCTTAGTTCCTGTTACAGGTGCTTTGGTGGAACGTTATAATAAATGTCTCTCTTTTATAGGAACTGCTCCTACACAACTGAGTAGTTTCCATATTGATGCTATGGGATGGAGTCCTGAAATTGCCGATGAAAAAAATGATTTTTTGTACTTAAATTCAGGAGAAGCCAATCCAAACGCTATCATTCTTTCACCAAAACAAAATGACAAACCTGCATATTCGCCTTTTCATAGTTTTGATAAAGACATTATGCATCACATATTTAAAAAGCAAAAACACATTATAAAAGACATTACACGTGATGCCGCTATTTGTGTAGATTTAGATCAGTATATCGATGCTTTTTATGAACCTGAAGATTTATTGAAATATAATCAAATCTCGGTTGATTTTACTATTATTGATGATTTGTACAACATACAACAACAACAATTAAAACTGATTAAAGAGTTTAATGAAGAAGATAATTTTTTAGAAGAAAGCTTACATTTAAAAATTTTAGCTTCTGCCAGAAAACACGGCGATTTACGATCGCGTACACTAAAAATGGATCGTATGAATTTTTTGACGACTTCATTTTACACCAGAGCTTTTGGTGGTGTGTATGTGATTAGAAAGCAAGACAGTGGCAAAAACATTTTAATTTTTGAAAACAAAGAAGAAGCTGACAAAGTCAAAACGTCTAGTAGTACGAAATCATTTCATATTAGTGATGAACGTTTTTTTAGCGCATTGGCCGCCGAAAAAATGCTGATTTTAGATCCTGAACAAAGTGATACTATTGGATATTTTGAACGTGTCAAAAAAACTATTTTCTTATCACACCTCAAAGATGCTACACATTCTTTAAGTGATATCATAGAAAATTCAAACGTATATAAGCGCTATTTGAATCGTTTGGATGCAAGCACACGTAAGCAACTCATGATTTTAGATCGCTTACAATTAAAAGCAAAAGATCCAAATGCATTAGCGATTGATGGTGGATTGACACCAGAAATACTTGCTTGTATTCAAATCCCTTCTCCAGATATTCCTGTAAAATTACAAGAGCTCATTTGGAAACTTATTGTAAAAACTGCCACCTATAAAGATCCGCTTTTCTTGTATTGGTATGATAAAGAAACTTTTTATACCGAATTTAACAATTGGGATAGCTCCTATCAAGATTGGGTCATCAAATTAATAAAACAAAACACCTGGAACTCATGAACATATTGGAATTTATTGTATTTGCAGCTAGCGTTGTTTTTGGAATTAGCATCTATTGGCTAGAATCTAAAAACAATAAACTGTATAGATTTTTTAATAGACTTTTTAATTCTAAAGAATTGCAATTGCCAGCAAATAGCAAGAAAGGATTCATTGTAGAACAAAGTTTTATGCCAAGATTTATCTATATAAATATCTTTCTTCTTCTTGTACTGGTTGTTGTATTATTTCTACCTTTTGTACAAAGTATAGGAATACAATATCAATATGTATCAGCATTGATTGGGATTATGATCGGAATTTATTTAGCAAATTTTATGATCAGTGTTAAAGATAAATCAGAAGAAATTATTGATAAAGTAGTTGATACAGGCAAAGAAATTATTGACGACATTAAAGAAAAAGGACAAGAAGCTGCCGAAAGCTTTTCTAATGATAAAAAGACAGATACAAAAGAAGAAACTACCAAAGAACCTGAAGCACCAAAAAAGAGTGCTAGAGAACGTTTAAAAGATAAAGGATTATTAAAATAAGAACTATGCTAAAAAGATTTTGGAACCGTGGAACAAAACAAAAAATCATTCTCATTCTTGTAGGATTGATCCTTTTTTGTGCACTTTTTATTTTAAGAGATGATTACCAACCGTTTTTACTCTTTTTAAGAAAGTATTTGTCTGTATTATTAGTGTTCGGTGCAATATTATACTTCGGAATCCGATCGTTTCGAAGAACAGTCAGCACACCTAAGAAACTATTGAAAGTTTTTTTAACGCTGGCTTCAGTATCATTAATTTATATTATTTTATTTACAATGGGTATGTATGAATACATGCAAACGTACAATGTATACAATAGTATGAAACTGCAAGAAATCGCAGAACTACCTTTGAGTAGAAACGAACGTATTCAGCCCTACAACAATATCAAAACAATGGCATATGAATCAATTACTGAAACCCAAGAAGTTTCGCCACCACAATTGGTTCGTGTAGACGATCGCAATCAATGGACCATGGCGGTACAACCTTCAAAAGATTATTTTATTCAACGTACAAAAGATAATATTGAAGAATTATTTTCAGTATCAAGTACCTCACCTTCTCCTCGATTTTCAAACGAAAATAGAATTGAAGCAACGTTTTCCATTGGAGAATCGTTAGCGTTTAGTAGAAATACATACAACGCAGTTGTACAACGTTTTAACCCTTGGCAATTGTTCAATTATGAACCACATGAAGCTTACTACATGAAAAACGATCAAGGAAAATGGGTTCAGGTTGTAAGCTTGATTAAATGGAATGGTTTCTTTTTCCCATATCCAACGTTTGGCGGCGTAATGGTAGTAGAAACTGGAGATCATGATTTTGGAGATTATATGGAGCGTTTGTTAATTGGTAAAGGAACATTTATTCCCGCGGAAGATGTTCAAAAATACCCGTACTTAACACGTCAAAATACTTTATCTGAAAAAGTATCACGTATCCGTGCAAAATCAATGATGTTTTTAGGCGGGTTTACAGATCCATTACCTTGGAATAAGAAAACTGCAGTGAAAATTCCAGATTTAAAAGAAGATCAAAATCAACAACCATTTGTAACTGACTTTAAATTTACTGGTTCTGCAAATGATGCATACGATGGTTTATATCATTGGTTTGGTTTAGAACCTATTGGAAATGAACGTACAGGTTTATCTATCAGTGTTTTTATTCCTGCTGACGGAAGTGATAAAGTGTATTATTACAACCACGCTAATAAAAAAGAAGGTTTGGCAGGAGTTTCTGCAATGCCGGCTAAAGTAATGGAATCGCGCAAAGAGTATGACTGGAATGTAAATAAACCCGTTGAATTTAGACCATTTATTAGAGACATCGCTGGAAAAAGACGTTTGTTCATGCTTAGTACTATTGCGGCAAAACGAGAAAACAGCAATCAGTTTGATGGAGGTTCTACACCAGATTTAGCATTGGTAGACGTTTCCTATAAAGATGTAGTTTGGATTGATGCCAAACATCCTTCCAAATGGAATGAACAAATTGTAAATCAATTGGGAGAAACATGGAAAATGACCGAAAACTTATCGGATTCAGATATTTATCCAAGTAGAAAACGTACAGAAGAAGTTGTAAAAGATTCTATAACTGTTGTAAAAGACAGTATTGTGAAAGATTCTTTAGAAAAATAAACATCAATAAATACTTTTAAAAGCGGGCGATAGCTCGCTTTTTTCATTTAAAAAACTCACTATCAGCAACATGAATAATATTTCTTGATTTTTATGCTACATTTAATGTATTATTTTAACCTAACCAAAACTATACAATCATGTCAAATATAAAAGAAGAGAACAACATCCCTGATGATTTACTACAATTACTCATCAAGCATGAAGATGCAATCATAGCTCGTCTTTAAAAGAAAGTTGTACAAAAAGCAATGGAAACACTCAAGCCATTATTAGAAAAGTTAGAAAATCAAGTGAATCAACAAAAAGAAGAAAACCATAGTACTCCAAACTCAGATACAACTTATTATGATCAAATAAATAGCATGCAACAAGCTGCCCCAGAAAAGATTAAATCTCAGGAAGCATAGATAGCTAGTAAAATGAATACAATTCAAAACAAAATTTCTCGCAATGAATAAAAACTATCGCAATGGAATATTTAGCACAACTTCCGTTCCTCTTGGATTTTCATATTGATCTTTTAAGTCCATAAAATGAACAGTGAAGCTGTTTTTGAAGTCTTTTACGAAGTTTGACAAACGGTTTTTGGTTAGTGTAATTCCGATAGATTTTCGTTTTACGATTTTATTGGCTGCGATTTTCTGTGCTGCCTCACGACCAATTCCGTTGTCTTCAATAGCAATTGTAACAAAATCATCTTGGGTTTTCTTGACAGATAATTTTATATTTTTTTCTCCTTTTTTGGACGATAATCCATGCCAAAGCGCATTTTCTAAGAAAGGTTGCAATACCAATGATGGAATCTTTATTTGATCAAGATCAATATCTTCATCCACTAATACTTCGAAATTAATCTCGTTAGAGAAGCGAATATTTTCAATACTCATATATAAGTCCATCGTTTCCAATTCGTCGCTCAACGACACTACTTTTACACGAGAAGCATCTAATATTTTACGAATTAGTTTTGCAAATTTATTTAAGTAATGAACAGCATTTTTTTGCTCATTACTAATAATATATTGTTTGATTGAGTTTAACGAATTAAAGACAAAATGCGGATTCATCTGACTGCGTAACATGTCTTGCTCTAGCGTCAAAATTTCCTTCTCATTATTCAATAAACGTTGTCTGTACAATATGTAAATCATGATGGCCAAAAACGCAAATACAACACTACTTGTAATCCAAATGCTTTTGTTTCGTTTCAACGTTTGCTTTACGGTAGCATTTTCTTTTTCTAGGTTTTCAATTTTTTGACTGTAACGTTCTTGATCATTCTTAACAATCAAGTCATTCACATATCTAAAATTTTGATCATTTCGAATCTTTTCACTCAGTTCGTAGGATTGCTCTCTAAAAGATAAAGCCTCTTCAAATTTTCCTTGCCTTTTGGACAATGTAGACAAATGCATATACGTTTCTGCAACAGCACTTTTTAAATTAAACTCTTTAGATAAAGTCAAGCTTTCATTCAAATACGTTTGTGCTAGTTTATAGTTTTCCAATTCAATATGTACCCAACCCAAATTAAGATACACGCCAGAAAGATGAAAATTATCACGCAATCCTTTTCCAATCTCCAAAGCAGAAGTGATCATTTTGACTGCTTTTTGATATTCCTTTTGTTGAATGTAAATCCTACCAATAGTTGATTTACAAATAAGGCGTCCCAAATCAGAGTCAATCTCATTATTATAATGTAAGGATTCTTTATAATCAACAAGAGCTCCTTCTAAATCTCCTGTAGCTTCTTTAGCATAGCCTATATTATGATAATTAATTGCCAAACCTAATTTATTCCCAACACTTTCTTCAATCTTCATAGATTTCTTAAAGCGTTGTACTGCCAAATCGTATTGCTCTAAGACCAAATAAATATTTCCCATACTATTCAGGGAAACGGCAATACTCTTTTTTACAACATCTGTTTGATCTTCGATACTTTCTGCTAATACCAACGCTTCTTGATGGTAATCTAACGCTTTTCGAATATCTTCAAGTCTACGATACACAACACCTAACATATTGAGTGACCGCACATGAAGTTGTTTGTTATTAGCACGTTCAGCTACCGCTAAAGCACTTTCGTGAAATGATATTGCTTTGGCATACTGCGAAGTATTTCGACAATACTCACCCATCGCATTCAATGCATAACTCTCTCCTTCTAAATACTTCTTCTCTTTATATAAACCTATAAGCTGTTGAAGCTGAAGTGAATCTCTTTTGTATCTCTTTAACTTTATATCGAGAACACCATATTCTTTTGGTTTCTCTTGTAAAAGTGCATTGGCAACTTCCACAAAAGTAGCATCGGTACTTTGCGAAAAGCTAACGGCAGATAAGGAGAGAAAAAGAATGAACAATGCATTCTTAAGTAATTGGTACATACATTTTAAATTTTCTTTATAATTTTTCCAAGAACGCGGCTTTACGTTGTCTTGAGATTGGTATTTTATGATTAGAAACCAAAATGACGTAACCATCAGATTTTATAAACTCTTTGATTTTGTCTAAATTGACAATATATGAATTGTGAATTCTAAAAAATCGTTCATCTGGCAACATGGCATTGACTTCTTTCAGTTTTTTTGTAAGTACTATTTTCTTTGAATTTGTCAAATACAATGTACTATAATTTCCATCAGATTCTGCGAAAAGTAAGTCATCTAAATCTAGAAAAATGAGTTTTCCATCTGTATTGATTGTAATTCGTTTTTTATTAAATCGTCTATTGTAATCAGATAGAATACGTTCAAATTTTTCAGTGGAAACATCGTTTCTAGAAATATATTTTTTTACTTTAGAAATAGCTACTTTCAAATCATCCATATCTATGGGTTTTAATAAATAATCAATAGCCTCTTCTTTTAAGGCTTTGATAGCATATTCATTGTAAGCAGTGGTGATAATTACGGCAAAGTCTTTAGTTTTCAGTCGGTTTAAAAACTGAAACCCGTCCATGGTAGGCATTTCAATATCTAAAAAAAGGCAATCACAGGGAGTTCGCTCTATATAGGTCAATGCTTCCTCTGGATCAGTAAACTTAGCGAGTATTTCTATCTCATCGCTAAAATTATCCAATTCCCAGGAAAGGCTTTCCAGGGCTTTTGGCTCGTCATCTATTAAAATTGCTTTTAGCATAAGGGTTAATTTTATAGCCTAAAGGTACACTTTTCGGGTTAATTTCTGACGTTGTTCGTATCATTGGTTCAAAAATATGTATATGCGGTTTAGTTTCTTAAATAGTTAACAAACAAGGGGATTTTCACTTTTTTTCATCTTTTTTTTCGCAAAAACAATCTATACAACATTTGCTTCCATTTATACAAAAACTGCACTTCTTAACTTTTTCTTCACATATATTTGAATCGATATTAGACTTACCCCAAATTTTGATAGTCAAGAATATATCATATGAATGCTACAAGATTACACATACAATTTATCTAAATACTAACAATCAAAATCAAAGTAATGAAAAAATTTACACTATTCTTAATGCTAATTTTCTTTGCCTTTAGCACTTCGACAAAGGCAAATAATATTCAAGTGAATAACATATCACTTGAAAATTTGAACGAAGCTTCAAACTGGGTACATGTAGAATTTGATCTTTTTTGGGAAAATTCATGGAGAATCAGCTCAGGTCCATCTAACTGGGACGCAGCCTGGGTATTTATCAAATACAGAGTAAATAACGGAAGTTGGTTACATGGTATTGTAAGTCAAGCAAATTCAGTAGCTGCACCAGGCTCAACTTTAGATGTAACAATTGATGGTATGGGAGCTTTTATTTATAGATCTGCAGACGGAAGTGGAAGCGTAAACTTCCAAAATACACAATTACGCTGGAACATTGGCTCTTTAGATACTGATGACATTATAGATATTCAAGTATTTGCTATTGAAATGGTATACGTACCAGAAGGTTCTTTTTACTTGGGAGGAACTACTGGTAACGAATCAAACAAATTCTATTCAGGAGGATTTGCAACTACTTCTTCTTATCAGGTAACTTCTGAAAATGCTATTACAATTGCGAATACAGCTGGAAGCTTATATTACACAGGAGACAATATTAATGGTGGAGACCAAGCTGGAACTTTAGGTGCTTCCTGGCCAAAAGGATATAATGATTTTTACTGTATGAAGTATGAAGTAAGTGAAGCTCAATGGCTGGGATTCTTTAACAGTTTAACTGAAATACAAAAAACAAATAGAGACGTTACCGATGCTTCACACAAAAATAGTGATTCGGAGATTGATAGAAATACGATATCATGGACAGGAGGCTCTGCAAGTGCTACAACTTCTGCTCCCGATAGACCCATCAGTTATTTAAGTCCAGCAGATATAAATGCCTACATGGATTGGGTAGGAATGCGCCCAATGACGGAATTAGAATACGAAAAAGCATGTCGCGGACCTGTATTACCAAAATCAGGAGAATTTGCCTGGGGAAGTGCTAATATTGGTTCTAACGCATACAATTTAGTAAACTCTGGTTTTTCAAGTGAGCGAATTACCAATCCAGAAACAAATACAGGAAATGCAAGCTATGCAACTACAAATGTAACTATTGATGGACCATTACGTAACGGAATCTTTGCAGCGAGTGCTATCAATAACAACCGTGAAGAAACTGGTGGAACGTACTATGGAATCATGGAAATGTCTGGAAACTTATACGAGCGTTGTGTCACAGTAGGTACTTCTCAAGGACGTAGCTTTACAGGTATTCATGGAAATGGAATTATCAGTTCTACTGGAAATGGTACTGTAGCCAACTGGCCAAATAACAGTACAGGAGACGGATATGGTTTTAGAGGAGGAAGTTGGTTAAATTCATCCAACTTCATTAGAGTTTCTGATAGATTTGATGGAGCAACAGTAATTGCTATTGGAAATAACCGTTTAGGATTTAGAGCTGTAAGAACTGCACCATAAGATGAAGGAGATGAAAAAAAGAATTCTTTTCTTATTGTCTATTTCTCTCCTGTATAGTATACAAGTTGCTGCTCAGTTTGAAGGATCGAATGGTGATGGTTTTGACCTAGAAAGTAGATCATCTATCACACTCACTAATCTTTCACTTGAAGTACTATATGAAGGTAGTAATGGTGATGGGTTCTCTAACAGAACACTATCTGCTATTACACTTGATAATACTTCACTTGCAATATTATATGATGGAAGCAATGGTGATGGATTCTCGAGCAGACTTCAAGCCGCTACTACACTTGAAAATACATCGCTTACAGTATTGTATGAAGGAAGTAATGGTGATGGGTTTTCAAATAGATTACTCGCCGCCACCACACTAGATAATACATCGCTTGCAGTGTTGTATGAAGGAAGTAACGGTGATGGATTTGACCTAGATACATTAGATGCAATTACACTCGATAATACATCACTGACAGTATTGTACGAAGGTAGTAATGGTGATGGGTTTGACATTACTGCTCTAACAGCGACTACATTAGACAATATATCACTTACGGTATTATACGAAGGTAGCAATGGTGACGGATTTGATGTTGATCAATTTAACGGTTTCTTAGATCCAAACCAAATTGTAGATTTAAGAGTACGAGCAGCGGTATTCTTGCAAGGACCTATCTTAAACCCGGATGATGATGATTTAATGAATGATAATTTACGTTTAGGGAATTTGATTCCTAAAATCAGTCCTTATGATCCAGCAGATATGATAACAGACTCCAATGTATTTAATAATGGTGGAATTTCTGGAGTAGGTGCGCCTGCTGATAATATTGTTGACTGGGTGTGGATTGAAATCAGAAGTAGCGCAGATAATACATTAGTTATTGATGGCACATCTGCCTTAGTACAACGTGATGGAGATATTGTTGCCTTAGATGGGACATCTGATGTTATCTTAAGAGGTGTTACAGGTAATTACTTTATAACTGTAAAACATAGAAATCATTTAGGTGTGATGACACAAGCTACGAGATCATTATCTGTAGCACCTTCAGCAAATGTAGATTTTACCACAAACTCTACTGCTGTATTTGGTACTAATTCAAGAGTACAGTTGGGAAGCGGTGATATGGCTTTATGGGCTGGAAATGCAAATGGAGATACTATTGTACAATATTCAGGTACAACACCTGACTCTCCAAGTATACTTTCAGAAGTATTAAATGATCCTGGGGACTTTTTAAATTTCCCTACCTATGTAATAAATGGATATAATGTACATGATATAAATATGGATGGAGGTACACAGTACACTGGAACAACACCTGATACACCTATTCTATTACAAAATGTATTAGCGCATCCAGGCAATTTCCTAAACTTTAGTACATATCAAATTCAAGAACAATTACCAGAAAACTAATCTTATGAAAAATACAATAAAAATATTGATCACAAGCTTTATCTTTCTTCTAGCTATACAGCTAAAAGCACAAGATGGCTACACATATACATTACAACATAATGGAGGATATAGCTTTACAGTACAAGCTGTACCAAATACAAGCTCTAATAACTTTGCTACTTCGGTACAGAGTTATGGTTTTACCATAATCCTTCCTGACGGTGTAACAATTGATACAGGTTCTGCAACTTCATTAGGGAGTGCTGCGAGTGCAACGCTCTTTGATGGAACTGCCATAGGACAAGTGGCTATTGATGGATATTTAGTTACTGAGACTTTAGGTAGTCCAGCTGCTTTACCAGCTCCTTCCGCAGCTACCAACTCTAATATGTTTACCTTTACAGTAAATGGAAGTCCAACATCTGGAGAAATGAGGATATTAGAAAATAACTCAGCATTAGCTACTACAGTTACGCCTTTAAAATCTTTTATGCAGGCAGATATGATAGATAATGGAATGGCTCAGTTTGTAAATGTTGTTGATCCTAATGCAGCGGCAGTATCAGGTATGAGTACATTTGACTTTAATACTTTATCTGTTGAAGAAGAAAATGAATTGTCTACTTTATCTTTATATCCGAATCCAGCAAGTGATATTGTACAAATAGTACTTCCTACTGACATAAAAAATATTGAGATAGAAGTATTTGATAATGCAGGAAAACAGATTGCAATGCAATTATCTGCAGACAACACTATAGACGTAAGCAATATTGCATCTGGTTTATACCTTGTTAACATAACGTCTAATAATAGTAAGACTACCAAAAAGCTTATTGTAAAATAATAAGCTTCTATTTTTTGTTTCACAAACCTCTTGAGTTGATCTCTCAAGAGGTTTACTATATTATAAATACTGTTATTCTCTATCTATTGAAACAAAAATAGGCTAACATGGAGCTCAAATTTATTCACAAGCTCCAAATATTTGATACATTTCTTTTTACAGGAAACTCTTATTGATTGAATATTCAATTTTTTTCAATTTATCTAAGTGAATCACTCTTAGATTTATACACCATAGGAACTTTCTAAGTTAGGCGTATATTACCATGAATATTGTATTATGACTAATCTTTATGATATCTAGCAACTATAATGATCATCTAAAAAAAGTAATACCGATTGTAAAAAAAAACAATTTACTATTACTAAAAATAAGTATTCTTCAGCATTAGTAAGTTGGAAGGCATGAAGGATTAGAAGTTAAATTCTTAAATTTCTCACACAAAAAAACCCTTATCAGTTATGATAAGGGTTTT
>NZ_JAKVBC010000082.1 GCF_022447245.1 Kordia sp. | reverse complement strand
TTCGAAACTATACGGGAATTAGTGGTTACCTGTGGAGAATACGATATGGAATGTACTATTCAAAGATCGGGAGCTGGATTAAAAATTGAATGCAATGAATTCGTTGCTTCTGGATTCTAAAAACCTGTAATTAAAATGACCGAAGTAAACATCTATTGGATAGACTTATTTTGTGGTGCTGGTGGAACGACAACAGGAATTCATTTAGCAAACGCAAATGCAAAAGTACTTGCTTGTGTCAACCATGATCCTGAAGCAATTAAATGCCACAAGGGAAATCACCCAGATTGTTTACATCTTACTGAAGATGTTCGTGATTTTAATGTTGTGTTAAAAATAAAGTCTTTAGTTGATGAGTTGCGCCAAAAAGAACCAAATGCAATCATTAATATTTGGGCATCATTGGAGTGTACACACTTCAGTAAGGCAAAGGGCGGTTTGTCACGCGATGCTGATAGTCGAACCTTGGCAGATCATTTATACAAATACATTGAACAGCTAGATCCCGATTACATTTATATTGAAAATGTACGTGAGTTTCTTACATGGGGGCCACTAGATACAAAAGGAAAACCAGTAAAAGAACTCAAAGGAATTGATTATAACAGATGGTGTAATGCGATTCGTTTTTACGGATACAATTACCAATATGCGTTATTAAATAGTGCTGATTATGGAGCTTATACCTCACGTGAAAGATATTTTGGAGTTTTTGGACGTATTGGAATGCCAATCGAATTTCCAAAACAAACGCACATTAAAAGAAGTAAACTACTAGGAACTAATTTAAAGCCATGGAAAGCTGTAAAAGATGTGTTGGACTTGGAAGATCATGGCAGATCAATTTTTGGTAAAACGAAAATGGGAAAATCATATTCCGAAAATACGCTTAAAAGAATTTATGCAGGATTGTTGAAGTTTTCCAAAGAGGGAATGTTTGTCAAGCGATACAATGGCGGTGATCCTACTTATAAATCTAGTAGCAAAAACGAGCCATTAGGAACCATTCTAACAAATAGAACTCATGCAGCCGTATTTCTAACTTCTTATTATGGAAATGGTACTGCACATAGTGTAAATGACCCATGCAATACATTGACAACAAAAGAACGCTATGCTGCACATTTTATCAATTACGATTATTCAACAGCAACACATAGTTCAATCGAAGCACCAGCAGGCACATTGACAACTACGCCAAAGCATAATCTTATAAGCGCACAATATGTAGTTGATACACAATTTTCCAACAAAGGAAAATCAATTGAGGAACCAGCGCAGACTTTAATTGCTCGAATGGATAAGAAACCAATTTATCTAATAACAGCAAATCAAGAACTTGAATTTGAAAATGTCACACGACCATTCAGAAATGAAACTGAAAAATTGATAGTTGAGTTCATGCAGCAGAATCAAATTTCGGATATAAAAATTAGGATGCTAAAAGTTTCCGAGTTAAAAACGATACAAGGATTTCCTGAGAATTTTGAGTTAACCGGAACCAAAACGAATCAACTCAAATTTATTGGAAACTCCGTAGTGCCTTTAATGGCGCAAAAATTAATAGAATCAAATTTCGCAGCTCTCAATAATTATTTGAAAGTAGCATAAAAACAGTAGTAAAAGTGGTATTGACTAGATTAGGAAATAAAAGAAAAATTAGCGATTTGCTATATAAGCACTTCCCAGAACACCGAATGAGAATTGAATTGTTTTTCGGTGCTGGAGGTAGTTTCTTTCATCTACCACAACCAAAATACTCGATTCTAAATGATTTTGATTCTGATGTAAGCAATTTGTATAAAATCATTCTCGATCGTAAGGAAGAATTGAAGCAGCAAATAACAATTATGCCTATTTCCGAAGCGATGATTAATCATTGGAAAAAACACATAGAAACGGACGCTATGAGAAAAGCTATTCGATTTTTGCTACTATCAAACTTTACATACTTAGGAAAAGGAGACACTCTAAGACTAGGAATTGATAATAGTAAAAGAAATCTACTCGCTCGAATAGACCCTGTATTTGAAATGCTTCAAAACTCACAAATAACCAATTGCGACTTTAGAGAAGTGCTACCTAAAATTTCATTTCATAAAGATGTCACACCAAAGGAAAAATGTTTTGTGTATTTAGACCCTGTTTATTTAGACACAGAATATTATTACAAGGTTCCAAAGTGGTCTGAAAATGATACTGAAGATTGCTTCAAAATTATGAAAGATTGCGGTATCAAATGTGCTATGTCAGAATTTGATCATGAAGCAGTTTTAGACTTCGCTTCTGACTACGAAATGAAAGTAATCTATTTAAAAGATCGCCGAAACATTAAGAATACTAAAACCGAAATACTAATCACGAACTACGAAAGCAACCAGCTTTCAATGTTCTAAAATTACAGTAGATTTTGAAAACAATAACATCCATATCAGGAGGGAAAACATCTGCTTATTTGGCAGCTAATTATCATAGTGATGATTTAGTATTCGCTTTAGTTAGAATTGAGGATAAAAATTGCCTTTTTCCAGATAAAAAAATTCG
>NZ_JAKVBC010000081.1 GCF_022447245.1 Kordia sp. | reverse complement strand
TGTTGCTTTGGTATACTACTTTGATAAAAGCATGTGAGAATGAAACGAATATCAATTTACAACCTACAGTAACTGATATAACCAGTATAAAAACGGGTTTAAATTGAAGCTACAATCACGATGACTAAAACGATCAAGAAAAGTGTTAATAATAACTCTAAAACAAAAGGTTTAGCATGCAATTTCTGGATCTCTTCAACGGCTTCTTCAGCTTCTTTTTCTTTTAAGGATTCATTAATATCCTCAACATACGGTAGGTCTTTCTCATGAAAAAAATACTCTGTAAATTTAGAATCGGGAATTTCTCTTTTTACAAAATGAATTTGATGTTCTTGTAACGAATTATCAAAAAAACTTTCTGATTCACCGTTTGTGAACAACTTAAAATAGCGTTCTAATTTAACTTCTTTCATGCATGGTTAATGTTCAATAAAGATAGTAAATACAATCTTATTTTCTATTTTTACCAAGATTCAATAAATTTTTATGAATTATCGTTTTCCAAAGGAAGAAAAATTAAAGAGCAAAAAATGTCTGGAGCTACTATTTAGCGAAGGAAATGCCGTATCTAAATTTCCATTGAAGCTTATTTATATAGCTACCGATTTACCAAAAGATGTTCCAATTCAAGCAGGTGTTTCGGTTACTAAAAGACGTTTTAAAAAGGCTGTAACCCGCAATCGTATCAAAAGATTGATGCGAGAAGCCTATCGTTTGCATAAAAATGACGTTTTTAACACAATATCAACATCCTATGCCTTTATGTTTTTGTATATTGGAAAACAAGAACCGACTTTTGAAGAAATAGAAAAATCTATGGTTCGTTTGTTGGAAAAATTTATGGAAAAAATTGATACAACAAACACACTTGAAAACTAGATATACATAAGCTAATATTCTAGCTATTAATGAAGTAAAAAAATGAAGAAATTATTCAAAAAAAGAATTATAATTCCTGTATTGGCAATCACATTTGTATTTGGTGCTGTAGGTTTTAAAAGTGATTTCTTTGAAATTGCTAAGCAAATAGAAATATTCACTACCATGTTTAAGCAATTAAATATGAATTATGTAGATGAAACTAATCCTGCTGAATTGATGGATGATGCCATCAAAGAAATGCTAAATGATTTAGATCCGTATACCAAATTCTATAACGAGCAAGATGTAGAAGCGGCAAAAATTAGAAATGCGGGCGAATATTCAGGAATTGGTGCTTCTGTTCGAAGAAACAAAAACAAAATTACCATTATTGAACCTTACAAAGATTATCCTGCAGACAAAGCTGGATTGAAAGCGGGTGATGAAATTGTAAAAATAGGTGATATCGTTATCGCGAATTTTAAAGAAGATACTGGCGAATTGTTAAAAGGTGCAGCCGATAGTAAAGTAAAAATTGTATACAAACGTCAAGGAAAAGAATATACAACAGTGTTGACGCGAACCAAAATTGAAGTAGATGCAGTACCTTTCTATAAAATGATTGATGACAAAACAGGATATATTGTTTTAGCTAAATTCAATAAAAAAGCAAGTGAACAAACAAAAGATGCATTAGAAAGATTAAAAGAAGATGGTGCAGAACGAATTATATTAGATTTACGCGGAAATCCTGGAGGATTATTAAGAGAATCTATTGCTATTGTGAATTTATTCGTGCCTAAAGGCGAAGTAATTGTAACCACAAAATCGAAAGTTAAAAAATACAACAGAACCTATAAAACGAGAAAGAAACCTGTTGACACTGAAATTCCTTTAGTGGTTTTAGTAAACGGAAAAAGTGCTTCTGCTAGTGAAATTGTTTCTGGAGCATTACAAGATTTAGACAGAGCTGTCGTAATTGGTGCGCGTAGTTTTGGAAAAGGGTTGGTTCAACAACCTAAAAAATTAACCTACGGAACTCAGTTAAAAGTTACCATTTCAAGATATTATACGCCTTCTGGACGCTGTATTCAGGCCTTAGATTACTGGAATAGAGATGCTAATGGAAATGCCGTAAGAACGAATGAAAGCGATTATAATGCTTTTAAAACGAAAAAAGGAAGAACGGTTTATGATGGTGGTGGAATCAATCCTGATATTGAAATTTCTTCGCAAAAAACAAGTGACTTTACACGATCTTTAATTGGAAACTTAGCTATTTTCAATTATGCAACCACATTTTACAATCAGAACTCATTTGCTTCTATGAACGATTTTTCAACTGAAAATATAAACTACGAAGCGTTCAAACAAAGTGTAGCTGCTTCTGGAATGGATTATTATGAAACTAATACTGAAAAGGAACTCAAAAAAATTATGAGTACCAAAGAAGCATCAGATTTTGGAAATGCAGTTTCTAAAGAATATCAAGAGTTGTTAGCATCTATTGAACAAAGCAAATTAGATGCTTTAGATACATATAAATCACAAATTGAAGTAGAGCTTCAAAATGAAATTTTAAAGCGTTATTTCTATCGTGAAGGTTTATATCAATATCAATTAACACATGATGAAGCTATAAAAAAAGCAACGGAAGTATTAGCAAACAAAAGTGAGTACGACGCTATTTTAAATTAAAAAAGCTTATCGTACCATAGCAATGTGAGGAATTCCATCTTCTAAATACTCCTCTCCTATTTGTGAAAACCCATGAGAATTATAAAATTTTCGCAAGTACGTTTGTGCGGAGATTTTGATATCTTTTGTTTGATAATGTTTAGAAATTGCGGCAATGGAAGCTTTTATAATAGTATGACCATATCCAAAAGCACGTGCGCTTTCTGAGACTACTACTCTACCAAAACTTGCTTTTTCAAAATAATCACCAGCATTAAAAAGTCGTGTATAGGCAACAACTTTTTCATGTTCATTTTTACCGATAACGTGAAGCGCTTTTCTATCTTTTCCATCAATATCTTGATACATGCAATCTTGTTCTACCACAAAAACTTCACTTCGTAATTGTAATACGTCATACAATTCATCAATAGTGAACTCATTAAAAGGTTTTATTGTTACTGTTAACATATAATATTCAAAATCAATTAGTTAAAAATATTTACAAACATTTTACAATATATTTTGCAAAATGTTTG
>NZ_JAKVBC010000080.1 GCF_022447245.1 Kordia sp. | reverse complement strand
TCAGAGTGTTGTACCAATCTGTCATATCCTTTTGCTTTTGTGATTTGACCTATAATTTGCTCAAAGAACATGGTTTCGCCTCCAACAATATCAATATTCGCTGCTTTTAACGCTTCGGCAATCACACTCGCCTGTGCATCAGCAATTTCTTTTTGAATGTTGATTTCAGCAAGATCAACCTGTAATTCTTTTTCTAAACGCAACTTGAACTCTTCGTGCTCTTTACCAACACCATCTAACTTCTTCATTGCTTCTGCTTTTTCTTCGATTCCAGCTGCATCTGCCAGCGCTTTTTCTTTGATAACTTCTGCTTCAGCCATTCCTTCTTTCTTAATTGCTTCTGCTTTTGCTTCTATTCCAGCAGCCTCAGCTTTTGCTTTCTTTTCAATAATTAATGCTTCCACCAATCCTTGACGCTCATTTGCATCTGCTTTTGCTCGCATTACTTCTGCTTCTGACAATCCAAAAGTAGCTTCTTCCTTAGCTTGTGCTTCTGCTAATATTTTACGAGCCTCAGCTTCTTTTGCGCTTGCTTGTTTCTTCGCCTCAGCTTCTATATTAATTTCTTCTGCCTGTTGTTTTGCAGCTTCTTTTTGTGCTTCAGCAGCTTTTATTGTTTTGATTAATTCTTCCTGTGCATTTGCCTCTGCTATCGTTATCTTCACTTGCTTTTCACGATCAGCAGTTTTGAATGCTTCAATGTCTTTCATGTTTTCTTGCTCTTCTACAACACCTTTTTCTAACATTACTCTGTCACGAATTACATCTTGAATATTTTTCTTTTCTATCTCTACCACTTTTTCTTTTTCAATTTGAGCCAAGGTTACAATACGCTCACGTTCTGTAGCTTCTAACATTCTGTCTTTTTCTACTCTTTCGGTTTCTACAGCTTCAGTTCTTTGCTTGTTTTTAGCTGCCACAATCACTTGACGTTGTTTGTTTTCTTCTGCTACTTGTACTTTTTCTTCAGTGGCAATTCGTGCTGATTCAGACTTTAAACGTTCTTCTTCAGCTACTTTTAAGGTTTCCGCTTCTTCTCTCGCTTTTATGTTTGCAATTTCTCGTTTTTGTTGTTCTTCTTTTTCAGCCAATTGTTTATCTAATGCGAGAATTGCTTCTTGTGCTTCTACATCTTGCTTACGAATCGTTTTTTCTTCATCACGCTTAATCTGATTCGCTTTTATGTTTTGAATAGCAGTAAGCTCGGTAATCTTCTTAATTCCTTGCGCATCTAAAATATTATCTGGCTTCAAATGTTGTACGGCGGTTTGTTCTAAGTGGTCAATAGCACAATCATCTAAAACGTAACCATTTAAGTCGGTTCCAATAATTCCCACTATTTCTTGTCTAAATTCCATACGTGCTTCGTACAGTTCAGTAAAATCGAATTTTTTACCTACGGTTTTTAACGCTTCCGAAAATTTAGCTTCAAAAAGATCTTTTAGTGTAGAAATATCCGAAGCACGTTCACAACCAATTGTTTGCGCTACTTTCTCTATAAAGCTTACTTCATCATTTACACGAATAAAGAAAGCTACTTTGATATCTGCTCGCATATTATCTTTACAGATTAAGCCATCTATTCCCATTCGTTCAATTTGCAATTTTTTTACAGAGATGTCCATGATTTCAACTCTGTGAAATAATGGAATCACGTAGAGTCCTTTATCTGTAGCGACTTTGGTTCCGCCTCTACCCGTACGTACTAGTGCTTTTCCTTGTGGGACTTTTTTGTAAAATAATGCAACAATTGCAATGTAAATAATGACTAGAAACAGTAAGAGTCCTAATCCTATTCCAATAAAAGTGCTGATGTTTTCCATAGTTTATTCTAATAATTTATTTAATGATTCTACGTAATAAAATTTTTTATCTTCTGAGTGTTTGGTTATTAATACTTCATGATTGAAGGGAATATGTTCATTGTTTTTTGTTTTAGCATATAGAATAATGGATTTTGCATTTACCGTTACTTCAATACTTCCTATTTTGTCACTTTCTATTTGAGACTTTGTTGTAGCTTTCATACCAATAAAATAGATGGGTTCTGTACCATCAGGATTTAATCCCTCAAAGAAATCTTTGAAAGGAGAGGTAATTATTTTGGTAAGTAGTAGTGCTGGTATTAAGGTCACTAAGACCATTACATAACCAAAAGTAGTATGATAACTATCTGTATAGATCGTTGCTATGTTTGATAATACCCACCAACTAAAAATCCAACAGGTAAGTGTAAACATAAAAGGTAAGCCAACAAAGTTGAAATAGATTAATGCGGATTGCCACCACTCACGTCTTGTTCCGTCTGCTGATTGCAATAAATTATCATGTATTTCTGTATTTACAGCTTCCGTAAAAGTACCCGTTTGCAAATCTGCATCAACATCGACATCTACGTCTATATCTAGGTCAAAATCTAGTCCAGACAACATTGTAAATAGCCAATACGCAATCAGTATCAGCATTGTTACTGTTAAGAAGATATTCACCTGAGAAAACGCTATGTCGATAATTTGATTCATACTAGTTGATGTTGTTTTTAAAGTCAATATTGACCATGACAATGTAAGCTATTTATTGTATTTCTTATTACAAAAATAATAAGCTATTGTTCATTTGTTGTCAACAATATACGTATGGAATTTCCTCCGAATCCTATATATTGACTAAAATGTTTTAATCTTTTGGGGGACGTTTTATTATTCTTAAAGTAAGATGGTACAATACGTTTAAGTTACAAATTCAATACCTGACATTCCTGAAGCTCCAAGGGTGTATGCTTAACCTTACATTTGTTAGTAGTTACAATAGAAATTTTGTTACAAAATATTTTTAACGTTATTAATTTAACTCAATAGAAAATTGATAAGTTTCTTTGAAATTTATTCGAGAGATAAAGTTGTACTATATGTTTTGAAATCGGATCCTCTCATTTTGCTTAAAAAGATTTGATCAAACTAAAAGATTGAATACTTATAGACACGAATCATATATAGTAATTTGTATTAAAACAAAAGTCTAAAAATAATCCCTAATTGACACGCCCTAAAAAACCGTTACAGTTTTATTAGGATTAAAAATAGTTAAAACACAGATAAGACAGCTGTCTTATC
>NZ_JAKVBC010000008.1 GCF_022447245.1 Kordia sp. | reverse complement strand
GAGCTTCACTAAATCTGCTTTTCTTTATAATTCAAAAATAGTTGATTTTTAAACTGTCTGAAAAATGGGGAAGCTTACACCCTGGCAAAGCTGAAGGTTTATTCTGTATTATAAATGATTAGAACAGTATTTTATCGGTAATAAATTGTATTTTATCGATTTTTTATTGAAAATCAATCTTCATAAAAAAAAGTAAATATTATTCTATTAATTTTATATGTAAAAACTATAGAAATGAAAAATCTATTACCAATACTTTTTTTTATATTTTTTACTATGAGCTTCAATTGTTTTGCTCAAACTGGACCTGGAGGTGTTGGTACAAATGATGGATCTTCAACATTAGATATTTGGTTAAGAGATATTAATCACTTTTCTGATGCGGGAAGCACTGTTTCCACTTCTGGAAGTGTGTTGCAACAATGGAATGATGCTTCTGGAAATAACAACCATGCAATACAAATAGTTAATAACAGAAAGCCACAATTCAATACCAATCTGAAAAACAGCTATCCTACGTTAGAGTTTTCGGGTGATGATGAATTACGTGTTGCTTATGATATCAGTCCAAATGTTCATCCAAACATTACTGTAATTGCTGTTGCAGATCACAATACTGCGACCAACAGTCCGTTTTCAAAGTTATTTGGGCATGATGACTCTGGATATGACAGAGCAATTGGTTTTGATACGAGATGCGGCGCTACAAGCTTTCACTATTTTGGAGGTGGTGTTAACTGTTTTGTAAGTCCAAGCGTGAATTCAGATTTTATTGTAAATGCGCAATATACCAATTCTTCTTTTTCAGGCTGGTTTAATGGGAATTTAATCATTAATAATGCCGCAAACGGGAATGGGAATGGAGAAAGCTTCTTAACTATTGGAAATGTTACAGATCGTGATTTTGGAAAAACATATAATGAATTCTGGAATGGTTCTATTACAGAATTTATCGTTTTTGGGGAAACCATCAATACTGCACAACACATCATTGTTTCAAACTATTTATCTGCGAAGTATAATGTTGGACTTACAAACAACGATTTTTATACACAAGATAATTCTGGAAACGGAAATTTTGATCACGATGTTGCTGGAATCGGTCAAGCATCTGACGGAACAAATCATACAGATTCTAGAGGTACAGGAATTGTACGTATTAGCTCACCTTCTACTCTTTCTAGTGGAGACTTCTTATTTTGGGGAGAGGAAACCAAAGATCCTACGTATGATTTTACAACAAATACAACAAGCTATTATGAAGAGTTAAATTCAAAATGGCGTGTAAGTAAAATTAATGATTTGGGAACTGTTACTGTTACTTTTGATATTACAGGAGTTGATTTATCAGGAAAACAAAGTTGCCAACCTTTACAATTAGCCGTGGATAATAATAGTGATTTCAGTTCTCCAACGACCTACGATGCAACTTTAGTAGGCAATACAGCTACAATAACAGGTGTAACATTCACAGATGGAGATTATTTTACATTGCGTTATTTGGATCAAATTGTGTGGGACGGTACTTCCTTTTTTAATGGTTCTGGTGCTGCAAATGCTCCTAACGATACTAATGAATGTCTAAAGTTTACAGTAAAACCAGGTGCTATTAGTGTATTAACTTTTGACGCACATGTACGAGAAATAGAAGTTGAAAATGGTGGAACTGTTATTGTTTCTGATGGCATTTTACTAGAGATAGAAGACCAAGTAGTAGTCGATGGAGTTATTGATTTGTTTGGAGAAGCACAATTAATCCAAAATCATTCAAATACAACTTCCAATGCTGGTATTGGCGAATTGCGAGTAAGACAACAAGGAACTGTAAATTTATATAATTACAACTATTGGAGTTCACCTGTAAACAGAGGTGGAAATTGGCAAATAGGCTATTTGGAAGAGCCAAACGGCGTTGTGAATTTCACGACTTCTTTAGATGCAAATCCATCTACTACGCCAATTACATTAAGTAATCGATGGTTGTACGATTTTAATTCTGTTTCTGGAGAGTATTCTGGATGGAACTTTTTATCTCCAACAGATAATTTAAGCCCAGGTAGAGGATATACTATGAAAGGGTCTGGAATTGCAAGTGCTGAGCAAGAATACATTTTTAAAGGGATTCCAAATGATGGGAATTACACATACACCGTAACAGCTAATAATGATTTCTTAGTAGGAAATCCATATCCGTCAGCAATAGATGCTGACGAATTTATTAATGATAATTTATCTGTGATAGATGGAACATTATATTTTTGGGAACATTTTACTTCTAACAGTAGTCATAATTTAGTTGATTATGAAGGCGGTTATGCAACTTATAATTTAATGATGTCACTTCCTGCCATTGCAGATAATTCAGGGCTCACGAGTGGAAATGGAGTAGCGAGTAAAGACAGACCTACAAAAAACATAACCATTGGTCAAGGATTCTTTGTGACTATTGATAATGGTGGTTCATTGGTATTTAATAATGCACAAAGAATTTTTTCTAAGGAATCTGATAGTACAACTATTTTCTATAGAAGCAATGCTGCCAAAAATATAACAACTACTGAAACAGAAGATGATCGAATGAAGATTTGGTTGTCTTTTAAAGAACCAGCAGAACATACGCGAATTATTGGTTTGGGATATGATCCTAATACAACAACAGCCTACGACAAAGGTTATGATGCAAAAGCCTATGAAGATCAAAGAAACGAGTTATATTGGATACTAAATAATGACAAATTAAGTATACAAGCACTTCCACAATTTGATAATACACAAGAGCTTCCATTAGGAGTCAAAGTGACGGATACTGGAATGTATGAATTTAGTATTGATGACATGGAGAATGTCCCAAGTGATGTCACTGTATACTTGAAAGATATTCATAATGACACGTATTATAATTTATCAAATTCAGAAGCTTCTATTTGGCTTGATGCAGCAGTAGATGATACAAGATTTAGTATTGTATTTCAAGAATCTGGAACACTGAGTGTCGCAGAAGAATCATTAAATGATATACTATTGGTATATGACGATGATTCTGAGCGTATACTACTAAAGAATATTGAACAAAGAGAAATCAAACAACTTTCAATATACAGTATTGTTGGACAACAAATTTTGACAAAAAATGATGACACAATTTCTTTAAATATCAATATAGTCAACTTCAACAAGGAACTTATATTTTAAAAATTAATACCGATACAGGAATTAAGAATTTTAAATTTATCAAATACTAGCTTTCGTTACATAATACTAACGGATATAAAAAATAGCATGGGTAAATCCATGCTATTTTTTTTGTAATCGTTTCTATATAAAACTATTGCAAACTTATTTTGTGAGTATATTATATTATGCGAGCCAAACAAATCACTGTTATGAAATAAACTCATGTAGTATGTCCAATCAAATGTAGCAATTTCATTTTAAGTAATCCAGAAAAAAATACTAATCCGATAGGAAGTAATATTTGGGGTGGTTATCTTAGAATCACTATCTACTCTAATTTCCCTTTGTGTAATTCTTCCTACTACTAATGTCATTTCTAATTTTGTGATAAAGTCAAACTGTCTTAAAATTACTATTATTCTATTTGTGTTTTCAAAATAAGAAAAACACTTACAAATACTGACGTTGCAGCTATTTTTTATATTTGTTTTTAAAAAAGTGAAAGGTAAAGCTTTCGGCAGTCGCTCTGTAAGAAGAGCTTCAACAATGCCTCTATGCTTTGTGCTTTTGTGAGTTACAAATATCGAATTTTTAATCTAAAATACTAAAAAAAATTAATACAAGCATTTCTAATTGACTTCCTGTGTTGTCTCAAACCCTACGCATATATTTTTAGTATCTTTACAAAAAAAGAGCGTTCTTGTACGCATTAAACTTAATTTATGAATAAAAAACTTTCCCTTTTAGTACTTTCTGTACTAGTATTATTTGTCAGTAGTTGTAATTCTAGCAAATCTGCAAGCAAGAGTACTGCAGCACCAAAATTAGAAAACTCACTACTCTGGAAAATTTCTGGAAATGGTATTGAAAAACCGTCGTATTTATACGGAACCATTCACTTAACCTGTGATTATAAATACACTGACAAACTCAAAAAAGCATTTGATGAAACCGATCGTTTGGTGTTAGAAATTGATATGACTGACCCAAAACTACAAGCCAATATGATGAAGCTTATCTTTATGAAAGAAGGCAAAACCATTCAAGGTTTAATGAATGAAGAAGATTACCAAACACTTTCTGACTTTTTTAAAGAACAAGTTGGAATCAATTTAAAAATGTTCAACACAATGAAACCATTTGCAATTACAGCAACTTTGACTTCAAAAATGGCTGTTTGTGATAATGGAACTGCATACGAGACTGAGTTTATGAAAATTGCCAAGGAACAAGAAGAAGATGTGATTGGCTTGGAAACAATTGAAGATCAAATGAATGTGTTTGATAAAATTCCGTATGAAGAACAGTTAAAATGATTAGTAGAAATGGCAACAACTGGAATGGAAGAAAGTAAAAAAAGCTTTGAGGAAATGACAAAATATTATAATGCCGAAGACCTAGAAGGTTTGTTATCTGTGATGACAGAACAAGGTTTGGAAGCTGATTTTCAAGAAAGTTTAGTAGATCAACGCAATCGTAATTGGATTCCATTGATTGAAAATATTACGAAAGAAGCACCTGCATTTATTGGTGTTGGAGCCTTACATTTACCTGGTGAACAAGGTGTGATTAATTTGTTGAGAAAACAAGGATATACAGTGGAGCCAGTTTATTAATTTAGATATTAGATTTTTTGCTTCGCAATTGAGAACGAAATCATAAAAAAAATCCGCAATGCTTTTTTGAACGTTGCGGATTTTTATTCTTCTAATTTATTCGTTCCATATTTCTTTCAGTTTACGGAATAATTCAGGGCGCTTGTAGTTTAAATACACTCCTATGCAGACAAGTCCACACAACAATGAAAGTGGAAACAGCAATCGCAGTTCAAACTTTACATCATCCATATCATACACAATATTTCCAATTCCTGTGGCAATTTGAAATACTTTAGGTGTTGTTTCATTCAATTCACTTTTTCGAATCCAAATACTTGCTTTTCCTGATTTTTTAAGCCTTCTTTCAATATCCTCATAAAGTTTATAAGAACGATCACTTCCTATATTTTTATGAATTCTATAAAATTTCGGATCATTTTCTAGTCGAATTGCTAATCGAGCTTTGGTACTTTTTGCGCCTCTGGATTCAACAGGAATATATCTAGTTTTTACATAAATGACTTCTCCTTTTTGTTCAACCAAGGATGTTTCGGAAGTTAATAATGTAGGAGCAAAAAAGTAGAATGCAGAAAAGATACAACCAATTCCATACCATAGCGCATTTTTTGCGTGATGTTCTCTAGATCCAAAATTGAAATCGAAATCCATTATCTACAACTTCGCGGCCAATCGACTTCCTTGATCAATTGCGCGCTTAGCGTCTAATTCAGCTGCAATGTCTGCCCCACCAATGACATGTACTTTCATTCCTTTGGCTTCAAGCGGCTCTAATAATTCTTTTAAAGGTGTTTGTCCTGCACAGATCACTATATTATCCACTTCTAATACTTTAGCTTCTTCATTTTGTGTGTAGTGCAATCCTTGATCGTCAATTTTGGTATACTGAACTTCTCCTATAAAGTTGACTTTCTTCTTTTTTAGATTCGTTCTGTGAATCCAACCTGTCGTTTTTCCTAAGTTTCCGCCGAATTTTCCTTTGCTTCGTTTCAACATAAAAATTTCTCTTGGCGAGCCATGAAAGTCAGGTTTCATATTTTCAATTCCACCTCGTGCTTCTAAAGTTTGATCAATTCCCCATTCTTTCAACCACGCATCAATGTTTTGCGAAGTTGCTTCTCCTTCATGCGATAAATATTCAGAAACATCAAAACCTATTCCTCCTGCTCCAATCACTGCGACACGTTTTCCAACAGGCTTTTTATGTTTTAATACATCTAAATAATTTAGTACTTTTTTGTGCTCAATACCTTCTATTTTTGGAGTTCTTGGTTTAATTCCCGTTGCTAGAATAATTTCTTCAAAATTTCCTTTTGATAGTTCTTCAGCAGTAACACGTTTGTTTAACTGCAGTTCTACATTGTGCAAATCAATTTGCTTGTTGAAATAACGGATGGTTTCGTAAAACTCTTCTTTTCCTGGAATTTGCTTTGCAATATTAAATTGTCCACCAACCTCAGCATTATCATCAAATAGTGTAACTTCATGTCCACGTTGTGCTGCAATAGTCGCAGCCGCCAGCCCTGCTGGACCAGCTCCAATAACGGCTAATTTCTTTTTAATACTTGCAGGTTTATAATCGAATTCCGTTTCATGACAAGCTCTAGGATTTACCAAACAACTTGCTATTTTTTTACTGAATATATGATCCAAACATGCTTGATTGCAAGCAATGCAGGTGTTTATTTCTTGGTCTTTTTCTTCTGCAGCTTTGTTTACCCAATCAGCATCTGCTAAAAATGGTCGTGCCATTGAAATCATGTCTGCATGTCCATCTGCCAGTACTTTTTCAGCAACACTTGGCATGTTGATTCTGTTTGAAGTTATTAAAGGAATGCCTACTTCTTTCTTCATACGTTCAGTAATCCATGTAAAAGCAGCTCTAGGAACAGATGTGGCAATCGTTGGAATTCTAGCTTCATGCCAACCAATTCCTGTATTGATGATTGTTGCACCAGCTTTTTCAATCGCTTTTGCCAATTGTACTACTTCTTCCCAACTGCTTCCTTTATCTACCAAATCAAGCATGGACAAACGATAAATAATGATGAATTCTTTTCCAACAGCTTCACGAGCAGCTTTTACTATTTCTACAGCAAATTTCATTCGTTTGGCATAACTTCCTCCCCATTCATCAGAGCGTTTGTTTGTATGTTCAACAATAAATTGATTGATTAGATATCCTTCAGAGCCCATAATTTCCACACCATCATAACCTGCTAATTTTGCCAATTCGGCTGACTTAGCAAAGCTCTTAATCGTTCTCTTTACTCCATTAACACTTAGCTTTTTAGGCTTAAAAGGTGTAATTGGTGATTGAATAGCTGAAGGCGCTACATTTAATGGATGGTATCCATAACGGCCTGCGTGTAGAATTTGCATGCATATTTTTCCACCATTTTTATGAACTGCTTCTGTAATTACTTTATGCTTTTTAGCATGTTTTTTTGTACTCATTCGCGATCCAAAAGGCGATAACCAACCTCGTACACTTGGTGCCATTCCACCAGTAACAATTAATCCTACACCTCCTTTTGCGCGTTCACCATAAAATGCAGCCAATCGTTCAAATCCGTTTTTTGCTTCTTCTAATCCTGTATGCATAGATCCCATTAACACTCTGTTTTTAAGTGTTGTAAATCCTAAATCTAACGGCTCAAATATATGTTTATACTTCATGTATGCTGATGGTTTATTGGTACTATTAAAGATAAAACAATTCTATTAAAATGAATTATTCTTTTTATTATGCACGCATAATATCATGCAATATAGCTATTTTTTGACAAGTGGCGAATATTTTTCGGTGATTGCTCGGGAATTGCAGTTGTTTGAAAAGAAAAAGCCTAAGTTTTTACTCAGGCTTTATTAATTGTAAGTTTACGTAGTAATTATTGAATCAACTACACTTCGTAAATTTTGTTTTGGAACTATCGGTTTTTATTTTAGGAGTAGTACCTGAACCATATATTCCCCAATATGGTCCCCAAGCGCCTTCTATTGTTTTCCATGGTTCGTCAAACATTTCAAACCACATGGTAATGAAAGATTTGTTATATATATTTGAACCGTTTATCCATTTACAGGTAGCATTAAAATTGGTGACTTCAGCTTTCCAATTTGTGTCTGCATTATCATCACCAGCGCTAGGCCAACCAATTTCTGCTATGACGACTTCCAATCCAGCATTTATGGCTTGTACCATACCGTTATCATAAGAATACTGCATGTTTCCTGTAATATTACCTGGAGTCATTGGAAATTGACTAGGATTTTTTTCGTGATTCCCTTTTTGTCCATACCAAGGATAAATGGTAAGAAACGCATAGTCTTGCATAATACTCAGTAATGTTGACCAAGTAGGACTCATTGGACCAGCACCTGTCATACAAATAGTTAAAGGAACATTACTGATTTTTGGGTAGCTGGCTAATTGTGTTTTTGCGTAATTAAAAGCTGACTCCACTTCTGCAAGCGTATAGTTATTTGAAGCCAGATCTACTTCATTACCAATGACAATGACTTTTACCATATCTGGATATGCATTTGCTTTGGTAAGTGCTGTATCTATTTCTGCATGTGTGCTTGCACTATCGCCTTGAAAAATCCATGCTCCTAAAGCAATGCCTATATTGTGCTTTTTACAAAGTTCTGGTAGGTGTTGTTGACATCCTTATACGGTGTAGGTACGAATAAATGTCATACTGAAATCACTGATAATTTTTAAATCGGCATCTACATTTGCTTTGGTGTAAGATGATTTTGGTACAGAAACGACTTGGTGGTAGGGAGCATAACATACGCCCATCATATCGCTTCCGCCAAATAATGAATTTGTGTTACTCATGGTGGTTGTTTTGTAAAAAGGTACGCATAAAAATGCAATCTCCAGCTGTTATGTGTGTTTTAACACCTTTGGGAAAAAAAAGACGATCTGTAGTTTTATTTACAGATCGTCTTTTTTACTATAACTTTTATGTGATTTTTTACTTCATTGGGACTTCTATCACTAGAATTTTTGAAGTTTCTTTCACTTCTATTTCTACACTTTCTGTGTCCCAAATACCTAAAGCATCTTTTGTTGTTAGTGTTTCTCCTCCAATAGTGATTGTTCCTTCTAATACGAATACATAGACTCCGTGTGTATGATCATTTAGTTTAAAGTCAATTGTTTGAGATGGATCAAAGTTTCCTATGGAAATGTATGCTTGTTGATGAATCCAAAGTGCTTCATCGACTATTTTGTCTTTTGGTGCTACGACTGTTTGGAATTGATTTTCGCGTTTTTCTAGATCAAAATGTTTTTGTTCATAACGCGGTGTTACTCCAATTTCTTCTGGTTGAATCCATAGTTGTAAGAAGTTCACCTCATCCGTTTTACTATCATTGAATTCTGAATGTTGCAATCCAGTTCCTGCTGACATGACTTGTACTTCGCCAACCGTAATTGCTCTTTTGTTGTCCATACTATCTTTATGAGTCAATGCGCCACTTAATGGAATAGAAATGATTTCCATATTTTGATGCGGATGTGTTCCGAAGCCCATTTTTGGTTTTACAATATCGTCATTTAAGACACGTAATTGTCCGAATCCCATACGTTCAGGATCGTAATAGTTTGCAAAACTGAAACTGTGATAACTTTTCAGCCATCCATGATCTGCTTTTCCTCTTGTGTTTCCTTTGTGATATATTGTTTTCATTATTTTTTCTGTTTATTTGTCGATTTGCTTTTTTATCGATTTGTTTGTTTTCTCGAATGCCTCAGATTGTACTTTGAAACTTCTCCATACTCCATACTAGCATCTCATTTCTTTGAACTGGCGTAAGCGATAGAGAGATTTGTTGGAGCTCCTCGCAGAGAGCGACTCTCGAAAGCGCGACTCGCGATTTTTCGGGAGTTACGCCCAAATAATTTTGCTAAATTGATTATTCTTCAATTAGTTTACTTTAGAATTTACTTTTTAATAAAAATACTAATACCTAATACCCAAAAACCTAGTTCCTAATAAAGATGTCCCATTTTTCCTTGTTGATAGTCACGCAAGGCTTCCATGATTTCCGTTTGTGTGTTCATTACATACGGTCCCCAAGAAGCTACTTTTTCTTCAATTGGTTCTCCCGAAAGGATCAACAAAGTACTGTTTTGATTTGCTTCTAGTTCAATAGCTTCTCCATCTTTATGGAACGTAAGCATTTGTAATTGATTTAACTTTAAAGTTTGATCATCGTTTATACGCGTTTCTCCTTTTATTAAGTATACTAACGCATCGTGATGTGTTGGCAACGAAATTGTAGTTTTGTCATTTGCTTCCAAGTTGACAATAAACGCATTAATTTCCGTAAACGTACTTGTCGCTCCTTTTTGCCCATGAAGTTCTCCTGCGACTATTTTGATGCCTCCATTTCCATTAGTTAGAGGAACAACTGGCATACTTTCTGATTTGACATCTTGGTATTTTGGAGTTGTCATTTTGTACTTACTTGGAAGATTTACCCAAAGTTGAATTCCTTCCATCGTACCTACAAAGTCTTTACTTGGTCCTTCATCGTGAATAACGCCACTTCCAGCAGTCATCCATTGTACATCGCCAGCTTTTAAGACACCTTCGTTTCCGAGTGAATCGCGGTGCAATTGCTCGCCTTGAAAGATAAACGTTACTGGTTCAAATCCGCGATGTGGATGCGGTGATAATGATAAGCCTGGACTATATGGTCCGACATCATATTTGTAATGATGCAACAGTAAGAACGGATCTACTTGATCGAGTTCTTGGGTTGGTAATGGTTGGCGAATTAAGTTTCCGCCCATATTTACATAGTCACTTTTTCCTTTGTATGCTATGCTTCGTAGTGTTTTCATGATTTCTACTCTTTCTTTTTTAATTGTGTTTGCAATATTTTCCATGGAAAATATTTGATTTAAAAAACAGGCTATCATTTTATAGCCTGTTTTATGGTATTTACTAACGAACTTTATCCAAAAGATCACTCAATTGTTTGGCTTCTCCTTCCGTTAGTTTGTCGAGAATACTTCTTTTTTCTCCTATTTTGTCAATTTCTGTCAATAAGTTTAATCCGGCATCGGTGATGGCAATATGTACTACTCTCCTATCTTTGGGACAGCGAATACGTTCTATGAGGTTTTTGCTGCATAATTTATCCATCAATCTTGTGGCATTAGGTGCTCTTTCTATCATTCTATCTTTTATTTCTTGCACTTTAATTGCTTTTCCAGCTCCTCTTAATATCCGTAATATATTGAATTGTTGTGGAGAGATTCCAAAAGGTTTAAAAAATTCATTTTCTAAACTTGTAATCCAATTTGCGGTATACTTTATATTGATGAACGCTTTCACTCTTTCAGATGGAAATGTTGATTGTATGTCTTTTGCAATGTCTCCCATGCGTGATTTTCTTTTTTAAAATTATCCTTTAAAACCTGCTTCAATATGCGCCCCATCACAATACGGTTTATTGTTGGAAGCACCACATCTGCAAAAAGCGGTTGTTTTATTTCGCTTTTCTTTGGTTCCGTCAGAATTTGTAATGTTTAACGTTCCGTATACAATTAGCGGTCCATTTTCCATGGCTTCCACTTTTGTTTCCATATACACTTCTTCCTGATCATCTTCTTTGTTACTTCTATACGACAATGCACCTGAAGGACATGCTGCTATTTGTTTTTTGATACGGTTTGTACTAGCGCCATCCATGTTCACCCAAGGTCTGTTTTGCGGATTAAAGACCTGCAATAATCCTTTCCAACAATTTTTGGAATGTGTACATGTTTTAGGTTTCCAAACCACCGTAATATCTTCATTACTGTATTCTTTGATGGTTTCTTTTTCTGCCATGATTGCTAGTTTTTTTAATTTTTTAAATGTCTTTTAAAGATACGAAAATCTAAGCGTCATTCAGTGACATTTTGAGTTTCGCTACTTCTATTTGTAGGTTTCCAAGCAATTCCTCATTCACTATGGCTCCATCTTTAAAGTTATCATTGAAGTAAGGCAATGAAAAATCAGCTACAATATTTCCTCCCATATACGGGAATCGTCCTTTGGCTATCTCTAATACGGTTTGTCCGCCTCTTCCGCCTGGAGACGTTGCCATTAATAACATTGGAACATTCCCCCATAATTTTCCATCAATGCGCGACATCCAATCAAATATGTTTTTAAACACCGTTGCATACGCTCCATTGTGCTCTGCTAAGGATAAAATAATTCCGTCGGCAGCTTGAATCTCCTTTAAGAATGCTTGTGCATTTTCTGGAATTCCAATTTCCATTTCTTTATCAATTCCATATAATGGCAATTCATAATCGTTTAAGTCTAATACGTTTACTTCTGCATTTGTAACTAAACTTGCTGCATACGCTGCTAATTGTTTATTAATCGATGTTTTACTGTCGCTTCCTGCAAATGCTACTATTTTTTCCATGTTTTATTTTTTATTGTGTTAATTTAATTAAATACGCCTAATTTTCTTTCCAAAAGAATAAGATAATGGCAAAAGGACTAAACCTATGATTGCGCCCATTTGTTCCCCATCATTAATCATAATGTGTGCAAAAAATGCTAGGACTACATTAAAGAAGAAACCTGCATATGCCCATTCCTTAATGGTTTTGTATTTTGTTTGCCAAATTGTAATCAATCCTAAAAGTTTAGCAATGGCTAATGGATAAATCAAATATGTTGGATATCCAAAACTTTTAAATCCTAATACAATATCTGCATTTTTAAAAAAATACATTCCTACCGAAAATAACATTAATGCAGTAAATAATCCTGTTGCAACAAAATAAATTATTTTATGAGTTTTCATGTTTGTTAGTCTTTAAATTCTTTACAAATCTACATAAAATAATTTTATTTTCCAAGGAAACTATTTCCTTGTAAAATATTTAAAGGTTTTTAAGAAAATTTTCAAACCTTGTCATTTTCAATAGCGATAATTGTTTCGTATTTTTACGGACGAAAATTATACAACCATGGACATTAACTTCAACAAGAACGAAGATCACAACAGACTTTTAGCATCAGAATTACGTCAACGATTAGCCAAAGTAGCTTTAGGAGGCGGACAGAAACGTATTGATAAACTTCACAGCAAAGGAAAAATGACTGCTCGTGAACGTATTGATTTTCTGTTAGATGATAAAAAACCTTCTATTGAGATTGGTGCTTTTGTTGGAGATGAAATGTATGAAGAACATGGAGGTTGCCCTTCTGGAGGCGTTGTCGTTAAGATAGGATACGTGAAAGGAAAACAATGTATTGTTGTTGCTAATGATGCCACTGTAAAAGCTGGTGCTTGGTTTCCTATTACCGCGAAGAAGAATTTACGCGCACAAGAAATTTCTATAGAAAATAGATTGCCAATTATTTATTTGGTTGATAGCGCTGGTGTGTATTTACCAATGCAAGATGAAATTTTCCCAGATAAAGAACATTTTGGACGTATTTTTAGAAATAATGCTGTGATGAGTAGTATGGGAATTACCCAAATTGCTGCTGTGATGGGAAGTTGTGTAGCTGGTGGCGCGTATTTACCTATTATGAGTGATGAAGCACTTATTGTAGATAAAACAGGAAGTATTTTCTTGGCAGGAAGTTATTTGGTTAAAGCAGCAATTGGCGAAAGTATTGACAATGAGACTTTGGGAGGCGCTACTACGCATTGCGAAATTTCGGGTGTAACAGATTATAAGTCGAAAGATGATAAAGATGCGCTCACTACTATTCAAAATATTGTAAGCAAGATTGGTGATTATACGCCAACAGGTTACAATCGTGCGAAAGCTGCAAAACCTAAAGAGAATCCAGATGATATTTTCGGAATTCTTCCAAAAGCACGCCATGAACAGTATGATATGAAAGAAATCATAAAGCGTTTGGTAGATAATTCTGAGTTTGATGAATATAAGGAAGGCTACGGAAAAAGTATTATTACTGCATACGCTCGTATTGATGGTTGGGCAGTTGGAATTGTAGCCAATCAACGTAAATTGGTAAAGAATAAGAAAGGAGAAATGCAGTTTGGTGGTGTTATTTATTCTGATTCTGCTGATAAAGCCACACGATTTATTGCAAATTGTAATCAAAAGAAAATTCCGTTGGTATTTTTACAAGATGTGACTGGATTTATGGTAGGAAGTAAATCAGAACATGGTGGTATTATTAAAGATGGTGCTAAAATGGTAAATGCTGTGAGTAATAGTGTGGTTCCTAAGTTTACAATTGTTATTGGAAACTCGTATGGAGCTGGAAATTATGCCATGTGTGGAAAAGCATATGATCCACGATTAATTGCTGCCTGGCCAAGTGCTGAATTGGCTGTGATGAGTGGAAATTCTGCCGCTAAGGTTTTATTACAGATTGAAACGGCATCGTTGAAGAAGCAAGGAGAAGAAATCACTAAAGAGAAAGAAGCGGAATTATTCAATAAGATTAAGTCGCGTTACGACAAGCAGATTTCTCCATATTATGCTGCGGCTCGTTTATGGACCGATGCTATCATTAATCCGCTAGATACACGTACTTGGATATCTATGGGAATTGAAGCAGCGAATCAAGCGCCTATTGAAAAGCCTTTTAATTTGGGAGTGATTCAGGTATAGATACCACTCCTCCTTTTAGGTCGTTAGACTTTTAGATCGTTATTGCTCTAGATATCTTGGTATTGGGAGTTGTTATTTGATATCACACTTTTTGTGGTGTGTAATTGACCTTTAATTGCTTTATTTTAAATTGGTCTTTAAGCGCCTCAGATCTTACTTTTGTGCTTCTAAATTGGAAAATTTTATTTTTATTTTTCTTAAAATTTAGAAAAAAACACAGATTTTTATGAAAAACCTTCCATGATTGTAAAAAAGTTCTTTAGAAAACAACAATAATAAAAAAAGGCCTAGTAACTTAATTACCAGACCTTTTCCCCCTAAAAAACCTAAAATAACCTTATCTTTATTTCGTTTGAAAGCAAAGATTTGCTTTTATAAAATTCACAAATTCTATGCCATTCTACATAATTTTTATGAATAATTTAACAAAAAAGAAAAACCTAATAAATCAGAATTTTACTCAATAATTGAGATTTATAATATCTGAGTTTTGCCCTGATATTTTTTTAGTGAATTCTTGATATATACTTCAAAGATTTCCATGAAATTATATGTATTAGGTTTTTCAAAAACAACTAAACAACCAACCTTTCGTTTATTCTATATTAAAAGTACTACGGTACTTTTGATTTTTAAAGCTATATTGAGCAAACATACTATATTGATGAGTAAAGTCATGCATTTACTTAGTTGGCATTGGAGTTGATTTAACCAATCGGATAAATTCTGCTCTGTATCCGTTTTTATCTTCTCCTCTACCTAATTCTGCTAAAGCTACTACATCTTCTACTTTTGAATTGTTATGATATTCAGAATCTCTCAATTGCATTCCAAATAGCGCAACTGCTGCCGTAAAATTAAAATCATCTGAAGCTCTTTTAGCTACTTTATTTTTAACAACTGTTTTTAACTGAATGCTTCTTTTTTTGTTGGGCTTTTTGTAGCGAATTTTTACAGTTAGCAATTCACTTGAATATGATTTTTTCGCTATATCTTGGCTTGTGTACTTTAAATCGTCAACATCTTTCAAATATTCTGTTTTTACACCAACAGGAATAATTTCATATAAAGCCGTTACGGTATGTCCCGCGCCTAGTTCACCAGCATCTTTTGTATCATCTTTAAAATCTTCATCATTCAACAATCTATTTTCATAGCCAATTAAGCGATACGCTTGCACCGTATTCGGATTGAACTCTAATTGCAATTTTACATCCTTGGCAATGGTATATAAAGTTCCACCAAATTCTTTTCCGAAGATTTTATGTGCTTCTTGCATCGTATCAATATACGCGTGATTTCCGTTTCCTTTATCTGCCAACAACTCCAAAAGATCGTCTTTGTAATTTCCCATTCCAAAACCTAAGACTGATAAATACACACCCGTTTCACGTTTTGCTTCAATCAATTTCTTCATGGAATCTCTACTCGTTTGTCCTACATTAAAGTCTCCATCGGTTGCTAAAATCACACGATTGTTTCCTTTTTTTATAAAGTTTTCTGCTGCAATTTTGTACGCCAATTCAATTCCAGCACCGCCAGCGGTTGATCCGCCAGCATTTAATTTATCCAAAGCTGCAATAATTTTCTCTTTATTATCTCCTGAAGTTGGTTCTAATACCATTCCAGCAGCTCCTGCATAAACTACAATAGCAACTTTATCTTCTTTTCTCATTTTATCAACCATTAATTTGAAAGCTGATTTTAATAATGGTAATTTATTTTGTGACGACATAGATCCTGAAACGTCTATCAAAAATGTAAAATTTGATGGTGGAATTTTATGTAATGGAATTTCTTTTCCTTTCAAAGCAACTTTTAACAACTTTGTATCTTTATTCCAAGGTGTTGTGCCAACTTCTGTATGAATAGCTAATGGATGTCTCCCTTTTGGTTGTTTATAATCATATTCAAAATAATTGATCATTTCTTCAATTTTCACAGCGTCTGCAGGAATTGTTGCGCCAATATTAATCATACGTCTTATATTGCTATATGCGGCTTTATCCACATCAATGGAAAAGGTTGATAATGGTGTTAGCGTAGCTCTTTTAAAGGTATTTTCATTGATTTCTTTATACGATTCGTTAGAAGTTTGGTATTGAGGATTATGATATCCCATATTGGTAACACCTTGTATGGACGACTGTCCTCTTATAATTATTCTGTTACTTAGATTTGGTTGTCCACTACCAGTATTAACACGAACTCCAGCTGCACTACCACGAAGTGCTTCTTCAACCCTTACAGTTGAAACTGCCGATGCTACTTTGGCAGAATTTGTTTTCCCTCCATATGCAGTAACTACAACCTCATCTAGTGTACCATCTTGCTTCATCTGAATATTCATCGTTTTTTGGCTCACCACTACTTCTTGCGTGGCATATCCAACATAAGAAAACACCAAAATTACGCCTACATTGGTTTGTAGTTTATACTTTCCATCAAAATCGGTAGTCACACATTTCTTGGTATTTTTTACTTGTACAGAAGCGCCAGGTAATGGTAACCCTGATTCATCTGTTACGATTCCACTGACTTCTATTTTTTGTGCCCAAACTTGACTTACCATCAAGAATATACATAGTGTTAAGAGTTTTTTCATCACATATTGTTTTAAAAGTTCTTCACGAAACTAAGTATCAACAGTATGTTAAAAAACTGGAATTGAGTAAAGTGATGGTTTGGCTTAGGGAACGCATTTTGAAAATTACAAACAAAAAAACTCCACGAATATGTGAAGTTTTTATATTAAGCAGCAATTTCTAATTCATTTTGAATAAAATGCTAATATGTCTAAATTGTATTAAGCACATCCAGCCACAGTTTCTTGACACGGCGTTGCCAATCCTGTATCTCCATCGCAAACAGGTCTTTCTGTTAAATTGAGACAAGCATCTCCTAGTGTTAGTTCACCTGAACAAATTCTAGGATGTGTATCACATCCCCAAAACAACCATGATATTGCCTCTGTTGCATCTCCTCCATAAATTATGTGATTGGACTGTAACATAGAAATCGCTTTTTTATTCAGTGCCAACTTTTTTAGGCTTCTTTTTTTCTTCATAACTAGTGAATTTAAATTAAACATTACCCAAAATGTAGGGCAGATATGCTTATTTTCAAATTGATAATAGTCGTATTTTTATAATTACGAGTAGTAAAAGATCATACCCTCAAACTAGCCAAAGTCTTTGTACGTTGTACTTTTCCTGTATTTGTTTCAGTGAAATTCTCTAGTGTAAAAATAGTTTTGGGAATTTCGAATTTGGAGAATTTTCCAGCATCTTTAATCGTTTTTAAAAGTTGAGTCGTATCTATACTTTGCGTTGTATCTTCCACTAGTAGAATCAGTTTTTTGCCTAACTGCGCATCGTCAATTGCAGTCACAAAATATCGTGCATTGATGAATGGACTCAACTTCTCTTCTATTTGTTCAGGATGTAGTTTGATGCCTCCACTATTAATAACATTGTCATGTCTTCCCAACCAATTAAATTCCGTTTGTGAGATAATTTCCACTACATCATTGGTTATTATTTTTTCTTTAGCAAGTCTTGGTGCATCAATTATCAAACAATTTCTGTCGTCAGTATCTATATGAATATTTGGTAAAGTCTGATAATTTACAGTTTTCTCTTTCGAAAGATGATTTAATGGTTTTGCCGCAATATGTGTGATGGTTTCTGTCATTCCATACGTAGCAAATATCTTAGTAGAAACCGTTTGCAAACGTTCAATTAAAGCGGAAGAAGCTGGTGCTCCACCCACAATTAAAGTGTTGATTTGATGCAAACTTTCCAGTGAATTTTCAACTTGTAATGGCACCATTGCACAAAAATCATATTTTTTCTGAAGGTTTTTTAATGGATTAGATGTTGGTGCAACTAAATCTAATGACAATCCCAATATCATGGCGCGAACCAACATCATTTTTCCAGCAATAAAATTGGAAGGCAAACACTGCAAAGCTGTATCACCAGATTTGATTCCAAAAAAATCACCTGTAGCCAACGCAGAATGTACCATGGATTGTTTGTCTAAAAGAATTTGTTTGGGTTTTCCTGTAGAACCTGAAGTAGATACAATAACATAAGTTTTCTCATCCAACCAATCGATTAAAAAGTCTCCCATAGTTTGTTCGTATGGTTTTCCTTCTTTTACAAAACTATAAGCGACTTCTTTTAAGGCTTCTCTATCAAAGTAATTGCCATCTAATTTGAACTTTAGATGAATATTTTTAAAGCTTGAAATCATTTTTGTTAATTGTTCCATAAAATTAAAAATTCACAATGAGAAATCAGCGATTTCTTGCAGAGTTTTTAGTAATTTAGTGGTTAGTGCCTATTTTTCAACCTACAATATTTTTTAAGAAGTATTGTTAGTGATAAAGTAGTTTTATCCCTCAACAATTCTAAATTCTAATTTATGACAATATCTCATATGAAATTCCCTGTATTGCTACTATTTTTTGTGGCAAACATTTGCTTGGCGCAGAAAAATACGAACGAAGATTTCCGTTTCCTAGAACGTACCGAGGACATTAAGATCAATTTGAAAAAAGGTACTTTCAATATTGTTAAAAGTATTCACGAGAAAGCTGAATATGTAACTGCCAACAAATTGTACTTTGCAAATGAAGTGCTTCACTTTGACAGTTTTACCAAACTACAAGATATTGAAGCTACTACGTATTTGCCTGTTTCTGGAAAAACACTAGAAGTCGATTATATAGAAACCAAGCACGAATTTGATGATGGGATTTTCTACAGCGATCAACAAACAAAAAACTTTACGTTTCCGGGTGTAACCAAAGGCGCAATTACCGATTTAAAATATAAAGAGATTATCAGTGAACCACATTTTTTAGGTTTGTTCCGATTTGGAACCTATGCGCCAACACAAAAAGCAATATTGCGTATTGAGTTCCCGAAGAATGTAGAAATTGGCTATAAAGAGTTTCACACAGAAAACATTACTATAGATTTCAAAAAAGAGGAAACGAAAAATAGCAACATTTATACATGGACTACAGAAAATGTCGCAAAATTTATGTCCGAAGATGATGCTGAAGCTGCCCTGTATCACTTACCTCATATTATTTTACACATTAAAAATTATACCGAAGACAACAAAACTGTTCCGATTTTAAATAATGTAAAGGATTTATATAGTTGGTATGCATCACTCGCCAAACAAGTAGACGAAAGTGATTTGAAAAAAGTGTACAAGATTGCGGAAGACATTGCAAAAAAATATACAACAGATCGTGAAAAAGCAGAAGCGATTTACAATTGGGTACAAGAGAATATTACCTATGTGGCTTTTGAAGATGGTTTAGGTGGATTTATTCCTCGTGGTGCGGCAAGTGTTTGTAAAAACAGATATGGCGACTGTAAAGACATGGCAAATTTGCTATACGTCATGTTGAATCATGTTGGAATTCCTTCATATAGAACGTGGATTGGTACGCGTGATCGTCCGTATTTATATGACGAAGTACCAACGCCAATGGTAGACAACCACATGATCACAGCTACAGTAATTGATAAGGATACTATTTTTATTGATGGAACCGATAGTTATGTCAATTTTGGAATGCCAAGTTCCTTTACACAAACCAAAGAAGCTTTGATTGGAATTTCTCCAGAAAAATTCGTCTTGAAAAAAGTGCCAGTTCAACCTTCTGAGAAAAGTAAAACTTCCATCAATACGACGATTACATTTGAAAATGGCAACATCAAAGCATCTGAAAAAAGAACCATGACAGGTTATGAAAGAGTCGATTTTGTCACAGATTATTTGTACAAGAAAAAAGACAACACAGAAGAAGAGTTTTTAAATACAACCTTGGCACTTGGAAATAACAAAACCAAGTATCAAAATATTGAAGTTTCGCCTTTAGAATCTAAACATAAAACATTGACCCTAACATTTGATTTGCTGATTGAAAGTTACGCAAAAACCATTGGTTCAAAGACGATTTTGAACCTCAACATTGACCGTGTGTTATCAAAGCAAAAGATTGATATAGAAGTACGTAAATACGCCAAAAAGATTGATCATCAATTTCAAAAAAAATATACAACTACATTCATTGTTCCTAAAGGATATAAAGTGACTTCGGTTCCAAAACCAATCAAATATGACGGAAAAGCGTATGGCTTTGACATCAATTATGAGCAAAAAGACGGAAAAGTTATTCAACATAAAACCATTTACATCAACACTTTACGTGTAGAAAAAGAAGATTTTGAAGCATGGAATAGTTTTGTGAAAAAATTAATAAAAGCCTACAAAAAAAGCATTATCATTGAAAAGTAAAATCACATCTATGAGATCAATTATTGTCATCCTTTTGTGTTTATGTACAACACAAGCATTTTCTCAATTCTACAAAGAATACGATTGGGCAAAGAAACCTAAATTGCATAAGTTATCCGATAAGGAAGCCAATGAATCTTCCATTGCTATCATGGAAAAATACATGGTGGAATACGTTATACCTGACTTTGGTAACAATTTACAAAAGTTTGAAACCACACATACAATTGCACGTGTACATGACGAAAAAGGAATAAAAACACACAATACTGTATATATTTCTATGTACGATGTTATCAATATTGTGGATATTAAAGCACGTACCATTACACCTGACGGGAAAGTGACATTGTTGAATAAAGACAATATCAAAGAAGTCAAAAATGTAGAAGAATACGGTGATTTTAAAATCTTCGCCATCGAAGGTGCAGAAAAAGATTCAGAAATTGAAGTCTTGTATACTTTGGAAAAAGAGTATTCTGCTTTTGGACGCGAAACCTTACAGAAAAGCTATCCGATTAAAAAGCTAGAGTATGATTTTATTTATGGAAAAATGCCTGGACGTGCCAAAGTCTATAACGCTTTTACAGATTTTGATGATCGCATCTACAACAAAAGACAAGGGAAACAACTAATATTGGAAGATATTGTACCTATGATTGAAGAAGAATATGCTACGCCAAATTCTAATAAAATCTATGTAGCTTTTCAATGTTTTGGTCCTGGAACCAATGTAACAGATGATATGTTGTGGAGCAATGTCGTGACCAATATTACAGAAGGAATGTTTCCTGAAAAAGTGCATCCTGAAATTACAAAAATTGTCACTGGAATTTTAAAAGATCAAAAAACAGACGATTATACAAAAGCCTATTTGATTGATGATTATGTGAAGAAGAATTATACGATTGTAAAAAACAACAATGCACAACTTTCTGAAATTGATTATATTATCAAAAATAAATCGGCAAGTGACTTAGGAATCATCAAAGTATATTCTCATTTGCTAGAAGCTGCTAAAGTGGAATATATGCCTGTGATTACTTCTGATGTATACGAGCATAAGTTTGATTCAGAATTTTTTAATCCTACTGCTTTGCGCGAATTTTTAATTTACATTCCAAAAGCTTACAATTACATTACACCAAACCGTGTGGATTACCGCTTAAGCGAGATTCCACCAAATATTCTTGGAAATACAGGAATTTTTGTAAACAATAAGAAGCAATTCAGTTTTTATAAAATTCCACAAAAAGATCCAGATTACAGCCGCGTTGAACGCAATATGAACATTTCTTTTGAAGATGATATGGAATATGTGAAAATTGATCAGAATCAAAAGTATTTTGGACATTGGGCAATGAACAACAGAGCGTATTTAAACTTAGCTCCAGAGCAAGCTATCAAAGAATTTGAAGACTATTTAACAGGTTCAGGAATTGAAGACAAAGTGGTTAAAAAATACGAAACTGAAAACAAGGAAATGATGCAGTTAGAATACAACAAACCATTTTTGGTAAGCAGTACGATTACTTCTGAATCCTTATTGGAAGAAGCTGGTGACAGTTATATTTTTCAGGTTGGAAAAGTGATTGGAACGCAAAGTGAATTGTACCAAGAAACTAAGCGTGTCAATCCAATTCAGATGCAATATCCAAACCGCTACAATTATCAAATTGTAGTTACTATACCGACTGATTATGAAGCAGAAGGTCTGGAATCATTGATCATTAAAAAAGAATTATTGGATGACAAAGGCGAGCAAAAATGTAAATTTGAATCCAACTACAAATTGGAAGGAAACAAGATTGTCATCACTATTGAAGAATTCTACAAAGAATTTGAATATGAAATTGCCGAATACGAAGGTTTCCGTGAAGTTATTAATGCGGCCTCAGACTTTAATAAAGCTGCTATTTTGATGAATCCGAAGGAGTAATACACTTACACATAAACTATATAAACTTAAGAAAGGTTGTTTGAAGAACTAATTTGTCAAGCAACCTTTTTTTCATTTCACAATCCATTAAAAAATCTTGTCAGATAAATTTATTACCCAATTCCACCTCATCGTTAACCTAACTCTAATTTTATTTATATAATTGATTTTCAAATATATAAATTGTAAAAAATAATTTTCTCTTTAATTTGTAAATCTTAAAGACTTATTTTAATTACACACTTCTTATCTTTTAAAACTCTTAGCTTTTTGTCATTTTAATCATGATTAATTAAAAATCAAAAATCATGAAAAAACAACAGTTTAAAAGTTAAATCATACCTAGAATTTGATTTTTTTATGTTTGACAGCTGTTTTTACAGACCAGACTGATCGGGACTTGCCTACTGTTGTTTGTAAAAATGGTCCTTGTTGTTGAATTGAAGAATCTGATTTATCTGACAGTAGCTAAAAATAATCCTATAAAAATTACGTCTATCAATATTAACTAGCTTTTTTTATATGTATTACCTCCTTAAGAATTAAGGCTACACCGTAAATAACTGATTATAAAATAATTTATATTTGATTTCATAGAAACTTAATATTTTTACGATGAAAAAAAAGAACTTAAAAGCTCTTAAATTAAACAAAGCGTTTATTTCAAATCTACATCCTCTTTTACTAAAAGGTGGAGTACATAACGATGAGCCTCGAAAAACAACATGTAAGACTTTTGATAATTTTGATACCTGTAAATGGGTTTGTCACACTCGAAACACTTTCGATCTGGTCTGTTATGAAGCCACGTTCTCTACCAGAAAAGGATAAAATGGAAGTAGACTTTAGTTTATTATTTTACTCCTTACATTAGTATTTTTGAAAGTTAAAAATTTGTATCTTTAGAAGAACCGATTAAATACCACTAAAGCTATGAATTCTCAAACCATAATATGCTACTTATGTTTGCTAAGTTGCTGGTTTTCTTACGCACAATTATTAGATGATGTCGCCAATGATTCTCTGGTAAAATATCCTGAATATTTTGCGATTCAACAATTCAAAGAAAACATTTACATTCACACTGATAAAGACATTTACGAACCTGGTGAAGATGTTTGGTTTAAAACCTATTTACTAAATGGAAATACACTAAAACTCTCTACCAAGACGAAGATTATTTTTGTTGAATTAACAAAACTACATTCAGATGGCAACACAAACATCCTAAGAGAAAAATATGAAGCTGCCAATGGTTTTGCTAATGGACATCTGTTTTTAGAAGAAACCATAGAAACTGGACGTTATCGCATAACCGTTCATACCAAAAATACTGTAGAAAGTTCTTCAAGAAAATTACTCGCTGTAAAGGAAATTCAAATCAAAGAAAGTGTCATTCCTACAATGTTAATAGATGCTGAGTTTTCCGAAAGAGAATATGACCGCACTGAAGACATTGCTGCTGAAATTGCTGTGTTTTCAAGAGGAAGAGCTCCATACGTAAATGCAACTGTGATAGCACAGTTATATAACGGATCAAAAAGATTAGCGCGAACGCGTACTAAAACAAATGAAGAAGGAATTGTTACTATTAATTTTCCTGCTGAAAAAAGCAACAAAGCCAAGTTTATCAAACTTCGTGTAAAATATAAAAAACAAGAAGTAATACATCGTATTGAAATTCCTTTTAAAAGTATCAGCGAGATTCAATTTGGCATGTATCCAGAAGGTGGAAATTTAGTAGAAAACTTGCCAAACACTGTCGCTTTTAAAGCTTTAGATCCAAGTGGAAGACCAGTCCCTGTAAAAGGTTTTTTGTATGAAAACGGAAAAAAAATACAATCTTTCTCAGCTATACACAACGGAATGGGAAAGTTTAGTTTTAATCCACAAACCAATCAATCTTATACAGTACAACTCACAGAACCTAAAATAGATAGTATTTTTCAATTACCTCAAATTTTACCAGAAGGCATTAAATTACAAGTAGACCGAAGTTCTAAAAAGAGCATACATTTTAGCATTACGAAGTCAGTTACTATTCCGAATCAGAAAGTATATATACGAGCACAAAACCGTGGATTGGTCTATTGGATGGCGACAGCTTCTTTGGAAAAAGAACGCGTTCGTTTTAAATTGCCTCTAAACAAATTCCCGCAAGGAATTGCAGAAGTTACCATTTTTAATGAGTACTTTCAACCATTAGCAGAACGATTGGTGTATACAAATTTAGATCAAAAACTGAATATAACCCTCAAAGAAATCTCTCGGAGTTCATTCACACAAAAAGACAAAGTTACTATGAAATTTGAGGTGAAAGATCAAGATAAAAATCCTGCCATTGCCAATTTTAGCATGAGTGTACACGATCATTTATATACAAACAAAACTAATGATTATGCGCTACTTCCGCATTATTATATTTTTTCCGAATTGAAAGGGCATGTGTATGATGCAGGATATTATTTTGATCCAAAAAATAAAAAAAGAGCACAGCATTTAGATGTATTATTATTGACCCATGGTTGGCGCAATTACGTCTGGAATAAAAAGCAGTTAAAAAACTATCGAAGTACTGTAAATTTTAATCCTTTCATTAAAGGAAAAGTCTATAAAATACTTAAAAATGGGGCATTAACAAATATTCCAGAAGCTACTATCAATGTTTCATATCCAACATATACTGAAGGAATAAAAGCTGATAGGAAAGCAACCTTTGAACTTCCACTTTCAGCATATAAACAAGCCCAAGGCTCCGAAATAGTTTTTATTCCTTTTGAAGACGATAAAGCAATTATTAAAATTGATGATCCTTTTAAAAGTATAAAAGATATAACGAAAAAATGCACGCATATTTTTCCTGAAAATAACATTGTTATTCACAAAAAAAAGCAATCCTCTTACAACACCGAATTTAGCTTTACAGAAACTAATTTTTTGGATGAAGTAAACTTAGATTCTTTTAATGGACGCAATAGGAATCGTGGTAGTAGAGGAAGATATGGAGACAATCATGGAGATTACGTATGTCAGTATAACATCTTAAATTGTAGAAATCATCCAGATGGACGGATACCTAAAGAAGGCACGACCTATCGTCTTAATGATGGAAGCTATGTTACCTATATAGCACCAAAAAAAGACGGAGAAAATCCTGCTAATGAACAATTTATCAAAGTTCGCGGAATCTATCCTGAGAAAGAATTTTACAGTCCACAATACGATAAAAATCCTGATGAAGCCTTATTTCCTGATAATAGGAAAACACTGTTTTGGGCGCCTAATTTAGTTTCTGATGAAAATGGTATTATTGAAGTTAGTTTCTATACTTCGGATGTACAAACCACTTTTTTAGGGAAGCTTGAAGGAACTAACGGAAACGGATTGCTAGGCAGTACGCTATTTCAGTTTGATGTGAATTGAGTATGAGTTACTTTTTATTTGCAATGGCTTGTAATGCTTGGTCTTTTGTCAAAAAATAGGGAATTACCGGATGGTATTTCCATCTATTGTAAACCTCTTTGCTATATTCGTATTCATTCATTTCGGATGTAGATAACATTTTACCATTTTTCTGTGCAAATTGTATTTCATCCATTATTTTTTTGCTTTTGTAGCATATTTATTGCCATAGATATACAATGTTTTTTTTTGAACAAATTCTTCAAGAACTTCATCCAAGCAATATGAAAAACTTCCATTTCTGAGATCAAACAGTACAGGTTCATTATCTGGAAGATTTTCTAAAAAAGTTAGTAATTCTTGTTGATCTTCTCTACAACCTCTGATTGAGCCCCAAATTCGATATTCAAGTGGATTATCAGCTGCTTTTTTAATTCTTAAACCATACGCAAAATAATCTTGAATATTTTCTACTCCTGAAATGCCTTCATAATCATCAATAGATGTGTATGCCAACTCAAAAAATGGTTCTAATAGCTTATATTCAATAGTGGCTTCTCTTCTATTTGTTATGTTACTTGATAAAGAAATGGAATCATTCTTTGTATTTATTTTTTTAAACCCAAATCCGATACCATCAAGTACAGGCTTGTAATTTTCTATTGTTTCGTTGAATTCATTAGATTCTATTGATCTTAAAAAATGTTGTAATACTTCGTCATCAATTGGAAACGTTTTTTGATAATGAACGATTAGAGTATCTTTTTGATGAATTACATACGTATCATCTTCTGTTTTTTCTTCAACATTATAATGATCTTGATACGTGTATTGCTCGAGTGTTTTCTTTTCTAGATCAATTGTAAACTTGGTAGGATGTAAAAACGATGGATAAAAGTGAACCTCAACCGTTTCTAGCTTGGTATTCGTAGTACAGGAAAGTAAACTTCCTATCAAAAAAAGTATCAGCAGTTTTCTCAAGCGCTTTTGGGTTTTATTTTTTATGTTCTATGATTCTATTGATATAATCAAGCAATTCAGCTTTATCTACTATATCAATTTTTGTTTGGTGGAGTAAATCAAATTACGCAAATGTATCAACATCCATGTTTCCAGTAAAATGTAAAAACTCAACCTCTGCAATAAAATTATCAAGTATGTATTTCATGATACTCAGCTCTTTGCAACATGGTTTCATCACGTGCGATAAGTTTTCTTCGTTCTTCCGCAGATAAATCGATTGTCAAATACGTTGCATCTACCGCTATTTGCGATTGTAAATCTGCTTTTACAGTTCCTTTCCCATTGCAATAAGTACAAGAACCGGAATCCATTTCAATTCTTTGTCAAGACGTTTGATATCTTACCGATCTACATGTCCTTTTCCTAAACATCTTGGACATTGTGTTTTATCTTTGTTAAAAGGCTTTCCAAAAAAACTCATCTTTTCAATTTTTAAGTGCGTCTCCTAAATTCTTATGTTAATCTTCAATTTTAAACTGTGTATCTGTATTAGAAGTAGTATCCTCTTCAAATTCTGCCGCAAGTGCATCGCGTTGAAAAGCATGGTAACGCTTTCGCTGATATTTTAAATACCCAATATCGCCTTCTACAATTTGATCAAATTCGAGTTCATCCACCGTAAATGTGTGCCGTTCTAAGGTGTCTAAATCTTCAAAAATTACTTTAAATACATTCCTTGAAAAGTTTTTATTCCGCTTACGTCTTTGCACTCTTTTTTCCATAACTCTTACAGGAATTTCAAGTATAGGAGCTTTATTGTTCTGTATGCTTTCATTAACATTCTTGAAAACAGAAAAAGCAACAGATACAACTATTACTATGATCATAATTACAAAAATTGCATCGAACTGTGTATTTTCCATGGAGTATTGATATTTGGTTATTGAAAATTGTACTACTATTCCATTCTAAATTGAAAATTATTTGTTGATGAAGTACTATCTTCAAATTCAGCTGCACTTTCATCTCGTTCAAAAAAATGATAACGCTTTCTTTGATAAGTTAAATAACCGATATCATCTTCTATAATTTTATCAAACTTTGATTCATTCACAGTAAATGTATGCCGAATTCCATTCTGTGAATGCTCAAAAGTAATTTTGTACGTATGCCAAGTTGAAGATTAATTGTCTCTATTAGTACTTGTACTCGTTATAACACGTTTTTCAACAACAACGACAGGAATTCGAAGTATTGGAGCTTTATCATTCTTTTTCTTTTCAATTATTCCTTTGTATAAGGTATGAATTATGAAACCTAAAATCAGAAAGGAAAAAAGAAAAAAAATTGCGTCCATAAAATATTAGTGAAGTTTTAGTTAGTTAATTTTTCATTCAATAAGACATTTTTTCTTGCTAAATGTTACATTATATATAAAAAACTTACGATGGAGCTTCAGTTACAATCCTTGTTTCTGACGCACTTGGTACACGACCAAATAGTTTTTCTTTCCAGTTGTTCCATTTGTATTTTTTTGCAAAAATGATCAAAATGATTGGATACATAATCAAAATTGGAATCAAAATCTGAAAAAACGATGTAGTACTTTCTTGAGTTTCTACATATTTAAACAAAGAATCTGTTCGTAAGGCAGAATATTCGGCAGTTGCTAATGTTGCAGCTAGAAAATTATTGGCAAAATGAAATCCTAATGCCAATTCCAAACCTTCATCCATTAAGGTCATGATTCCTAAAAGCAAGCCTGTTCCTACATAGAATATCATGGTAATTCCTCCCATAGTTGCTACTTCAGGATTTGCGGAATGTAACAACCCAAACGAAACTGATGTAAGAATTAAAGGAAACCATCTATTTTTTGCGATGATTCCCAGTTGTTGCATAAAATATCCTCTGAATAGATATTCTTCAAAACCTATTTGAAAAGGAAAAAGCAGCAAACTCAATATAATTAAAATAAAGAAACTCACTGGTTTAAAGTCCAATACAACCATTCCTGGATATAGATAACATTCTACAGCAAAAGCAGCAATTCCTATGAACAAAACCAATCCAAAGGAGAATGCTATACGCTTTAAATCAACTTTGTTACGCGCTGTGGTTAGAGATATTAAACTTCTTTTGTGCAAATAAATTACCAAACCGAAAAGCATCAGTAAGAGAAATACAAAAAAGGATAAGTTTGCCACGAACCAAAAGTTTTTGCTAGAAACTTGTTGGTACATTTGTTCCATTTCTTTTGCAGTGTCAACATCTCCAAATAATACATAAATGATGTTAGCCACAAAAATGGCAAGCATCAATATGCTAGTGAGAATTACTTTCCAATTGGCGTTATCGCCTTTGTACGCTTGTTGTATAAACATGTTTTTGTTTTTATAAATATGGTACGTTCCACGACATTTCAGGAGCGTAACGCAATGTACCGTTTTGTATGTGTAGTGGTGAATCAAAATTGTTGGTATATAAACCTCCAGTTCCCAATCCTTGTGGCAAGTTACTTTGTAAGCTATATGTCCATTGTGCAATAGCATTTAAGCCAATATTGCTTTCCAATGCACTTGTAATCCACCAATCGATATTGTGCTGAGCTGCCAATGAAACCCATTCGCTACTTCCTGCATAACCGCCAACTAAACTTGGTTTTAAGATAATAAATTGTGGCTGAATGACTTCAATGAGCTTTTTCTTTTCTGCTAATTGAAAGACACCGATCAATTCTTCGTCCAACGCAATTGGTAAGGGTGTGATTTCGCAAAGTTTTGCCATTTCTTCCCGTTGTCCTTGTTTGATAGGTTGTTCTATGGAATGTAAATCCAATTCCGATAAACGTTTCAGCTTTTCTAAGGCGTTAGTTGGCGTAAAAGCTCCGTTAGCATCTACGCGTAATTCAATATCATTGACGGAATATTCTTTTCGAATACTTTGCAAGAGTTTGAATTCTGTTTCAAAATCAATCGCGCCTATCTTCATTTTGATACAGGTAAAACCTGCTGCCAATTTTTCTTTGATTTGCGACTTCATAAATACCTCATCTCCCATCCAAATAAGACCATTGATATCAATCGCTTCTTTGCCTTGGGTAAATGCAGATGGATGCAGTAAATATGGTGATGTTGAACGCAATGAACGAAACGCTTGTTCTACACCAAATTGAATTGATGGAAATGCTAGTAACGCCTGTAATAATGCTTCTTCTCCTAGTGTAATATTTTCGCAAGTCCAACGCAATTTTTCTTCATAATCTGACACATCATCAATACTTAGACCTCGTAAAATACCGCACTCTCCTATTCCATGTTTTTCATCAGAAACAATATGAATAAACCATGTTTCTTTTTGTTTCAATACACCACGAGACGTACCGCTTGGGCGTTTAAAATCTAAAATATGTTTGTGATAGGTTGCTTTCATTTGGGATTCATAAACTTCTTAGATCATTAGACTTCTTAGACTTTTTGATTATGGTTTTGTTTTGAACACGTATATTTCGACTCCGCTCAATCTACTGTTGGCTAAATCTTCTTTAATTGAATACTCAGTATACTGAACGGAGTCAAAGTATACTAAACATTCAAAGATTCTCCTATTCCAAGTAAAATTAGTTCTTTGTGTCTATCTGAAAATTTTTGTTTTGCTTCTGCTTGATCAATTGCAATTGGAGGAAAAGAATCGTAATGATATCCCAAAACAATATCGCATTCTACAAAATCACTTGCCATAATAGCATCATCAACGCCCATTGTAAACGTATCTCCGATTGGTAAAATAGCTAGATCTAATTTTGTTTGCATCGGAATCAACTTCATATCGTAAGTTAATGCAGTATCTCCAGCGATGTAAATTGATTTTCCATTGGCTGTCAGAACAAATCCGCCTGGTTGTCCGCCATACGAACCATCTGGAAACGATGATGTATGAATAGCATTTACATACTTTACTGAAAATGTATCTGTTTTGTAGGTTCCGCCATGATTCATAGCAAATGTTTTAAAACTTTATCCGCCATAATGCATTGCTATTTCATAATTAGAAACAATCGTTGTTCCTAGATTATTTTTAGCAATTGCTTCTACATCTAATATATGATCTTGGTGGGCATGGGTTATCAAAATATAATCTGCTTTCAAGCTATTTATGTCAATATCTGAGGCTAATGGATTTCCTGTGATAAAAGGGTCGACAATGATAGAAGTTTCGTCAAATTGAATATGTAACGAAGCATGTCCTAAATACGTTATTTTCATTTTTTTTGTTTTTAGTTGAGTATTGAGAATAATATTGCGTAAAGAAAAGTACTCAAGGCAACTTTCTTTAATTCTGGATCTAATTCTTTTTGAATGATATTTTTACCCACTACAATCATGTTCATGATTAAAGGTACAAAAGCGATTAAGAATATATAATTCTTATAGGAATGGTTTCCTTGTAGATTCACATAAACCAAAGAACAGGCCAAAGCACCAATAATTAATGTATAGTGATAGCGTTTTGCATTCTGACTTCCTATTTTTACAACCAAGGTTTTTTTTCCATGAAATTTGTCTTTGATACGATCGCGCATGTTATTTAGGTTCAATACGGCTGCGCTTAATAATCCAATAGCAGTCGCTGGCAAGAAAATGTCAAAATTCAATGATTTCGTATACAAAAAATAGCTTCCAACTACACTGAGCCAGCCAAAAAATAGAAATACAAAGATATCTCCTAAACCTGAATACCCGTAAGCGCTTTTTCCAACTGTATATTTAACAGCAGCTATAATTGAGGATATTCCTAAAAATAAAAAGAGAATGGAATAGCTAAAGTTTTCACTTCCAAAAGCTACATAAATAACCCCTAATGCTAAGATTAGCGTGATAATCGCCGTAAGAATCATGGCATTTTTCATTTGCTTAGGCGAAATAATTCCCAAAGCTACCATACGTTGCTCTCCTTCCCTATCATCGTCCGTTCCGCGAATTCCATCACCGTAATCATTCGCAAAGTTTGAAAGCACTTGAAAACCTACAGTAGTCAATATGCATAACCAAAACAGTAATGATTGCCATACAAATGGACAGCCGAAACAACAATTAAAGACTCCAGGCTCATTTAATAAACTGTACTCATTTCCTAACGAACAACCTACAATAACTCCTGAGATTGATAAAGGTAAGGTTCGTAATCGAGCGGCTGCTAGCCATGCTTTTACCATGTATAATTAATTTTTGTAAAGATAACTTTTAAAAAGTATATGAAAAACTCTTGGTATTGTTTTTGCGATAGTTTGAATCATAATATTCTATTAATTTTTTATGTGCAATTCTGAGTTTTACTTACATTGCAGCAAGTTTTACTCGATAATCGAGATGTAACCATTTTGAGGCTTGCCTCATTTGTTTACAGGATAGCATATAAATGTCTTTTGGGTTTACTCCAAGGTAGTTAACTTTTAAGTTTATGAAATTAGCATTTCGAATCTTTTTATTCTTCTTCGTAGTGAGTTTTACTCATGCACAAGAACCGCAAATATGGAACACCTATCAAGCCAAGCAAGAGCAAGGCGTGAGTTCTACTAATTTGCGAATGGATTTGATAGAAAAAGCTCCTATCAATGGATATGACTTCCTTTTTTATATAAAAATAAAGTATAGAGTAACGAAAGAAAGTGACTTTCCTATTGGGAATAAATTAAAGAAGTTATACAGAATCAAAGATGAAATATACGATAAGATGCAATCAGTTTCTGAGAGCTATTATGTAGGGTCATTTATGTATGATGGCAGTCGCTTTGAGTATTATTATGTAAAAGACGCTTCTGATATTGAACGTCACATTGACAAATTATTTAGAAATAAGTTTCGTGGCGAAAAATATGAAGTCTATGTAAAGTCGGATCCTGCATGGGATTTGTACGTCAACTTTTTGTATCCAAATGACGAAATCAGAAACTTTATGTCCAATCGTGATACCGTGATTCAATTAAAAAATGCTGGAGACGATGTTGTAAAACCAAGAAAAATTGAGCATTATGCTACATTTTCAACGATCAATGAAATGAATTTATTTGCAGATGCTGTTGAAAAACTTTCCTATACGGTAGCGTACAAAAAGATAATCAAAAACGATAAATTTCCACACGAAGTCAAATTTTATCGTGATAATTCAGTAACCTTAGATAATACCATGAAATTCACAACAGAACTTATCAATCTTGCCAAAGAAATGAATGGAAATTATGATGGTTGGGAAACCTTCGTAGTGAAGAAAAAGAAATAGATTTTCACTTCTACTTCACTCATTGTGAAGCATATTATTTTAGACTTATTATTAGATTATTAGACACGCTAGTGTTAGATTCGCCATCGCTGTTAGAGCGCACATTAGCGCTTTTAGCTTTACCTTTGGGACGCTTTACTTTTTGTATGTTGGTATTTTTCTTTGAATCATAGAATAGTATCTTTCTTTGATAGTAGAAATAATTAAAGACCTATCCAAATCCAAACCTTCTATTTTGTCTATCTGATTAAATTCTTTCAAATGCTTAGTTCCCCAAACACTTATATCTACAAGTAAAGATGCCAGTTCAATCATCTTATCAGAAAGAATATAAATATTTTCCTTTTTGTTATTTGCTAATTTTTGCTTAGTTACTAAACCATAAGAAGTAAGCAATTTTAAACGAGCGGACAGAATACTTGGAGCAATCTGCTCGTCTGATGCTGAAAATTCCTTAAAAGTCATTTTATGATGTAACAGCATGTCTCGTACAATAAGTAGAGACCATTTATCACCCACAACATCTAATGTAGAAGCAATTGGGCAACCAGAACGGAAATTATTTTTCATTTATTACTATCATTTCAATAGCAATTATTATTTTTGCTATTATTTTAATAGCAAAAATAAAAAAATCGAATGACAACACAGAAAAGGTTAACCAAAATCAATTTATATGATAAGCTTAATGCAGCTTTTGTGAGTATTATTACACCAGAAATGTCTGAGCTGAATAAAATTAGAAAACAAAATGCTTACTCAAAGCAACCTACCTTAGCACAACCGTTTGATATGCCGTTGGAATTTATTTCTATTAATGGTGTAAATATACGAATGGCAAAATCTTTGATGGGAGCTGAAAGCAAAGAAATCATTGTATTGTTATCTGCCTTTCCGCATAGTATTATTGCTTATTCACCAATTTGGGAAGCATTAAAAAAAGAATATAATCTTTATGCTTATGATTTACCAGGATTCGGAGCAAGTGAAACAAAATCTGAATACATGTCGTTTGATTTCCAAGGCAATTTCTTGAACTCATTTTTAAGTCATTTTGATATTAAGAAATCTCATGTAGTTGCCCCTGATGTAGGTATGGCAAGTGCTTTATCTTATGTTATTAACCATCAAAATAACATAAAATCTTTGATGATTGGCGATGGCCCTGCTGCTTTGCCTACTTCCGAACCTAGTATCATGAAAAAAATGGTACATTCTGGGTTTTGGAGAACTATGTTTATAATTGCTGGAAGTGGTGCATTAATTGAATCTGCTAAGAATTTAGGTAATGTACAATATGTTCCTAATAAATATGAAATATCAGACTATAAAAAGTCATATAAAGGAAAAGTAGCAAATGCTATGAAATGGTTCAAAAAGTATCCTGAAGCTTTGAAGGATATTTACAAAAACCTAAAGAATATACAAATCCCTACAAAAGTATTTTGGGGCGAATACGAAGCTATTTTACATAAAGAAAATGGCATCAATTTAAATGATAGAATGCCTAATAGCGAACTTGAAATATTTGAAAATTGTGGACATTTTGTCTATCAAGATGATTATCCTAGGTTTATCCGTTTGATACAATCTTGGGTTGAAAAGCACAAATAGAACAGTGCTTAACAAGTCATAAATTTAATAGCAACTAATCCCTTTTGTAAGGGCAAATTTTAAATTAAAAATATATCAAAGATTAAAATCGCAATCCAACACCCATATTGACCGTGTGAATGTTTTCGTTATATCGGTTTCCAGAAGTATTTCCATCTAAATCTAACTTGATAAAATCAGCAGAAACCTCAACAAAAAATGTTCCCGTAAGATCATACGCTGCGCCAAATCCCCAGTTGATACCACTTTGTGAATCTGTAAATCGATCACCATTTAGTTGAAAAGAAGCATCAGTATCAACAAAAATCAAATTGCCATTTGCTGCATCTACAGAAGTTGTAAAAACGCTATAGCCAACTGAAACATACGGTTTGAATTGTGGTAGACTGTTCAAGTTGAATTCTCCGATAAGTTTTGGTTTCAACACAAAAGCATGGCCATTAATATTGTCTATAAAGTTATAATTGAAATAATCTACAGAAAATGCCAGTTTTGCAGAAATGAGTTCAGTATCCGCAAATTGATATCTAAAATCCAACCCTACCAAACCATCGTAGGCAAATACCATAAAGTTATCTCCCGTAGATAATGGATAATGCAATCCGAGTTCAAATTTACGATCTGTATTTTGCCCAATTCCCATATAGAAACAAAGCAAAAACAAAGAAACAGCAAGCTTTTTCATTTTATAAGTCGATTAGTATATACACTACAAACGCAGGTATTCAGAAAATATTGAAAAATCTAAATTACTTAAGATATAATCCTCTCAACATAAGAATAATAAATCAAAGATAAGAAGCTTTTATTTAGGTCAAACAAAAGCACTAATACCTAAATTAAGGAATCCACTTTTTCTCAAAGTTCGGCTTGCGTTTTTCTAAGAATGCATCACGTCCTTCTTTGGCTTCGTCTGTCATATATGCTAAACGTGTCGCTTCTCCTGCAAATACTTGCTGTCCCACCATTCCATCATCTGTTAAATTCATGGCGAACTTCAACATTTTTATAGAAGTTGGCGATTTTGCCAAAATTTCTTGTGCCCATTCAAAAGCAGTATCTTCCAATTCGTCATGCGGAATGACAGCATTGACCATACCCATTTCGTATGCTTCTTGTGCCGAGTAGTTTCTTCCCAAGAAAAAGATTTCACGTGCTTTTTTCTGTCCTACCATTTTAGCCAAATAAGCAGAACCATAACCTGCATCAAAACTTGTAACATCCGCATCTGTTTGCTTAAAGATTGCATGTTCTTTACTTGCCAACGTTAAATCGCAAACTACATGCAAACTGTGTCCACCACCAACTGCCCAACCTGGCACTACGCAAATAACTGCTTTTGGCATAAAACGAATCAAACGTTGTACTTCTAAAATATTCAATCTATGGTAACCATCTTGTCCGACATACCCTTGATGTCCACGTGCTTTTTGATCGCCTCCACTACAGAAAGAATACACACCATCTTTTGACGATGGACCTTCTGCCGAAAGCAAAACAACACCAATATTTACATCTTCATGTGCATCTTTAAAAGCATCTAACAGTTCGCTAGTAGTATGTGGTCTAAATGCATTTCTAACATCAGGTCTGTTAAAAGCGATTCTTGCTACACCATCTGCTTTTTTATAGGTAATATCATCGTACTCTTTTGCCGTTTTCCAATCTGGTTTACTCATATTTTTACTATTTTGCGTAAAAATAATTCATTTTATACAGTTAGCAAGAATTTAGCTGTTCAAATTCTTGCTCGTAAATACTAAAATTTCTCATGAAAAAAATACTATTATCTGCTTTTTTAAGCTGTTTCGCATTCGTGGCATTTGCACAAGATTATCAATTCAAAACTACTGTTGACTTGGAAGCAACACCTGTAATCAGTCAAGGGCGTACTGGAACTTGTTGGAGTTTTTCGGCTTCTTCTTTTATAGAATCTGAAATTATACGATTGACAGGAAAGCAGATTAATATTTCAGAAATGTTTAACGTACGTAATACCTATCCGAAAAAAGCATGGAATTATGTAATGCGACAAGGGAAAGCGCAATTTAGTGAAGGTGGTTTGGCGCATGATGTTATGAATGCCGTAAAATCACATGGTTTGGTTCCGAACAGTGCGTATTCTGGTTTACAAATTTTACAAGAAACGCATAACCATGCTGAAATGGTATCAGTTTTAAAGGCAATGTTAAATGCATACATCAAAAATCCTGGAAAAAAACTATCATTGAACTGGAAACGTGCTATTGAAAGTGTTTTGGATATTTATTTAGGAGAACGTCCAGCTTCTTTTGTGTATGATGGAAAAACATATACGCCACAATCTTTCTTAGCGATGACAAAGATTAATCCTGATGATTATGTGACTTTAACTTCATTTACGCATCAACCATATTACAAACCATTTATTTTAAATATTCCTGATAATTTTTCTAATGGAAGTTTCTACAATATTACGTTAGATGAATTAGTAGCTACTACTAAAAATGCTTTAAAAACTGGATATACTGTAGAATTAGATTGTGATGTATCGGAACCTACATTTTCAGCAAAATATGGAATTGCAATCGTTCCTGAGGAAGCTGTAAGTAAAAGTGATTTTTCAGCAAAAGTGAGAAAAGAAAAGTCAATTTCAGAAAGATATCGCCAACAAGAATTTGAAAATTACACTACTACAGACGATCACTTAATGCATATTACTGGTTTAACAACAGATCAAAACGGAAACGAGTATTTTCGTGTAAAAAATTCTTGGGGAAGCAATACGGCACGTGTACCTAATGATGGACACATAAACATGAGTGAAGCTTTTTTTAGATTGAAAACAATCTCTGTAATGGTACACAAAGACTCGTTACCAAAAGCATTGCGTAAAAAATTAGGGCTGTAACGTTTTGTATAGGTTTTATACGAATATAGTATGAAATCTAAAAAAAGAATTCAACACAAACCACATCTTACAATATCCAATATTGGGAAAACTCGATTTTGGACTGGGATTTTTTTCGGTATATGTTATGCCTTCATATTTTATAGTTTTGTTTTTTGTTTTTTAGAAATCATCAACCTTATTCGTGTAGCTTTATCTTTTGATATTCCACTTCAATCAATAGAAGCATTAGCATTTGAGCATACATTGTCGCTAGCAATTTCTGTTGCTATGGGAAATCATGCAATGGTGCGTTATTGGATGATGCAACCTACATTTAATTTTCATAAAACACGAAAACAAATTGCACTTCGCGTTTCCAATTATTCATTATTTATAGAATTTTTATGTTGGTATATGCTGATGGAATATTTACGACATTTAATTTCAAGTCATGCATTAATTGGTTCACTTATATATGAATATCATGGAATCTTTTTATATGCGATTCCAATCTATTTATTTTTAAATTCTTGGACTAAACTTATTCGCTATTTTAGAGCGCAGAAATGGCAATCAATAGCGCTAGTGATTAGTTTGTTTTGTGTTTTATCACTTAGTTTTATCAATGTTTCTAATTTCCGTTATAGCGAAATTAATTTTGAGAAAATTTACAAAAAAGACCTGCTATATTTAAACAATGAAATTGCTCTTGCAAAAAAAACTATGGAATTGTATATACTGATAAAACTATTGTAACGTTAAAATCTTTAAACACGCATGAATTGCAACGCTTACTATTAGAAACGAAGCAAAAATTTGAGACACGAAAAAAGATTGCATTAAAAGACATTATTCTTCAAAAAATTCTGATTCACAATTTTAAAGCTGCCCATTTTGTAGGATATGGTATACAGTATTATCCTAATCCTATGGATGTGTATCGTCAACTTAAATTAGTTTCTCCAAATACTCAGGAAACAAAAGAATTGCTTGATATTTTATATGAGTACCACATGTTTTCTATTACAGCGAGAGAAGAGAATGAAGACGAAAATCAGACTCTACAATATCAATTGCGGAAATATATATTTAAAGATGCGCTATCTAATCATAGAGGTCGTTATGATAATCCTTTTGAGACTATCATAAGACAAATTAATGATGTTAAATATGTTCTAGCACAAAGCAAAATATACAAACATTCATTCGTAGAATATCTAACTTCGGATAATGTACCTCCATTAATTCCACCTTCACCAGAATCTGTAAATTATGTAAAAGAGTTTCCTGAATTTAAATATCCAATAGAATAATTCATTGTTTGGTATCATTTTTGTAGCTTCTTGAGACATAACATCATCAGTCAACAAAAACCAATTCAACATGAAAAACACGTATCTAATTAGCTGTTTAGCAGTTATTTTCACCTTTAGCAGTTGCAGTATAGACGAAGACGAACCACAGTTTGATCTTAATGAGAGTCTTGTTGCGTATTATCCACTTGACGGAAATACAAATGATTTGAGTCCTTACCGAGTAAATGCTCAAAGGAGTGGCGCTCGTGAAACTTTTGATCGTTTTGGAAATGCAGATTTTGCATATAAGTTTGATGGTATTGATGATTACCTTCGTATTCCTGCTAATGAACATTTAAATTTTACAGATGAGTTTACGATCAATTTATGGTTAAAAACGGACGTTACGCATTTGCAACAAGTATTGTATAAAAATGTTTCCGATGCTAAACAAACAAAGGCTGCTTACGGAATTTCTATAGGTTATGCTCCATTTGAAGATGAAAAAGTTATCACCAATGACATCATTTTTACAATTGCGCCGTATGGAATTATGCATGAATTGCGAAAGTTTAATTATGAAAAAGATACTTGGTACATGATTACCTGTACTTTAAAAGGAGATACGATGTACTTATATATAAACGGAAAACCTGCATTAATGAAATATATTAAAGGAGAAATTTCTACTTCTACACTTCCATTATTAATTGGAAACGATGGATCGGGTAAAAATCCTTTCAGTGGAAGTATCGATGATATCCGAATTTATAGCTCAGCAAAATCAACAGAATTTGTATCGTATTTATACGGACAATAATTACATTAACATTATATTAAAAGCAAAGGCGCGTTATGTAAACGCGCCTTATATATTTGTTACCATGCAGAAGTAACACAAATTATTTCAATTCAATTCCGTCTGGATTTATAATAATTTGCTTTTGTTTATACAAGCTACCAATCGCTTTCTTGAAGCTCTTTTTACTCATTTTTAAACGCTTCTTTATTTCTTCTGGATCACTTTTATCATGCAATGGTAAACTTCCACCATTTTCTTGTAAAGCATCTAAAACTGTTTGCGCAGAAGGTTCTATATTTTTATAGCCAATCTGTTGTAACGAAAGATCAACTTTATTGTCTTCTCTAATTTTTTTAACAACTCCTTTTAGCTTTTCACCAAGTTTTAATTCTCTGAAAATCTCATCCTGATATACCAAACCTTTGTGTTGTTGATTGATAATCATTTCGACTCCTAATTCGGTAAAACGAGAAACCATTAAATCGACCTCATCAAAACGTTCCACGGTCAATTCTTCATTACTCAAAAACTTATTTGTTTTGCTTGAAGCTACCAAACGATTCGTTTCTTCATCCAAATAACAATATACAACATACCATTTTCCCTCTAGCATATCACGTGCTTGTTCTTTGAATGGCACAAATAAATCTTTCTCTAATCCCCAATCTAAAAATGCACCATAATCACTCAGAGCAGTTACACGAAGTAACGCAAATTCGTTAACTTTCATATAAGGTTTTAAGGTAGTTGTTACGGGACGTTCATGACTATCCAAATACGCAAAAACAGTAAGCTTATCTCCTATTTCAAAAGAACTTGGCACATATTTATTTGGCAACAAAATTTCATTTCCTTCTTCATCCCCTAAAAAAAGTCCTGGAGGCGTTTCTCGTAAAATCTCTAATGTATTATGTTGTCCTATGTGAATCATATTTCTAAATTTCGGTCAAAGGTACGTTTTATCTTATTCTTAACCATAAAAAAACACCATCCTGACAAAGATGGTGTTTTCAAAAGAGATTTTAATAATAGTATTAAAATACAATCTGATATTAGTTGTAGATTGCTTCTTTTCCGAAATGAACTGCTAATAAGTAATATACAACAGCTCTATATTTTGATTTGTTAGAACGACCGTACTGATCCATTACACCATCAATAGCTTTATCTAAATCTGCGCTGTCAGCCAATCCTAATTTTTTGATTAAGAAATTATTTTTTACGGTTGCTAATTCTGATTCATCAGTTCCTGAAACAGTTGACGCATCTTTGTTGTAGATAGCTGGTCCACATCCAATAGTCACTTTTCTTAATAAATCCATATCTGGAGTTACTCCACATTTGTCTTTTAAATCAGCTGCGTACTTTGTAATTAGCTCGTCTCTCTTGCTCATAATTGTGTTTTATTTATAGTTGTAAAAATTTGACTAATAATATCTGGGATCAAAAGTATGTGATTGAAAGATATTCTTACTTTGCAGAAAGTGCTCGTTATTTATTTTCGTTGAAAAACTTAAAATAATCGATTAACGCACTATCATTTTCAGTTCTTGGCGTAAAAACCTCTAAAAGCTTTGGTTTTTCACTTTCGTGATAAAATGTTTTTAGTGCAGTTTGAAGTGATATTTCATCAGAAGCTGTAGTATAATCAAAGTGATACATTTCTGCTAATTGCTTTGCTGTATGTGGATGAATGGTTTCAAAATACGTATCAAAGTTCTCAGTATTTTTATTTCCAGGAAGAATTCTAAAAATTCCGCCACCACTATTATTCACTAAAATAATTCGGAAGTTTTTTGGGATGTAATTATTCCACAGAGCATTGCTATCGTAAAAGAAACTTAAGTCTCCAGTAATTAATAGTGTTTGCTTTTCAGCGACTACGGCAGTTCCAATTGCTGTAGAAGTACTTCCGTCTATTCCGCTTGTTCCGCGATTGCAAAACAATTCGATGCTTGCATCAATTTCAAACAATTGTGCATACCGAACTGTAGAACTGTTTCCTAAATGCAGAATAATATCTTGAGGTAACGTTCCTAAAATCGCTTCAAAAGCCTTTAAATCTGTAAAATTGATTTGCTTTAAATAGATTTCATGTCGTTGTTGACGTTCTTGTTTGATTGTCTTCCAAAATGATTTATACGAGCTTTCAATAGCTATTGTTTGATCAAAGAATAATTCAAAGAAATGATTCGGATTGATTTGAAAGAAGTGCTCCAAACAGAAAAATGTATCAAATACTCTGTTTTCATGAATGTGCCAATGATGTTTTGGTTGACGCTTTCTAAGAATCGCTTTTATTTTCTTAGAAACAATCATTCCTCCTAGGGTTACCAAAACTTCTGGCTGAAATTCGTCTAACATGGCTTCATTCTTCTCTATGGGCAAAATCATTTGATCGATTTTATTGAAGAATTTATCATCGCGCAAATTAGAAGTCGTTTCCGTAAAGACCATCACAGAAGGATCATTTGCCAAAAGCTCCCAATATTTTTTAGAAATCGTATCTGGTGGTAAGGTTCCTACTAACACCATTTTTCGTGTAGCATTGCTCCAAATGGAAGCTGCATTTGCTATTTTTTCATACTCAATATTCTCTTTCAATTCTAACGCCTGTACAACTGGAAACACTGATGGTTCAGCTTGCATTTCATACAAAGGTTCATCAAAAGGTGCATTAATATGCACAGGACCGTTTTTTTCAACAGCAGTATTCAATGCCAAATTGATTTCGTTTTCGTTATGGGTTTGAATATTTTTTTGCAGTTCGCGTTCCATTTCTGGAGATAATTGATGTGTTTCTGCTAAAATGGTCGTTTTATGTGTAATGTCTTGTTTTAAATTTGCCTCATAATTGATGTGCCCTTTAAAAACATGTTTCTGCCGAATTGTTTGTCCATCACCAACATCAATCAAATATTCAGGTCTGTCTGCAGAGATTACAACCACAGGAACATTGCTGTAATACGCTTCCGCAATAGCGGGATAATAATTTAAAACAGCCGAACCCGATGTACAAATTACCGCTACAGGTTTGTGTAATTGTTGCGCCATTCCCAATGCAAAAAAAGCGGCACAACGTTCGTCTACAATACTGTACGCATGAATGTTAGGGTGCTGAGAAAAACTTAATGTTAATGGTGCATTTCGCGATCCTGGGGAAATCACAACATGGTTGATACCTTTGGCAATACAAAGCGAAACTAATGTTTGTGCTAGTGGGATTTTTGAGTACTTCATTCGAGTTACAAAAGTACGGTTTTCAGCGCATTTTTTATAATACTCGCTTCATTATTTGCGATTTGGCCAATGTTTCCTGCCATTCGGATTCAGGATCAGAATCTTTGGTAATTCCTCCTCCTACACAAAGAATTCTTTTAGTGTCAGTTAGTTCCATACAACGTAGATTTACATACAACTCAGAATAGCTGCGAATTGTTTTGTATGCACTGTTTTCTTGATTTTTACGATTGCGGTTTCGAGAAGTTTCTTCTATTATATTCAACTCTCCTAAATATCCAGTATAAAACTTTCGTTCATACTTTTCTTCTTGAAGAATAAATGATTTTGCAGCTTCAGTAGGAAAACCACAAATTGCAGGAGTTGGATGCAGTGCTTTAATTACATCTCCGATATTTACATTTGCAGCCATTCTTGCAGTAATCATAGCACATAAATGTACCAAACTGCCTGCACGGTGCGTTTCTGCTTTACTCACTGACAAGTTAGTTGTAATAGGTTGCAAGCGGTTTGCGATATAATCTGTCACAATTTGTTGTTCCTCTTCCTCTTTTTGATTCCAAGTAATCTCAGCATGTTCTTGAAACTTCTGTGTTCCTGCCAAAGACATTGTACTAATGCCGTTTCTTCTGGCATTGACTAAAGTTTCTGGAGTTGCACCTGCCCACATGCCCACTTTTGGATGATACCATAAATACACAAAAGCGTTTGAGTAATGCTCTCGCAAACGTTCAAATAATAAAAAGGGATCAGTAGTGGTGTTGATTTCTTCTTTGCGTGACAATACAATTTTTTCAATTGCTGAATTTTGAATGGTTGTCACGGCTTTTTCTACCAATTTCAGATGTTGTTTGTGTGCTGCTTCTGAAGGAGTTGGAATTTCAGTTTTCATCGCATTAGAGTCCACTTTCTCTATTGGCGACATACGTATTCCATCAAATGGAATCAAAATTGCCTTTTCCGTATTATCAAAAGGTGCAAATACAAATCCACTTTCTGTAAAATCAGTAACAGTGTACAATTCGTCTGTATGCTGAAAAATTGCTTTTACAGTTTTCCCTTTTGGTCTTCTAAAAGCTACAAAAGGAAGTTGTTTTTGATATTGTTCTGATAGTTCGGATAGCATTTCTATAAAATTATTTCGCCAATACGATGGTCGTTAATTTACAAAGAGAAATCAGCGCACCTTCTTCATCTTCTACTCTAATTTCCCATAGATGCGTTGTTCTTCCTTTATGAATTGGACGTGCAGTGGCAAAAACTTCTCCTTCACTTTTACTTTTTAAGTGATTGGCAGAAATTTCTAGACCTTTAATTTTATACTTTGCAGTGTCGATAAACAAATGAGAAGCTGTGCTACCAACTGTTTCTGCTAATGCCACAGTAGCACCACCGTGTAATAATCCTTGTGGTTGATGTACACTTGAGTTTACAGGCATCTTTGCAGTTAAAAAATCATCTCCAACATCTGTGTAGGAAATTTTTAGTGTTTCTAACAAGGTATTTGGTACAATTGCATTGAGTTGTCCTAAAATTGCTTCTTTATTAAGATTCATTTGATATATTTATGAAAATTTATCGACTATTTTTGAAATACAAAAATACGAAACCCTAGCAGAATATATTAGGAATGGAAGAAAAAGAAATTACGTATAAAATCACAAACACATACTCAACCATGAACACGTTGACCAACAAAACAAAGAATGTTTGGTTGGTATGTCATGGTATTGGTTTTTTGAGTCGTTATTTTATAAAATATTTTGACGCACTGAATCCAGAAGAAAATTATATTATTGCTCCACAAGCCTCTTCAAAATACTATTTAGGAAACGAATACAAACATGTTGGAGCAAGCTGGTTAACTCGTGAAAACACGCAAGCTGAGATTAAAAATGTTATGGCTAATTTGAATGCTATTTATCAAGCAGAACAAATTCCTGAACATGTTAATTTTTACGTCCTTGGTTTCTCTCAAGGTGTTTCCATAGCCATGCGTTGGGTAGCGCGTTATCAAATTCTTTGTGACAAACTGATCATTTATGCAGGAAGCATTCCTACAGAGTTAACTTCTGAAGATTTTGCATTCATCAATCCAGATAACACAAAAATTCTAAACATTGTAGGTTTACAAGACGATTATTTCACTGAAGAACGTATGCATCAAGAGCATGACAAAATGCAATTACTCTTCGGTAAGAATTACACTTTTAAAACATACGAAGGTACGCACAAAGTCTCAAGAGCGGCATTAAAAATGTTAAAAAAATTATAAAATGTAACGGACTTACGTATCTTTAGTAAGGCGATCACGTAATACCATTTTGCGTTTTCTATGTAATTTTATAATATTAAAATATCACTGAGCGGTAATTTTAGTTTTCCTAAAAAACCTAAAGTAGCTCAGTCACATCTATAATAACCAATCAACCAACCAAAAAAATGCATGATTCCTCAGGTCATGCATTTTTATTTTACTAATAATGAACAAATTACCTTAAGAAGAAGATAAACAATTCTTTTTTAGTCATATCCCATCTTTATTTTATATATTTTTATACTAGTAAAAGAGTATAGTATAAGGTTTAAAATAATATAATACTCACATTTTTTTTAGTTTCTTTGTAAGCTATGATAGCTCCAACTATACTTACCAAAACTTTAAAAGAATACTTCGGATACGATAAATTTAGACCGTTACAAGAAGAAATTATTACTTCCATTTTTAATGGGAATGACAATTTAGTTATTATGCCTACAGGTGGCGGAAAATCAATTTGTTATCAACTTCCAGCTATCCTACTTGATGGACTTACGATTGTGATATCTCCTTTGATTGCTTTAATGAAAGACCAAGTTGATGGATTGACCACTAACGGAATTTCAGCAGCTTATATTAACAGTAGTCAGACCGAAAACGAACAACAAGAAATTTACACTGAAATTGAAAAAGGCACTATAAAACTGCTGTATACTGCGCCAGAGAGTCTAACCTATTTGGATGCTATTTTTAACCGTCAAACCATCAGTCTTATCGCCATAGATGAAGCACATTGTATTTCTTCTTGGGGACATGACTTTCGACCAGCGTATACCAATCTTGGTTATTTAAAGAAACGGTTTCCAAAAGTTCCATTAATTGCTTTGACAGCTACTGCCGATAAAGCTACACGTGAAGATATTGCCAATCAGTTGAATATTCCTGATGCTGCTCAACATATTGCTTCTTTTGATCGAAAAAATTTAAAATTGGAAGTTCGTCCAGCCAATGATCGTATCAAACAAATCATCAATTTTATAAACGATCGCCCAAATGAAAGTGGAATAATTTATTGCTTGAGTAGAAAAGCCACTGAAAAAGTTGCTGAAAAACTCAAAAACGCTCACGTCAATGCCGTTGCATATCACGCGGGTATTGGTCATGAATTTCGTTCAAAAATGCAAGAAGATTTTATCAATGATACATGCCAAGTTATTTGTGCTACTATTGCTTTTGGTATGGGAATCGATAAATCAAATGTACGTTGGGTTATTCATTATAATCTACCAAAAAACATAGAAGGTTATTATCAAGAAATTGGTCGTGCTGGACGTGAAGGGTTACAATCTAAAACACTGCTTTTTCACAGTTAAGCAGATGAAATTCAATTGAAAAAGTTTGCTGAAAGCTCTGGAAATGTTGAAGTGCAATTGGCGAAGCTCGATCGCATGAAAGAGTATGCAGACGACTTGAGTTGTCGCCGAAAAATTTTGCTGAATTATTTTGGAGAATTGATCAGTGAAGATTGTGGAAATTGTGATGTTTGTACCAATCCGCCTCAGTTTTTTGACGGAACCATTATTGCTCAAAAAGCATTATCTGCTGTAGCACGTGTAAACGGTCAAGAACCGATTGGTACGGTGATTGACGTATTACGTGGCGCACAAAATACTACTATTTTTGACAAAGGTTATCAAGAGTTAAAAACCTACGGAATTGCTAAAGATATCGCTTGGCTTGATTGGAAACAGTACATTACGCAACTTATCAATCAAGGATATTTAGAAATTGCCTTTCACGAAAACAATAAATTAAAACTTACCGAATTTGCCAAAGAAGTCCTTTTTAGCGGTAAAAAAGTAGCACTTGCAGACTTGGTCGAAGTCGAAGTAGTAAAAAAGAAACAGAAAAAGAAGGAATCAAAAGCCACAAAGAATTCACTATTTGAACGATTGCGAGCATTGCGTTTGGAAATTTCCAGAGATGAAGATGTTCCTGCATACCAAATTTTCAGTGATGCAGCTTTGCGTGAGATGGAAGCCGAGCGCCCAATGTCTGACGAAGAATTTATACAAATTAACGGTGTTGGGCGTGTCAAAATGATGAATTATGGACATGCTTTTATTAAAGAAATTATCAATTTTACGAGTGAGAAGAAAAAGAAACGCAAAGTAGATACAACACAAAAAACGAAAGAGTTGTTGCAATTAGGCTTATCTATTGAAGAAATTGCAGAAGAACGAAAATTAGCTGTCGGCACTATTTTTTCACATATTTTCAAGCTATACAACACAGACAAAATTATAGATTTACATCAATTTATTGACAAACACGATTTGGAAAGCATTCGAAAAGCAAAAGAAGAATTAGAAAATCCTGAAACTTTAAAACCCTATTTTGAACATTTTCAAGAAGCGATTTCATACAATACCATACGTATTGGTTTGGCTATTATAAAAGACGAAAAAGCTTAACTCAATATATTTTTCCTTTTTTTGAATCAATAAACTAGTTGGTTACTTAAGCAAAATAATACCATTATTATTGTTACCCATATAGTATTTTTTTAGCAATCTGTCTGATTTTAAAAATTTTACATTTTAAGTCATATCAAACGAAAAATTTCATAATCTAACGAAATTCTGCTAACTTCCTATCAAATTCAATATTTAATTAACCTTAACCAACCCAATTATGAAAAAAACTACTCGTTTTATTCCTTTTTATTGCGGGCATAACGATCAATTACGCCCAAGGAATTTTTGATGATTCCATACATACTGCAACTACTTTAGGAAGTGTGAATTCTCCTGGCGGCAAAGCTATTCAAAATGTTATTGATCAAAATTCAAATACAAAATACCTAGATTTTAATGCCTTTGATGGTATCGGTTTTCAAGTCGATTTATTAGGTGTAGCACATACAGCCATTGCGATGGAAATTGTAACGGCAAACGATGCTCCTGAGAGAGATCCGGCCAATTATGAAATTTTTGGTTCTAACGATGGAACAATTTTTACAAGTATTGCTACGGGAAGCATTCCATGTGTTTCTACACGTTTCTCTATCAGAATATTCTCATTTACAAATACAAATTCATATTCTTATTATCGATTAAATTTTACTGGAACTTGTGGTACATCTAGTATCACCCAAATTGCAAATGTACAACTGTTTGAATCTATGGGTGATTCGCCAGTAATTACTTGTTCTGCTAATATTACGGTTAATAATACAACTGGACAATGCGATGCCGTTGTGAATTATAGAGTCACTGTTAACGATACCGAAGACGGAATATTAACACCAATCGTAACTTCTGGTTTGCTTCTGGCGCTTCTCTATTTTCAACCTTGCTGTAGGAATGTATTTCGAACGATTGCAAGACACTCCAAATAATATTGCTATGAAGCGAATTATTAAGAATTAAAATAGAAACTAAAATTGTCAAATCGAGCATAGTTGAGATGAAAAGCGGAACTCTTTTTTATAACTATTTTCAACTGTGCTCGAACTGATAAGTAGTTATTTTGCTACAATAAACTCTTCTTCCCTAACCCATACATTGATTTCACACTTTGAAAATGATGCTTGACGAATTGTCTATTTTTTTACTTGAAATTTGACATTACTTTTCTTGCTAAATCAAAAATCAATACATCATGTCATATTTTAAGTATACGTTAGTAGTATTGTGTTACTGCTCCTTTTTATCTGTATCAGCACAGATGAATAGTGAAAATTTAAAAATTATTAGTACGAAAAAAAGCGTATTCAAAAACTTACAACTTATTCCAATTAAAGCAAATACTGCTTATAAAAAAGCCTACCAAAATATTGGAAAGTATGATAATTTAAAGAAAGCCATTGAATCTGGAAAAATTGAAATCAACGATTCAGGATCTGTGAACACACTTATTGCCATTAATAATTCAAATGTAAATGTATATATCATCGCGGGAGAAGTTGTAAAAGGAGGAAAACAAGATCGTTTGGTCGCAGAAGATGTTGTGATTGCACCAGGAGAAACAAAGAATATTCCTGCATTTTGTGTAGAGCAAAATCGATGGCAACAAAAAGAATCGGGAAATAATTTTAACGGATATTTTAATGTAACCAGTCAAAATGTAAGAAAAGCTGCTTTGGTAGAGAAAAATCAACTAAAAGTATGGGCAAATGTTGCTGAAACTACCAATAAAAACCAAGCTTCTTCAAGCACAGGAACCTATGCTGAATTGGCAAAATCGAAAACTTATACAAAAGATTTAAACTCGTATCTGAATTATTTTAAAGGAAAATTCATTAATAAGAGTTCTACAGTTGGTGTCATTGCCGTTTCTGGGAATAAAGTCATTGGTTGCGACATTTTTGCTACACATGATTTGTTTAAGAATGCCTATCAAGGCTTATTACATTCGTATATTACTGAAGCGATCACCAATGGTAGCAAACCGATACTTAGCAATGCAGAAGTTTCCAAATATTATGAAAAATTCATGAAAATTGAAGCGGAACAGGACAAAAAATTAGAAGGAAAAGGAACCGTGTTTCGTCATAAAAACAAAAAATTACATTTGACTTCTTTCTAGAAATTATATCTATTTTAAAGCATAAAAAAGCAGCTCAATGAGCTGCTTTTTTCATATAATCTAATGAAATTTCTTCATTTTTAAAAAAGGTCTACTTTTCAATTTTCTTAAAGTCAAGTTACTTCACTTCTTCGAAATCTACGTCTTGCACGTCTTCACCATCTTTATGATCTGCTCCATCTTGTGCAGAAGCATCTGGTCCTGGTTGTGCTGCTCCACCTTGTTGGGCTTCAGCTTGTGCTTTGTACATTTCTTCACTTGCCACTTTCCATGCTTCGTTGATTTTCTCTAAAGCTGGGTCGATTACAGCGATATCTTTTGTTTCATAAGCTTTCTTCAATTCTTCCAAAGCATCTTCAATTGGTTTCTTCTTATCATCAGATAATTTATCACCAAATTCGCTTAATTGCTTTTCTGTTTGGAAAATCATAGAATCAGCACTGTTTAACTTATCAGCTGTTTCTTTAGCTTTCTTATCCGCTTCCGCATTTGCTTCTGCCTCTTGCTTCATTTTCGCAATTTCTTCTTCTGTTAATCCTGAAGAAGCTTCGATACGAATGTTTTGCTCTTTGTTTGTTCCTTTATCTTTAGCCGAAACATTGATAATTCCGTTTGCGTCAATATCAAAAGTTACTTCAATTTGCGGAACTCCTCTTTGCGCTGGTGGAATACCATCTAAATGGAAACGACCAATTGTTTTATTGTGTGCTGCCATTGGACGTTCACCTTGTAATACGTGAATTTCTACAGATGGCTGATTGTCAGCTGCAGTTGAGAATACTTGTGACTTTTTTGTTGGAATTGTAGTGTTTGCTTCAATCAACTTTGTCATTACGTTCCCCATTGTCTCAATTCCCAGAGAAAGTGGTGTTACGTCTAATAATAATACGTCTTTTACATCTCCAGTTAATACTCCACCTTGAATTGCTGCACCTACGGCAACTACCTCATCTGGATTTACGCCTTTACTTGGTTTTTTACCGAAGAATTTTTCAACTGCTTCTTGTACTGCTGGTATACGAGTTGATCCACCAACTAAGATAATTTCGTCGATATCTCCTGTAGATAAACCTGCATTTTTAAGTGCCGTTTGGCAAGGCTCAATAGTTCTTTTTACTAAATCGTCAATTAATTGCTCAAACTTTGACCTTGATAATGAACGTACTAAGTGTTTTGGTCCACTAGCAGTTGCTGTAATATAAGGCAAGTTGATTTCAGTTGATGTAGAACTAGATAATTCAATCTTTGCTTTCTCAGCAGCTTCTTTTAAACGTTGTAATGCCATTGCATCTTTACGTAAATCCATTCCTTCATCATTGTTGAACTCTTCAGCCAACCAGTTGATGATTTTTTCATCCACGTCATCTCCTCCTAAGTGTGTATCTCCATCTGTAGATAATACTTCAAAAACTCCGTCTCCTAATTCTAAGATAGAAACATCATGTGTTCCACCTCCAAAGTCAAAAACCACAATTTTCTGATCTTGACCTTTTTTATCCAATCCATAAGCTAATGCCGCAGCAGTTGGCTCATTGATAATTCTTCTAACTTTTAAACCTGCAATTTCACCAGCTTCTTTTGTAGCTTGACGTTGTGCATCATTAAAGTATGCAGGAACTGTAATAACAGCTTCTGATACATCTTGTCCTAAGAATTCTTCTGCAGTTTTCTTCATTTTTTGAAGAATCATTGCTGATAATTCTTGTGGTGTATATAAACGACCATCGATATCTACTCTTGGTGTATCGTTGTCACCTTTTACTACTTTGTAAGGAACACGTCCTGCTTCTTTAGAAGATTCAGAAAATTTGTTCCCCATAAAACGCTTGATAGAATAAACTGTTTTAGTAGGGTTCGTTACTGCTTGTCTTTTTGCAGGATCACCAACTTTAATTTCTCCACCTTCAACAAAAGCAATAACAGAAGGAGTTGTACGTCTTCCCTCAGCATTTGCAATTACAACTGGCTCGTTTCCTTCCATTACAGAAACACATGAGTTGGTAGTTCCTAAATCGATTCCAATAATTTTACTCATAACTTATTTTAAACTTTTATCTATTGTGTTGTGTTATACTTTTATTTAATGTTTGCTTTTCTAACTTGGGTATGAATAGTCAATGATTGTGCCAACAGACAAATGAATAAATTTTGACAGATAACAGTAAATTTATGGTGAAATTAATGACAGGTTGTCATAAATAGTCCTAAAGAATCGAAAAAAAGCTGACGATATGTTAGAAAACCGTCAATGAGTCCAGAAATACTTTTGAAGCATTCAAATATTAATCTTAAAAAAAAAGAAATCTTGGACTTCTAAAAGATCCAAGATTCCATGTGTTAAAAAATATGTAAGAGTAGTTTTTAAGCTTTTTCTTTAGCTGTCATACTTACTGCTAAACTATATATTACTAAACCAAAACCGATTTTGTTAATCGCATCACCTATGTTGTATACTACGTCTAATGATAACTCACCAAAAATTCCATCATACCATCCTGGTGTTCCAGCCATGTATCCTATTGGATAAATTGCCCATCCAACTAATACAAACCAACACAATGTTTTATGTGCTTTCAGAATGTATCCACCAGCTTCAACTGCCAATTTCTTTGCACTTCCAAGCCAAATTTCATAAACGATTACAAAATATGCGATCCCTGAAATAAGACCCCAAATTTGAGCCTGATCTCTGAATACTGCTTCTCCAAGGTATCCAGTTACTAACATTACTGTTGATAATAGAATCAACTTCCACATTAATGATTTTTTTGCTCCAGCTACTTTTAGAATCAAGTAGAATTCAACACACATTAACGGTACTGTCAAAATCCAGTCTACATAACGGAAAAATGTCGGAGATGATCCTGTATCAGCCCAATAATCACGCATGTACCAATAATGAACAGCAGCTATGAAAGTAATGAGGCCCGATACAAGAATCGATGTTCGCCATTTTTTATCAAAATTATTCATTGATAAAAAGAAAAATACTGATGCAGCCATCATAGCCATACATCCTACAAAAAACGTAAATCCTACGTAATCATTTGGTGCCATTTTAGCAACAAAAGGTAAGTTTAATAGATAATTCATAATTATAGATAGATTAATTAATAAATGATTTTTTAAGTTTATGTTTATTATTTAAAGTGAATGTTTAAACAAAAATACTAAAATTTTGTTTAACTCATTTAAAAATATTTTACACAAAATGAAAAATATTGTAAATTTGACACTATGAAACACCTTTTGAAGTCAGATTATCAAGATTTTATGATAATTATAACATTTTTCTTATTCTGGATAAGTATTCAATTTGGAGAAGTAATAGAGGATACTATTGCTTATGTTTTTGTATTGAGTTTAGGAATTATCCATGGAGCCAACGACTTAACTATATTACAAAAAAAGAAAATCGAAAAGAAGCGCTTTGGTAAGTCGCTTTTTACATACCTTTTAATTATTCTTTTTTGTATGGTTATATATTGGATTTTTCCTTTTACTGCTATGCTAATTTTTATTTTGCTGAGCGCTTATCATTTTGGAGAACAGCATTTAGAGAAAAAATTAATTCCTCTTGGTAAACTAAAAAGATGGGTATACATCATATACGGACTCTTTATATTTTCTTTGCTTTTTCATGAAAATATTTCTGATGTAAATAATATTCTTTCCAACTTAACTTCAGTGGAAATTAATTTAACACTTGTAAAATATACCCTAATTGTTTCATCTTCAGTTTTACTTTTACTTCCTGTATATTCTTATTTTAAGGACATTACCTTAGCTCTTAATTACTTTAAAGAGGTATTATATTTACTAGTTTTATTTTTAGTATTTAAAACAGGATCTTTAATTTTTGGATTTGCAGTGTATTTTGTGTTTTGGCATAGTATTCCTTCCATAGCGGATCAAATACATTATTTATTTGGCGCAAATGACAAACGTTCCATCACGAAATACTTCCAAACTGCTTTTTTTTATTGGATATTAAGTATTGTTGGATTGGTTGTCTCTTATTATGCACTAGATACCAAATTTTTTAACACGGTTTTATTCTTAATCTTATTTGCTGTTACTGCTCCTCATACTTGGGTAATGAAACGTATGAAAGAATAAACCGTACAAACTTCTCATTTTTAAAACTCCTAATGTTTAGAGTGATCAAAAACAAATAGAGAACATCTAGTTAATCCTCTGAAAATGTATCACTAAAAGTTATTTTACGAAAACCTTTGAAAAAAATTCAAATCTTATTTAATTTTCAAACAATACAATTATATTTACTGCCACAAACAACTAACTTATTATGGAATATATCAGCGTTTTTGATATGCTTAAAATTGGCGTAGGTCCTTCTAGTTCCCATACTTTAGGACCTTGGAGAGCTGCTGAAAGCTGGATTAAAGAACTAAAAGCTGCAAACCTTTTTGATGATGTTACTTCTATTAAAGTAAGTTTATTCGGTTCTTTATCCTTAACGGGAAAAGGACATGCTACTGATTTAGCTGTTTTATTGGGTTTATATGGTGCCGATCCTGAAACTGTTCCTACTGAAGATATTCCGACGATTGTAGAAACTATTAACAAAGAAAATAGTTTAGCTTTCAATCAAGAAAAAGAGATTCCTTTTACGCCAAGTAAAGATATTATATTCAATTCTAATTTTTTACCGTTTCATCCAAATGGCGTTACATTTCACGCCATAGTCAATCATAAAATTCATTCTTCTACCTTTTATTCTATTGGCGGCGGATTTGTAGTTAAAGAGCATGAAACACATGATGATACCGATCATCCTATTCGTATTTTTCCATTTCCTATTGATAAAGCAACGGATTTACTTGAGTTTTGCGAAAAGGAACAGAAAAAAATCTCTGAGATTGTCCTTTTGAATGAAACTTTATTACGTTTTCCAGAAGAAATTGATGCTGAGCTAAAACGCGTTTGGAAAACAATGTTAGAATGTATGTATACAGGCTGTCATACCACTGGTGTTTTACCTGGAGGATTAAATGTGAAACGCAGAGCCTATGATATTCATCAAAAGTTGAAAGGGGATTTACCATATTCTACTCCTGAAGAATGGTTGCAAACAATTCGAAAGACTAAAGTAAGGTTTCGTCAAATTTTTAAATGGGTAAGTTGTTTTGCGCTTGCGGTAAATGAAGTAAATGCTTCTTTAGGTCGTGTTGTTACTGCTCCAACCAATGGAAGTGCTGGAGTTATTCCAGCTGTTTTAATGTATTATATGGTTATTGAAAATCATAAAGCAGATTTTAGTCATATCAAACGTTTTTTACTAGTTGCTGGAGAAATTGGCAGTATTTTCAAAAAAGGTGCCACTATTTCTGCTGCTATGGGTGGTTGCCAAGCTGAAATTGGTGTTTCTTCTGCCATGGCTGCTGGAGCTTTGACAGAGTTGTACGGAGGTTCACCAGAGCAAATAATGGTTGCTGCTGAAATTGCCATGGAACATCATTTGGGACTGACTTGCGATCCAATTGGTGGTTTGGTACAAGTTCCGTGTATAGAAAGAAATTCCATGGGCGCTATCAAAGCAATTAACGCTGCAGAATTAGCGATGGAAACCAATCCAGAAGATGTGAAAGTTCCGCTGGATAAAGTAGTAAATACCATGTGGGAAACTGCAAAAGATATGAATTCCAAGTATAAAGAAACGTCCGAAGGTGGATTGGCCATCGGTGTGAATTTAGCAGACTGTTAGTTTAAGACTTGCTTTGTTTTTAGACTTTTAGATATATTAGATACGTCTTTTCGAGAAGCATAGCGAAGTGGCAATCTGTTTCTTTAGTAATAGCATTTATGTTGTATTTATTCTTAAAACACTAAAAACAAGCTACCTTCAAACCTCCATCAAAAAGTTCGATTTTTAACTATTCTTGACAACTTTTTTTACGTCGCGTATCAATTAAATAAATAATTTTCCATTGTCCGTTGTCTTTAAATAATTGAAATGAATTCACGCCACAGTGTAGAAACTTACCATCAAGCCAAAACTCATAAGGTGTCCATACATTTGCCATGGTTCCATCTACTTGTACATTATAAGATTGTATACGTTCGTCCCAAGTTGGACTATCTCTTCTATTCACAACTGCTTTTATAAAATTGTTTGCATTGCCATTTTTAAGTACTGCTTTGCCATCTTTGGTCGTAAATGTAGTTTGTAGAATAATATCTTTATGGACTACTTGTTGCATCAGTACAGAATCTTTTTCATGGAAGCCTTCAAAAAATTGGATGACAGCTTGTTTTGCTGCTTTTTCATCATCAGTTTGTGCATTTACACTAACACTTATGACAAAGATTATTAAAAGTAAATATCGTTTCATAATTGGTTGATTTTGCAAAAAAATAACTTAAAAAAATTAAAATTTATAATAGTTTTAAGATTTTAAAATATTATTACTGTAAACAATTTAGCTAGCTTTACTTCCTTAAAGTTTATGCCCGAATTGATACTATCATACTTAAAAACACCATTTCTTGGTGGGAAAAGAAACGAATTGCTTTTAATTTTTTTGTAGGAATTACTGGAGTTATTGCCATCCTTGCTTTTATTCCGCATCGTTTTGGAGTAGAAGACGCTATTGGAGTAATTTTATGGGGAATCATTAGTAATATTTTATATTGTACCGGAATCTTACTCGAAGTAGCAAACCAATATTATTTGAAAGTAAAACTAAATATTTTTAAGTTTCGATTGTTCTTTTTCGTCGTAGGTACTTTTACACAGATGCTTGTTACTTGGGATTATACAAATATGTACTACCATCCTTCTTTCCTTATTATATTAGATGTTAATGAATAAAAAATATATTATTATAATCAAATAGCTTTTTTATTACTACATTGTTTTTCAAAATAATCAACCAATGATAGTTACCATTTTAACCAAAGTATTACTTCCTTTATCGCTTGCCATTATTATGTTTGGGATGGGAATGACCTTAGTTCCAAAAGATTTTACACGAATTACAAAATATCCAAAAGCTGCATTTATCGGCATTATGAATCAGCTTGTATTTTTACCAATTATTGGATTTTCTTTAGCTATAGCCTTTGGATTGGATGCCACGATGGCCATTGGATTGATGATTTTAGCCGCAGCGCCTGGTGGACCAACTAGTAACTTAATCACTCAAATTTGTAGAGGAAATATTGCGCTATCTGTAACTTTGACAGCTATTGTCAGTTTTGCTACTATCTTAACAATTCCAATGATTTTATCGTATGCACTTGACTATTTTGGTGCTGATTCAAATGTTATAAAAGAGTTACCTGTTTTTGATATTATACTTCAAGTACTTGTCATTATTGTGATTCCAATTTCCATCGGAATGTTTGTGCGTCGTAAAAAGCCTGCATTCGCCACACGAATGGAAAATCCTATGCGAACAGCTTCAAGTGTAATTTTTGTCTTTATATTTGCTGCAATTGTAGTTGCTAAATGGAAGTTTTTAGGTGATGCAATGAAACAAGTTGGTTTGGTTACCTTGTTACTAAATGTAGCAACGATGGCACTTGGATATTTGACTGCTCGTTTATTTAAATTAAATTTAAAGGATTCCATTACTATTACCGTGGAAAGTGGTATTCAAAACGGGACACTTGCAATTGTTATTGCGACTACAGTTTTAAACAATTTAGATATGGCAATTCCAATTGTAGCGTATTCTATTTGGATGTTTATTACAGGAAGTATCTTAATGTGGTATTTTGGTAGTCGAAGAAATAATTCTATTGATCAATAATGAAACAACCGACAATACAAACACTTCCACAGAAAAAACTCATTGGGAAGTCTGCTCGCATGTCTTTAGTTCAAAATACAACTCCAGTACTTTGGAAAAGTTTTATGCAGCATAGAAAAAGTGTCAAGAATACAATTGGAACCGATTTGTATTCAATTCAAGTATATGATGACATTTCATATTTTAGAAATTTCAATCCGCAAACAGCATTCACAAAGTACGCCATGACTGAAGTTTCTAGTTTTGATACAATTCCAGAAGATATGGAAACCTTAACTATCGAAGCTGGATTGTACGCCGTTTTTATTTACAAAGGATTGCCTCAGCATTTTGCAAAAATGGCAACTTATATTTTTAGTCAATGGTTACCAAATTCAGAATATGCACTAGATAACAGGCCGCATTTTGAAGTTTTAGGCGATAAATATAAACCCGCTAGTGAAGATTCTGAAGAAGAAGTTTGGATTCCGATTAAAAAGTAAAATAGCCACTTTTAATATTTTTTAGAACAATATGATCGGTGAATTATTACAAAAATATACTGTAGAAAATTGGCAATTTCTAGATATTCAAAAAGAAACCTTAGCAAAGCGTTATAGTTGGATTAGCTCTCCTATGATCGAAATAAATAAAATACGACCTTGGGCTGTAAGAAATGATATTCGACAATTATTTTATTTTTGTGTATCGTATGAATCTATTCATGAATTTTCTGAAGCTCATAGCGAACTACTTACTGGTGAAAATATAAATCCGATACAGCTTCAACTCATCCATAATTTTTGTTATTCTAAAGAAGAAAATCATCAAGATTTAGACATTTTAATTGAGCGTAGTACTAATGATAAATTATTACACTTTATTTATGCTGTTTTAGATAGAGGCTTACTTTGGTATAATCCAGAACCTTGCTGGCCAAACGAACTTAGATATATTTTAAGAAATGGAAAAGCAATTATTGAATCTTCCATAAATCAAGGGAATTTGTCGCCCGTAACAACATTAGAACTCAAAGGTGTTGACTTGGTTACAACTGATGCAAATACGCATGTATATTATAAATTTCAAGTAATTTGTGAACAATTACAACATGGAAAAATATATACTGATATAAAAACCATTGCCAAACAAGCGCATATGGCTTTGATGCAATCAATTCAATTACAATTTGAATATCGAATTACTAGAATAGATCAAATTACGTTTGAACAAAAAATAGATCATATTTGTCATAAAGAAACTATTTGGTGTGCAAACTTATTAAAAAACGCATAATATGTACATTATATCTTTAACCTATAAAGTTCCTCTAGAAATTGTAGATCTACATTTAGAAGATCATATTGCCTATTTGAATTTACAATACGAATTGGGCAATTTTCATGCTTCTGGAAGAAAAGTTCCAAGAACTGGTGGTATTATTTTATCAAAAATTACAGACAAACTACAGCTTGCTACAATTCTAGAAAAAGATCCGTTTAAAATCCACGATTTAGCGGACTACAAGATTACCGAATTTATTCCAAGTAAAACCTGTGAAGAGTGGTCATTTTTGAAAGAATCGTAAAATGAGATATTTAAAAAAAGTTATACCCTGTTTCACGATGCTGTTAATTATTGGATGCTTTACTAAGACTCAACATAAAAACAGATTGTCAAACGATAGAAATATTTTTGAACCAGTAGGCAATGTATATTTTGACGACTTGTTAGCACAGGCAGCTGAAGAAAAAAAACCACTATTGCTATTTTTCACTGCTTACTCTGCAAGAAGTACTTCAAGAATGGAAGATTATATACGACAAAATAAAGCTATAATTAAACGGCTTAAAAGTGACTTCATATTTGTGCCATTACATCTTGACAATAAAGAAAAACTATCTAAAAATGAATTAGTTACCAATGAAATTACACAAAGAACGGTAGGTCAAAAATATTACAAATGGCAAGTAGAAAAATTTAAGACAAATGCACAACCATACTTTGTTATTATAGATGCAAAAGGAAATAAAGTTAAAGACATGATCTATACAAAAGACTTTTCTAAAATAAATGATTTTTTCCTAAAAAAATAGTTATTTCAGACCATAAACAACTGTTTATAAAACAAGTAGAAATCACTTAGATGAATATAATTTTATCGTCTATTTACAAGATTCTATCTAAGAAACATATAAAAAACAGTGCACTCGCTTTCTGCTTGCTTTTTATTATTATTTTTACAGTCTTACAAAATATTATAATATGTCAGTCGCAAAGAAACAGTACAAAAGAGTGACCACAAAGTCAGTGGTAGAGATGAAAAGCAATGGAGAAAAGATTTCCATGTTGACCGCTTACGATTATACCATGGCAAAGATTGTAGATGGCGCCGGAATTGATGTCATTCTTGTAGGTGATTCCGCTAGTAATGTAATGGCAGGACATGAAACTACATTGCCTATTACTTTGGATCAAATGATATATCATGCATCTTCTGTAATTAGAGCCGTAAAAAGAGCCTTGGTTGTGGTTGATATTCCTTTTGGAAGTTACCAATCTGATCCCAAAGAAGCCTTGCGTTCTGCGATTCGAATTATGAAAGAATCTGGTGGACATGCTGTAAAGGTAGAAGGTGGAAAGGAAATCAAAGAATCTGTTAAACGTATTTTGAATGCTGGAATTCCTGTGATGGGACATCTAGGATTGACACCTCAATCAATTTATAAATTTGGAACGTATACTGTTCGCGCCAAGGAAGAAGCGGAAGCTGAGAAATTGAAAGAAGATGCAAAAATGCTAGAAAAGGCAGGTTGTTTTGCTATTGTTTTGGAAAAAGTTCCTGCAAAATTGGCAAAAGAAGTTGCCCAAAGCTTAACGATTCCTGTAATTGGAATTGGTGCAGGGAACGGGGTTGATGGACAAGTTTTGGTTACGCATGATATGTTAGGAATGACACATGAGTTTAACCCACGATTTTTACGTCGCTATTTGAATATGTATGAAGAAATGACCAACGCATTTGAACAATATGCTGCCGATGTAAAGTCTGTAGATTTTCCGAATGATAAGGAGCAATACTAAGTTGTGAGTTGTGAGTTATATATATCATTACTTTATCATAACAAAACATCATTTCGAGTGATTTTCTATCATATCGAGCGCAGTCGAGATTTATAGAAAATTGTATCGAGTAACAATTTAATACCACAGATTTTAATTCACAAATAATTATATATTTAAAAAGCAGCAAATACATTGAAAGTTTTATCCAATAAAAATAATCTCCACGTACTATACGAGGACAATCATATCATTATTGTCAATAAGCGTGCTGGAGATATTGTACAAGGTGATAAAACTGGCGATAAACCACTCAGTGACGTTGTAAAAGAATACATTGCTGAGAAGTATAATAAACCTGGAAATGTGTTTTTGGGTGTTGTACACCGCTTAGACAGACCAACAACCGGAATTGTTGTTTTTGCGAGAACTTCCAAAGCATTACCTAGACTGAATGCACTTTTTGCAGAAAAAAAAGCGAAGAAAACCTATTGGGCAGTAGTTAAAAATCATCCGCCAAAACAAAGTGACACCTTAACACATTGGCTTCGAAAAAATCCTAAGAATAATAAATCAACAGCTTTTACGAAAGAGATTGTAGGAAGTAAGAAAGCTATTTTAGACTATGCTGTCAAGAAAACATTAGATCGTTATGTGTTACTTGAAATTGCATTACATACTGGAAGACATCATCAAATTAGAGCACAACTTTCTGCGATTGGCTGTAAGATAAAAGGCGATTTAAAGTATGGCTTTGATCGTAGTAATAAAGATGCGAGTATTCATTTGCACGCAAGAAAATTAGTCTTTACGCATCCTGTAAAGAAAGAACCTTTGGAAATTATTGCTCCACTTCCTAACGATCCTGTTTGGAATGCTTGCCTGCAATAAAATATTTCACTCAATACCTCAATCAACTATTTAACTATAAAGCAATTACGTATTCACCTAACCTGAATAAAGTTTCGCTTGTAAATCTTACTTTTTATTAACCACAAAATACCAAAATCATGAAAAAAAGAAGTATTAAAAACTTGAAGCTTAACAAAAAGTCAATTTCAAATTTTGAACAAAAAAAGGTAGTTGGAGCTGGAACGCAAAGATGTACTGGTTCTTGGTGTTGGATTTTATTAAATGAAGGTCCTTGTCCAAAGTAATCATAAAAAAAGCTGTCTAAGTCAGTTCATTGATTTAAACAGCTTTATTTCTAAATTTTACTTGATTCCTATTTAGATTCCTGCTTCAATAGCGTATAAAAACTTTTAAAGAAGCACTCAGCTACACTCATTACTGAGTTCTCAAGTCAAAATCACTGTAACCCTGAGTTGTAATTTTAATTCAAAATGGTGATCTGTCATTTGATCATTGGAAATGATGGTATTAATTGTCCTAACAATTTCTTTGGTTATCAAATCATTTTTATTTTACTAAATTGTCGTGAATCTTACTAAAGAAAATAAGTAGTTTACGATAATTAAAAAGAAGTTAATATGCATCTCATCAAAATGATCTTTAGATGCACATTAATATTGATCCAATTGGTTTTGACTTTCCTGTATGTCTTTCAGTTTTTTTGACTTCTCTGTAGTCTTTTTCGCCTTTCCATACTAGTTATTAATAATTATGTTTTTGCTCTGTTATAGAAAATAGAAATGGTTTAATAGAGTTTTCACCTTTGCAATATAAAATCCACAACAATCTATCAATTGACGTTAATTCTTTTGCTTTTTTAGTCAACTTCTGAAAAGTAAGACAGTGCTTTGTCTTGATTATTTCTAAATCGACTATTTCCCCAATCCTGCTAGGATTTTAATTCTCGTATCAGAAGCTTTTTTACTAGCTGTTTGAATTGCTAACTCATATATTTTTTTGGCTTCTTTGATACGATGTTCTTGTAACAACACTTGTGCTCTTTGTTGCAGGATACTAGCTTTTTTGGTATGATTTTTTGTTTGAAGAATAATACTATCAAAACTTCGAACAGTTTCTTCAATAGTAGTTACTTGTATTTCTTCAGGAATTTCCCATGTAATTTCTATTTTATCTTGGGCTAACACAGTCGTTTTTACAAGTATGCTCACGATTAAAAAGACATAAAGTCTACATGTATTATAATCTTTTCTTGAAAGTTTCAATATGGTACGTTTTAGGAATAGTTTATATAAAAATAGAAAAAACAAACTATTCTAAAACTGTTAATAACCTGTATAAAAAATCATCTGATTGGAAGCATGTTATGTTAAGATAAATTTCTACTTTTAGTTATAACCAATTACCTAAAATTATGCGTATTGAAAGTGGATTAAAGCTAGGCTTTAAAGATGTTATGATTCGTCCAAAACGTTCAACATTAAAAAGTCGTTCGCAGGTTTCTCTGGAACGAACTTTTAAGTTTTTACACAATTCCTATGAATGGACAGGCATTCCTGTTATGGCTGCCAACATGGATACTGTAGGAACCTTTGAAATAGCAAAGGTATTGGCTTCTAAACAACTATTTACAGTACTTCATAAACATTATTCGATTCAGGAATGGAATACATTCATAAATACTGCTCCAAATACGGTTATTCCACATATTGCTGTAAGTGCAGGAATTGGTGAAAAAGATAATGAAAAACTACATACTATTTTTTCCATACATCCACAGCTTAAATTTATTTGTATTGACGTAGCTAATGGCTATTCGCAACATTTCGTTGATTTTGTTAAACAAGCTCGCTCGCAATTCCCTGATAAGGTTATTATTGCAGGAAATGTAGTTACAGGCGAAATGGTAGAAGAATTGATTCTTTCTGGTGCAGATATTGTAAAAGTTGGTATTGGTCCAGGTTCTGTATGTACTACTCGTGTAAAAACAGGAGTTGGATACCCACAACTTTCTGCTATTATTGAATGTGCTGATGCTGCACACGGTTTGGGCGGACATATTATTTCTGACGGTGGTTGTACTACACCTGGTGATATTGCAAAAGCTTTTGGAGCTGGAGCTGATTTTGTTATGCTAGGTGGAATGCTTTCTGGACATCATGAAAGTGGTGGCGAATTGATTGAACGAAATGGTAAAAAATTCAAGCAATTTTATGGAATGAGTTCAGCTACGGCTATGGAAAAATATGTTGGTGGCGTAGCAGATTATAGAGCTTCAGAAGGAAAAACAGTAGAAATTCCATTGAAAGGACATGTTTCTGATACCGTTCATGATATTTTGGGAGGAATTCGCAGTACGTGTACATATGTTGGTGCTTCTCGATTGAAAGAGTTAACCAAGCGCACTACTTTTATTCGTGTTTCAGAGCAAGAAAATAGAATTTATGTATAAAAAACTCTCTTATTTAAAGATAAAAAAGGGAACATTATTACAATGTTCCCTTTCCATTTTTACGTGTCAAATAAAAACTTCTGGTATTAAGAATTTTCTTTTAGTGCATTGGTATGAAAGGCTACCAAGCCTTCTATAGGTCTTCTGGTAAAGTTTCCAACGGTAAATCCGAACTCTTTGGCTACTTCTTTGATTTCATCCTTTGAGAAAAATGCAATAGAGCCTGCAAAGTGTACAGGAACTGTTTTAATCTCTTCTGCGTATTGCATAATCATATTTTGTGCAAATTCTCTGAATCCATTTTTAATCAAATCTATGATATATTCAGAATCTTTGTGTAAAAACATAAATTCGGCAAAGCTTGCTAAGTAAGCATTTGGATTTGGCTGCTTGTAAAGGTTGTATTTTATGTAATCACTATCGAGGTTGAACCTTTCTTCAAAAGCTACACGAATGACATGTGGCATTTTGTTAAAATAATAATCGCGAATTAAAAGCTTTCCATAATAATTTCCACTGGCGTCATCCATTAAGGTATATCCCAGAGAATTTACACGCTGGTGCAAGGTTTCTCCATCATAATAACTACAATTAGAACCAGTTCCTTGTATACAAACGACTGCAGCTTCTGCTTTGTGATTCACTGTTGCATATACAGCTGCCAACGTATCTTCATTCACACTCACTATAGCATTTGGGAAAAAGTCTTCTAAAACTCCTTTTAGTAGTAAACGTGGATTTTCTGTTCCACAACCAGCGCCATAAAAGAAAACATGTGTAACCGTATGACGATGTGCTGAAAGTTCTTTGCTTTTTTTGATGGTTTTTTTCAATTTTTTTTCAGCTAAAATCGCAGGATTTAATCCTTTTGTTCGAAGCTTGTCTAGTAATTGATTTCCATCTTTGTCCACTGCAATCCAATCGCATTTTGTGGAGCCACTATCTACTAATAAAATCATGGTGTGAATATAAAATAAATTCCCAATTTTTCAGGAATGTTTTACGTGAAGTATGCAACCAAAATAAGCACAATTGAGTACAAAAATGTCAATTTTGCTTAGTTGTTTTTCACTATGAGTTATTTACGTGTAATGCTAAATCTACTAACTTGTTTGAATATCCAAATTCGTTGTCATACCAAGAAACAATCTTGTAGAATTTTGAACTTAATTCTATTCCTGCTCCAGCATCAAAGATACTTGTACGATCATCACTAACGAAATCTTGAGAAACAACCGGTTCTTCAGTATATCCTAAAATTCCATTTAATTCACCTTCTGAGGCTGCTTTGAATACATTTTTGATTTCTTCATAAGACGTTTCTTTTTCAAGTCTTACCGTTAAATCTACTACAGAAACATCAACCGTTGGTACACGGAATGCCATTCCTGTTAGCTTCCCATTTAATTTAGGAATTACTTTCCCTACTGCTTTTGCAGCTCCCGTAGTTGTTGGGATAATATTGTTTAAAGCAGAACGACCTAATCTGTAGTTTTTCTTTGATGGAGAATCTACTGTGTATTGTGTTGAGGTTGCAGCGTGAATTGTGGTCATTAATGCTTCATCAATTCCGAAGTTGTCATCTAAAACTTTTGCAATTGGCGCTAAACAGTTTGTTGTACAAGAAGCATTTGAAACAATTTTATCACTTGCTTTTACCTCATCGTGATTTACACCCATTACAAACATTGGCGCATCTTTAGAAGGTGCAGAAATTACAACTTTTTTAGCTCCTGCTTGAATATGGTAATCAGCCGTTTCTAAGGTTGTGAAAATCCCTGTACATTCCGCTACTACATCAACACCGGCTTCATCCCACTTTAAGTTTTTCGGATCTCTTTCCGCAGTTACACGAATTGTTTTTCCATCTACCACAAGATTTCCATCTTTTACTTCAATTTTTCCATCAAAACGTCCGTGTACAGAATCGTATTCTAATAAATATGCCAAGTGATTTACATCCAACAAATCATTAATAGCAACTACATCTACATTGTCACGTTTCAACGTTGCCCTAAACACTATTCTTCCTATTCTTCCAAATCCGTTTATTCCTAATTTTGTCATTTGTTTTCTTTTTGCTTACTATTTTATTTATACTGATAGTATATCAGATATTCTCAATAATTCTTTGTTAATATTATGTTCGCCTTTTACAGCTTTCTCAATACTTGTTACTTGCATTTTATTGTCTGAGACTCCAACCATTACATTTGATTGTCCGTCTAAGATCAATTCTACTGCTTTTACGCCCATTCTACTTGCCAATACTCTGTCAAAGCACGTGGGTTTTCCTCCACGTTGCATGTGTCCTAATACAGAGACACGCGCTTCATAATCAGGTAAGTTTTCAGTGACATATTCTGCCAATTCAAAAACATTTTTACCAATTTTATCTCCTTCAGATACTACAACAATACTTGATGATTTTCCGCTTCTACGACTACGCTGTAGTGATTCAAGCAACCGTTCTAAACCTAAATCTTCTTCTGGAATTAAGATTTCTTCTGCTCCTGCTCCAACTCCTGCGTTTAGGGCAATAAATCCAGCATCGCGTCCCATAACTTCTACAAAGAAAAGTCGGTTATGTGAACTTGCCGTATCTCGAATTTTATCAATCGCTTCTACAACTGTATTTAATGCGGTATCGTATCCAATCGTGAATTTTGTACCATAAATATCATTATCAATCGTACCTGGCACACCAATTACAGGAATATCGTATTCTTTGCTAAAAATCATTCCTCCTGTAAACGTACCATCACCACCAATTAATACCATTGCTTCTACGCCTTCTTCTACTAAATTATCGTAGGCTTTTTTTCGTCCTTCTTTGGTTTTGAATTCCATAGAACGCGCCGATTTTAAAATCGTTCCACCTTCACTAACAATGTTTTTTACACTACGTGCTGTTAGTTCCGTACTATCGGCTTCAATCATACCTTGATAACCTCTAAAATAGCCTACACATTTTACATTATAATATGAACAAGCTCTTGCTACAGCTCTAATCGCAGCATTCATTCCCGGAGCATCTCCTCCAGAGGTCATTACGCCTATTTTTTTGATGTTATTTTGCATGCAATCTTTGATTTGAATAGTAAAGCTAGGAAACTTATTTTGATTTCAAAGTACGCTTTACACGAATTTTACATGGTTTTAAAATTTCAAACGTTTTCGTTAATAAGTTCTCAGAATTTTAACGTTTTACGCCACGTTTTTTCTAGTATTTTCAAGTTTTTCCAGTTTGAAAATGAGAGGATTTTATTTTTTTGAAATTGATTTTTAGATTAAAAATTCACAAAAAAATGAACGTTAATTTGACGCTCTTTTTTGGTCCTAAAAAAGTTTAATATGAAGTTTTTTTGAAAAAGATTTTTAATAAAAAACAGGAAAGAGTTTTATTGAAAATACTCGTGAAATTATTCTTCTTTTTTATTGTCTGCTTTTTTAGATTTCTCAGTAGCTTTTTTGGAAGTCTCTTTCTCTTTTTTAGTATCTTCCTTTTGGGAATCTTTTTTTGTTTCTTTTTTAAATTCTTTTTTGGTAGTGAATGTTACAACTCCTCCTCCTACTTGGTTTTTCTCTTCTTCTTTTTTCTTCTTTTCCTCAGCCATTTTCTTTTTCCCTTTGAAGACTTTATCTACCAATTCTTTTAAGGTGTCGAAATCTACTTGGTATGATAATCCAATTCCTTGTGTGAATCCTTCGATTTCGCCTACATATTGAATTTGATTTTGTCTATTGAAGATTTTTGCCGTAAGCGTACGATCTTCATTTAAAGAGATTTCGATTTCAGCATCACCAACAATGGCAGTTTGCGTAACACCACCAACAGGAACTCCAATCTGTCCATTAAAGGTAATCTTATCACTAATTTGACTCGAAACGGTCAATCCTAATTGATCGGCAGTCTCTAAATTCAACGAACGATCAGCTTGACTATAATTTAATGCAAAATTTAGTTTGTTATCACCATCGCCAGCAAATGCGTCATTTACAATACTTGTCGCAGTTTCTATCAAGTTTCCTGTTAACACATTTTGATTAATATTTACATTATTTACAAACCTTCCTTGTGACAATAATGATAGAGCCTGCAAGCGACGTTTGTCATCGTCATTGAGTAAGAAATCCATCAATTCGGAGTTTGCGCCACCTTGAGTAGTTGGAAATGTAATATTAAATAACGGATCAGGTTTCATTAAATCACCTGTCAATCGGATTCCTACCTCTACCGGAATCTTTTTATTATACGTTGGTGCATCTAACAATACATCAGGATTTGCCTGTAAATTATAGACAGCTTCTACATTTAACTGAGCTTTAAATGGATCTCCTTCCCAGCGTATGGTTCCTAAGGGTTTTAGCGTGAATTTCTTATTTATGATCCCACGATATTTAAAGTTGTATTCTCCTGTATCAGTAATGAAATCTCCAAACATATTGAATTTTCCGTTGGTATTAATTTGCATTAACAAATTTCCAAATCCTCTTCCTTTGATACTACTTCCTGCTTTCTTATCTACAACTATTTCAACCTCTGCATCAGGGGTCACATCTAAATTAAATTCCAGATCGAGTCCCATAAAATCATCAAAAGAATTTATTCTTTCAATATTAGGATTAAAAAAATCTTCTTTAGTTACAAACTTTATAAAAGAAGCATCTCCCACAGAAGCAACGTCACTAATTGGTATTTTTAAAGATGTCCCTTTTTCTGTAGTTCCATTGACTTTGATCACCAACTGATCCGTAGGGCCTGTTAAGAAAGCTTCTCCTCTTAAATATCCTGTTCCATAATATAAAATTTCTTCATCTTCGTCTTCTTCCGTATTCAACACCAGCAAGCGATCTGTGGATAGTCTTAATCCTAATTCCCAATTATCAAAAGAGGTATGCTTGATAGTCCCGTTTAGTTGACCTTTGGTATAATCTTGTGTATCTAAAATGGTAACATTATCGAATTCAAAAGTTTGATCATATAGTTTTATGATAGAACTGTTCGCTAAATCCAAATCTACATTTAGGTATGGAATGTACAATCCACCTGCAAGCATACTCAGCTCTCCATTGATGGCCGGATTACTAAGGTTTCCAATGACTTTGGCTTCACCTGATATTAACCCGCGAATGTCGGTGATGACGTCTTCTCCGAGTGCACTAAATGGTGATATATCAAATCTCGTAATTTTGGTATCTACATTAATGATATTCACATTACTGGCTACATTTATATAACCTACTGCCGTGAGAGACTCCAACGTTTCGTTGACCAGTTTAGCATTTACACCAAATTGTTCCAAACGTTCATCACCTATGATGTCAATATTTAAATCTCCCAATAGTTTATCATTGACTTCCAAAGATGCAATTCCAAGTTTTGATTTTGGAATGTAACCGCCATTTATTTGTTTGATATCAAGTTTCCCATTGACTTTTCCGCGTAAGCGAATACTATCAATGGATGGTGTTATTTTTTCTAATCCTACATTTAGAAATCCAAGTTTAATGCTTTTGTTGTTTTTGCCAAGAAGTTGTCCTTCCAAATCGATCTTTTCATCATTATGATTCATTACAATTTTTTCTATGAAGATAGAGTCAAATTCTTTGTCAAAAATAAATCTGTTTTTACGATCATTTTGTTCATTTATGAACCATTTATTTCCGCGGAATGAAACATCAGATTTTTTAAGTCCTACAACCGATTTATTTGTATTATCAATCGTATGATAGAAACTTAAATTATAATTATCATCAACTCCTTTCCCTCCTTTAAATTCTGTTTTAAAGAACAACGTATCATTCAACGTTTTATTAATCAGACTAAACTCTGAAGCATCATACCATTTAGTCTTTATATTGGCAATATCTATAAAGGCATTGAATACAGGATTTTTATTGTCAATGATCATTTCCACATTGTCAATTGTATTTTTATAAGCTACGATTTGTGGTGTTTTAAAGGTAAGTTTGAATTCATTATCGTCACCGTTAATACTTCCACGAAGTGATGTTTTTTTGGACAATTCTACACCTGGCAAAAATAAATCTACAATTTTATTGTAAATTTTAAAGTTGAAGTTTAAGTATTGATTTGGAAGTACTTCAATCGGTATGTAATTAGCATAAATACTTCCCACAGAATTTTGTACTAAATCTAAAACTTCATCAAAATAAAAGCGGCCAGTAAGTGTTCCTGTTATTATATCAGGCGAATCTACACTGAGCTTTCTGATGTCTTTATCAAATTCAGAATGTACGCTAAAGTTTTTAAATGCATAAGTTGCATTTTGATTGGTATAGGACATTTTCTTAAAGAATATATCGCCTGCCATGTCATCAATGGTATTTCCAACAAGATCAAACACCATATCACCTTTTAACAATGAGATTCTGTCTCGCTCTACAAAATTCAACTTGTTTAGATCTAAAGTATTGATAGAAGCTCTAAATCGGAATTCATTTTCAGTACCAGCAAAATTCACCAATCCTTCAAAGTTAAAATCTGCATTTGGATCTTTTGACACTAAACTTCCGTCAAATAACTGATCTTTTAAAACTCCAGAAACATTGAGATTTTTATACATATAATCATTGTAAAATATAGAACTTACCGTTCCAATGACTTCTGTATTAAGACTTTCCTCAGTAAATCCTTTTCCATCTACAAATGCGTCCGATGAAATAGTTCCTAACACTGGATCATTTAAGTATATACCCAAATTAAAGTTTTCAAACTTAATGCCTCCATTGTAGAAAGCATTTTCTCGATCACCGACATCAACAATATTAATATCTAATATCGTTTTTCCTATGTCTGTGTTTATCTGGACATCAGCATTGATAATATTTTCAGTAATTTCAGTGATTCCTGTCATGTTGAATTGCCCTAAACGATTTAAGTTTTTTGGCAAATTGACTCCTAAGATATTGGGTAATAATGTGGTTAACTGATAGTTATTTGATGAAAAGCGGTCAAACTCACCTTTCATGTAAAACATTCTACTCGAATTGAATAGGTTTTTATACTGCACATCACCTTTTATCACTGTACTTGGCGATCTAAAGTCAAAGTTTTTTGTAGTGAAATCATTTAAAACACCAACTATTTCTGTGTTAAGCTTGCCTTTTTTATTCCCAAACTCATCGTAGAAATAATTAAGTTCGCTGAAATCAATTTCTGAATCTGTAAACTTTGCAGAGATTTTTACTTTGTCTAAGAACTTTGCAAAATCCTTTCGTTCATAATCAAACACAACTTCTCCATTTAACTGAGAATTGTCTGTTTTTATGAGCAAATTATCAAAGCGCATTTGTGTCAACGTATAATGAAATATGGTATTCATTTCATTGACTCGTAGTCCGTGTGTATCTAAAAACGTTAAACCTTGAACATCTCCTGATACATTTGGACCTTGTACTTTGAAGTCATAAACATTTCCTGAAAGCTCTTCAAAATCGAGCATATCTGGCGTTTGATTATTTTGATCTTTGTATCTAAACTTACTATTGCTCAGGTTCAACTTTGAACTCGTCAATAGGAAATTGGAAGGCGTTCCGTCGGAAGGTTCTGAGTCAAGTTTGGCAATAAAAACATCTAACGTAGTATCAATAGAATCTTTTTCAGTGTTAATATTTAGCGTTAAGCCTTCAATATTTACAGTACCAAACTCGAGTTTATTATTCAACGCATTATTAAAACTTAAGATTGAGGTTTCTAGGGCATTGATATGTATTAACGTATCTTTTAGATAATCTTCAATATAAATATCTTTCAGTGAAATATCGCCATTCCACTTTAACCCAATACGTTCAATATTGATATTGGTATTGTACTTTTCGTTTAGCCAATTGGTTGCCTTTTTTCCAATTGCAGTTTGTACTGCAGGAATCGAAAAAATAATCAACAACAAGAGGAATAGCAGTATGATTGCTAATAATACACGTTTGATTATTTTCCAGGTTCTTTTAATGATAGTTTTTATTAAAGGTTATGCATCTTAACGACACTGCAAATTCACAAAAAAAATATTACAAAACACGATGTTTAGCATATCTTTGTGAATTTATAACAATTTTTATGCCTTTTAAAACGTATGAGCACAAAAGATGTATATATTCTAGCTATTGAATCGTCTTGTGATGATACTTCTGCTGCTGTATTACAAAATGGAAAAGTATTGTCAAATGTTATAGCCAATCAAAAAATTCACGAAGCCTATGGTGGCGTTGTTCCGGAATTGGCTTCAAGGGCACATCAACAAAATATTGTTCCAGTTGTGCATCAAGCACTAACTAATGCAAATATCGATAAAAAACAGCTAAATGCCATAGCTTTCACGCGCGGACCAGGATTGATGGGATCATTACTCGTTGGAACTTCCTTTGCTAAGTCTTTAGCACTTGGTTTGGCGATTCCTTTGATTGAAGTAAATCACATGCAAGCGCATATTTTAGCACACTTTATTGAAGATGAAGCGCAGACAATTCCTGAGTTTCCTTTTTTGGCAATGACTATTTCTGGTGGACATACACAAATTGTAGTCGTTAAAGATCATTTTGACATGGAAGTGATTGGTGAAACGATTGATGACGCCGTTGGAGAAGCGTATGATAAGAGTGGGAAAATTTTAGGTTTGAACTATCCTGCAGGACCTGCTATTGATAAATTGGCAAATGAAGGCAATCCAAAAGCATTTCCTTTTCCAAAACCGAAAGTGGAAGGATTGAATTTTAGTTTTTCAGGATTGAAAACCGCTATTTTATATTTTGTGCAGCGACAAACTAAAGAAAATCCAAACTTTGTTAAAGAGAATCTTAACGATATTTGTGCGTCTATACAATATACCATTGTGAATATTATTTTAGACAAATTGAAAAAAGCATCTAAACAAACTGGCATTAAAACCATTGCTATTGGTGGTGGTGTTTCTGCAAATTCTGCAATACGAAAAGCCCTGAAAGATGGCGAGTTTAAGTATGGCTGGGCAACACATATTCCAAAGTTTGCTTATACGACAGATAATGCTGCTATGATTGGAATTGTGGGTTACTTAAAATATTTAAAAGAAGATTTTACCGACGAAGCTGTAACTGCGAATTCTCGAATTAAGATTTAACCTTTTTCATTACTCCATATCTCGAGATATATAGTATTGACTTTAGAAATCAGTCAAATATGATCTGATTTTTTTTTGAAAATTTATCGCTATTTATTTCGCGACTACGAGTGTTAAGTCTGGAGAATTATATTTTCTACTTTTCTGTTTTACTAATTTTTAAAATTATTTTACAATGAAAAAAGAGATCTTAAATCCTTAAAGTTGAACAGAAAGTCTATTTCCAAATTTCAAATTGGAGATCTTTCTGGAGGTAATGATGGATCATGGCTTTTCCTGATTGCGATACACATCCTAGAATATGTTACACTGACTATTGCCCATCATATCCTGTTTGTTACACAACTGATCCAGGAGAAATGGGACCTTGCTACAGAATTTTAATATATAAGCGAACTTCGGTTCGCTTTTTTCATGTAACATAGTGTTTAAAGTAACTATCAATAAATTCAATGACTATTTTATTGGATTGCCTATCTTCGTAAAATATATAAACAATACATTCATGACTACACAGTACATGGCATCTGACGAGCGTTTGGCAAATCGTATTCGAGAACAACTTACTTTTTTTAAAGAAACTTTTACTGAGAAGAAAATGTTTGGTGGGATTTGCTTTTTGTATGAAGGAAAAATGACCGTTGGAATTGCCAAAAACAATTTAATGGCACGTGTAAAATTAGAAAAGATGGAAGAAAATCTTGCCAAAGACTTTGTTCGTCCAATGGATTTTACCAAAAAACCGATGAAAGAGTTTATTTATGTTTACTCAGAAGGTTTTGAAACCGAATTAGCTTTGCTACAATGGATTGAACTCTGATTGGAACATGCCAAGCATAAATTGATTCAATAGTTTTATATTTATCCCTCAAAATACAGCATTAAACAGTTAAAGATTTCGCATGCAACTTTTTTACTCTCCCGATTTAACTCCAGAAACTAGTCACTATACATTTTCTAAAGAAGAAAGTAGACATATTGTACGCGTGTTGCGTAAAAAAGAAAATGACATACTTCACATCACAAACGGTAAAGGATATATTTTTTCAGCAAAGGTTATGTTAGCTGATCAAAAGAATTGCATTGTTGAGGTGACTTCGTTTGAATTTCAGAAATCGAAAAACTATCGATTGCATTTGGCAGTAGCGCCTACAAAAATGAACGATCGCTACGAATGGTTTTTAGAAAAAGCTACCGAAATAGGAATTGATACTATTACACCAATTATTTGTGATAGATCGGAACGAAAAGTGATCAAAGCAGAACGTTTTGAAAAAATTATTCAAGCAGCAACCAAACAGTCCTTAACTCCCTATTTCCCTGAATTGAACCCTTTGACCTCTTTTAAAGAGTTTATCAATTCACATACAAACGACCAATTGTTTATTGCGCATTGCGAAGTGAATCAAAAACAATCGTTGAAACAAGCATTAGAAATCGATAAAGATGTAACCATTTTGATTGGTCCTGAAGGTGATTTTTCTTCAAAAGAGATTGAATTGGCATTAAATAACAATTATGTTCCTGTAACCTTAGGCGATACGCGTTTACGTACTGAAACAGCCGCAATTGTGGCGTGTCATTCTGTGGCGTTTTTGAATCAAGAATAATTCTCTTGTTCTGTGAAGTTGAATCAAGTTCAGCTTGACGTATATTTCTATAGATTATTAAATAAAAGCAAAGCGGGTCTAAACATATAACATTCTAAAAATCTAGCCGCTGTGCACTTACTATATCTTTCTGATCATTTTCAAGGATAAAAAATACACTTAGTTCATCTTTCTCAGTTACAATTTTTGGTATATCAATGCTATAATTTCCGTTTGCGGTTAAATTTGAAACATAACTTTCATTTACCACAATATTGTGATTTTTTAAGGTTCTTTTGGCATTTTCTCCACGCTTTACGTTTGTCGTACGTTCTTTGATTGCCAATATAACTCGCGCTTTTGCTTTGGAAGTGTTTCCGTCAATCTTATAATTAAATTTGATCTTTTTTGATGTATGTTCTTTCGCGCCAAACGAAATATCAAATTGAGAAGACTTGTTTTTATATTCTTTAATTTTCGCATACATTTTAGAACGATTAGAACCCACAAAATGCTCCTGTCCGTTTACAATAACGGCTGGCGTATACACTTGATTGTCTCTAAATTTTCGAGCATACGAACGTTGTTTTTGGGTAAATTCCTTTTGACTAAATGGATCTGTCCAACCAATATAATTCCAATAATCAACATGATAGGATAAGGTAAATACTTGATCATTTTCAAACTCCTTTCCTACTTTCTCTAACAATACATCTGCACTAGGACAGCTAGAACATCCTTGTGACGTAAATAGTTCTAAAACTACTACTGGTTTCTGTTTTTTATCGATCAAATTCGTAAAAGAAGCTAAAAATACGAGTGTAAAAAGTGAAAGTGTTATTAAATATTTTCGTTTCATAATCTTAAAGTTTACCTTGCAATACATAAGACGATTTTACATGAAGAAGCTTACGTTATTTTTATTTTTATTGAGTTTTTCGCTCACATACTCGCAAGAAATTGCCATTTTAAAGTATTCTGGCGGTGGCGATTGGTATTCAAATCCGACTGCGCTACCAAACTTGATCAAGTTTTGCAATCAAAATATAAATACAGCGATCAAAGCCAAACCACAAACGGTAGAAGTTGGAAGTACAGATTTGTTTCAGTTTCCAATTGTACATATGACAGGACATGGAAATGTGTTTTTTTCAGAAGATGATGCCGAAAATCTACGCAAGTATTTGACTTCTGGTGGTTTTGTTCATATTGATGATAATTACGGAATGAATCAATACATTCGTAAAGAACTCAAAAAAGTCTTTCCGAATCAAGAATTACGCGAAATTCCAGCTACGCATCCTATTTTTAAACAACCGTACTCTTTCCCAAAAGGATTGCCTAAAATACATGAACATGATGGTTTGCGTCCGCAAGCTTTAGGTTTGTTTTATGAAAATAGATTGGTATTACTGTTTACTTTTGAAAGTGATTTAGGCGATGGTTGGGAAAATAAAGAAATCCATAACGATTCTGATGAGGTTCGTCTAAAAGCACTGCAAATGGGCGCTAATATTGTCAATTACGCTTTTAAGCATTAAGATGAGTTATAATTTGTTTTTAGATGATATTCGTGTGCCCGAAATGGTATATCGAAATCCAGATGATTATGATTTTGTAATTGTTCGTACCTTCGAAAAATTTGTAGCATATATTGAAGCCAATGGACTTCCAAAGTATATTAGTTTTGATAATGATTTAGGACTAAACGTAGCTGGCGAAGTTGCCGAAGATGGTTACGCAGCTGCAAAATGGTTGGTATATCATTCAGGTTTAAATTTGATCAATTTTGAGTTTTACGTGCATTCTGCAAATCCAGTGGCAGCTAAACAAATTGAAGGTTTACTTACCAATTACATCAATCATTTACATTCAAATTCTTAGTAATTAATATGTCTCAACTTACACATTACACAACTAATTTTGAAAAACGTAGATTTCCAATCACTTTAGTTTCCGATCAGGTTTCTAATGCGCCAAATATTGGTTCACTGTTCCGTATTTGTGATGCTTTTGGCGTAGAAAAAATTGTGTTTTGCGGTGAAAATATTCCTGTGTTTGGTAGAAAAATGACAAAAACGTCACGCGCTACAGAAAAAGTAGTTCCTTTTGAAATTCAAGAAGACATTCATCCTGTAATTTCAAAGCTCAAAGAAGAAGGTTATACTATTATTTCCTTAGAAATTACTGAAAAAAGCCAATCCGTTCATACTCTCGATTTTTCCAAGTTTGAAAAGATAGCCTTAGTGATTGGCGATGAAAATTTTGGTATCAATCCCGAAACCATTTACGAATCAGATGTAGTGACACATATTGATATGTATGGGCAAAATAGTAGTATGAATGTTGTACAAGCTACAAATATTGTACTGTATGAAATTACAAAGCAATATCTTGCAAACTAATTTTTAAATAGTAATTTTAGTATCAAATCCTTAGATATGAATTCTAACACTATAGCCAACGGAATTTTAAAAGCTTTAGCCATTATTATTGGTGCACTTTTAGTACTGTATTTCTTTTACAAAATTCAGTCAGTATTGGTATACATTACCGTTGCAGCAGTGATATCTTTACTTGGAAGACCGATTGTTCGTTTTTTAAGGCAACGCTTGAAATTTAGAAATACACTTGCTACAATTTTTACAATGGTACTTATGATTGGGCTATTTGTCGGACTCATTTCTATGTTTATACCTTTGATAGAAGATCAAGGTACAAAACTAGCTTTGTATGATATTGCCGAATTGGAATCAAAAGTAGAAAACATGTATTCCGAAGGTTACAAGTATTTTCATGGGAAAGATGCGGTAGTGCCACCAATTGAAGAGTCTAAACTTTTTTCAAACCTTGATTTTTCGTTCATTCCAAGTTTTTTCAATTCTTTGATTAGTGGGTTGGGAAGTTTTAGTATTGGATTACTCTCTGTACTTTTTATTTCTTTTTTCTTATTGAAAGACAGCAAATTGCTTCAAGATAGTGTCCTAGTTTTGGTTCCAAATAATAAAGAAGAAAGATGGGCGCGTTCATTTGAGAAAATAAAAGATTTGCTTTCAAGGTACTTTGTAGGATTGCTATTTCAAATTCTAATTTTGTTTGTCATTTATACTATTGGACTCTTAATTTTCGGAATAGATAATGCCATTGTGATTGCATTTTTGTGTGCATTACTGAATCTTATTCCTTATGTAGGACCATTGATTAGTGGTGTTTTAATGATGATTCTATGTGTTACAAGTAGTATAGAAACGAATGATGCTGGTATTATTATTGACAATTTTAGCGATGTAATTTTACCAAATACTCTTGGTGTCATGATCTTTTTCTTGGCGGGACAATTGATTGATAACTTTTTGAGTCAACCACTCATATTCTCAAGTTCTGTAAAATCGCATCCGTTAGAGATTTTCTTAGTTATCATTATTTGGGGAATTTTATTTGGAATCATCGGAATGGTAATCGCTGTACCATCGTATACAGTTATTAAAGTGATTTTGAAAGAATTTTTATCCGATAATAAAATTGTACAATCAATCACTAAAGATATTTAATTCTTGAACTTAGCAGTACTTCAACCTGAAATTCAACAATTCATAAACGATCATCTAAAAGATGATCCTGCAAAACTCTTGCTTAAGCACAAAGAGGTTTCTGGCGTAGCTTTTACTGAAATTATCACACAAATTCAGGCAAAAGCAAGATGTGAAAAAAAATTGCCAACTTGGTTTTCTGCGGAAAATATTTATTATCCTAACAAACTCAATATTGAACAAACTTCCTCTGAGCCAACAGCCAATTATAAAGCTACATTGTTGGAAGGAAACTCGTTAATTGATCTTACTGGTGGATTTGGAGTGGATTGTTATTCCTTTTCTAAAAAATTTTCACAAGTCACACATTGCGAAATTTCGGAAGAACTCTCTAAGATCGTCACACATAATTATAAAAAACTCAAGGTAGCTAACATACAAACTGTAGCAGAAGACGGCATTGCATATTTGCAACAAACTTCTCTAATATATGACTGTATTTATGTTGATCCTTCTCGTAGAAATGATGTCAAAGGAAAAGTCTTTTTATTAGAAGATTGCTTACCTGATGTAGTAACGCTTCAAGAATTACTTGCCAAACATGCAAAAACCATTCTAATCAAAACATCTCCTTTATTAGACATTACGAATGGTTTACGCGCTTTAAAAAACGTAAAAGAGATTCATGTAGTTGCCGTTCAAAATGAAGTCAAAGAATTGTTATGGTTAATAGACACTAATCATGAAACACAAACTGTTGTCATTAAAACTGTAAATCTGACTCATACAAAAACAGAATCTTTTAATTTCTTATTGGAAGAAGAAAAGCATCAGCAAATACAATACGGACTTCCTAAAAAATATTTGTATGAACCAAATGCTGCCATTATGAAAGCTGGTGGATTTTTGAGTATTGCAAAAGCGTTTCAACTTGAAAAATTACATCCACATTCACATTTATACACCTCAGATGTACTCATCGATTTTCCTGGAAGGCTTTTTGAGATTCAAAAAATAGTGCCTTTCAATAAAAAGATTTTTAAAAAAGAAGTACATATATCAAAAGCAAATATCACAACACGCAATTTTCCAGTGTCAGTTGCTTCAATTCGCAAAAAATTAACAATTGCCGATGGTGGTACTGATTTTTTGTTCGCAACAACCTTATCTTCAGAAAATAAAGCACTACTTCACTGCTTAAAAATATAGCAAAAAAGTACGCTAAAAATTGCTTTTACGGTTTTACCGTAGCTTTTATAACACGAGACCTTATTCCATACTTAAGACTTCTGCCTACATTTGAATCATGCAATACAGTTTTAGGGATTTAGGGGAATCCACTATACTCTGGGGAACTTTATAAAAGTTCCCCTTACTTCTTTTATAGAAGGAACTTATTGATAGTCATTTATTGAGTTATTTTCTCTCATCAAGTGCTGTGCGAAAAAGAATATTATCTTTAAACTAACAAGTATTTTTTCTAATGAATGAAAATAAAAAAACACATACTCTATAAATTTGACTATCCTTTTAGGTAACTAGTATATAACGATACTTAAAGAACCGTATCTTGTAATATCAAGGTACGGTCTTTTTGTTTTGTAAAGTATCGGAATTTATTTCTTGTAAACCTTAAAAAAAATGATATTTTTCATATTGATATTTCCTACAATTTATAGCGTATGTCGATAAAATGTGAAGTTTGTAGAAAGAACTTTCAAATTTTATGCTTTTGTCTCTCATATTCAATAGTTTTACTCGCAGAACATGTCACTAGCTGATTACGTTTAGCATATGTAATATTCAACTTTTAAATACCTGTATAATTTTAAAGCCGAAAAAATTATACAAGAGTTTAAAATAAACAGCAAATAAAAATTCGGAAACGAATTTTTACCAAGTTGTATGTAAATACAACTTTTAGTGAGGGAGGTTTATGGTAGGGCCTCCCTTATTTTTTGTTCCAAAATCAAACTTTTTTAAAATTTAACGCTCAAAATTATTTTTTTAAGGCAACATATTCTAATATTGCAATATGGGAATAACAAAAACTATTGGCTTTTCACAAGAAGTAAATACCATGTCAGAAACATTAAAAGCGCTTGGACATCCAGCACGCTTGTCCATAATGCATTTTTTGGCAAAAAGTCCTTCTTGTATTTGTAATGATATTGTCTTGGAATTGCCCTTGGCACAACCTACAATTTCTAGGCATTTATCAGAATTAAAAAAAGTAGGATTGATTCAAGGAGAAATTACAGGGAAAAATATTTGCTACTGCATCAATCAAGAGAAATGGCAAGAAGTTTTAGCGTATTTCAATACGATTACTACTTCCCTATCGCATTCAAAAACATGTTAATTATTTAATATACAAGCTCATGAAATTATCAGAAGTAAAAAAACATTTGCAGCATTTAGAACAGTTAGATTTTTATTTACCTAATTCTCAAAAAGTAGAAAGTCATTTTCATGTCACAGAAGTCGGTATGATTACCAAAAATTTTATTGATTGTGGTGGCGTAGTTCGAAATGAAAAAGTGGTCAATTTTCAATTATGGTCAGCAGATGATGTAGATCATCGTTTAGAGCCAAAGAAATTGATGCACATTATTGAGCTTTCTGAAAATGTATTGGGAATTGAGGACTTGGAAATTGAGGTAGAATACCAAGCTGAAACCATTGGAAAATATGGATTGGATTTTCAAGATAATCATTTTGTATTAACCACAAAACAAACCGATTGTTTAGCAAAAGATAATTGTGGAATTCCTGCGGAAAAACCAAAGGTGAAACTCTCTGAATTACAGGCACAAATGAATAGTTGTTGCGATCCGAGTTCAGGTTGTTGCTAAGAAAATAATATACATATAACGTATTATTTGAAGAATCGTAAAATGATACGTTATATGTGTATTAAAAATACTAATCAAAAAACACATCGGTTTATTCTGAAACTACAGTTCCATAAATAGTATACTTATAACTCCAGAAGTCTTTGAAATAATGAATTAGCCGCTATTTCGTATGAATTTTGAAAACTATCTGATTCAATATCTAAATAAATAATTCCAGTGCTTCTAATTGTTGAAAGTCTGAATATCTATTTACATTTTGCGCTGACCCGAAATAGTTTTCTGTGAATATATCTGTAGCATTTACTGTACGATCAGCTTTTGAAAACGTTAGATCAAACGCATTGATTAGTCCAGTTGCTTCATCATATATTGTTATGATCTTTTAAATTTATTCTTTCTATAGATTCACCTTCAGAACTCCTAAGTCTTACTGAAAATGTAAAAGAATCATAGAGTGATGGACTCGGTCCTGCACTAACAAAAACAGATAATTCACTAAACGTAATTTTATCAATTCTTAATACTATTGAAGAAGAAACATCATTATTACTACGTGACGCAAATATTAAAACAACACATAGCAAGGAAAATAATAGCAATTGTTTTTCATGATATCATCGGTTTTATAATTTTTCAGAAACTAGAAAATCAATAATTATACCGTTTTCCGCATCCTATAAATTGCTTGTAAATAAGAAGACTTTCAATAATTCAAAACCCAACACTTCCAAGAAATTTGTATTAAATGATATTCATACAGTCGATATTGCAAAAAAACTATAACTTTGGCGCAAATTTTTAAGCTATTTATTGAAACAAAGTTTTAGCAATGGATAAAGAACTTACAATTGTCGTTCCTGTTTATAATGAAGAAGATAATTTAGAAAGAGTTGAAAAAGAGCTCGGCGACTATGCCTCAGCCGCAAAAATTCCTGTCAAAGTTTTGTTTGTAAACGACGGCTCTAAAGATAAAAGTCAGGAAATGATTGAAAATATTTGTGCAGATAGCACGGTTTTTAATTTCATTTGCTTTTCTGAAAACCGTGGATTGAGTGCTGCTATTAAAGCTGGATTTGATCATACAGAAACAAGCTTAGTAGGATATATTGATTCCGATTTGCAAACAGCTCCTTCTGATTTTGACTTGCTCCTAGAACATATTGGTGAATACGATTTGGTAACTGGCGTTCGTGCCAACCGAAAAGATTCATTTGTCAAAAATATGTCTTCAAAAATCGCCAATGGTATTCGTAGAGCATTTACCAAAGATGGTATGGACGATACAGGTTGTCCGTTAAAAATCATAAAAACAGATTACGCCAAGCGCATTCCTATGTTTAAAGGTCTGCATCGCTTTTTACCTGCTATGATTTTATTACAAGAAGGGAAGATTAAGCAAATTCCTGTGCAACATTTTCCTCGTATTGCAGGAGAAGCTAAATACGGTTTATGGAATCGTTTGTTTGGTCCACTAATGGATTGTTTTGCCTATGTTTGGATGAAGAAAAAGTACATCAACTATTCTATAGCTAAGAAAGGATGATGACTTGGCTCATTTATGGAATTGGCGGACTTGCACAACTATTATTTTCGGCAAGAACCTTATTGCAATGGGTTATTTCTGAACGTAATAAAAAAGTATTGACTCCAGCATTGTTTTGGAAACTGAGTTTAATTGCTTCCTTCTTACTCTTTGTATACGGTTATTTACGAAACGATTTTGCCATTATGCTTGGGCAAGTATTAACGTATTTTATTTACGTTAGAAACATGCAATTACAAGGAGAATGGAGCCGCATGCATCAGTTGATTCGAATTTTTATTATCATCTTTCCATTAATCATTATTGCCATTGGGTATAACAATAACAAACAAGATATTTACAATCTCCTCAACAGTGAAGATATTCCAGATTGGTTATTGTATTTAGGAATCATTTCTCAAATTATTTTTACCTTACGCTTTGTATATCAATGGATTTATTCGGAGCGAAAAAAAGAATCGAGTTTGCCACTAGGTTTTTGGGCGTTAAGCTTACTTGGGGCAAGTTTAATTTTTACGTATGCCATTTTTAGAAAAGATCCAATTTTGATTGCCGGCCATGTATTTGGTATTGTTACTTATGTTAGAAATATAATGCTTTTAAGAAATCAGTCATGAATTTGATACAAGAGAAAAATTACGTTTGGATACTCGTTATAGTATGTTTTTTTATCTTTTTTATGAATCTTGATGTGTTGTATCCTAATATCATGGAAGCGAGAAACTTTATCACTGCACGTGAAATGGTATCCGATGATAGTTGGCTACTTACCACAATGAATGGCGAACCACGCTATGAAAAACCACCATTACCAACTTGGTTAGCTGCTTTTGGCGGCATGTTATTTGGTTTTAAAAACTTAATTGCATTGCGAGTTCCTTCTGCAATTATCACCTTGATTTTGGTACTTTTTTCCTATCGTTTTGGAGTGTATTTCTTAAAAGATAAAAAACAAGCCTTTATCAATGGTTTGATCCTAGCAACTTCTTTTTATGTGGTTTTTGCTGGTAGAAATGGAACTTGGGACATTTTTGCACACGGATTCATGATTATTGGAATTTATTATATTTTTCAATTCTTTTCTAGTGATGAAAAAATTTGGCGAAATGCCTTAGTCGCAGGAACCTTTATTGGTTTATCCTTTATGAGTAAAGGCCCTGTATCGCATTTTGCGCTGTTTTTACCATTTTTAATAGCCTATAGTATTGTATATAAATATTCTAACTTTAAGAAAAAATGGTTGCCTTTGGTTGGTTTAATTCTTGTGACTGCTGCCATTTCTGTTTGGTGGCCGTATTATATTAGTATCATGGATGGTGAAACTGCCAGAGCAATCGCAGATAAAGAAACTACTGCTTGGCAAAATCGTAATGTACGTCCATTTTACTATTACTGGAGTTTCTTTATGCAATCAGGAGCGTGGACAGTTGTTGCTTTTGTAAGTTTATTATATCCATATTTAAAAACACGCGTTGAAAATTTAAAAGCCTATAAATTCAGTTTATTTTGGACGTTGGCATCTGTTGTTTTACTATCGTTAATTCCAGAAAAGAAATCGCGTTACTTATTACCCGTTCTAATTCCGTTGGCATACACTACCAGTTTCTTTTTTATGTATGTTTTCAGAGCTTTTAAAGAACAAATGAACAAGTATGAACGTATTCCTGTGTATTTGAATTTTGGTTTGATTGGATTGGTAGGAGTAGCTTTTCCTATTGCAGGATATATCTTTTTAAAAGACAATCTTACTGGATTTTACACTCCTTTTGCCGTAACTTCTATTGTATTGGTTTTGATTGGTTTTTTCACTTTAAAATATCTCTATCAGCGAAAAATTCAATTGGTTTTTTACTTAATTATTGCCTTTTTAATGTCTGTAACTACGTTTAGTTTTCCTTTGATGAATTCTTTTTTAGAAAATCCGAAGTACAATTCATTACAAGAAATATCGCAAAAAGCAGCTACGGAGCAAATTCCTGTGTATATGTTCAATATTCAATCGCCAGAATTAGTATGGGATTATGGTGGAAAAGTTCCGTTACTTCATAGTCACGCCTTAGAAGCTCCAAAAGAAGCTAAGTTTAAGGCTTTGGTAATGATTGGTGCAAAGAAGAGTCTTGAAAAAGCATTTCCTAATCATACAATTACCTATATAGAAACGTTCGATTTAAATCCGATTGACGATTCCAAGAAAGGGTACAAAGATCGTTTGCGTACTGATATGTATTTGGTGGCGAAGAATTAGGTGTTGAGTGTTGGAAAAGCGGACCGAAGTCCGCCGTTGCTTTTAACAATGTCCAATTACGGAACCACAGGTCATGGTGAAATTAGAACCACAATTACATTTTGTATGATGTAATGTTTCCGGAGTTTGTTCTGGATCTTCAATACAACCTTCTGTTGGACTCCAATCTGATGACCCGTATGGTGACCTTCCTCCTGATACGTTGTCCACTTTTGAGATTTGGTTTTTGTTCAATGATAATCCTTTAATTTTCTTTTTTTCATTGTGATGAAGTTTTGATTAATATTGCCATAAAAGTACTTTAGGCACTACAACAATACTTGAAACACAAATGATGATTCTCTGAACAACAAGACATTTAAATCATTGTATTACAATTAGTTAAAATCTACCCTAAAAATCAATTGTTATAGATTTCGAAACCAAGCCAATTGTTCGGCTACACCTTCTTCTAAAGTTACGGTTGGATTGTAGTTTAAAAGCTCTCTTGCTTTATCAATATTTGCTTTTGTACGCTGTTGATCACCAGAACGTGGTGGCAATTCGTCAAAGATAATTGTAGTATTGAGTAGTTTTTCAACAGCATCTACTCCTTGTTGTGTAGTATATTCGGCTTCTGTTCCAATATTGAAGATTTCTCCATTACAAACCTCTTCTCTTCCAATTACGCTTACAATTCCTTTTACGATATCACTAACGTGCGTAAAGCTTCTCAGATGCGATAAGCTTCCTTGAAATAACGGAAACGCCTTTGCGTTCAATCCACAGTCTAAAAGTTTCGTAAAAAGCTTGTCTGGACGTTCTCGCGAACCGTAAACAGAGTATAATCGCAATGAACAAGCTTTGAGTTTGTTCAACCTTGAGTTGCATAAAACTAATTGTTCCGCAGCTAATTTTGTGACACCATAATGTGACGCAGGTTGTGGCGCTACGCTTTCAGGAAATGTTGCATTTAAACCATAAATAGACGAAGTTCCGATATTTACAAAAAGTTTCAAAGAATCTTGCTTCAATGCATACGTCAACAAGTTTTGAGTTGCAATCACATTATTGGTCAAATAATCTTCAAACGTTGAGGTAGCTGCTATGCCAGGTTGTGCTGCAAAATGAAAGATATAATCAATGGACGCAGGAAGTTTATCAATAGAAGTTGTTTCACGTAAATCAGCTAACAGTATTTTGATTCCTTTCGCTTCTAAAGTGGCTGCATTTTTATTTTTTAATGCTATTGGATAATAATCTGAAAAGTTATCGATTCCTACTAGTTCATGACCTAAATCATGTAAATGTTCTGCTACATGCGAACCAATAAAACCTGCAATTCCCGTGATAAGTATCTTCATAGATATACTTCGTAAATATTCAACGCATAAAAGTATAAATAATTTATGGAACACATTTACTATTTTTAAATTCTATGTACTTCTATAAATATCCAAAAGGCTCTCCATTACAGAAAGCCTTTCTTCATATGCATAATCAACGCAAAAATTTGATACAATTTTCAGTTGGTCTGAGGATGTATCTATTATACATATTTCCCTTATTAGTTTAATATATCTATTGTAGATATGTCATTGTTGATTGTTAGTAGTAGATGATAATTGTTTACTGAGTTTTGTAGTTATATAATGATCTCTACTCTTTTAAAGGTTTTCGAGTTCTCCCTTTATATCTTCATTTATATGGGATGTTTTTAGAGATTCATTACCCGATAAGACATAAAAAAGTCAGTTTTTTTTAAAAACCGACTTAACAAACTATAAATAAAAACTTTATACTATTTAAATATTTTCTTTCTTTTCCATAAGAATAGTACTAAAACGAACATAATACTTACAATAGTTATTGTTGTAATATTGAACCATGATTGCGCTATCACAACTTTTGTACTTCCTGTAAGTGTAAATGCTGCCCAATAATATGGTGCAACTTGCTTAGCGTCATCATGCGTTTGTAGGTATTTTTTTTTGGCTAACTGTAATGCTTTTGATTTGGAATACCCGTTTTCTAATTTACTGTAAAATGTTTGTAATATTTCATTTCCTGTTTTTTCATTTACATTCCATTGTGAAGCCAATACACTTTGTGTTCCGTTATAGAAAAAACCTCTGGAAAGATTGATGATGCCTTCACCAGAAAGGTTCACTCCATCGTTTGTTTTGCAAGCATCTAGCACCACTAATTCTGCCTGATTTTCAAGCCCAAAAAGCTCTGTAAGTGTTAAGTTACTATCATAAAAAGCTATCCAAGGAGTCGTTGAAATACTGTCTAAACCAGCATGCGTATTGAGGTGAATAATTTCAAAGTCTTTTCTATGTTTTAAAAAATTTGCTTTGGTTGCTTGATCTTTTTGCAATACTACTGAAGTTGTATCTTTTACAAAAGAGGTAAATACTTCCGTTGCTTCAGATAGTAAGGGTAATTCCTTGTTTTTAAACTCAATTGGCGTGATTGCTAGCAATTTTTTTGTGGGATTATTTTGCTTCTTTTGAATTTGCTTAAAAAGTGAAAACGACTGCAAATATGAAATTTCTGTGGTATTGACAAGATAGGCCTCTGAGAGTTTCCCTTCTTTTGTGGTTGTCAATAATTCAAACGGAATATACTGTAAAGTATGATCTGGAATGATGGTGATTTTTTTGTTTTGCAAACGTTGCAAAGCATTCTTAAATGGAAACAATTGCTGAAACAGTTGAAATCCGATTGTTTGAAACTCTTTTCTTTCTTTAGTATCCATATCCCGTTCGGACATAAGTATACGTAATGTTTCTATTTGTTTTTGAAACTTCTCAATATTGGATATTTTAAAAATAATCGAACCTTTTCCTTCATAGTAAATTCCATATCCTTGTTTATCATGCAAAATATATTCTACAAAAGCAGCATTTTCTTTTTTATAGTTTTTTATCGTTTGTGCTAATGAAACGATTTCAACTTCCTCCTTTATTTTTACGTACTCAGGATACATACGCTTTAAAGAATCTATAAAAATTTGAAATTCTTCCTTTTTGTCTGCAAATGCTTGTTGTATGGAGTCGTTATCAATTTCTTGCTGAAATTGTGTTTGTAAATTAAATACTTCGTAATTCAACTTGTATTCGTGTTCAGACAATTCTTTTGGAATATTGAACCCCAATTTTGTCTGTAGTGTTTTAATATTTTCTTGAAGTAGTAACGCTTTATTCTTTTCCATAAAATAGAAAGCATTTTCTACATCATTTAAAAGATAGCAGATTTCTACAGCGAGCATATAACTATTTACTCCTTTCTCTATCCAAAACAACTTAGAAGCTTCAGAGTTAACATCGTATCTAATCAAGGATACCAGCTGATCAATTAGTAGTACAGCATCTTTGGCTTTGAGCAAATGTGTTTTTTCATTATCTACCTTGAACACTTTTACATAATGATCTGCTAAATCGATCAAATATGTCAACACATCTAATGTATTCTCAGAGTTCTTGATTTCTGCTAAAGTTGGTAAGCGAAAATTAGTTTTTAGTTGTTCGTTTATATCCGCGCCATAAGTAACTGCTTTTTCTAAAAATGGAAGTTTTTCTACAGCAGATTTTGTAAGTAAAAAATAGCCTTTGCTATTATATGCATTAGCTATTTGAGCATAATCATCAGATTCTTTAATAATTCTTTCATACAGTTCATTGGCTAGTTGGTGTTTCTTTTGCCTAGAATATACTATTCCAATGTTAAGAGCTACTTCTCTTTCTTCATACAAATACTCAATTTCTTTATATATTTTTTGTGCTTCTTTATAAAATTTCAATGCATCTTCTAACTCTTGAAAACTATCATAAACAACCGCTAAATTGGTATAAACTGCGGCTAGTCTATCCTTTGATGATTCAAATAAATAAAGATTCTCTTCAATGTTTCTTTGATGGAGTTTTACAATTTCTAAATCTGAAATATCTTTTTTCTCCTCAAATGAAGTTGCATAAATTACTGAATATATTGCAATTATAGCACCTGACAATAGCCTTCTAAAATCTGCATTTTTTGATATTTTTTTATTGGAAAGACCTGCATTTAAATGATATAACGCTTTATAAAAATCACCTCTATCACTTTCAATATTTGCCAATTTTCGATATGCATTGCATGTATACTTATCATTTCCATTAGCTTTTGTAATTTGCAATAAAACAGTATATGCTTCTGTTATATGTTTCAATTTTTGATGTACAGAAGCTTTTAGAAATAGACTTTTGTTAAGCGAAGTTTGACCTTTTAGTTGACTTTTAATTTGAATCGCCTTGGTTAGATAAAGCAATGCTTTTTCATAATCTTTAGCTTTATTATAACTTCTTGCTATTTCATGAAAAAGCGCAGCTTTTGTTTTTTTAGTTTCAGAAACATCAATGTTGGCAATCAACACCTCAAATTCCTTTACACGTTCTTTAGCATTGAATATCTTATTGATGCTTTTAATACGATCTAACAAATCACTATTTTGAGCATAACTAGTTCCTGGAATAAGAATTGAAAATATAAATATGATTCTTAAGGAGAAAATCATTTTTTCCCTAAAATAAGCATAAATTATTAATCAAATGGAATAATCAATTTATTGTACTTAGTATTTCTTTCTTCTCCACCTATAGTAATAAATAAGTCAGACACTTCCGTTCCTCTATTCAATAATTCATCCATCAATACTTCTGGAGTTAATATTCCTAATTCATCAAATATGTTAGCAACTTCTACAGTCACATTAGGTGTAGCAAATGAAGTTCCTTCTACAAAAACCTCGTAAAAAGGAATTCCCTCTCCTTGCGCAAAAAAATCAACACCATACACTCCATAATTAGAAAAATCTGAAATATTTGATAATACTTCATTCGCTGCTGCAACAGCTATAATATTTACTTGTTCATACGATGAGGGAAAGTGTCTTAACGTATCATTATCGCTACTCAAATTTCCTGCAGAAGTAACAAAAATTACATTTGGATTAGCAGCAACTATGTTTGAAAAAATAGATTCTAAAGACTCTGCATCACCATCATAATACCATCCCATACTGATGCTTACTATATCTGCTCTTTCAGCAGCATACAATGTTCCGCATAAGAAGTCAAAATAACTAGCTTGTCCAAAAGCATTCGAAACTTTTATGGGTAATATTTGATGATCGATCATATTTGTAGTCAATGCATCAGTTATCATATTCGAAATAATACTTCCATGTTTTCCTTCATTATCATCAAAAGTATTTGGGTCTTCATGAACAAAATCCCAACCAGATTTTTCATCTTCTACAGCGGCACCATCTGCATTATATAAAAATTTATTTGCCATTGTACCTGTATTAAATACCGTTAATCCTGTAGCAATTCCCGAATCAACTACAGCTATTGTAATACCTGTGTTTTCTTCTTTTATATAGGAGATATATCCAGTATCCATAGCAGTTCCTATAAATGGATTCGAAATATCTACTCCAAAAATAAATTCGTAATCAACTGCTTTAACTCCTGTATCACTTTCTTCATCTACTTGATCTTTAATAGATCTTCTTTTAGGTTCAATATTTATGGCACCTCCAAAAAACCAAAGCTCAATGTCTTTATTTGTACAATGGCATACTTCATAGTTTTGTACACCATTAATTGTTCTTATATTATCTTTTTCAGAATCTGTTGTGCCTTCCTTAAATTGCACTACTAATTCAGTATCTGAATACATTGGAAAAAAACTGGATTTACTTGTTACGTTTATGGCTCCTGTAACTTTACCTGATACTTGTTCAATAATTTCGTTTCTCAGAATATCATCTGAAGTACATGAACAAATTGTTATTGCAAATACAAATGCAATAAGTTTTTGTATATTTCTCATAATATTTAATTTTTGCGTTTACATATAGGGGTAGAAACACGAAAAACATTACCCAATATTTTTAACCTTAGTTATATTCATGAAAGATAGTGAAAGATATATTAACGCCCTTATTACTGGAAATGAGAAAATTACGAAAGAAATTTACGTCAAATTATTTCCGAAAATTAAATCATTTGTACTTAAAAATAGAGGAGATTCCCAAGATGCTTCTGATGTTTTTCACGATGGACTCATGTATATAATCGTATCACAAAAGGAAAAAAGAAGCGAAATAAAGTCCTTTGAAGCCTATTTATTTGTGGTTTGTAAAAATATTTGGAAAAAAACGTTAAAAAATAAGGTAATAAAATCCGACACTTTGACACTAGAAGATAAAGAGTCAGCATTGAGCACTTTTGTGGTTGAACAAGAATTGTTTGACTTTTATATTGAAAAGTTTGATTTGCTCTCTGAAAATTGCAAAGAAATTCTAGGTAGTTATTTTAATGGATTAAGCTATGAGGAACTTCTAACAGAATACGCTTATGCATCTATCAATACGATACGCCAACGTGTTTTTAAATGTAGAACTAAACTCATAAAACTAATAAAGGAAGATAAACTGTTTCAAAAACTAAAGAAATGGCAATAAAACTTACTGAGCAGTTATTAGCACAAATTGATGGTTATTTGAAAGATACACTATCAACTTCTGAAAAGGAAGCTTTTGAAAAGCGTTTACAAAACGAACCCGAACTTCAGGAAGAAGTACGTTTGCAACAACAACTATTTGATATTCTTGGCAAAGAAGAATGGCATGCGGTTCAGCGATCTGAATATAAAGAACGTATGAATGAACTTACATCTAAACTTAGAAGTCAGGAATACCAGGGTTTGTCAGCCTGTATTCGTAATGCAGAAAACGCATATTTAGAAGAACAAACAAAAGTCAGCCCTTTGCGCAAATACTATCGTTATATCGCTTTAGCTGCTGTCATTATTGTATTTTTTGGAATTTATTTTACGCAAATGAATTCTTCGTATCGTTCGTATTATGAACAGTATATCAACTGGTCAGAGTTGCCATCTTTTGTGGAAAAGGGACAAGATCAAAATAATTTTTCTCACGGAGAAACTGCTTTTAAACAAGAAAACTATAAAGAAGCCATTACATTTTTTCAACAAGTTACACCATCGCATGAATTTTATATACATAGCCTAGAATACTTAGGAGCAGCTTATGATCTATTGGATGAAAATGATAACGCCATCACTACTTTTCAAAAATTGGCTAATGTTGAAGATCCTTACGAGCGTTCAAAAGGAAATTGGTATACAGCTATGATCTATCTTAAAATGAAAAATAAAGATAAAGCCATAGGGATTTTACGTGAATTGGTAAAAGATTCTGAAAATTATAAATATGAAAAAGCGAGAGGGTTGCTTAAAAAGCTTGAGTAAAAACCTTCTTTAACAAGAAACAAAAGCGAACCGTTTGTAGGCTCGCTTTTCTTGTTTAATGACATCCACATTGAGTCTTCTTTCCTAAAGAACAATTCAGCATATCTATTTCAATATTATTTGATTAAAGATTAATAATTAATTCTTTGTTTAAAGCTAGTTTGTTCGATTCTAATTTTCCTATAATAAATATTTAATGTTCTTATCAAAAAAAAAACACTAAATATTAATCAATTACGGCAATCCGCATTTAGATGAAAACTAAAATTTTATCTGTAATGTCGTATAAAAATTTCTATTGTTTGATGGAATAATTCCAGGACCAGGATATCCTGTCGCTCGTCGTGTAAAATATTCGTTGTCCAATACATTGTTTACTCCAGCTTCTAGTTTGAAGTTTTTATACGTATATGATAGCGATATATCTAAAATATCATACGCAGGAATTTCACCAATAACACCACTTAAGTTGCTTTCTACCGCATTAGAAGCATCTGTGAATTGTTGTGATAAATACGTGTACTGAATGTTTGATAAGAAGTTTTTATATCCAAAACGAACTCCTGTTTTTAAGTTTACGTTTGGCACAAATTCAACTTTCTTCCCTTCTACACCATTTTCATCTGATTTTGTGTATTCTGAATTTGTAATAGCCGCATTGATGAAATAGTTGAAACTGAAATCATTGTTTTTGATTAAAAGCTCATTCAGGTTGAAATCTAATAAGGATTCAAAACCGTACATGACAGCATCACCAATATTTCCGCGCTCACTTTTTACACTTCCATCAGTAAAAGCACGTTGTACAAAACCAATTCGGTCATTATAGAATAATCCAAAAGCACCAACATCGTAGGAAAGGAAGTTTTTGTAGTTTCCACGAACTCCAAAATCGATCGTCATTCCTTTTTCGTCGTCAATGGTTGGACTAATGGCAAACGCAGGATTGATGATACTGATATCAGTAAACGTCACCGATCGATAGTTTTGTGATATATTTCCATAGATTTCCACCGCATCTGTCGGTTTGTAACTTGCCCCTAGTCCAAATAATACAAATGAACGTTCACGGGTTTCGCTATTGTCAACCGTTTCATTTAAAATAACATTTCCAGCACCATCTAAGTTGATTCGCTTAAAGAATCCGTCACTCTCAGTTTTGATATGTTCAAATCGGAAACCTGGTGTGATTGATAATTTATCATTTAGATAAAAAATATTCTCTCCAAAAATTGCCATATTCAAGTTTGGATAATCATAAGCAGATTGATTTTGATAGTTTGGAAAATCTGCTGTTTGGAATTCAAAATTCGGATCGCTTCCTGAGCTTCCCGGACCTTGTGCACTAGTGTTATCAGCTTTGTAAAATTTAGAACCAATTAAAAAGGTCGATTTCTTCCCAAAGATTTCGTACTTACTCAACAAACGTGCTTCAAATCCGAAGTTATTAAAGTCACCTTTTATCAAGTCACGTTCGCCACCTGGATCTACTTGATTCACACGATTTGTTCTAAAACCTAATGCATTACGCTCTGCATTTAATCCAAAAAAGTTAAAGGTAAAATTCGTGTCTTTTGAGAATTTATGTGCAAATTTTAAGTTATATAACAACCAATCAATTTGAAACCAGTTACGCTCTCTGTTACTCTGAAAAGGATTTTCATTAAACATCGCATCTGTTAATCCACCAGCTTGCTTTGCTAAGTAACGTAAATAGGTAACTTCTGCTTCAAACTTTGTACGTTCATTGAATTGATAGCCAACATGTGCGTAGGCATTTTTAGATTCGAATTCAGAATTTGGACGAAATCCATCTCCTTTTTTATAGTTAAAAAACGAATAGTAACTAAATTTCCCAGTTGTTCCACTTACACTGGTAAAGTTGGTGTATAAGTTATTGCTTCCTAATGTATTTCTTGTGATAAATTCAAATGGTTTTGCTTGATTTGGTTTTTTCATGACAAAATTAACCAAACCTCCAAATTGTGTTCCGTACTGCAACGAAGCTGCTCCACGAATAATTTGAATTTCCTGTAAACCTTCTGATGCAGGCGAATAGTAACTTTCTGGATATCCTAATACATCCGCGCTAATGTCATAGCCATTTTGACGTGTATTAAAGTTTGCTGTTCTGTTTGGGTCCAAACCGCGACCTCCAATATTTAATTGCAATCCTGCATCGTCATTTTGGTAAATATTCAAGCCTACAACTTGACTGTAGATTTGGCGTGCATTGTTGGAAGCCAAATTTGCCATTGATTGTTCAACCAAAACTACTTCTGTTTTCTTTCCTGCATAAATTGCCGTTTCTTCTACATCTTTTAGTCGCTTTAACGCGAAAATTTTTGTTTTTCTAACATTCAATTCAACCTCTGACAATTGTTCTCCTAGAGGTTGTAATAAAACATCAAAAACTACATTTTTATCTGTAGTAATCGACTTTTCAACAACATTATATTCGTACGAAAAAAAGATAAGGGTTAATTTCTTTTCCTCTGTTGTAAATTCATAATAACCTGCTGCATTTGTCGTGGCTAACTTCCCCGAAGATTGATCGTAAATATCAACATTCGCAATCGGTTTTTGGGTATCAGTTGCAGTTACAGTTCCAGAAATTTTTTGTTGTGCAGCTAGGGAAATGCTGAACAAACAAATGATCATAAGTGTACTAAAATCCTTTAATGTCATCATCTTTAAATGGTAAAATCCAATGTTTGTGTTTGAATGATTCTTTTTGCTGATATAAGTCAACAGTTGTATCTATATAGGGTTTACTTAAACGTCCATTGAGTGCTACATAACTTTCTACAAATACTTGTACATTTTTATGTCCTTGACTCGTAAAGTGATCGCCTAAATAGTGTGCATATTCTAAAATAAAATCAGGTTGAAAACTCATCTGTTTCTCTTGAAACTCCGTTAAAAAGTCTCGATTCTTTACATAAAAAAAGTTTTCAGTTTCTGCATCAACAATTTTAAAGGTTGAAATTCCTGCCTTTTCCATCAACATGACACGCCATGAAAAACGATAGCCTTCTTCTGTCCAAAATAATTCGCCTGGATATAACAGATATCGAAACGGAAATAATATTTGGATTGCAAAGAACGTAACTACAATAGGAATGACCACGGTTTTATTGGAGAAATTGTAATTTGAGATCGTTTGTATGGTTTCTGTTTTGATTTTTATGACACGATTGATCGCTTTTTTTATAAATGCTATGATTTTTTGATGAAAACCAGCATCAAAGAAAATAAGTGTTCCAACAATCATTACAAAAGGAAACATTCCGATAGGAAATAATACACGCGTAAATACATGGAAAAAAACGACTAATGCAAAGGCAAACATGCGCGTTCTTTTGTAGAGTAATAAGAATGGAATACATAAATCATACAACATTCCTGACCAACTCATAGCGTAATGAAACCAATCCTGCTGCATCAGTGTTTCTCCTATGATTGGTAAGTCAAATTTTGACGGAAGCCAAATCTTTAGCGGTTGTGCTTTAAATAACCAATCAGAATTAAGTTTTGCCAAACCTGCATAGAAATACACAATTCCTAATAATAGTTGTATTGCGTTAATCGTCCATTTTGGAATTGCTTCATAACGTCTTTTTCTCCATAAATTATCTACTGAGAAAGTGGCATTCGCAGGGAGGAAAATCATCAAAAAACTCAAGATACTAATAAAATAGTAATGATTGAGATATGTGGTTTTATCCATCAATTCGATATAGGTAAAACTCAAAAAGAATGTGATAATTGCCAATCGATATTTGAGTCCTAGCGCAACAAAAAATGCAGACAAACCACAGATAATAAAGATGAGGTAAGTATAGTTTCCTACTGGTTTTACCCATTCGAAACCATAGTATGAAAAATGGAATTTTGGTTCTAGATATAGACTTTCTATCCAACCATTTGCCCAAAAACGAATCATTCCATAACACATCATCAACCCAAAACCAATACGAAATACAGCTAATGGCGCTGCATTAGTTTGCTGTTGCAAATATGTTTGAAAACGACTCACTCGATAATCGAGATTTGAATATTCCGAAATTTATATCGAAATGCTTTTAATTATTTCTTCTATTTACTTCATGGACAGAACAGAAGCATTTACCATTTATACAAAAAAAGGTTGTCTTCATTCGACAACCTTAGCTTTAGGAATAATCTGGCTATTTAGTCTCCATCTGCGTCTACAAAATCAACGTTGATATTGAATGCTTGTAGCATATCAACTTTTAACAAAACAACAGCGGCTTGTAGCGCATCATACGCTTCTGTCATTTTAGTATTATCAGTGTTTATTTGTGTCACAAAATTTGTGTTTAATTCTTGAATTTTTCCTCTAGCAGTATTGAACTGATTGATAATTTGTGTAGCTAGATCTGATCTATCTAACGAGATTAAATATGTTCTAAAGCTTTCTCCATTTGAAGAACCACCAAAGTGAGTTCCATTAAAAATATTTTGTACTGCTTGTAATCCTTCTAGAGCTAATTCTCTAGATACTTCTTTGTTGTAAAATGCTTCTACTCTATCTGGCAAAGATGTTGAAGAAAAGTTTCCTGCTGGAATTCCAATTTTATTCGCTCTTAATCCTTTTTCGTAATAGAAAATAAAGTCATTAACAAATTTATTTGTTGCGCTCGTTGCTGTATTTGCCGTTCTAGCAACAAATGTATCTCTGTACGTTGTGGTCCAATCACTTAACACAGATTGCGTCAATGTTTTCATTTGGTTTACTAAATCAGAGAGATATGTTTTGTATTTACTTGAATCGGCATTTGTATCATACTTCGCAATGATAGCTGTGTCTGACAAATCTAATCCATATAACATGTAATCTAAAGCTGGAAAACCAACTGCATCATTATTATTTGGATGTGTTAAATCGTAACTTCCACTAGAAACATTATTTTCAACATCTGTAGTATTTACAGGGTATGTATTCATTTGAAAGTAATATAATGTTTGCTCTGCTAGTCCAATGTTGAATGCTTCTACATGTTGCCACGCTTTATAAGCTGTTAACCATGCTGTACGAAGTGCTTCTAAATTTGTTTGATTTGGTATTGCATTAAAGTTATTTTTTGCTGTTACTAAAGCTTCTAACTCTGTATTTAGTGCTTCATATGAAGGAATGATAATGTTATCTGCTACATTACTTAACATTGCTGCTCTGTCAAAAGCAGTTCCATTTCCGCCTTCGTTTGTATCTGTAGAATCATCACTTGAACTACAAGCCGCAACAAATAGGGCTGCTAATACTACTGTAAAAAATTTCTTCATCTTTTCTTATTTCTATTTATTCTAAATAAACAATGCAAAAATAAAAAAGCAGCGAGTGTTATCCTAATACATTCGCTACTTTTTTATACTAATTCTAAATAATTTCTCTTAGCTTCCTGCTTGAGCAGTTGTAAAGCTGAATTCTGCTGAAATTGTATCAGAAATTTCGTCTAATGTTGCAGGTGTTACATCCCAGAAACCGTTTCCAGTCATTAACTGAGAGATAAATCCATCAACTTGGGCTTTTGTAAAGTATGGTGCATTTGTTCCTGGCTTACGTGTAAATTGTAAACTGTAAATAAACCCGAATCCTTCAGATAAATCGTGAAAAGCACTTGCCTTATCAGATGCCAAATTATTTTTTCCTTGTTGTAAGTAGTATACCGCTCTCACAGCAATGACTGTAGAGATTTTTTCTCTGATGATATCTGCTTGTTGATCACGTACAGTATAGTTTTTAGCTACGATTGCTGCTCTACCTAATTTAAATGCTTCGTATACATCAGATGCAATTCCTGCGAAATCTGTATCACCTTCTACTCTAGCTAAGTATTTATTTAAAAAGCTATCTTCGTTTAAGGTTGGAGCAGTTGCATTGTCAGTCCCATAAAGATAACCGAAAGCCTCATCCCATTTATGCTCCATGGTTGTGTAATTTTTACCATCAGCAACTGTTCCTGCATCGTTATCAGCTCTATTTGTTGCAGCATCTAATACAGAAGTACTTAAGTAGTTGTTCAGCATTTGGTCTGCCATTAAAGCTCCAATTAATCCTTTGTTTACAGCTTGATTGTACTCTAAACCTTTTGCACTGATGTAACGTGTAGAACCTCCACCTGCTTCTTGCAACTGCCCTGCATTTCCTGCTGTTGCATTGTTTGTCCAAGCTGGAAATACTTCAGAAACTTGTGACGCAATCCAAGAATCAAAATCTGCTTTGATTGCATTTGCATCGGTTGAGTTTGCTGAAAAATAATCAGAAGAAGCAGCTGTTTTGCTACGAATACTTTTACCAGATGCATTTAAGTCTGCATTACTGAAGTCATTATTTCCTTCAACGTGTGCGAACATTCCATCTAATTGCGCCTCTGTTGCAGTGTTATTTTTAAGAGCTGTGATAAGCTCTTCTCCCATTTGGATTCTAGTCGTTTGTCCATTGTAATCTACTGTTGTAGCTCCATTTCTACTAAATGTATATGTAGCTGGTGCTACTACATCATTATCTACTACATTTCCTCCATCATCATCGCTTGAACATGATGTAAATGTAAAAGCTGCAAGAGCTAATAATCCTAAAAATGCTTTTTTCATCATTATGTTTTTTTTGTATTGCTAATTTTTCAGCAAATATATTATGTGGATTTGAATTGAGCAAGCTTATTTAGAATTAATCTTAGTTAAATTAAAAATAACATTTTATTTACTTGATTTTCTGCACTTTACAACTACCCGAAATTCTATTTTCTATATTATATCCCATAGAATACTTCGTAAAAACCCATTTTAAACGCTCCTATTTAGTAATAACAATTTAATACAGAACTATTATTGAGTCATTTCAAGGATATACATTTTCATCAATTAACATAAAATACAAATGAAAAATTTTACATCTGTCATTCTGTCTTTGGGAATGTTTTTATTTTCTAATTACACAATTAGTCAAACTACAACTCAAAATCTTAAAAACAAATTTTGTCCTTAGACGTCAAATTTTGGAACGCTTACAATTCTTGTACTGTCGATAATTTTAAACAGTTTTTGATAGACGATTTGGAGTTTTATCATCATGAAGGTGGACTTATAAAGACTTCAAAGAAGTTGATCGAATTGGTAAAAATTTCGCTTTGCGTAGATCCGAATACCAAACTACGCAGAGAAGCAATTAAAGAAACTATAAAGATATATTTACTAACAGATTACAGCTATTATTACTGGCGAGCATCTTTTATATTTAGCCGAAAACGGGAAAAAAGAAAGACTTACAAAAGCTGCTAAATTCGAACATGTATGGAAAAACGAAAATGGAACATGGCGCATGTCACACGTGTTGAGTTATGATCATCAAAAAGCTTCCGCTAGTAGTTCAAAATCAGGAATTGGACTGTCAGAAACTTTAGCCAAATCATTTTTTGGGACCTATAAAGCGCCAAATACAGGAATGGTAACTATTTATAGCAAGGAGAATATATTACGTATAAAAGCTGGTAAAATGGATGCTAAGTTATTCGCGGAACCTGAAACGATACTTTTTATTAAAGAAGCTCCTTTACGCTTTGATTTTGAGAAAGATTCAAAAGGAAAAGTAGTAAAGTTTATTGTTTTTGAGAATGCAAAGGCGGTTGAAGAGGCTTTGTGAGTTGAATAGAACTTCTACTTATTTCCACAAAAAAACCGTAACTTATGATTAGTTACGGTTTTTTATATTTCTATTTCGTTAAAAACTACTCTCCCATCAACTCCATCAACTTCGCAGAAACTCTTTTGTAAGTTCCGTCTTCTAGGCGCGTACGAATTGCTGAGAATGCTTCTAATGTTTCTTCCACGTCTTGTAAAGTGTGTGATGCCGTAGGGATCATTCTTAATAAAATTAATCCTTTAGGAATTACTGGATATACTACAATTGAACAGAAAATTCCGTGATTTTCACGCAAGTCTTTTACCAAGGCCATTGCTTCTGGAATACTTCCTTTTAAGTATACAGGGGTCACACAACTTTGTGTGCTTCCTATGTCAAATCCACGTTCTTTTAATCCGCTTTGTAAGGCATTTACAATCTTCCAAAGATTTTGCTTTAATTCTGGCATGGTGCGTAACATATCTAAACGCTTTAACGCTCCAACTACCAATTGCATTTGCAATGATTTTGCAAACATTTGCGAACGCAAGTTATATTTTAAATAGTCAATGATTTCTTTGTCGGCTGCAATAAATGCTCCTGTACTCGCCATTGATTTTGCAAACGTTGCAAAGTACACATCAATCTCGTCTTGTACACCTTGTTCTTGTCCTGCACCAGCACCTGTTGCTCCAAGTGTTCCAAAACCATGTGCATCATCAACAAATAAACGGAAGTTATATTTTTTCTTAAGTGCTACAATTTCTTTTAATTTTCCTTGCTCTCCACGCATTCCAAAAACTCCTTCAGAAATCACTAAGATTCCTCCGCCAGTTTGTTCTGCCATTTTCGTAGCTCTTTCTAAGTTTTTCTCTAAACTTTCAATATCGTTGTGCTTAAAGGTAAAACGTTTTCCCATGTGCAAACGCACTCCATCAATAATACATGCGTGTGAATCTACATCATACACAATAATGTCATCTTTAGACACTAAAGCATCTACCGTAGACACCATTCCTTGATATCCAAAGTTTAATAAGTAAGAAGCTTCTTTCCCTACAAATTCCGCCAATTCATTTTGTAATTGTTCGTGTAAATCTGTGTGACCAGACATCATACGTGCACCCATTGGGTATGCTGAACCATAAGCTGCTGCAGCTTCCGCATCTACTTTACGAACTTCTGGATTGTTTGCTAAACCTAAGTAATCATTAATACTCCAAGTAATGACATCTTTTCCTTGAAACTTCATTCGATTAGAAATTTCTCCTTCTAATTTCGGAAAAACAAAATATCCTTCTGCTTGTGATGCCCACTTTCCTAATGGTCCTTTATCCTTGTATATTTTAGCAAATAAATCCTTCATCTATCTTAGTTTTTCTTGTTGTATCAAATTCGGGTTACTGTAATTTATGAAGTTTTTTTGGAAACTTCAACGGCAAAAATAAATATTTTTATGAGGCTATCATAATTATTAGCCTTTTATGTTAGATTGCTACTTATTTCAGAAATTCTTTATGGATTTTAAGTAGATCGTACAAAAAAACAGCATCATTTGTATCATGCTGTTTTTAAATATGTTAGAATATGTTTTTTTTTATTTGATGTATTCTATTTTTTGTGCTTCTTCAAGATTTTTACTATCAAAGAATCCCTGAGAACTCATCCATTCGTCGCTGTACACTTTACTCATGTATCTTGATCCGTGATCTGGAAAGATTACGATAACATTACTATTTTCATCAAATTCTCCTTCTTCTGCCAATTGTTCTATGGCTTGCATGGCAGCCCCACTTGTGTAGCCAACGAATAAACCTTCAGTTTTGGAGATTTCACGAGCTTTGTGTGCACTTTCTTCATCTTTTACTTTGACAAATTTATCAATTACATCAAAATCTGTTGCCGTAGGAATTAAGTTCTTCCCTAGTCCTTCTATTCGATATGGATAGATTTCGTTAGCATCAAACTCTCTAGTTTCGTGGTATTTTTTCAATACAGAGCCATAAGCATCTACTCCTAAAACTCGAATATTAGGATTTTGCTCTTTTAGATATCTTGCAGTTCCTGATATGGTTCCTCCTGTTCCACTACAAGCTACAAAGTGTGTGATTTGTCCGTTTGTTTGTTTCCAAATTTCTGGACCTGTTGTCTTGTAATGTGCATCAATATTTAATTCATTAAAATATTGATTGATGTACACAGAACCTTTTGTTTCTTCATGAATACGTCTTGCTACTTGGTAATAGGAACGTGGATCGTCAGCACTGACATGTGCAGGACACACATATACTTTTGCGCCCATAGAACGCAACATGTCTATTTTATCTTTAGAAGATTTAGAACTCACTGCTAATATACATTCGTATCCTTTAATGATACTTACCATTGCAATACTAAATCCTGTATTTCCTGAAGTCGTTTCTATAATAGTATCACCATGTTTGATGATTCCTCTCTTTTCTGCCTCTTCAATAATATATAAAGCGATTCTATCTTTTGTTGAATGTCCTGGATTGAATGCCTCAACCTTTGCATAGAAATTTCCTTTTTTATTTTTTGTAATATGATTTAATCTAACCAAAGGTGTGTTTCCGATAAGTTCGAGTACATTATCAAAAGCATTAATTTGTTGTTCCATAAAAACTATTAAGTTGGTACAGGGTTTTATTTTTATACGTTTCGAAAATAAGCAAAACCTTGCAAATTTAAGTTAAATTTTTTAATTACTCCTTTATATTTTCTAAGTCCAGTAAAAACACGTATTCTTCGGCTACTTCTTTCAAAGCTTCGAAGCGTCCAGAAGCGCCTCCATGACCTGCTTCCATGTTGGTATGTAAGAGTAAAATATTGTCATCCGTTTTTAGCTCTCGTAACTTAGCTACCCATTTTGCAGGTTCCCAATATTGTACTTGCGAATCATGTAATCCTGTTGTGACTAACATATTTGGATAGGCTTTCGCTTCTACATTATCATAAGGCGAATACGACTTCATGTATTCATAATACTCTTTTTCGTTCGGATTTCCCCATTCGTCATATTCTCCAGTAGTTAACGGAATACTATCATCTAACATTGTGGTTATAACATCTACAAAAGGAACTGAAGCCATAATCCCATTGTACAATTCGGGACTCATGTTTGCGATTGCTCCCATTAATAATCCTCCTGCGCTTCCACCTGATGCATATAAATGTTGTGGCGAAGTATATTTTTGTTCAATCAAATATTTAGAACAATCAATAAAATCTGTAAAAGTATTTTTCTTGTGTTTTAGTTTTCCAGTTTCATACCAGTTCCTTCCTAAATATTCTCCTCCACGAACATGTGCGAGTACAAAAATGAATCCTCTGTCCAACAGACTTAATCTTGCCGAAGAGAAATAAGGATCAATTGTAGAACCATAGGAGCCATACGCGTATTGTAATAATGGATTTGATCCATCTTTTTTGATGCCTTTTCTATAGATTACTGACATCGGAATTTCAGTTCCATCGGCAGATGTTGCCCATAAGCGCTCTGACGTATAGTTATTTTTATCAAATTTTCCTCCTAATACTTCTTGCTCTTTTTTAACTTCTTTGGTTTTAGTCAGCATATCAAAATCGATCACAGAAGCTGGTGTTGTCATTGAATTGTATGTATATCGTAAAATATCAGTATCAAAGTCCACATTGACACTTGTATTCGCCGTATACGTTTCATTATCAAACGGTAAATAGTAATCTTCTGTTTCGTCCCAACGAATGATTCTAATTTTATTTAAACCATTGTCACGTTCACTCAATACCAAATAGTCCTTAAAGATTTCAATATCTTCTAAGAGTACATTTGGACGATGCGGAATGATGTCTTCCCAATGTGTCATTCCTGTATTGTTTTCAGGAGTTTTGGAAAGTTTAAAGTTCATCGCTTCATCTTTATTACTCAATACATAAAAATGATCTTGGTAATGCGATATACTGTATTCTAAACCACGAACACGTTCTTGAAAGACTCTAAATTCTCCGTCTGGATTATCTGCTTCTAAGATTCGGTATTCCATAGTCAAGGTACTAAGTGAGCCAATAACTAAGTATTTTTTAGATTTTGTTTTGTAGATAAATGTGATAAAGGTTTCGTCTGTTTCATGAAACACTACTACATCATTTGCTACATCATCACCGAGTTTGTGCTTGTATATTTTCTCTGAGCGTAAAGTTTGCTCATCTTTGTTTGTATAAAATAATGTTTTATTATCTGCTGCCCAAGTTGAACTACCCGTTGTATTCTCGATGCGCTCTTGGTAAATTTCTCCAGTTTCTAGGTTCTTAATATGAATTACATATTGACGTCTACTTACCGTATCAACACCAAAGGCAGCCAATTTGTTATCAGGACTAATACTGATTCCTGAAAGCTTGTAATACGAATGTCCTTTTGCCATTTCGTTTACATCAAATAAAATCTCTTCTGGAGCATCTAACGAGCCTTTTCTACGAGCGTGAATTGGGTAATCTTTTCCTTCTTCAAACTTCTTTATATACCAATATCCATTCAACTTATACGGAACCGAAGAATCGTCTTCTTTTATTCTACCTTTTATTTCTTCAAATAAATCTTTTTGAAAATCTTTTGTGTGCGCTGTTTGAGTAACATTGTATGCATTTTCTGCTTCTAAATAGGCAATGACTTCTGGATTTTCTCTGTCATTCAACCAATAATAATTATCAATTCTTACATCGCCATGTTTTTCAAGTTTTGTAGGTTTCTTGGCGACGACGGGTACAGGTATGTCTTTTTTCATGTTTGAAGCTTCTTTTTACAGAAATTTAAGTGTATTAAACTAATCTATAAGACGATTACTCTTTTTTTCATTTAAAAAGTGTCTTAAAAAGTCCACAATTTAATAATTTTGTGCTTAGTAACCTTTAATTATATATACAAATGTTTGGAGACTTAATGGGAATGATGGGTAAACTAAAAGAAACCCAGAAAAAAGTAGAAGAAACAAAGCAGCGTTTGCATTCAGTTTTGATTGATGAGAAAAGTTCTGATGGCTTATTAAGCGTGACCGTCACTGCTAATCGTGAGATTAAAACTATTACAATTGCTGATGAACTTTTAGAAGATAAAGAACAATTGGAAGATTATTTAATTTTAACTCTAAATAAAGCTATTAAGCGTGCTGGAGAAGTTCATGAAACGGAAGTATCTGCTGTAGCAAAAGACGGAATACCAAATATTCCTGGTATGGATATGTTTTCTAAATAAAAATTCAGCAATAATCATACGAAAGAGATCGTCTAAAAATAATTTTAGGCGATTTTTTTATTCTTTCTTGGAAAAGAAGTCGCTTTATTCAATTTAAAAACTTAAAATTACTCCAACAGCATCACAGAATGTACTTTTTTAGATTATAAGATATTTCGGTAAGGCTTATTTCTCCCATTTACTTTTTTGGTAATTTCAAAGAAACATTTCATTTTGGAAACTAAAATAGTTGCTCTGGAAACTACAGTAGCATTTTTAATGATTTTGCTTTTACATTAGACACAAATAACTAAATCATTTCAAAATTTTAATTATGAAAAAAAACAAATTTTCACAAAAGTTAAGTTTAGGTAAAAACGTAGTTTCCAATCTTAAATCAAACACAGTAGTAGGTGGTGGGCCTACTTGGCAAAATTCTTGTCCATTTACTTGTGCGTCTATCAACGCAAGACATGCACCATGTCCTGCTCCTGTGGAAACAGATACTTGTGCACCTTCAGTAGGTTGTGAGCCTCCAACAATACAAAACTGTCCTACTTTATATGTTACTTGTTAAATAGCAATAAACATTATTTTATCAGTAAAAGAAATAAGATGGCTGAAAACTAATTCTCAACCATCTTTTTTTATTCTACAATTAAATAGTACTCAAAAAAGGCTAGCCCATTAACTTCCCTTATATTTCAAAAACTATTTATTGTTTTAGTCTAAATTACTTTTGATCTAATACTCTAAATTGAGTTCTTCTGTTTTGCAAGTGCTCTCTTTCTGTACAAGAAACACCATCTTTACATCTGTTTAATAATCTTCTTTCTCCGTATCCGTTAGAAACAATTTTACTAGCGTTAATTCCTTTAGAAATTAAGTAATTTGTAACTGATTGCGCTCTTCTTTGTGATAAAGCTTCGTTACTAGCAGCTGTTCCTCTTGAATCTGTATGAGAAGCGATTTCTACAGAAACTCCTGTTTGTAAAACTGGTAATAATTTTTGATCAATTTCACGTTTAGCAGCAGCTGTTAATGTAGCACTACCTAAGTTCCAGTTGATGTTTAAATTATTATATGTTAACAATTTACAATCTACCTCTTTCCAAGTAGTTAAACCACCTTTTTTAGTTAAAACTTCTTTTGTTACTGTTTTGTATACTGCAGGAACTTCAGTTTCAACTACACGAGAATCTTCGACTAATTTTGTAGTCTTTAAAGTAGCTTGCTTTTGAGCTACAGGAATTGCTCTTGTAGAAGGTGCAGAAGTCATTACTGTTTTCTTAAACGTCTTGCTTACAGATGGAATATCTTCAACACGAGTACTTTCGTTTGTAATGATCGTTTTCTTAACAGTTTCAGTTACAGCAGGAATTTCAATTCTTTCCGTAGTTGGAGGTGTAACCATTACTCTACGCTTCATCGTTTTAATTTCTGCAGGTACATCAATAATACGTGTAGTTGGAGGCGTAACCATTACCGTTTTCTTGATAGTTTTTGTTACTTCAGGAATTGTAATAACACGAGTACTAGGCGGTTTCACCATAATAGTTCTTGTAAATGTTCCTTCTCCACATGGCTTTCCACCATTATTGTTAGGATCACAATCAGGAGTTCTTACAGAAGAAGCATCTGCTGCTAAACGCTGTACAGGCACAACTTCGTTTTGAGCAGGAATTGCTTTGTAACACCAGTATCTACAATCATCTGGATTTGAAGAGTTACAATCTGCTGGAGGAATTTCACTCATTTGCCATTCTGCAGCAGCAGGCTTTATTTCAATAGTTTCAAAATCACTTGTAAAAGATGCTCTTTTAATACTAATAGAAGAACCGTACTCTCTTTTATTATATGTTACAGTTTCTTTTCCCCACTCAGCAGGAATAACTTCTAAACGTTGAGAAGCTTCTTTTACCATAATCACAACATCTCTTGTTTCATACACAGCTGGAACAATTTCTACTTTTTGGTACGCAGGTCTTGTAACCACGTCAAAAGTTCTAGTTTCATACACTGCAGGAACAATTTTTAATCTGTAGCTTGCTTCTTTTACAACTACAGTTTCAGTATCTCTACTCTTTTGTGATGGGACTTTCACTAAACGCTGAGATGCTTCTTTTGTTACTACTTCAAAAGTTTCAGTTCCGTATTCTGCTGGGACAACAGCTAATTCTTCTCCTGCTACTTTTGATACTACAGTTTCGTTTACAGTGGTATACTTTGCTGGGACAACTTTCAGCTTTTTGTAGGCTGGCGATACCATAACTTGCACGTCCTGATTTTCGTATACATCAGGTGTAACACAACGAACATAGCATTTTCCTGGCTCTGGATTTGTTGGCAAATCTTGCGCGAAAGCAAAAGAACCAAAGACTAAGGCTAGTCCGAAAAATAGTTTTTTTCTCATGTCTTAAATGATTATTTATTTATTGTTATTAATGATCAACATTGAACGAAATTATCTATTATTAAGTCAAATCCATTACGATAATACTATGCTTACATAATATTGCGTCAAAAAGCACTTTTTTTCGCTAAAAAGCATTTTTTAGGGAAAAACCCTGTAGGATATTTTAAAAATGCACTTTTCTACATTTCTTTTACCATATATTTTTGATATATTTACTTATCTAACTAAATCTCTAATTAAATATGTTTGAATTATTCCAAAGTGAAAACAATCAAAAGTTCTACTTTAATCTAAAAGCTAAGAATGGACAAATCATCATGTCTAGCCAAGGATATGCTGATAAAAGCGGTGCTAAAAACGGTATAGAATCTTGCAAAAAGAATTCTATTGACGATAGTAAATTTGAGCGTAAAACTGCTAAAAATGGAAAATTCCATTTCAATTTAAAAGCTGGTAACGGACAAATAATTGGAAGTAGTCAAATGTACGCAAGCGAAGCAGGAATGGAGAACGGAATTGAATCTGTAAAGAAAAATGCTGGAAGCGCAGAAGTTAAAGACCTGACAGAGTAGAAAAATATGTTTAAAAAAAAGCAGCTCAATGAGCTGCTTTTTTTATGTGTTGTAAGATGATTATATGACTTCTTTTATCACTGTTAAGAATTGTTGATGCATTTCAGCAGTATAATCTAAATGAGTTACGATTCGAAGTTTTCCACTTCCCATTCCAATCAAATCTATACCAAGCTTATCAAGCTTATCCAAAAAATCTTTTTCGTCAACATCGTCTTGTAAATAGAAAATAATAATATTGGTATCTATAGGCTCTACTTTTTTGATGATTGCTAAACTTTGGAGCACTTTTCCTATTTCCTTAGCTTTTTCATGATCTTCTGCCAAACGCTCTACATGATGGTCTAAAGCATAAGTTCCTGCGGCTGCCAAATATCCTGCTTGACGCATTCCGCCACCTAATATTTTACGAATTCGCAAGGCTTTGTGAATTGTTTCTTCATCAGCAACTAAAACAGAACCTACTGGACACCCTAGTCCTTTGGACAAACACACAGAAATTGTATCAAAGATTTTTCCATATTGTTCAGGAGTTTCTCCTTTTTCTACCAAAGCATTCCACAAGCGTGCTCCATCTAGATGAAACCCTAAATCATGTTCGCGTGCTACTGCATGAATCTTTTCTATTTCATTAAAATCCCAACAAGCTCCACCGCCACGATTAGCGGTATTTTCTAGTGCTATTAATGAACTCAAAGGACTGTGATAAAAGTCTGGCGGATTAATCGCTGCTTTGGCTTGCGCTGCGGTAAACATGCCTCGATGTCCATCAATCAATTTACAAGATGCTCCACTATTAAAGCTTACACCACCACCTTCATAATTATAAATATGAGCATCTTTATCACAAATAACTTGATCGCCTGGATTGGTATGTAATTTAATGGCTGTTTGATTCGCCATCGTTCCACTCGGAAAAAATAATGCAGCTTCTTTGCCAAACATTTCAGCTACTTTTTTCTCTAAGTGGTTAATAGATTCATCTTTCTTAAAAACATCATCTCCTACTTTTGCATCAAACATTGCTTTGAGCATTTGTGGAGTCGGTTTGGTAACCGTATCACTTATTAAATTGATTCGCATTTTTTTTGGTTTTGGGTATTTGATTTTTAGGTTAAAGATTATCAATGGTTATAATGACAATTGTCTGTTCCTATGGGAGAACCGTCTGGAATTTTTGGAGATGCTTCTGGTTTAAACTTTTCTGGGTATTTCTTAAACTGATCTAACATTTCCAAATAATAGAATTGATAGGGTTTTGCCTCGTCCTTATATTTTTTTAATCTTAACTTATTTGCAATTTCATGCAATATATACTGACTTTGAGCTTTTACAGCTGGTGATGCGTTTGCATGTTTTACTAAATTCATTAAATGCTTCAATACATTTACATTGACTGCATGTCCTAACTCTCGATCATATGCATTGGAATAACTTCTGTATAAGGTTTTATCCAAAATTATTTCGGTCATTTCCATAAAATCCAATTGTCTTTTATCAAGGCTTTTTTGTTGAATTAAACGTTCAGCACGTTCTGGATGAAATAAAAACTTTAATGTCATATCACTTGCCGTTGCTGCTGGACTTACGGCATCAAAGACAACTCCAGTATTTCCTTTAAATGATACTCTTGATCGTCTGTATTCATAAGCTCTAGGAGGAAATAAATCAAGAATTTTAGATGGAATTTTTAACGTTTTTACATCTAGGGTTCGTAAAATTACATTCAAAGCTTCTCTTTGTTTTTTGGGTGAAACTGCTTCTGTAATTAATTGTCCATCATTTTTGGTTGCATAATTATATTCCAATCCGCCAATAAGCTTAGAAGTTGCCTCTGTTTGATATCTATGAAAGAAATATAAAGATACAAACACATCTTCTAAAACCGTATATGGTTCATAGCTACGAATATTATCTTTTGAAAAGTTTTTGATGGCCAAAGCACGTACATCCAATACATTTTCTAATTCTGCTGCAGCACTTTTTCCATTATCCCACAAATGCGCATTGGCATGTGCACCGCCAGCTGGTCGTGCATCCGCATCTGTAATAAAGCGATGTCCAGCTTTGTATGCATCATCTAGAATTTTTCGTAAGCCTATTTTTTCCGCTTCCGCAGAATTAAACTCTGAGTATGAATATGCTACCGTAACTTTATCCCATGAACCAATACCTATTGCATACGCGTCAGATAAGTCTATCTTTCCATTGGTAATTTTAATGGTTGGATGTGGATAATCCATCACAGAACTTCTGTTATTGGTACTTGCAGCAAAGTTATGCGCAAATCCAATTGTATGTCCTACTTCATGGGCTGATAATTGACGTATACGTGCCAACGCCATCTGTAACATCGGTTGATAATTGACATCACTTTTCTCAAAAGGAGCATTTAACAATGCTTGTGCAATTAAAAAATCTTGACGAATACGCAAACTTCCTAGACTCACATGCCCTTTAATAATTTCTCCTGTTCTAGGATCTAAAACACTTGCACCATAACTCCAACCACGTGTAGAACGATGTACCCATTGAATTACATTATAACGTACATCCATTGGATCTGCATCTTTTGGCAACATTTTTACTTGAAAAGCATTGATATAGCCTATATCTTCATAAGCTTCATTCCACCAACGCGCACCATCTAACAAAGCAGATCGTACAGGTTCAGGAGTTCCAGGATCCAGATAATATATGATAGGTTCTTTTGCTTCACTTTTAGCTGCATTCGGATTTTTCTTTTCCAAACGATGACGAGTTATAAAACGTTTCAACATCGGTTCTTCAATCGGTGTTGCATAATCGTAATATGAAATATTTATGGCTCCACTTCTCGGGTCAAAGACTCTTGGTTTATAATTATCATCTGGTAATTCTACAAACGAATGATGTTGTGTTACGGAAACCAATGAAGCATTAGGTGCTACACTTCTTATGTTTCCTCCTTTTGGCTTTCCTGAAAACGTTAACAGTGCTTCAAACTCTATATTTTTAGGAAATGCTTTGGTTCTCTCTAAAGAAAGTGCACTTTTTGTCTCATCAACCTTATAAACTCCTTGCTTATTACCTGCTAAAGCGCCTATGACACCATGTGCATCTTGTAATAAAAAAGGCGTCAAATCAATCGTATATTTTTTGTCTTTATCTGAAATAATCGGGAAACCAAATAACACTGATTTTGCAAAAGCTTGTTCTACACTTTTTCGTTCCAAATCGTTCGTAGTATTAGCTCTGTATCGCAAATTTGGCTGCACCAACATCAATTTATTCCCCATTTTTTGGAATTGAACTACTACTTCATTACCAATTTGTCCTCTGTCTAAACCAATATCATTAGAGCCAACACCACTTGCTAATGAATACACGTACAAAAAATCTTCATTCAATTTTTCTACTTCTAAAAAGATTTTATCGGTTTTCTCTTCATAAGAAAAATTAAAAAATCCTTCATATTGTTGACGTGGATACGTTTTCTTTTGCTCTTGAGACACACTCACTGAAGTGTATAAGAAAATGAAAACCAAGAAAATATATTTATTCATTACAAGTGTCATTTATATCAAACTAGAATTGTCATTTTTATGACAAGAAACAGTAGTTTTGTTGATTCTAGTGGTTTTTCTAATTTAGGCTATGAATATACGTAAAACATCTTATTTTTGTAGGAATTAAAAGAATAAACATGATAACATCAGATCAAATAAAAGATCTTATCAATCGCCTTGGTGCGTTAAGGAGGTATCTTTGACATAGATGCCAAACTGATAGAAATTTCCAACGAAGAGGAGAAAACTTATGCTCCTGACTTTTGGGACAATCCGAAAAAAGCCGAAATCATTATGAAACAACTCCGAGGAGAAAAAAAATGGGTTGGCGACTACAATGAAGTTGCTGACTTAATTGGAGATCTAGAGGTTTTGTATGAATTCTACAAAGAGGGTGATGCCACTGTTGAAGAAGTAGACGCACAATTTGAAAAAACTACTATAAAAATTGAGGATTTAGAATTCCGAAATATGTTGTCTGACGAAGGTGACAATATGAGTGCTGTACTGCAAATTACGGCTGGCGCTGGTGGAACGGAAAGTTGTGACTGGGCTAGTATGCTCATGCGAATGTATTTAATGTTTGCTGAAAAACAAGGCTATAAAGTCAAAGAACTCAACTATCAAGAGGGTGATGTTGCTGGAATTAAAACAGTTACTTTAGAAATTGAAGGCGATTATGCTTTTGGTTGGCTAAAAGGTGAAAATGGCGTGCATCGTTTGGTACGTATTTCTCCTTTTGATAGCAATGCTAAACGTCATACCTCGTTTGCTTCTGTATATGTATATCCATTAGTAGATGATACTATTGAAATTGACATCAATCCTGCAGATATTGAAATTACGACGGCACGTTCAAGTGGTGCTGGAGGACAAAATGTAAACAAAGTTGAAACCAAAGTTCAGCTAACTCATAAACCTACAGGAATTCAAATTTCTTGTTCAGAAACACGTTCGCAGCACGATAATCGTGCAAGAGCCATGCAAATGTTGAAATCGCAATTGTATGAAATTGAGTTGAAAAAGCAGATGGAAGCGCGTGACGATATAGAAGCTGGAAAAATGAAGATTGAATGGGGATCGCAAATCCGAAATTATGTGATGCATCCTTACAAACTGGTAAAAGATGTACGTACTGCTCACGAAACCGGAAATGTAGATGCTGTAATGAATGGACATATTGATGAGTTTTTAAAAGCGTATTTAATGACGATGGGACAAAAGAAAGAAGATGAATTATAACAATATATATAGTTGATTTTCAACACCTAACACCTAACACCTAACACCTAAAAAACATGCTGAAAATATATCACAATCCAAGATGCAGCAAATCACGACAAGGTATAGCTATTTTGGAAGAGTCTGGAAAAGATTTTGAAACCGTAAAGTATTTAGACGATGTACTTTCGGTGACTGATCTTACTGAAATTATTTCCTTGCTTGGAATTACACCTTTAGAATTAGTTCGAAAGAATGAAAAAATCTGGAAAGAAAATTACAAAGGAAAAGAGTTAAGTGATGCCCAAATCATTCAAGCAATGGTCGACAATCCGAAATTGATAGAACGCCCAATAGTAGTTCATAATAAGAAAGCAATTATTGGACGTCCACCAGAAAATATTACGTCCATTTTATAAGACAAAAACCTAGCGAAAACGCTGGGTTTTTCTTTTAACACAACTTTAACGAAAATCCGTTAAACCTTGTAGTTTCTTTGCAGTCAAACCGACATCAAAAAATGCTATATACACAAAGAAACGAATCACCAAAATGAAAGAATTACTCTTTTTTCTATGCTTTATAGGAATGACAATTACTGTAGTGGGACAAACTAAAAAACAAGCCAAAAAAGTCACTATTACGGGAAAAGTGTTTGATAAATCTACCAATCAACCACTAGAATATGCTACTATTATTTTTCAAGATGCTGGCAAAAAAAGATCAGTTACAGGCGGAATCACGAATGCAAAAGGCGCTTTTTCTATTGAAGTAGAAGCTGACATTTACGATATTACAATAGAATTTATTTCGTTTAAATCGCAACAAGTTAACGGAAAGTCTTTACAAGAAGATATGTCAATTGGAACTTTTTTCTTGGCAGAAGACGCACAAGCATTGGAAGCTATTGAAGTGATTGCAGAGAAAACAACTGTAGAGATTAAACTGGATAAAAAGATTTACAATGTCGGAAAAGATTTGACCGTTCGTGGGGGAACTGTTAGCGACGTGTTGGACAATGTGCCCTCAGTTTCAGTGGATGTAGAAGGAAATGTAGCCTTACGAGGAAATGACAACGTTAGAATCTTAATTAATGGAAAGCCATCTGGTTTGGTTGGTTTAAATTCTACTGATGCACTACGACAACTTCCCGCAGAAGCGATTGAAAAAGTAGAAATTATCACATCTCCATCAGCACGTTATGACGCCGAAGGAACAGCTGGAATTTTAAATATCATTCTCCGTCGAAGCAAATTACAAGGTGTCAACGGTGCTATTACGACCAATGTTGCCTATCCTAAAGGATATGGCGTTTCTGGGAACCTCAACTTCAGAACAGGCGATTTTAACTTTTTTACGACTACAGGATATAATTATCGTGAAGTACCAGGAAATTCAAACACCTTTACCGAATATTTTAATGGAGACAATCCCAATACGTTTTTGGAAGAAGATCGTGAGTTTGATCGTATTCGAAAAGGATTCAATTCTAATTTTGGCGTGGAATGGTATATTAATGATAAAACTTCACTCACTGCTTCTTTGGTATACAGAGACAGCAATAATGAAAGTGAAACTTCCAACATATTAACACAGTTTGATGATGTTTTTAATGTAACGAACGTTAGTACACGGTTTGATCCAGAAACAGAAGATGATAAAACGATTCAATACGCATTGAATTTTGATCGAAATTTTGAACAAAGCGGTCATAAATTAACTGCTGATTTCCAGTTTGAAAGTAGTAAGGAAGCTGAAAACTCTTTTATTTCAGTAAATGGTCAATTGGCAGAACAAGTGGCTACTGTTGAAAATCAAGATCGTATTTTGTTACAAACTGATTATACAGTTCCACTTAGTCAAACTGAGCAATTTGAATTTGGATATCGTGGAAACTTCCTAGATTTAAATACCGATTATTTAGTTGCCTTTTTGGAAAATGAAGAATTTGTTGCAGATACCAATTTGAGTAATGTGTTGAATTATCGTGAATATGTAAATGCAATTTATACACAATATGGAAATAAGATCAATAATAAATTTTCTTTCTTATTGGGATTGCGATTGGAAGACACGCGCATTACGATTGATCAACTGACAAGTGGCGATTTTGATCGCAAAACCTATGTGAGCCTCTTCCCTACGGTCAATTTAGGATATGAAATTTCGGAAGATCAAAGTATCACATTAGGATACAACAGAAGAATTCGTAGACCGCGTTCACGCTTTATCAATCCGTTTCCTTCGCGTTCAAGCATTACCAATGTTTTTCAAGGAAATCCAGATATTGACCCAAGTTTTTCTAACGGAATTGACTTAGGTTATTTGAATCGCTTTGGAAAGCTTACGCTAAATACTTCTGTGTATTTTCAGCGTTCAACGGATGTATTTAATTTTATAAGTGAAGATACTGGACAAACTACTATATTAAATGGTGAAGAAGTACCAATTATTCGTAGAACACCTATTAACTTAGCCAGAAACGATCGTTTTGGTTTTGAATTTACATTGACCTATAATCCTTCTCGCAAATGGCGATTGAATGGAAACTTTAACTTATTCCAATCATATAATCGTGGTGAATTTAATGGTGTTAATTTTGATGCTAACAACTTAAGTTGGTTCGTGCGTGTCAATAACAAAGTTACACTTCCTGGAAAAGTAGATTGGCAAACACGTTTGTCCTATCGTGGTCCCAATGAAGATGCTCAAAATATCCGTAAAGGTTTATTCTCTGCAAATCTGGCTTTTAGTAAAGATTTGTTCAAAGACAAAGCTTCTATTGCTTTCAATGTAAGTGATGTATTCAATTCTCGAAAAAGACAATCAGAATCCTTTACAAATACTTTTAGAAGCGAAGGAGAATTTCAATGGCGTGAACGTACGTTCAATTTATCATTTACCTATCGTTTTAATCAGAAAAAGAAACGACAACGCGGTAATGGTGGACAAAATTTTGATGATGAAGGTGGATTTAGCGCTGCACCGTAATTGTATATAACTAATTATGAAATTGATAATAAAGCTACTCTGTAAAAAGTGCAGCTTTTTTTTAGGATTTCACTTACGTAAATATTGCTGATTCTCATGATAAATCGCCTGCTTTGTTTTTAATTTTCGACTTTTTTAGTACTTTAGAAATCTCATAAAACAAATGTACCATGGCACACGCAGCACCGAAAACCGAAAGCACTGATAGAGTTAAATTACCCTTTACTTTTGATGCCGAAAAAATGTTGGCAGAGTTTGAAGCTTTAAAACTTCAGCAGTTTGAATATTACAATGTGATTCCGCTTCGCGCGCCTGCTCATACGGTGGATACTTCATTGCCGTTTCCTCCACCAGCAGATGATTATGCAGATGGTTCATGGTGCGATTGGATGGATACCGACTACCTAGAAGATTCACCATACTTGCAAAGTGTCATTGATACCTTTAAAGCCAATACCAAGGTAACTTTGGTACGTTTGTTACGTTTGGCTCCAAATTCTGTGGTGCAACAACATACCGATCCTACATTGGGATTGGAAGTACATAAATCTGTGATTCGTTTAACGGTTCCTATTTTAAACAAAGAAGGTATTCAATTCTTCCTCAATGATACGGAAGTCCCAATGCAACCAGGCGAATGTTGGTATTTACGATTAACAGATCCGCATAGAGTTATTAATAATGGAACAACCGAGCGTGTAAATCTTACTATTGATATGATTCCGAACGATTGGATTCGAAATATTATTAAGGAGAGTGATATTTAAAAGTGTTACCAATAAAAATTCATGAATTATATACTGATCTTACACATATTTTTAACGGGTACTACAATTTGTGTTCCCTAAAAACATGTTCTTATATTCGGACAGCAATTACTTGTTAAGCAAGTGCTTTGGTAGTTATATCGTATAAAAAAGTACTTTTATATTGTAACAAGATCTGATACGGGCTGGGCTATTAATAAAACAATATCGTTATTTTCTATTGTATCCAAAGTTTTACGTTTTTTTGTGTTATTATGTGAACTTTTTAGAGTTTACAACATACTCAAAAAATATTTTAAGATATTAAACTCTCCAATTTAAAGTGTTTCTGGAAAAGTTTTATTAAAAAATTTACATGAATTAGAATTGATTTACGCTACAGAAACGGCTATTGAAAAGTTTTACGACCAAGGAGATTCTTTTTCTGGAGAATATGAAAATACAATTATTAGCAAAGATCATCTATTCATATAAAAGGGAAGTCTCTTAAAAAAGTACGCACAGACGAAATTATTTTAGTAGAAGTTGAAGAAAAGTATTGCAACATCATCAAGGAAAAAGAAAAATTTGTCATTCTCATATCACTAGTAAAAGTTTTGGAATTGCTTGATCCTTCTATATTCTGCAGAACACATCGAAATTTTATTGTCAATCTTCAAAAAATACAAGAAATCATTCCTCAAGATAATCTTAACATATTATCAAATAATTACAAAGCAACATTGAGTGGAAAATATAAAGACATCATTCATAAATTTCGCACATTAAAATAGTAAAAAACACCTTCTTTGTTTTACGATTAAAAATAGCTTTTTCTCCATCTAAAGGCTATTCTACATTTTGTTTTATTCACAACAAAAGTCTACTAATTTTGTAGATTTATAAATTCAAACATGGTTTTTATAGTGAAATTTAACAATTTAACAATTTACCTCGTCTAAATTCTCTATATTTGCAACGCTTAAAATAATGAAGTCTACCCTAAGAGACGATCCCGAATGACAGTGAAAGAAGACATATATAATCTCCAAATATCATTTAAAAACATCAGACTTATTCGCTTAAACCTACCACAAAAAGAACAATTTGTGTCTGGAATTGGTGTGCGAAATTCCCGTGAAGCCCTCATTATTGAATGGGAAGACATGGCTGGCGTAAAGGGTTATGGAGAATGTTCTTGTCGTCCTGATCCGTATTATTCCGATGAATTTATTGATGGGGCAATTGCCTTGGTGAATCAATTTATTGTTCCTTTTTTAGTAGCAGAACAAACTTTTGGTGATCTTGTGAAACTCCTTGACAAAATTCGCGGTTGGAACTTCACAAAAGCTGCGGTGGAAATGGCCGCGTTGCAAGTCATTGAAAAAAATACGGGCAAATCTCCATTTGAATTGTTACAAAATACACCTTTGACAGAAGTTCCTGTTGGGATTTCACTCGGTTTATACACAGAGTTAGACCGAATGAAAGAAGTCGTAAAAAATGCGCTACAAACTGGATACAGACGTTTAAAGTTTAAAATATCTCCGAAAGTACGTATTGACTTTTTTGAAGAAATCAATCCGATGTTATTTAAAGCTGATACTTATGTTAGTTTTGATGCTAATGGAAGTTTTGGTGATGACGATTTTGAAATCTTCAACTATTTTGCAAACACCTATCAATCTATGGTAGAACAACCGTTTGCACCTACTCGATTTGATTTGTTATTAAAAGCGAAACAAGAAAACCCAGATGTCTTTGTTTGTTATGATGAAGAAATAAAATCGCTTGGAGACGTATTAAAACTACATCATTTAGGTGTGTTGGATGAAGTCAATCTAAAAGTTGGACGTGTTGGTGGTGTCATGAAGAGTATTGACATCATTCAATACTGTGCCAAACATAACATTCCTTGTTGGATTGGCGGTATGTTTGAAACTGGTATAGGACGTACACTCAACTTGCGTATGGCTTCCTATTTACCAACTGCGCGCGCGCATGATTTAAGTCCGTCTGATCGTTATTTCTTAGAAGATATCATTGCACCAAATGTAGAAATGAACAAAGGGTATGTTTCCATTGAAAGCTTACAACATTGCCAAGTGCAACCAAATTTAATAGAAAAGTATACCATTGATGAAAAAACAATAGAAGTTACATGCTAGATTTTTACATACAAAACGCTAAAATTTGTACTGGACACAAGGAAACTGCCAAAATTGGAAATGTCGGAATCCTAAATGATCGTATTGCATGTATTCATTATATTAATGAAACTTTTGAAGTTCCTGATGCGAAAGAAACCATTGATGCTACAGGACTTATTTTAACTCCAGGATTTATTGATCCGCATGCTTCTACTGGTTTTGGATACTTTTTTCCAAACGCTGCTGATCATAAATTATACCAAGGAATTACCACCGAAATATTTGGAAACTGCGGAACATCACCTGCTCCAATTGCACCACATTTAAACAATACCATGAATCGTTTATCTAACGAAATTGGATTTCCGTTTGAATGGCGATCGCTTCAAGAATATTTTGACCAAATACAGGACAAACTACAATTCAATATAGCTACGTTAGTCGGCCATAGTACGCTTCGTGCAGGAAACATGGACGATTGGCACAATTTGCAACCATCACAACTTGAAGCTATGAAAACAGCTTTAGCTGAAGCCATGGATGAAGGCGCTTTAGGAATTTCTACAGGATTGATTTACGCGCCAGGTTGTTTTGCAGAAATGGACGAAATTGTAGATTTAGCCAAAGTAACTGCCGAAAAAGGAGGCGTATATGCTTCGCATGTGCGTAATGAACGTGACGGTTTGGAAGAAGCTGTGGAAGAAGCGCTAACTATTGGAAAACAAGCAGGAATACGCGTTTTAATTAGTCATATCAAAGCCGCAGAAAAAGAAAACTGGGGAAAGATTCCGAAAATCCTTAAAATGCTCGAGGAATATAATGAAACAAGTGAATTACAAGCCGCTTGTGATGTATATCCGTATACTGCTGTATCTACCAAATTGCGTGCATTTATTCCAAAATATATGCTACAAGATGGAATTGCCGCAGTTGCAGACAAAATGAAAGATGCAGAAAATGTTGCAGCTATTGCAACATGGATTGAGAAGAAAGATTACGACATGTCACGCATGTTGATCATTTCAGATGATTTAACCGATTATTACAATAAAAACGTTTCTGAAATTGCTGAAGAACAAAATATTACCCTTGCGCAAGCTGTGGCTGATATTTTAGCGGCAAGTACAGAAACATGGGTTGTATATCATTGCATTGATCAAAAAGATATTGATACCGCTGTAATGTGGCCACATGCTATGATTTGTACAGATTCTTGGAGTTACCCTATCAATGCACCAAAGAGTATTGGACAACCACATCCAAGATCGTATGGAGCTTTTACTGAATTTTTACAACGTTTTGTCATTGATGAAAAAATGTTGAGTTGGGAAGAAGCTATTCACAAAGTTACCTATTTGCCTGCTGAGTTTTTTCAACTAAAACACAGAGGTTTGATTGAAAAAGACTATTACGCTGATATTGTATTGTTTGATCCGAATACTGTAAAGGCAAATGCCACCTATTTATCTCCAAGAGAATTATCATCAGGAGTAGAACATTTATGGGTCAATGGTTCGCATCTTATTCAACACAAAGAAATAAAAGATACGACGCCAGGAAAAGTATTGACATTGAAAGATTGAAATGCAAAAAAGTACAGAAATAAGAGAAGCTACCAATTCTGATTATCAGAATATTGCTGACATATATAATGAATACATTAAACTTGGGACTTCCAATATGGAAGAAACCTTGAAAACCACTGCAGACATTGCAGCTTGGGTACAAAAATTCCACGATCGGGAAAAATTATATGTCTATACAGACAATGACATTGTGATTGGTTGGGGAATTATAAAACGCTACAGCGATAGAGAAGGTTACCGTTTTGCTTGTGAAACCGCCGTATATTTCACCGAAACGGAATTGGGAAAAGGCTATGGAACACAAATGAAAAAATTTGTAATTGACGAATGTAAACGATTACAATATAAGCATTTGGTCGCCAAAGTTTTTGCAACTAATACGGCAAGTATTGCGTATAATGAAAAATTGGGTTACACCATTGTAGGACGCCAACATCAAATTGGATACCGAAACAGACAATGGTTAGACATGATTATCATGCAATATGTAATAGAATAAATGATCAACTTAAAAAATCAGAAAGGACATGATGTTACAAGAAGAAGTTTTAGCACCTGCTTTAGAAACCCTGAAAACATTAATACAAGATGCAATTGACAGTGGAGAAAAAGTCACTGCTTCCAATATTAAGGAATTTGTAGAGCAAGCTCAAATTACACAAAAAGATTTGGAAGCGTATGCCGATTTCGATCATCCAATTGAAGATGGATATGGACGTAAAATGATTTATGATGGTGGAAAGTTTGAAATTATGGCAATGTCTTGGAATCCGGGTGATTATTCTTCTATTCACAATCATGGGTATACGCAATGGGGCGTAGTGCAAGTATTTGGAAATGTACACCACTTCATTTATCAAAATAGAAACAATCAACTGCGTTTTGCTAAAAAAGAAATTTTGACTTCTGGTTCTATAGTAAAAGTGGTAAACGCAATGATTCACCAAATGGGAAATCCTTCTACAGAACGTTATATGACTTTACATATTTATGGATCTTGTGAAAAATCTGGTGATATTACAGCCGATGCTAAAAATTATGAACTGGAACACGATCGTGTAAATCATACGACTGGTGGTGCTTTTTTCAATTTGCCACAGGATCAAATTTATGATTTTGAACCATGCCCAAATCCAACAGACGATGTGTTCATCAATTATGCAAAATTAATGATCGATTATTATCACCGTCAAGAACAAACTCCTGAAATCATTGAATTAAAAGAAAACTTGATGAAGAAATTATACGAACGTATTGGACTCTCGTAAGTAAGTCTTCCGTTTTTTAAATTTATATAAAGAGACTGTCTAAAGCTTTTAGGCAATCTCTTTTTTTTACTTATACGTTTTCTTCAAACAAAAAGTAAGGCAATAACTCTTCTTTTCTTCTCAAAAAAGGCTATATTTAATAAGAAAATTTGACACAAAACTAGCTTTATTTATATGTAATCTCATGAAAATAAGCTGCTGCTAATGAATCACATTAAATGAAAAGAAAAATACTTACCATCCTTATTTTAGTAGTTTCGCTAGGTCTAATAAGCTATAATAGTTCATCCATAGATGATGTAGCTACTATCAAAAGTAACTTACCTCCACTCGAAATTTATATTGTTGATCAAGATAGTATGCCAAAAGATGCTGGTATTCCTAATACATCATATACAGCATCTATTCTTATTGTTGATAATGAAAAGAAGCAAGTTTTTGGTCCTTACAAAGGAAGCAGTTACCCAAATTCTCAAGAAACCGAACCTGGTTCAGACAAACCTAATACCATAGATACAGGAATTCATTTATTTAATAATTTATATGGACATAGAAGTGGGACAGTTAAAGGATTAAATCTAATCAACAAGGAAGAGCAACGAGAAACAGACGGCTATTCTTGGACTCATAAACCCGCTGCAATGACGTATGTGAATGTTCATGAAGGATATTCTGATTTAGGAAATTACAATAGTAGAGGTTCTTTAGGTTGTGTCACCATTCAACCAGATCAAGTAGATGAATTTTGGAAGCACTTCGATTTTAGTATTGATGGAACAAAAGGAACATCAAAAGGTGTTGCCTTTGTTTTTAGAGAAACAGAAGAAAAAAGAGAACAACTAATTAAGGCTATTCAAAATGTATACTAATAAATCACTCTTAGTCATCATCGTATTGTTAAGCTTGTTTAGTTGTATAAAAGCACCTAAAGGAAGTGCTGAGGCCATTCGTGCTAATTCATTAAATGATTCTATTGAACGAAAAATACAACTTATCAATGCCAAATTAGATGCTATTGGCAAAAAAGTTGGAATCAATTTAGATACGATTAAATTGAAAGAAACTACCAATGAAACTTCTTCATATTTAGACAGTATTCGATCAAAAATGCATGTAGCTTACCAAAATGCACAATCGGAAACAACGGAACCTACTCCACTCGCTATAAAAGATACAACATCACTTTGCACGCCATGCGATATGGAATTTTTAGTATATTTAGATAAAAAGGAAGATTATAGCAAATATGATGTCCAAGTCTTAATGTGCCTTGATGACAATGGTGTTTGTGACGATTCTGCCGAATTTACAACCTACTACAACGAAGTTGTTTTTAAGGTATTTAAGAAGAAAATTAAAACGATGTCTCCAAGTGACATTAAAGAGTATTTAAAAGATAATGAACTAAATCTTGAGTTTTTAAATCCTGTAATTGACAAAAACTCTAGTTCTTTCTTAGACTCTTTGAAAGCGAGAATCAAAGAAAAATAAAGCCAAATTAAACCATTGTTTCTTGATTAAAAGTTGGTATATTCACTCAAATTCTTTTTAAAAAAACTTAACGAATGCATCAAAAAAATAGTTTTCTACTTTTCTGCTTATTTTTAGTACATACTTTTTGTTTAGCTCAAGAGAAAAATATTCAAAAAAAGCCTATCACTATTGGGGAATCTGTAAGTTTTTCTTCAACAATTCTCAACCAACAACGGATTCTTAACATCTATCTTCCTGAGAGTTATTCGAAAGAAGCATCCAAAAAATACCCTGTAATTTATTTATTTGATGGATCTATAAATGAAGATTTTATTCATATTGCTGGTTTGGTTCAATTTGGTTCTTTTTCTTGGATTAAGATGGTTCCAGAATCTATTGTCGTTGGTATCGGAAATACTGATCGCAAACACGATTTTACTTTTCCAACAACGAATAAAAAAGATAAAGAAGAATTTCCGACTACTGGTGGTTCAGAAAAATTTATCAAATTCATAGCAAATGAGTTGCAACCTTATATTGATAAAAATTATAGAGTTACCAATACACGAACACTTATAGGACAATCACTTGGCGGATTGTTGGCTACTGAAATTTTATTTAAAAAACCTGAATTGTTTGATAATTATATTATTGTAAGTCCAAGTTTATGGTGGGACAATGAATCGTTATTAAGCTACCAACCTTCAACTTTTACAAAGAAAAAAGCAATTTATATCGCCGTTGGGAAAGAAGGAAAAATTATGGAACGTATTGCCAAAGAGCTGCATAATAAGCTTAATATTGAAGGAAAGAAAAACTATACATTAAATTTTAAATTTCTTGAAGCGCAAAGTCATGGAGACGCATTGCACTTGGCAGTATACGGAGCTTTTGAAGCTATATTCAAGAAAACAGAATAAGTCAATTTTCCTCATATACTTTTGAATAAAAATATAAAAGGGAATCCGTTGTATACATAAAAGCTACTGTAAAAAAGTTTTATACTTTTTTATACGAAGTTCACATGTCAAGTTCATATATTTTTATTCATATTTATTATCATTAGTGGGCATTTAAAACCTGTCCTCTAAATGGAGGAATGATCAAGAAAATCAGATTTTAACTTTTCATTTTTAGCTAAGATTCAAAAAAATATGTTCTTCAAAAGAAACTTAATTGGAAAGTTTATTTATGAAATTATTCAAAGAATACTTCTGTTTTTTTCATTTTTAGGAAATTTTAGAGAAAACATGCATACTAAAACCCTAATCGCTGAAAGTATTCTTAATCGTTTAAAGAATAAGTAAGTATTTTAGTGTTAATATTAGTGACTGATGGATAATCTTTTAACTTATTTAATTCTTCAATTTTCGATAAGAATACATCTTTACGCATATCTTCAATAAGGTGCACTAAAAATGAAATATAGTGTTCTTTATTTTCAAGCTCATTCATTTGTGCTATGTAGTTACTAGTCTATTTAGATAAATATTCATTTTTCATAACATCATTTGGACTATTCTCTTTCTTACTTTTAAAATTTTCAATCACTTCATCAGGAGATTCATAGATAAGATTAATTATTCGCTCTCTAAAACCCTCAACATATCTTTTAGGAACGGAAATAGAAATGTTTTGTGGCAAATCAAACTTGAGAATTGTTTCTGCTTTTTCCTTAATAAAAAGTAAATAACTTATCATATTATACCATGGAATAGAAGTAGAAACAATGATTAATTTTATGCACTTGTAATATGTTTAAAAAATCGGGCAATTTTCGGGCAATTTTAACAAGAAAGGCTTTCAGTTTCCTGAAAGCCTTTGTTTTCTTGTGATCGCGACAGGATTCGAACCTGTGACCGTCTGCTTAGAAGGCAGATGCTCTATCCAGCTGAGCTACGCGACCATTGCTCTATTTTGCAAATTTTGAGTGACCGTCTACTTAGAAAGTAGATACTCACTTGTTTCAAATTTGTCGGGGTGGCAGGATTCGAACCTGCGACCTCCGCGTCCCAAACGCGGCGCGATAACCGGGCTACGCTACACCCCGAAAATTTTTAATTCATAATTTATCAAAAAAAGCGGAGAGACCGGGATTCGAACCCGGGCATCCCTAAGGATGACAGCTTAGCAGGCTGCTGCATTACCACTCTGCCACCTCTCCAATATTATTTTATGATTTAAGAACTTGCACAATTGTGAAATTGCGGTTGCAAATGTAACTGTTCATTTTATATCAAGCAACTATTTATGTATTTTTTTAGTCTTTTTTTTCTATTTTTTTTCCAATAATTTAATTTTCAATTATCTACTGATTATTCTGGATATTCAATTCGTAAATGGTAGATGTTGTTTAATTTCTTTTTTAGCACTTTTTTTATGGCAACAATTTCCTTTAAGGTTATATCTGCATTCATAAATTGTTGGGCGTCCATTTGTTTGTCAATAATGCGTTCTACAAATTGATCAATTTTTTGAGAAGTTGGCTCTTTTAAACTTTTAGAAGCTGCTTCTACCGAATCTGCCATCATCAAAATTGCCGTTTCTTTAGAAAATGGGATCGGACCAGGATATTGAAACTTTTCTTTTGCTACATCTTCATCTAGTTCTTTTGCTTTTTGATAGAAGTAATATACTGTAGATGTTCCGTGATGTGTTCTAATGAAATCAATGATTCTATCTGGTAATTTGTTGCTTTTTGCAATTTCAATTCCATCCAATACATGATCAATAATGGTTTTAGCACTTTCATCAGGTGCTAATTCATCATGCGGATTTACAGAAGTTGCTTGATTTTCTATAAAAAACGTCGGATTGTTCATTTTCCCAATATCATGATACAAAGCTCCTACTCTGATTAACATGGTATTGGCTCCTATTTCACTTGCTGCAGCTTCCGCTAGATTTGCTACTTGAAGTGAATGATGAAAAGTTCCAGGTGCTTCATTCGCAAGTCGTTTCAATAATTTTGAATTGGTATCTGAAAGTTCTAACAGAGACACGTCAGACACTAATCCAAACATCTTTTCATAAATATAAATTAATGGCTGCACAAATAAAGTTGCCAATCCACACAACATAAATTGCGTAAAGTACACCCATATTACATGTAAGTTTCCTGATTCATTTCTACTAAAGACTTCTGAAAACTTAATTCCTCCTTCATGCGTAATATAGAAGGCAAAATACGCTACGATATAGATCAATGTAATCTGTCCAACAGAAATGAAGAGATTTGCTCTTTTATACAGCTCTGAAACGGTTAAAATCGTTACAATTCCGGCAATAATTTGTAAAAAGATATACTCTGAACTGTTTGGTACAATAAATCCTAGTAATAGTACCGTAAGCACATGCGCAAATACCCCTAGTCGTGCATCAAAGAACGCTTTGAGAATAAGAGGTAAAATACACAAAGGTACAATGTAAACGTAATTAGAATCGTATTTTACAACCAAAGTGGTCAATACAATCATGAATACAATGTTCATGAAAATGAAGGTGACTTTATTGTTGTTTTCATAAATCTCTGGACGGTATTTTCGAATAAACAATAACAACATCATTAAAGCTAGTGCAACTAAAATACTATATCCAAATACAATCCAATTGTAGTTTGACTCATTCCAAACCTGCGATTCGTATTCTTTTTTAAGCGAGTTTAACTGTTCTAGTTTTTGACCTTCTACAACTTCACCTTTAGCAATAATCCGAATACCTTTTTGCACATTTCCTCGTGTTGGTGAAATTTGACTTAACTCTTCTGCTAGTAATGAATTTGTATATTCTTGATTGATTGTCACATTTGGCTCTATAATTTCAAAAAAGAGATTATCTAAGAGCGTTTCATATTTTTCAAGACCTTCACGTTCTACAAATTTATTAATATAATTTTGAAGACTATTTAACCTAATAAATTGGTTGTAACTTACCGTTCCTCGATCAATATTATTCTCCATTAACACAACTAACTTGTCAAGCTTAGATTCATCAACAGAAACGATAACTCCATTTCGATAAAAATTACTTAACAACCGACTTGTCTTGCGTTTCAGATTATTATAATTGTTTATATCAATGGTACTATCAATAGAGAATAGCTGGTTGAATTGTGTTTCAAAGTTATTTGTTACACGTGTTACAACTTCGCTATCATATTCGTAATATGTTTTTGCATTCGTTGTAAGTCTCGCTTTTTCAGCTTCTACTCCTTCAGTTGTTTTTATAATAGGAAAATCAAAAGGTGCTATTAAGGTTTCATACTGCCAAGGTTTTCCTTTTTGAAACTCATATTGAAACTTTCCTCCTTTCGGAAAAAGATATACTACTAAAACTGTGGTAAGAATGTGTAAAAGTAGTTTATATATAAACGATTGATTCTTATATAACTTAGTGATGAGCTGCTTCATTAAACGAATATAGATATTATTCAAAAGTAATAAAATTAACCGTATCTTATTTTTTAATTGGAATGAACCAAGATAAATTGAAAACTACTAACCAGAACAAATACAATCGAAAAAAGTAAGTGTTCATTTAAAACTAAACTTGTTAATCATATTTTGACAATTTAAATTTATCCCTATATTCAGTATCTTTTATTGCTTAATTGATAATTTATACGGATATCTTCTAAAAAATAATTAAATTCGCAGCTATTAAACTATAAGCAAAAATCATGAGTAAAAAAGTTGTAATTGTTGCAGCTGCAAGAACTCCAATTGGAAGTTTTTTAGGCGCTTTATCCACTATACCTGCTCCAAAGTTAGGAGCAACAGCTATTAAAGGTGCATTAGCACAAATTAATTTAGCTCCAGAACACGTTGAAGAAGTGATTATGGGGAATGTTGTACAAGCTGGTACTGGACAAGCTCCTGCAAGACAAGCCGCAATTTTTGCTGGAATTCCAGATACAGTTCCTTGTACTACTGTAAATAAAGTATGTGCTTCAGGAATGAAAGCTGTAATGCAAGCAGCACAAGCAATCGCCTTAGGTGATGCCGATATTGTAGTTGCTGGAGGAATGGAAAACATGAGTTTAATTCCACACTACCGCCACGCAAGAAGTGCTACCAAATTTGGACCTGCTAAGATGGAAGATGGAATGCAGAAAGATGGTTTGGTAGATGTATATGACAATGTTGCCATGGGTGTTTGTGCAGATGCGTGTGCTACAGAGTATGAATTCTCTAGAGAAGACCAAGATGCTTTTGCAATTCAATCATACGAGCGTTCTGCTAAAGCATGGGCAGATGGAAAATTTGCAAATGAAGTTATTCCTGTAGATGTACCTCAACGACGTGGAGAACCTATTGTTGTGAATGAAGATGAAGAGTATAAGAATGTAAAAATGGAAAAGATTCCTAATTTACGTGCTGCTTTCACAAAAGATGGAACGGTAACAGCTGCCAATGCTTCTACAATTAATGATGGTGCTGGAGCAATGGTATTAATGAGTGAAGAAAAAGCTGCTGAACTAGGATTAACTCCTTTAGCAACAGTAAAAGGATATGCAGATGCTGCTCACGAACCAAAATGGTTTACAACAGCACCTGCCAAAGCACTTCCAAAAGCATTAGCAAAAGCTGGTGTAAGCATTGACGATGTTGATTATTTTGAATTCAACGAAGCATTCTCTGTAGTTGGATTGGCAAATATGAAGATTCTTGGATTATCAGATGATAAAGTAAATGTAAATGGTGGAGCTGTTTCTTTAGGACATCCGTTAGGTTGCTCAGGAGTACGTATCTTAATTACTTTATTGAATGTATTAGCTCAAAATGATGCAAAAATTGGAGCTGCAGCTATCTGTAATGGTGGTGGTGGTGCTTCTGCATTTGTGATTGAAAGAGCGTAATTTTCAACTCAAAAAAACACCCGGTTTTAATACATGCAATACGGAATTTGCAATTTAAGTATTGTTCCGCTTCGTGCAGAACCTAACGATATGAGTGAACTTGTATCGCAAGTACTGTATGGAGAACATTTTAAAGTACTAGAACAACGCAAAAAATGGAGTCGCATTCGTATTGCTTTTGATAAGTATGAAGGTTGGATTGATAATAAACAGTATTTAGAAATTAGCGAAGCCATTTATAAAGAAAAAGACAAAGAAGATTTGGTTTTGTCTTCGGATTTGGTAGAGTTTATTACCGATGACTCGCACTTGATGCCAATTCCTATTGGAGCTGTATTAAATTCTATGGAATTACTTTCGCATCAACATGACGGAAATACAGTTAGTGGTATTGTAGCAAAAGAAAATATTGTAAAAACATCGTATATGTATTTAGGTGCGCCGTATTTATGGGGCGGAAAAACACCTTTCGGAATTGATTGCTCTGGCTTTACTCAAATGGTATATAAATTGAATGGCTATAAATTATTAAGAGATGCTTCTCAACAAGCTACACAAGGTGAACCTTTGAGTTTTATAGAAGAAAGTGAACCTGGTGATTTAGCATTTTTTGACAATGAAGAAGGAAATATTATTCATGTTGGTATCATCATGGAGAATAATTATATCATTCATGCACACGGCAAAGTTCGCATTGATCGTATTGACCATTCAGGAATTTTCAATGTAGAAACCAATCGACATACACACAGACTTCGTGTGATAAAAAAGATCATTTAAAATTTATTTTTGATACAAAAAAAACCTCGTAATTACGAGGTTTTTTAGTTTTATAAAGTCTGGAATTACTGTCCTAACTCAGCTAATTTAGCTTTTACTTTTTTGAATTTATCATCTTCTCCTAAGAAAGAATACAATCCTTTTAATTGCTTTAAGATACTTACATCATCTGGAACACTTTCAATAATTCCTTCTAAGATTGTCAATGACTTTTTGTATAATAAAGTTTGCTGCTCTTTGTACTCGTCAAATTTCTTATTGTCAGCAGAAGAAGTTCCTAGTTCGTTCATTTTATCAACCACTTCAGAAGCTTCATCTAAATATGTTTTGGATAAGTTAACACCTGCATTCACATATCCTGGGTCTAATTCTAATACTTTTTTGTAAGCTTGACGCGCTTCTTCAATATCTCCATTCTCCGCACTAATTACTCCAATATTGTAATAAGAGTCTACATCATTAGGGTTTTTAGTGATAATCTCTTTCATGATTTCTTTGAACTTAGCTGTATCTCCCATCTTGTAGTAGATGTTACCTTTTGTCAATAAAAGAGAAGGATCATCTGGATTTATGGCAATTGCTTCTTCTACTGCTGCTAAAGCCTTATCATTATCTCCAACATGGTTTGTATAAATCCAAGAGATATTCTTTACGATTTCTGGCAATCTAGATTTTGTCTTTTCTTGTGTAGGACTTGCATGTGATTTTGATCTTACAGATAAATCTCTAACTGTCTTATCTTGAAAAGGTTCTTTCTTTCCTGTAGACACATTGATTGCGTAATACTGAGTTTTTACACCTGTATACTTGGCGTTTTTTAACTCTTCGTAGTATTTTAAAGCAGTATCATAGTCTTTTCCAGAAATTGAGTTAGAAGCAGCATAGTATAAGAAATCCTTATTTTCTGGTTGCAACGTATACGTCAAATGTAAAAGGTCAGAAGCTTTAGAATAGTCTTTAGCATTTTGTGCATTGATTGCTTTATCCACCATTTTACTAATCATTGTTTGTAAATTTGGCTTCGCTTGCTTTGTATACTTAAATTCTTTTTGCTCTCTTTCAAAAGCTAGTAATTTATTATACGCTTCTCCAGCAGTCTTTAGAGAAGCATCTGCATCCATTCCTTTGTCAGCTAAATCTTGGTATGTTTTACCTTTTAAAAAGTAATATTTTGCTTTGTATTTAGCATCAGCGCTTTCAATAGTAGATGAAATACTCTTAAGCATATCTTTTGCTTCAACTGTATTTCCTTTTTTTAATGCTCTCTCAGCGGCTTTTAATTCTTTCTTTTGTGCAAAAGAAAAGGCTGTAATCAACAGTGCTGAAAAAATTAAAATTGTCTTCTTCATTTTGTTAATGTTTAAAATAATTGAGGTTTTATTTATTATTATTCTTGTGATTCTTGATCACTATTGTTATCCATATCAACTGCCGTGCCATTTTCTGGAGTCTCAGTGTTTTCAACATCTTCCGCTCCTTCTTCTTCCTCCTGTTGTCCATTTCGAACTTTAGCAACAGATGCGATTGAATCTTTCCCTTTTATATTAATGAGTCGAACTCCTTGCGTAGCTCTACCCATAACTCGTAAATCAGATACAGCCATTCGTATAGCAATTCCTGATTTGTTGATGATCATTAAACCATCTTCATCAGTTACGTTTTTAATGGCTACTAAGTTACCTGTTTTTTCCGTAACAGAAATAGTCTTCACACCTTTCCCACCACGATTTGTGATTCGGTAATCTTCTAAGCTTGATCGTTTTCCGTATCCGTTTTCAGAAACAACTAAAATATTGCTCTCCATATCGTTTACAGCAACCATCCCTACGACTTCATCATTTTCATCTGCTAAGGTAATTCCACGAACTCCAGAAGCATTTCTTCCCATTGGACGCGTTTTCTCTTCTTCGAAACGAATTGCCTTTCCAGATTTTACTGCCAACATTACTTGACTGTTTCCTGTTGTTAACTTCGCTTCTAGTAACTCATCACCTTCTTTAATAGTAATAGCGTTGATACCGTTGGTACGCGGACGAGAATATTGCTCTAATGGAGTTTTCTTCACTTGTCCTTTCTTTGTAGCCATGATCACATAATGATTGTTAATGTAATCTTCATCTTTTAAGTTTTGCGTACAGATAAATGCTTTTACTTTATCTTCTTTATCTATGTTGATTAAGTTTTGTATCGCTCTACCTTTTGATGTTTTGCTTCCTTCTGGAATTTCATATACACGCATCCAGAAACATTTCCCTGTTTGTGTAAAGAATAACATGTATTGGTGATTGGTTCCAACAAATAGATGCTCTAGAAAATCTTCATTTCGGGTTGCACTACCTTTTTGCCCAACTCCACCTCTATTCTGCTTTTTATATTCTGTTAATGAAGTACGTTTGATATAACCAGCATGTGAAATTGTAATTACTACTTTTTCATCTGGAATTAAATCTTCAATACTTACATCTCCACCAGCATATTCGATCATCGAACGTCTTTCGTCACCGTACTTATCTTTAATAATAGCCAGCTCATCTTTAATGATAGCCATTCTTCTTGACTTATTTGCCAAAATATCACGGTAATCTTCTATACTCTTCATGATGTCGTCATACTCAGCACGCAACTTGTCTTGTTCTAGACCTGTCAACTGACGTAATCGCATTTCAACAATTGCTTTCGCTTGAATTTCTGTCAATTCAAAACGTTTGATCAAGTTGTTACGAGCATCTTCAGCGTTTTGCGAACCACGAATAATTGCTATTACCTCATCAATATTATCAGAAGCAATAATCAATCCTTCTAATATATGAGCACGTTCTTCCGCTTTCTTAAGTTCGTATTGTGTTCTTCTAGTTACTACCTCATGTCTGTGCTCTACAAAATGATGAATCATATCTTTCAGATTCAACAATTGTGGACGTCCTTTTACTAAGGCAATATTGTTAACACTAAATGAAGATTGTAATGCGGTATACTTATACAATTTGTTAAGAACGATATTTGGAATCGCATCACGTTTTAAGATATAAACGATACGCATTCCTTTACGATCCGATTCGTCACGAATGGAAGAAATTCCATCTATTTTTTTGTCGTTAATCAAATCAGCAGTTTTCTTAATCATGTCTGCCTTATTGACTTGATATGGAATTTCAGAAACAATGATACATTCTCTTCCTTGAACTTCTTCCATGACAGCTTTTCCACGCATGACAACACGTCCACGTCCTGTCTTAAACGCTTCGCGAACACCATCGTATCCATAGATAATTCCTCCTGTAGGGAAATCTGGTGCTTTTACATGTTGAATTAATTCATCGATTTCGATATCATTATTATCGATGTACGCATGAATTCCATCTACAACTTCAGACAAGTTGTGTGGTGGCATATTTGTTGCCATACCAACGGCAATACCAGAAGCTCCATTAATTAATAATCCTGGAACTCGTGTAGGCAATACAGTTGGTTCTTTTAAAGTATCATCAAAGTTTAAAGAATGATCTACGGTGTCTTTGTCAATATCTGCCAACATATCATCTGATATCTTGCGCATTCTTGCTTCCGTATAACGCATTGCTGCAGGACTATCTCCATCAATAGAACCGAAGTTTCCTTGTCCGTCTACTAACATATAACGCAAACTCCATTCTTGCGCCATACGAACCATAGCATCGTATACAGAGGTATCTCCATGTGGGTGATACTTACCTAATACTTCTCCTACGATTCTTGCAGATTTCTTGTGAGCGGAACTAGACCTTACTCCGAGTTCATGCATTCCAAAAAGTACTCTACGATGTACGGGTTTCATACCATCTCTTACATCTGGAAGTGCACGTGACACAATGACTGACATCGAATAATCGATGTAAGCAGACTTCATCTCATCTTCAATATTAATGGGGATTAACTTTTCTCCTTCTGCCATGTATTTTAAGTTTTAATATTTCGAGTTTTACAAATCGGGTCAATATACAACATTTACTAGTATTCAGCGAGGATTTAGCCAGTCATTTTAGGGTTTTTTTATTAACAATTTTTAATAAGTTTTTTAATAATTCCATATGATATTCTGTGATTTCTGTTTTTTTTTCGTCTAATGCAATAAATATACTTTCATCACGGAACAATTTTTGTATTATTCAGTTTGAAGTATTAATTTTAATGTCGAAAGGAAATAATATATATGGATGATAATTTCTCCCCAAGAGTAAAGGATGTAATAGCCTACAGTAAGGAAGAAGCATTGCGTCTCGGCCATGATTTCATTGGCACAGAACATTTAATGCTTGGGCTCCTCAGAGACGGAAGCGGCAAAGCTATCAACATTTTGAATGCATTGGATGTCGATTTGACACATTTGCGTCGAAAAGTTGAAATTTTGAGTCCCGCAAACCCGAATGTGGCAGTCGCACCAAACGAAAAGCGCAACTTACATTTAACGAGGCAAGCAGAAAGAGCCCTCAAAACTACATTTTTAGAAGCAAAACTTTTTCAAAGTTCTTCTATTAATACCGCACACCTATTATTGTGCATTTTACGAAACGAAAACGATCCCACAACAAAACTTTTAAATAAGTTAAAGGTGGATTATGATAATGTTAAAGAGCAATTTAAGTATATGATAACAAACGACGACGATTATATAGATACGCCGCGTTCCGAATCATTCTCGGATGACAGTAGCGGATCTCAAGAATCTTCAAAAGAAAATCCTTTTGGTTCTTCAAATTCAGGCGGAAAAGTGAATAAGAAATCTAAAACACCTGTATTGGATAATTTCGGAAGAGATTTGACAGCCTTGGCAGAAGAAGGAAAATTAGACCCCGTAGTTGGTCGTGAAAAAGAAATAGAACGCGTTTCTCAAATTTTAAGTAGACGCAAAAAGAATAATCCAATTTTAATTGGTGAACCTGGTGTTGGTAAATCTGCCATCGCAGAAGGTTTAGCAAATAGAATTGTAAAGCGTAAAGTATCGCGTATTCTTTTTAACAAACGAGTAGTTACGCTAGACTTAGCAAGCTTGGTCGCTGGAACAAAATACAGAGGTCAGTTTGAAGAGCGCATGAAAGCTGTGATGAACGAATTGGAAAAGAATGATGACATTATTCTATTCATTGATGAAATTCATACGATTGTTGGTGCCGGTGGCGCTACAGGAAGTTTAGACGCTTCAAACATGTTTAAACCAGCTTTAGCCAGAGGTGAAATCCAATGCATTGGTGCTACGACATTAGATGAATACAGACAGTATATTGAAAAAGATGGTGCTTTAGAAAGACGTTTCCAAAAAGTAGTGGTTGAACCAACTACTGTAGAAGAAACGATTGAAATTTTAGAGAACATCAAAGACAAGTACGAAGAACACCATAATGTAAGTTATACACCAGAAGCTATTAAAGCTTGTGTAACGTTGACAAATAGATATATGACAGATCGTTTTCTTCCAGACAAAGCTATAGATGCTTTAGATGAAGCAGGATCAAGAGTTCATATTACAAATATTGACGTACCAAAACAGATTTTAGATTTGGAACGTCAATTAGAAGAAGTACGTGAATTGAAAAATTCTGTAGTTAAAAAGCAGAAATATGAAGAAGCTGCCAAATTGAGAGACGACGAAAAGCGTTTGGAAAAAGAATTGGCAATTTCACAAGAAAAATGGGAAGAAGAGTCTAAACAACACAAAGAAACGGTTGACGAAGACAATGTGGCAGATGTTGTTTCTATGATGACTGGAATTCCTGTGAATAGAATTGCGCAGACGGAAAGTAATAAATTAGCACAACTTCCTGAGTTAATCAAAGGAAAGGTTATTGGACAAGATGAAGCCGTTGGTAAAGTCGTAAAAGCGATTCAGCGTAATCGTGCGGGACTTAAAGATCCTAATAAGCCGATTGGTTCGTTTATCTTTTTAGGACAAACTGGAGTTGGCAAAACACAGTTAGCAAAGGTATTAGCTCGTGAGTTATTTGATTCTGAAGAAACATTGATCAGAATTGACATGAGTGAATACATGGAAAAATTCGCAATTTCTCGTTTGGTTGGAGCACCTCCAGGATATGTTGGATATGAAGAAGGTGGACAATTAACAGAGAAAGTACGAAGAAAACCGTATGCTGTAGTTTTACTTGACGAGGTTGAAAAAGCGCATCCTGATGTATTTAATATGTTGTTACAAGTATTAGACGATGGATATTTGACGGATAGTTTAGGAAGAAAAATTGATTTTAGAAACACAATCATTATTATGACATCAAATATTGGTGCGCGTAGATTGAAAGATTTTGGTTCTGGAGTTGGTTTTGGAACAAACGCTAAGAAAAGTCAAGCAGATGATCATGCAAAAGGTGTGATAGAAAATGCATTGAAAAAAGCTTTTGCTCCTGAATTCCTAAACAGAATTGATGATGTTGTTATTTTCAATTCACTTGAACGTGAACATATTCACAAAATCATTGATATTGAAATTGCTAAATTATACCAAAGAATCAAAGGTTTAGGCTACGATTTATTGTTAAGTGATAAAGCAAAAGATTATATCGCTGATAAAGGTTTTGATAAGCAATATGGAGCAAGACCATTGAAAAGAGCTATTCAAAAATATATTGAAGATGCACTTGCAGAAGAAATCATTACTTCAAAAATTCATGAAGGTGACAAAATCTTTATGGATCTAGATGAAGATAATGATGAGTTAACTATTAAGATTGAAAAAGCTGAAAAGCCAACAGAATCTTAACCAACTAACTTATTATCAAGCATATAAAATCCTGCTTTTTCGAAAAGCAGGATTTTCTTTTCTTCCCCTTTTTATGTATTTTGAAGATAAAAACAGGTAGTTTATCTAAAAAAAATACTATTCACGCATAATAAATTAGTTTCTGCATTACTGTTCATAATTTAGCATAGAAATAAAAAACTACCTACATGAATATTAATGGAAAACAATTAAAAGATATATATACTTTCGAAAATGGAAAGCTCTATCTATACAATGATCTAATCATTGGAGAGATTAATGAAGGCGTTCATGTGACTATAGATGTGATGCTTTCTTTTTTTCATTTTTTTCTTGAAAACTATAAGGTTCCTTTTGGATATATTTCTTATCGCAAAAACTCCTACTCTATTGATCCACAAGTATACAAGATACTTCCTAAAAACGACTTATTAAAAGGAATTGCTGTGGTATCTGATCAAAAATTTTCTTCATTAAACGCACATGTTGAAAAAAGCTTCTTTGAAGGACGCTATGAATTGTTCACCACTATCAATGCTGCCATAAATTGGCTAGACAAAATTGTTCCATTAGAGAATAATAACACTAATGTTTCTGATAATTCAGTAGCATAAACAGGAATTTTTACCATTCTATTTACCAGAGAAAGAAAAAAGTAGTGTATTTTTGTGCCGTTCATCTATTTTATTAGTAGATCGAATTTAAAAATCCTATTTTTAATAAAAACATTAAAAGTGCGAATAGCTAACGGCAATAGTAATTCATTCATTAAAAAATACACTTTACAAATAGGTAAAGTAGAAGTTTATGAAAGCTACATGCTTGCACAACTCAACGAAGGAATTACACTAAATATTGATTCTGTTGGTGAAATTATTCTAATTGCCAAGAAACACTTCCCTGAAAAACCATTTGTATATATAACAATTCGCAAAAACTCGTATGCGGTTGATCCAATGCTTTATTTAAAAGTTTTTGAAATTGAAAATTTAAAAGCCATTGCCATTGTTTCTGATAAATTTATTGACAATCACAATGTGAAGATCGAAAAACATTTTTTCAATAAACCAATGAGTATCTTCAAAACCAAGGATGAAGCCATTACTTGGTCTAAAAGTCATTTGTAGTTTCTTTTTGACTGAATGTCAAAGGTTTTTTCTGATTTACTTTATTCTAACAAAATATTCAACCCAAACCAACAAACGCTCTTCTCATCAATTTATAAAGAAAGTTAGAATCAAGGAAGTCCCTCAAAATCCTAACCTTCAAATAATACTTATTGCTACCTATTAACTAAGAAAACAACTCATCATTTTCAATAACCGTTTGTTGTATAAACGACAAAGTATCTTTAATAGCAACATGCAATTCTCTATCTTCATCCACAAAAGGAACTTCTGCTCTATACGTTTGTAAAAATGTTTCGATAAAATCAGAACTTTTCAATGGCGCTCTAAATATCAATGCTTGCGAAGCATTCAACAACTCAATTGCCAACACACGCTCTACATTATCCACTACTTTGATAGCTTTGGTAGCTGCATTTGCACCCATACTTACATGATCTTCTTGTCCGTTTGACGACACAATAGAATCAATACTTGCTGGTGTAGCATATTGCTTGTTTTGACTTACAATACTTGCTGCTGTGTACTGTGGAATCATAAAACCAGAGTTCAACCCTGGATTGTTCACCAAAAATGCTGGCAAATCTCTCAATCCAGAAACGAGCTGAAATGTTCTTCGTTCTGAAATATTTCCAAGTTCAGCCATTGCAATTGCTAAATAATCCAACGTCAAGGCTAAAGGTTGTCCATGAAAGTTTCCTCCAGAAATAATTTCATCTTCTGCAATAAAAATATTTGGATTATCAGTTACAGAATTAATTTCAGTTTCAAACGTTTTTCTAATAAAAGCTAAGGTATCTTTGGTAGCTCCATGAACTTGTGGTACGCATCTAAAAGAATATGGATCTTGCACATGTTTCTTTTCTTGCGAAATCAACTCACTTCCTTCTACAAACTCTTTGATTCTTCGAGCAGTTTTTAATTGTCCTTTGTGTGGACGAATCAAATGAATTAAATCATTAAAAGGTTCAATTCTTCCATCAAAAGCTTCTAACGAAATAGCAGCGAAGAAATCTGCAAAATAAGATAATTTATAGGCTTTCAAGAGTGAATATACACCATAAGCACTCATAAATTGTGTCCCGTTCAACAATCCCAAACCTTCCTTTGCTCTCAAGGTAATTGGTTTCCAATTAAATTTCTTCAAAATTTCAGTTCCAGAAACTTCTTCTCCATTATAATATACACTTCCTTTTCCTAAAAGTGGCAATGATAAATGTGCTAAAGGAGCCAAATCACCAGAGGCACCAAGGGAACCTTGTTCAAAAACAACTGGTAAAATATCGTGATTATAAAAATCAATCAAACGTTGTACCGTCTGTAATTGCACGCCCGAATGTCCATAACTTAACGATTGTATCTTAAGTAACAACATTAACTTTATAATCTCTTGAGGTACACGATCTCCTGTACCACATGCATGAGAAGTCACTAAGTTCTCTTGTAATTTCGACAAATGTTCATCCGAAATTTTCACATTACACAGCGATCCAAACCCGGTATTAATACCATATATAGGGGTTTTTTGGTCCTGTAAACGTTTATCTAAATACGCACGGCAAGCACAAATTTTTTCTATTGCTTCAGCTGATAATTCCAATTTTGCATTTGCATGCAGTAAATCTAGAATAATTGTAATATCGAGAATTTTCGAACTTATTTGGTGTATCATGATGGTGTAATCAAATTATCTTTCAAAAGTCAAAATTCAAACTGTATTTACCAAATAATTGTTAATAATTTATTGATTAAAAGAAGAATCTAGTAGATTTGAGAAAACAAACTTTGAATATATGAATAATCTATTGCTACTTGTTGCAGCTTTCGCAATCTTCTCTTGTAAGAATGAGCCAGAAGTTCCAAAAGATTATGTGACGCTTTCTGGAAAAATTGAAAACCAAAATAGTGATTCACTTGTAGTTCGAAATAGAACCTATTCTAAAACCATTAAAGTCAATAAAGACGGGACTTTTAAAGATACTTTGAAAGTTGAAAATGGTATGTATAATATTTTTGACGGATCAGAAAGTACAAACTTGTATTTAGAAAATGATTTTGATTTAAAACTCACCTTAGATACCAAAATGTTTGATGAAACGATCAAATACAGCGGAAAAGGTGCTATTCACAGCAATTTCTTAGCAGAAGATGCGTTACTACAAGAAAAGCTGTTGGACATGGATATGCTATCAAATCTTGACACAGGAGGTCTGGAAAAGGAAATTGAAAACATATCAAAAAAGCTTAAGGATTTTTATAATTCTAAAAAAGATGTTGATAGTACCATCATCGCAGCTAAATTGAAAGACGTTGATCCTATGTTAAACATGTACAAGCAATATGCAGGGCAAGCTATTACGCTTAAAACTAAATTCTCAAAAGGAACACCGTCACCAGCATTTGACTATGAAAATCATGCTGGAGGAAAAACTTCGTTGGCAGACTTAAAAGGAAAGTATGTATATATTGACATGTGGGCAACTTGGTGCGGACCGTGTAAAGCAGAAATTCCTTCTTTGAAAAAAATAGAAACCTCTTATCATGATAAAAATATTGCCTTTGTCAGCATTTCTGTAGATGAAAATAAAGATGCTTGGCAAAAAATGGTAACTGACAAATCTCTAGGAGGCATTCAATTGCATTATGGAGGAGACGAAACATTTATGAAAGAATATATGATTACTGGAATTCCAAGATTTATTCTATTAGATCCTGATGGAAATGTGGTAAGTGCAGATGCACCGAGACCTTCAAACCCTAAACTAGTTGAGCTATTTAACGAACTAAATATATAAAGTAAACAAACTTTAAAAATGAAAAAAGTATTGCTATTGATTGCTGGATTGGCAATCTTCTCATGTAAAACTGAACCGAAAATAGACTATACTGTACTTTCTGGTAAAATAGAAAACACTAAAAAAGGAGACACAATTGTGGTTTCTGGTGGGGATTTTAAACAAAAAATTGCTCTAGCAGAAGACGGAACATTTTCAGATAAATTAGTTACTGATGAAGGCTATTATACGCTATTTTATGGAAGAAATCGCGCAGCTTTATACTTAACTCATGGTGATTCATTACACCTAACTACTGATAAATTGAAGTTCAATAATGCTCTAGAATATTCAGGAACAGGGACAACTACAAATACGTATTTAGCTAAAAAACTTTCGGAAGCTGGAAATTTAAACTTTAGAGCAGTATATGCTATCGAAGAAGCTGATTTTTTAAAGAAAATTGAGGAAATGAAAAGCGAAGCTTTGGATCGTTTGAACAATACGAAAGATTTAAACGAAGTATTTGTAGCATTAGAAAAGAAAAGTATCAATTATGAATACTTAGCCAATCTTATGAGATACCCTTCGTATCATCCATATTTTGCTAAAAAAGAAGATTACAAAGTTTCTGAAGACTTATTGAAGCCTCTAGACAATGTTGATTATGATAATGAAGAAGATTTTAGAAACTTTGATTCATACCAACAATTAGTGTCACAACATTATATGGAGATGTACTATAACGATTCTTTAAAAGCTGAGAGTTTAAAAAGTATCAAAGGATTAAAATCACAGAACATTAAAAATGCATTAGCAGGTGAGTTGGCCTATGGAATTTCTCCATCTAACGAAGACAATGAAAAACTTTTTGGCACTATTAAAGAAATGGCTAAAGACGAAAAGTTACTCAAAGAACTTTCTGAAAAGTACACTAAAATTCAAAAACTAGTTCCAGGAAAAACTTCGCCTACATTCAATTATGAAAATCATGCTGGTGGTACAACTTCTTTAGCAGATTTAAAAGGAAAGTATGTCTATATTGATGTTTGGGCAACTTGGTGTGGACCATGTATTGAAGAAATCCCATCATTAAAAAAGGTTGAAAAAGATTATCATGACAAAAACATTGAATTCGTTTCTATCTCCATTGATCAAAAAGGAGCGTATGAAACTTGGAAAAACATGATTAAAAATAAAGAACTTGGAGGAATTCAATTAATGGCAGATAGCGCTGAGAAATCAAAATTCGTTATTGATTATGTAATTGATGGTATTCCTAGATTTATCTTAATTGATCCAGAAGGAAATATTGTAAATGCAGATGCACCAAGACCATCGAGTCCTAAATTAATTGAATTATTTAATGAGTTGAAAATATAAGCAATTACCAAACCATAGAAATCATGAAAAAAATATTCTTACTCATCGCTGGTATCGCTGTCATTTCATGTGCAAATGATCCAAAACTAGAACCAATAGATTACACTGTTCTATCTGGGAAAATTGATAATTCAAAAGATGGAAAAGTCATCCTCTTTGGAGGTGATTTTGAAAAGGAAATCAAACTAAATGACGATGGCACTTTTGTAGATACATTACGCGTTGACACAGGATATTATACACTCTTACATGACAAAGATAAGGCTACATTATTTTTAACTCCTAAAAAAGATTTAAAGCTAAGCACAAATGCCACTAAGTTCATTGACCAAATGAATTATGAAGGCACTGCTGCAGCTACAAACACCTACTTGTTAGGAAAAATAAAAAGAAATAAGAGCAGAGATGCCATAGCTGTCTTTTCTATGGAAGAAGCTGAATTTATCAAAACTGTAAAAGGTTTTGGTGAAGAATCTATGGAAATTATAAAAAAATCAACTGATTTAGATGATGATTTTATTTCGCTAGAAAAAAAGAATATCAAATATGCTACATTAATCAATCTTTCAAAGTATCCAATGTACCATCCAGATTACTCAAAAAATGAAGACTATAAACCTTCTGAAGAATTTGAGGCGTATTTTAAGGATGTAGATTATGACAATGAGGAAGATTTCAACATGTATAAAAACTTTAAGGAATTAGCCATTAGACATTACTCTAAAACACTAAATCCTTTTGAAGATATAAAAGGCGCTGTAAGTTCCATAAAAGCATTAAAATCGCAAAGTCTAAAAGATATGCTTGCTGAAAACTTATCATTCTTTATATCTCCTTCTGGAAAAGATTCAGATTATTTGTATGAAGAATTAACTACGATTTCTAAAAACGAAGAATTCAAAAAAGAATTAGCGGAAAAGTATAATACCATTAAAAAACTAGTGGCAGGAAATGCTTCTCCAAAATTCATATATGAAAACTACAAGGGAGGAAAAACATCATTAGACGATTTAAAAGGTAAATATGTTTATATAGATGTTTGGGCAACTTGGTGTGGACCATGCATCGGAGAAATTCCATCTTTAAAAAAGGTTGAAAAGAAATATCACAATAAAAATATTGAATTTGTATCTATTTCTATTGATGACAAAAAAGACTATACAACGTGGAAAAAAATGGTCGTTGATAAAGATTTAGGAGGAATTCAGTTAATGGCAGATAACGACTGGAAATCAAAATTTGTGAAGGAGTACGCTATTGAAGGGATTCCAAGATTTATTTTAATTGATCCAGAAGGAAATATCTTAGACGCTGATGCTCCAAGACCATCAAGCGAAAAATTAATTGAATTATTTGATGAGTTGAAGATCTAAAAATTCAAAACATACAAACAAAAAACGCTTTGGAATTCCAAAGCGTTTTTTGTTCTTATTGTTCAGCTTCTTCTGAGGGTTTTTCGGGTTGTTTAAACAAATCCAAATACGCATCACCAATATGATACACAATATCGCTTGCCGTCAACGCTTGGTATCCTAAACCTGATAAGGCAATATCACCCGCTTTTCCATGTAAATACACTCCAAAAATTGATGTTTTTATCGGGTCATATCCTTGTGATAACAATCCAGTTAACATTCCTGTCAACACATCGCCACTTCCTGCAGTTGCCATTCCAGGATTTCCTGTATTATTAATATATACGTAATTATCGTAAATAATAACCGTATGCGCTCCTTTGATAATTAGCACTATATCATACTCTTTAGCAAATGCTTTTGCTTTTGCCAATTTCTCAAAATCATCTTCCCACTCACCTATCAAACGTTCTAATTCTTTTGGATGTGGCGTCAAAATAGAGCCTTTCGGTACAGATTTCAACAATTCTGTATTCGCAGAAAGTATATTCAATGCATCCGCATCAAATACTAAAGGAAGGCTGCTTTTCTCTAAAAATATTTTCAATGCATTTACTGTATTTTCAACAGTTCCCATTCCTACACCAATTCCAACAGCTTGAGGCGTTATATCATATTCAATATTCGTAAGATGTTTTTTATCATCATCACAAATCACCATGGCCTCAGGTAACGACGTTTGTAAAACAGTATATCCACACTCTGGAATATAAGCAGTTACCAATCCTGCGCCCACTCGTAAACATGCCGAACATGCCAACGTCACAGCACCGATTTTACCATAACTTCCTCCAACAATCAAACTGTGACCATAGCTTCCTTTATGCGCATATTTCTCTCTCGGAATGTATAAAGGCAACACTTCAAACTTGTCAATTAACTGCACTTCGGTATCAGTCGTTTGTAAATACTCTTGATCGAGTCCAATATCAATAGCTTCCCATTGTTGCATAAAAATACCCGTTTCTGGTAAAAAGAAACTCAATTTTGGCGCTTGACTCGTTAAGGTAAAATTACTTTGAATCACAGCTTCTCTATCTTCTGGTCCATGATCTGGATACAATCCTGAAGGAACATCCAAAGATACTGTATATGCTCGTGAAGCATTGATATACTTAATAAGTTCTTTTACCCAATCAGATGTTTCTCTGTTCAATCCAATTCCAAAAATGGCATCTACAATAATATCTTCTGGTTGCATTTCAGGAAATTCTTCTCCTGAGCTTAGTAATTTTGGCCAAACTTTAAACTCTTTAATTCGATCATAATTCACCAAAAAACCTTTCGTACGCTTATCGCTAAAATTCACTACATACAAATGTACATTATAGCCATGATACAATAATTGACGTCCTAACACCAATCCTAAACCTCCATTATTTCCAATTCCACAATAAATATGAATCGGAACTTGCGCACCATGCATACGTCTATGAAACCAATTAAATAATTGATTTCCTGCAAATTCTAGTAAATCATTAGACGTAATTTGATTTTTTTTGATCGTACGATTGATTGCTTCGTAGATTTGAGCTGCTGAAAATATCTTCATGTATCGTTATATTAATGCAAGAGATTACACATTTGATGAAATTCTTTACAATTAAAGATGCTTATTTAATGCATTTTTAAAAAAAAGCTATTTTCACTAGTAATCTGTGAAAAATGAATTTATAGTTTGTTTATGGAGATAAAAGTAATACTTTTGAACAATATCATATGATAAATATGCGTTTAGTAGCAACAATTTTTTCTTCAACAACAATTATTACAGGCACAAGCAGCACTGTATCGATTGCTATTGCTACAACAACCCCTTTTGGGGTCTAAGCATTATACAACCGTCAGGTGTTTATATACACCAATTTCTATGTAAAGAATTAAAAAACACCAATAACCACACAAAACAATACTCATGAACGTACTCAAATTTGGCGGTACTTCTGTCGCCAATGCGCAAAATATAAATAAAGTAATAGCTATTATTACAAAAGCTTCTCAAGAGCAAAAAGTTGCCATTGTTGTTTCTGCATTTGGAAATACAACAAATATGCTTTTAAAAACCGCTGAGTTAGCTGCTATCAAAGATGAATATTATAAATCTCTATTACAAGAAATTGAAAACAGACATATTCAAGTTGTAAAAGATTTAGTTCCTGTCACAGAACAAAGTGCCGTAATTAGTCATACAAAACGCTTATTAAATTATTTAGAAACCTTGTATGAAGGTTGCTATTTACTGCGCGAACTCACACCTAAAACCTTAGCTACTATTGCAAGTTTTGGAGAATTATTGTCTTCATATATCATTTCTGAAGTAATGAAAGTTCGAGAATTAGATAGCGAGTACAAAGACAGTCGCGAACTCATTATTACTTCTGCAAGCTATGAAAATGCACGAGTCCAGATGAAATTGACCCAAGAAAACTGCCACGATTTCTTTAAAAAGAATGAAAAGCAAATTGTCAATTTACCTGGATTTATTGCTGCAACTGAAAATGGAGAAACAACAACATTGGGTCGCGGTGGTTCAGACTATACTGCTGCCATTATTGCTGCTGCTGAGAATGCGGATGAATTGCAAATTTGGACCGATGTAAGCGGAATGTACACGGCAAATCCTCGCATTGTAAAACAAGCAACGCCAATTCCTCATATTTCCTATCAAGAAGCGATGGAATTGTCTCACTTTGGTGCGAAAGTAATTTATCCACCAACCATTCAGCCTGTACTTAAAAAAGAAATTCCAATTCTGGTAAAAAATACATTTTCGCCAGAACAAGCAGGAACGCGTATCACAAAAAATCCAAATGGAAAGCAACGTGCTGTAAAAGGAATTAGTTATATAGAAAACATTTCATTATTGACGTTAGAAGGAAGCGGAATGATTGGTATTCCTGGCTTCTCAAAACGCTTATTTGAAACTTTACTAGCAGAGCAAATAAATATCGTATTAATTACACAAGCTTCTTCGGAGCATTCTATCTGTATCGGAATTAATGATAAAGAAGCTTCGAGAGCAAAAATGGCGATTGATGAAACTTTTGCATATGAAATTGCTTCAGGAAGAGTAGATCCTATTTTGGTAGAGCAACAATTAGCTATCATCGCATTGGTTGGTGAAAACATGAAAAATCACCAAGGACTCAGTGGAAAAATGTTTAGCATGCTTGGAAAAAACAATGTAAACATTCGTGCTATTGCACAAGGTGCTTCTGAGAAAAATATCTCTGCGGTCATCAACAGTGAAGATGCTAAAAAAGCGTTGAATGCATTGCATGAAGAATTCTTTGAAGAAAAAGTAAAACAGCTTAATTTATTTGTAACTGGTGTTGGAAATGTAGGAGAACGTTTCCTTTCACAACTCCATCAGCAACAAAAATACTTACGCGAACAACTCAAACTCAATGTCAGAGTTATTGGAATTTCTAACTCAAGAACCATGCTCTTTGATGCAGAAGGAATTGATTTGGAAAATTGGAAAAACTATTTGGTTACTGGTGTAAAAGCATGTTTAGACAAATTCCATGAAGCAGTAAAATCATTCAACTTGCGTAACAGTATATTTATAGATATCACAGCGAGTCATGAAGTTTCTAAAGTATATGGAAGATATTTGCAAAACAATATTTCGGTAGTTACATGTAACAAAATTGCCTGTGCTTCTGAATATGAAAATTATCAGAATTTGAAACGTGTTTCGCAAAAATACAATGCGCCATTTTTGTTTGAAACTAATGTTGGTGCAGGATTGCCAATCATTGACACATTAAAAAATGTAGTTGCTTCAGGTGATCGCATCCACAAAATACAAGCAGTTCTTTCTGGAAGTTTAAACTTTGTATTCAACAATTTCAGTGATGAAAATACATTCCATGATACTGTAACGCAAGCACAAGAAGAAGGATATACAGAACCAGATCCAAAAATAGATTTAAGTGGTGTAGATGTAGCTCGTAAAATTCTCATCTTGGCACGTGAAAGTGGATATGTTTTAGAATTAGAAGACATTGAAAACAATTCGTTTTTACCGGATGAAACGCTAGCAACAGATAATAATGAAGATTTCTACGCTTCTTTAACAAAGCATGAAGCGCACTTTCAACAAATCTTTAAAGAAGCCAATGACAAAGACTGTCGTTTAAAATATGTAGCTACTTTTGAAGATGGAAAAGCAAAAGTTGGATTGCAACACATTCCAGCCGATCATCCTTTTTACAATTTAGAAGGTAGCGATAATATTGTACTGTTCTTTACCGATCGTTACGTGGCACAACCTTTACAAATAAAAGGAGCTGGCGCTGGTGCAGAAGTAACAGCATCTGGTATTTTTGCAGATGTAATACGAATTGGAAAGTTTTAAACTATTAAGCTAATCGCTAAAAGCAAAAAAATGAACGAACTCAGAATATTCGCACCAGCAACTATTGCAAATGTCTCTTGCGGATTTGATGCATTAGGACTTTGTCTAGACACAGTTGGTGACGAAATGGTTATTCGGAAAACAGATGAAAAAGGAATTAAAATTTCGAAACTTGTTGGGCAAGATTTACCTGTAGAAACCGAAAAAAATGTGGCAGGTGTTGCTGGCATGGCAATGCTAAACAAACTGCATATTAGTCATGGTTTTGAAATTGAAATCTATAAAAATATTAAGGCTGGAAGTGGTATAGGAAGTAGTGCTGCAAGTTCTGCTGGAACCGTTTGGGCAATGAATGAATTGCTTGGAAAGCCTTTTTCCGCTAAAGAACTGGTGCCGTTTGCTATGCAAGGTGAAAAACTTGCTAGTGGCACTGCGCATGCAGATAATGTTGCTCCTGCTCTTATAGGTGGATTTACATTAGTGAGAAGCTATAAGCCACTAGATATTATAAAAATTCCAACTCCTGACGAGTTATATGCAACCGTAATTCATCCACAGATTGAAGTAAAAACTTCAGATTCACGTTCAGTATTGAAGGAAAATATCACACTCAAAAAATCAATTATTCAAACAGGAAATCTTGGAGGATTGATCAGTGGATTATATACCTCTGATTACAATTTGATTGGGAGATCTTTACATGACGAAATCGTAGAACCCTTACGTTCTATTTTAATTCCTGGATTCAATGAAGTAAAAGAAAATGCTATTGAATGTGGTGCCTTAGGTGCTGGAATCTCAGGTTCTGGACCTTCAATTTTTGCTTTAAGCAAAGGAGAAAAGATGGCAGAAAACGTAGCCTATGTTATGTCAGAAACGTTTAAAAAACTAAATATTGATTACGATGTCCATGTTTCTAAAATTAACACAAATGGTTGTCGTATTATTTAATTAAGAATTCAAAAAAATGAACTATTACAGTCTACACCATAATTCACCAAAAGTTTCTTTCAAAGAATCTGTTATCAAAGGTTTAGCTCCAGATCGCGGAATTTATTTCCCTGAAAACATTACGCCTTTATCAGAAGAATTTATTCTAAATATTGACAAGTATTCCCATGAAGAAATTGCCTTTGAAGCCATTCAACAATTTGTAGGAGATGATATTCCTTCTGCTATTTTAAAAGAAATCATTGCTGAAACCTTAAGTTTCGATTTCCCTATCGTTCCGATTGAAGACAATATTGGAACTTTGGAATTATTTCACGGACCAACCATGGCATTCAAAGATGTTGGCGCACGTTTTATGGCACGTTGTTTAGGTTATTTTAATCGTGATAAAGATGAAAACGTAACGGTTTTAGTTGCAACCTCAGGAGATACTGGTGGCGCTGTTGCCAATGGTTTTCTTGGTGTAAAAGGCGTGGAAGTAGTGATTTTATATCCAAGCGGAAAAGTCAGCAAAATCCAAGAAAAGCAATTAACAACTTTAGGTCAAAATATTACCGCATTGGAAGTTGATGGTGTTTTTGACGATTGCCAAGACATGGTAAAAACAGCATTTTTAGATAAAGAAATAGAACGTATATTAACCTCTGCAAACTCTATCAATATTGCACGTTGGCTGCCACAAATGTTCTACTTTTTCTTTGCTTACAAAGCATTACACAAACAACATCCAAATATTGTATTCTCAGTTCCTAGTGGGAACTTTGGGAATATTTGTGCGGGAATCATGGCGCAAAAATTAGGTTTACCAATTCAACATTTTATCGCCTCAACAAATGTAAACGATACCGTTTTAAACTATTTACAAAGTGGAGAATATGCTCCACAAAAATCCATTGCAACCATTTCTAACGCGATGGATGTTGGTAATCCAAGTAATTTTATTCGTATTCAGGAATTATATAATAATGATTTAGAAACAATCAAACAGCATTTTTCATCCTATAGTTTCACAGATGATGAAACAAAAAAGGCAATGAAATCTATTTACAATCAGTACAATTATATTTCTGATCCGCATGGAGCTGTTGGATATTTAGGCTTAAAACAACATAATTTACAAGATGCTTATGGTGTTTTCCTAGAAACGGCACATCCTGTCAAATTTTTACCGACAGTAGAATCAACATTGAATTTAAAACTAGACATTCCAGAACAGATTCAGGAGATTATGCATAAAAAGAAAGAAGCCATACAAGCTACAGACTATGATGACTTGAAATGTTTTTTGAATAAGTGATAAACCCAAAAAAGCGATTTAAATTAAAATTCAAATCGCTTTTTTGTATGCTATTTCTAAAACATCTATTTATGTACTTCTTTTAGAGGTTCGGTTGCTGCTAACTTACCAAAATTATTAGCTGCTTCTGGGCTAGCTCCTGTTATTAATTTCCTATCAACATGGCAGGTTGCATCGGCTTCTTCATTAATAATCTTAACTCCTAAATCATTTAATTTTTCTCCAAACTTCCAAGGTATATCACCAGGCATATATCCTATCATTGGCGTTTGTTCATCTACAGCATCAGGAAATGCAGCAATCTCATAATCTTTATAAATAAATGATTTTGCATCATTATCATAATTTGCAGCTAACAGTGCTGCTGGACCGTGACAAATTGCAAGCATGAATAAATCATTGTTATGTGACCAATGGATTAGTTTATTCAAATCATTATTTTCTGGCAATCCAAGCATTGCTCCATGACCTCCTGGTATAAAAACTGCAATATAATCTGAAGCATCAACCATTGAATTCTTCACAAAACTTGATAAGCTTTTTGGGTTTTCAAATTTACTTTTGAATTCTGAATATATTACTTGAACATTTTCATCTTTTTCTGGCATTGCCCACATTTCAATAACCGCTGGTTTTCCTGTTGGAGTCATCACGTCTACTTCAAAACCAGCATTTCTTAAATGAAGTACAGGAAGAAGCATTTCTACTGGATGATTTCCTGTCGAAAATTTTTTCCCATTAGCCATCGTCATATTTCTTTCTTCAGTACAAATCATTAACACCTTTTTATGTCCAGTATATGGGTTTTCAAATTTTGTATTATCAAAATCTGTTGTAGAAGATGTTGCTAACATCAATGCTAACGGAGATGGACTATACGCTCCATCTTTAGTAGACTTAGGCATGCTCATTATATACAATATGATAAAAGTAATAACGATAATACTTACTAAACCAATCAATATTTTTTTCTTCATATTCTTTATTTTACAATATCATTATAAAAAGGTTACTAGTTTTTCCATTGGCTTTCTTACCTTTACAAGGTTTACTAACCAATCTTTATCGGCATCTCTATATCCTATTGGTAATATAAGTGTACTTCGCAATCCTTTTTCTCGTAATTGCAAGATTTTGTCCAACGCAGCAGGTTCAAAACCTTCCATTGGAGTAGTATCTACTCCTTCATATGCTGCTTGTGAAATAGCTGCCATAAAAGCAATATATGTTTGTCGTGCGGCGTGTTCAAAATTAGTTTCCGCATCTTTTTGTGGATAGGAAGACAATAACATTTGACGATAGTTTTCCCAACCTTCATTTTTAAAACCTCTGATTTCATTGGTCAAATCAAACATATAATTAATACGATCTTCTGTATAATTATCCCAAGCTGCAAATACTAATAAATGTGAGCAATCTGTTACTTGCGATTGATTCCAAGCAATTTCTTTAATCTTTGATTTAATCTCATCGTTTGTAATTACAAATACTTCAAACGGTTGCAATCCACTTGATGTTGGAGCTAATCTTATTGCCTCTAAAATATTATCAATTTTTTCCTGCGGTACTACTTCACCATTCATAGCTTTTGTAGCATATCGCTCATTCAATTTATCTAAAAAACTCATTGTTATACTTTTTTTTATATGACAAAAATAGTTAACGTGTTTAATGTAAAAATGAACCTATGTTAATAAATCATTTTTTGATTCTCTCTTTTCGTGCTCTACTTAAACTCTGTGGAGTAATTCCTAAGTATGATGCAATTTGATAGTTTGGTATTATCCTTTCAAATACACTATAATTTTCAATAAACTGGTTGTATTTTTCTAAAGCTGTAAGTGTTAATAGGCTCAAAATTCGCTTTTGAAGTGTCGCAATACGTTTTTCAAAATTCTTCCGTTGAAAGGCTTCAAACTGAGGATATTTTTTATAAAAACCTTCAACTTTAGTCTTATCAATTATCAAAACAGTTGAATTTGTTAAACTTTCTATTGACACTACTGATTTTTCATCTGTATACAGTGTTATATAATCACCTATCCACCAATTTTTTATTGCAAATTGTATTGTATACTCTTTTCCAGCTTCTGTTTTATAAAATGAACGCAGACAACCATTCACAACAAAAATATGTTCCTTTTTCATAGAGTTATTTGAAAGAATTATTTCTCCCTTGTCTAACTTTTTTTCAATAACAATTTCTTTTAAGTTATCTTCTATTTTTGCAGAAATAGGAATGTAATTTTTAAAGTAATCCAACAGTTCGTTCATATTTTAAAACTATTAATAATCCATATCTAAATCAAAATTCTCGGTGATTATTTATTTCTACAAATTTGCGGATGACTCGATCTACTAATTTGATATTTTTATAGAAGTTTATCTCAAATCCTTTCAATTTTGTGAAAATTCTAAAAAGTAAGCTAAAAATGAAAATCAAGTAAAAATTCATCATTTTTTTATCCCTATTTTTCATAAATTCGCAATCAATTTAAGAAAAACAACACATGAAGGATACAGCTCTATCTAAAATTCACAAAGCATTAGGTGCTAAAATGGTTCCTTTTGCAGGTTACAACATGCCTGTACAATACGAAGGCGTTAATATTGAACACGAAACCGTTCGTAATGGCGTTGGTGTTTTTGACGTAAGTCACATGGGAGAATTTGTGATTTCTGGACCAAATGCATTGGCATTAATCCAAAAAGTTACCACAAACGATGCTTCTAAATTGAAAGATGGAAAAGCACAATATAGCTGCATGCCAAATAATGATGGCGGAATTATAGATGATCTAATTATCTATAGAGTGAATGAAGAGAAGTATATTTTGGTTGTAAATGCTTCTAATATTGAAAAAGATTGGAACTGGATTTCAAGTCACAATGATGTTGGTGCAGAAATGCGTGATGTGTCTGATGATTATTCTTTATTGGCAATTCAAGGCCCAAAAGCAGTGGAAGCAATGCAGTCTTTGACAGAAGTTGATTTAACAAATATTAAATATTATACATTCCAAATTGCGACGTTTGCAGGTGTTGAAAATGTAATCGTTTCCGCAACTGGTTATACAGGTTCTGGAGGATTTGAAATTTACTGTAAGAATGAAGTTGTAGAAGAAGTTTGGAACAAAGTATTTGAAGCTGGTGCTGATTTTGGTATTAAACCAATTGGTTTGGCTGCTCGTGATACACTTCGTTTGGAAATGGGATATTGCTTATACGGTAATGATATTGATGATACTACATCTCCAATTGAAGCTGGTTTGGGATGGATTACAAAATTCACAAAAGATTTTGTAAACCGTGAGCAAATAGAATCTCAAAAAAGAACAGGAACTGAACGCAGATTGGTTGCCTTTGAAATGCAGGATCGTGGAATTCCAAGACAAGGGTATGATATTGTTGATGGAAACGGAAATATTATTGGAAATGTAACTTCTGGAACCATGTCTCCTTCTATGAAAGTAGGAATCGGGTTAGGATATGTACCAACAGTTTTTAAAGATGTTGGAAGTAATATTTATATTCAAATACGTAAAAACAGAGTTCTTGCCAAAGTAGTAAAACTTCCTTTCTACAAGAAATAATAATTACAGAATCTTTCGGTTTACATAAACACGAACCTTGAAACTATAACTAGATCCTACCTCTCGGTAGGACTAGTTCAACTTATAACATACACATTTGAACAGAATTTTAATATTAGGAGCAAGTGGCTTTATAGGCAATGCATTGTATAAAGAGCTTTGCTCCTACTTTGATGTATACGGAACTTTTTACAGCAACAAATCGTTTGCCAAGAATCAGCATTTTATCCGATATGATTTGGATTATGATGGTATTGACGAAATTGTAACACAAGTGCAACCAACAATTATTATTTCTGCCTTGCGTGGCGATTTTGCTGCACAAATTGAAGCACATGTTTACTTAACAGAATATGTAAAAACGAAACCGTGTAAACTCTTCTTTTTATCTTCTGCAAATGTGTTTGATGCCTATAGCAGTTATCCTTCTTATGAATTTGACAAAACGCTTTCGGAAAGCATTTACGGAAAGCTCAAAATTCGTATAGAAAATATGTTGATGCGTTTGCCACAGAAAAAATATGCAATCATTCGTTTGCCAATGGTTTTTGGTCATAATTCGCCGCGAATTCTAGAAATAAAACAATGCTTAAAAGAAAAGATTCCAGTTGAAGTCTTTCCGAATTTGGTCATGAATACTATTTCTGACAAAAAGCTGACACAACAAATTCATTATATGATCAACAGACGTAAAAGCGGCATTTTTCATTTAGGCGCTGAAGATTTAATTCATCATGAAGAGTTCTTTACTGAAATTCTAAAAAGTTTGAATGTTGAAAAACCGTTGTTTAAAAACGTATACACATCAAATTTTGATCGTTTTTTAGCCGTTTTACCAAGAGATAACAAACTTCCGAAGCATTTATCTACAAGCAATCAAGAAACATTGGAATACATTTCTGGGAAGATAAAAGAGTAAATTCTAATCTAAAATAGCTTTCAAGCATTAAACACGTTTGATTTTGTACTATTTATCAGACATTTTCAACTTTGTTTTCTAAGGAATAAGCAAAAGATTTGTTAAATTCGTAACTTTACGAGACTACAAATTTTTATTCGCATTCATGCATACTTTTTTACGTTTTATATTCCTTTTTGTTGTGACGACAACGTTCGCACAAACTGAACTTTCTTTTTGCAATAAATCAAGTCTGATTTTGGACATGTTGGAAAAGAATCATTACAAACCTAAAACAATTGATGACGAATTTTCAAAGTATGTATTTACGAAACTCTTGGAACGTTTGGACGATAGACGTCTCCTCTATTCACAAGAAAATATTGAAGAATTAGCGTCTTTAAAAGATAAATTGGACGACTATTTACAAAATGGCGAATGTGACTTTATCAATGAGGTAACTGTTTTTTATGAAAAACACTTAAAACAAGCCATACAAACGATTGAAAAATTCGAAAAAATGAAGCTTGATTTTTCAGGAAAAGATACCGTGACCTATGGTAGTTTCAAAGAAAAAGCTTTATTCTCAAAAACACCTAAAACACTTGAAAAACGTTGGTCAAAGAAAATTCGTGTCGATATTATTCGTGATTATTTATCATTGACAGATCCTTCAAATTTTCCCAAAATAAAAGCACAATTAAAACAAAAAGTAATTGCCGAAAACAAATGCTTTATTGTAGATAAATTACAAGTTGTAAACGGATTACAATCGTATGTAGAAACGACTTTTTTAGATGTTGTGTGTAGTTATTTTGATCCGCATAGTAGCTTTTTTGACCCTACAGACAATGCTACTTTTATGAATTCTATAGGAACAGAAAACAATTCTATCGGAGTTTGGTTTTCCAAAAATAGCGACGGAAAAATTGTGGTTTCTGGCTTGCAAACAGGAAGCACTGCCTGGAAAGAAAAAGAAATTAATACTGGCGATTTGGTATTGTCGTTAGAATCGAATGATACTAAAGTTAGTACTACATGTCTTTCTCTGGAAAGCTTATACGACTTTATCAACGATGAAAACAACAAAACAATCACGTTCAATGTATTAGATGACAAAAACATCAACAAAACCATTGTTTTACGCAAAGAAAATTTAAAAATAGAAGGAAATGCAGTCAATAGTTTTATTTTAAAAGGAGAACAAAATGTCGGTTATATTTCATTGCCAAGTTTTTACACAAATTTAGATTATGGCTTTGGAAGTGCGAATGATATTGCCAAAGAACTATTTAAACTCAATGCTGTTGATATTGACGGTTTAATTTTAGATTTACGTGGAAATGGTGGCGGTTCCATGAAGCAAGCAATTGATTTAGCTGGAATGTTCATAGACAAAGGTCCGTTAGGCATTTATCGCGATCAACAAGACAACAAAACCATTGTAAAAGATTTTAATCGAGGTACACTATTTACCAAACCTTTAATCATTTTAATCAATAGTGAAAGTGCTTCTGCTTCTGAGTTTATTGCGGCAGCTTTACGCGATCATAATCGTGCACTTATTGTAGGTAGCAAAACGTATGGTAAAGGAACCATTCAGCAAATTCTGCCTTTACAACAAGAAGAAGGTTTTGTGAGAATTACTATAGAGAAAATGTATGGGTTCAAAGGAAATTCGCATCAAGCCATTGGGATTCAGCCTGACATAGAATTTCCAAATTTACTATCTGGTATTGAAGATGGAGAAAGTGCCAATGCTAATGTGATTGTTAGTGATACCATTCAAAAAGATGTCTATTTTGAAATTCCTGAAGCTGCAAATTATGAAAATCTACGCGCCAAAAGTTTAGCTAGAATTGAAAAAAACAAAGCATCTATGACGATTAAAAATATCAATACTAATTTGAGAGATTACTTAGATAACGAACGAAAATTACCTTTATCCATCACTGGTTTGCAACAAGATAGAGATCGTTTCAATGCTATTTTTGAAAAATCTGATGACATTGAAATGACACATGATACTTTTGAGGTTGTAAACTTAGCAGACTACAAAGAAATATTAGCCTACAACAAAAACAAAGCAAAAGAGAATTCGTATGCGATCAAGAGTATTCAAACCGATCATGAAATTGAAGAAACATATCATATTCTCGCAGATTACATTAAACAACTAGCCCACTAAATCCATGAAAAAAAACTACCTATGCGCACTTTTAGTGCTTCTTTGTGTGTTTACACTTCAAACATCTATTGCTCAAAACTTTAAAAATGCGAACGCCTATTTATCTTTTATCGGAAAAGAAAATAAAAAGATTAGCAGAAGCATGTGGAAGTATACCAAATCGGTTGCGCATAGCAAAAGTGCTCGAAGAATTGAAGGCGATCGCAAACGCTTGGTAAAATCGCTAGAACGTGCAATGATTAAAATCAAAAAAGCAAAAGCCTATGAAGGAGAAGACAGCTATAAACAACAAGTGTTGGAATTTATGGATTTGCGTACAAATATTCTAAAAAATGATTATGCTGAAATTGTAGATTTGAAAGAGGTTGCAGAGCAATCCTATGACTTTATGGAAGCCGATATTTTGGCACAGAAAAAGGTTGATGAACGCATGCATGAAGCGCAGCAAAGCTAAGAAGCAGCCTTGAATGAATATGCATCAAGAAACAATATTAAACTCATTGAAACTGAAAACGACCTCAGCAAAAAGATGAAAATCTCGAATGATGTTTTTAAACATAGAAATGAGGTGTATTTGGTATTTTTTAAAAGTAATATTCAAGAGAGTTTTTTATTGAACGGACTGTCTTCAGGTGATATCAGCGCCATTCAGCAAAATGCTAATGCGCTCCAAAATTTTGCAAAAGAAGGTTTACAAGCGTTGGATACATTAGCAATATATAAAGAAGATGCTTCACTTGTAAAAGCTACAAAAAAAGCCTTAGAGTTTTACTTACAAGAAACCCAAAATGAAATTCCAAAAATGATTGAATTTTTCTTATTAAATGAAAAGTTCAACGCCATCAAAGAAGCTATTGATAAAAAGAAACCGAAAGATCGTACCCAAAAAGAGATTGATCAATATAACAATATGGTGAATCAAATTAACAAAGCGATCAACGATTTTAATTCGCTTAATGATCAATTAAATAAAAAAAGAACTAAAATTATCAATCAATGGAATGAAGCTTCTGCAAAATTTTTAAGCAGACATATTCCAAAAGACTAATACAAAATATATATTTGTAATCCTTAAATAAAAGTACACGCATAATGGGAAGAGCATTTGAATTTAGAAAAGCACGAAAAATGAAACGTTGGTCAGCAATGGCAAAAACCTTTACTCGTATTGGTAAAGATATTGTGATGGCTGTAAAGGAAGGCGGACCAAATCCTGAAACAAACTCCAGATTACGTGCGGTAATTCAGAATGCAAAGGCGGCAAACATGCCAAAAGATAATGTTGAACGCGCAATAAAAAAAGCTTCTGATAAAAATACTGACAACTATAAAGAGGTATTGTTTGAAGGATACGGACCTCACGGAATTGCAATTCTTGTAGAAACTGCTACGGATAATAACAATAGAACTGTGGCAAACGTTCGTAGTTACTTTAATAAGTGTGATGGAAACTTAGGAACACAAGGTTCAGTAGAATTCATGTTTGATCATACTTGTAATTTCCGAATTCCTTCTGAAGGACAAGACCCTGAAGAACTTGAATTGGAGTTTATTGACTTTGGAGTAGAGGAAGTTTTTGCAGACGATGATGGTATTTTATTGTACGGTCCATTTGAAAGCTTTGGAACTATTCAAAAAGAATTAGAAAGTAGAGAAATTGAAATTTTATCTTCTGGTTTTGAACGTATTCCACAAGTAACAAAACCTTTAAACGAAGAACAAACTGCTGATATTGAAAAGCTTTTAGAAAAGCTTGAAGAAGATGATGACGTGCAAAATGTGTATCACACTATGGCAGAGTAAAATTCAAATTTTGAAGTGTCCTACAAAAGCCTCATAGTATTTATTAGCTTTTAAAATAATAAACACAGACAAGACAGCTGTCTTATCTGTGTTTTTGTTTTTCCTGATTTTTATTTGTTGAAAGCATATTATATACAAAGACATATCTTAAGTAAACTCTTAAAAGCACTAGAGACAGTGTCTCCATCTCCACAGTAGTTTACTATTTCAGGATCTGGTTGTGCGTAATTTTCACATGAGTACTTTACCCCTAATACACTTCCGTGTATCACTAACTATATTTACTTTCTAATATTCCATTTTTAGAGAAAAGTCACTGATTTATTTTAATTTTTTTCATATTCTCAAATTTAAGTGATTATGTTTGCTTTATTTTATGACTTGCAAACATTACAGCTATGTCTTTGAATTGATTTGATCATTCCCCCGAAATTAGGACAGTATTTTAAGTTAAAAAACACACATAAATTTACTGATATGATACGAAGAAAATTCACTTCAAAATTCAAGACAAAGTTGTTTTGGAAGTACTAAAAGAACGTTCAACCGTTCAAGAGCTTACACAGAAATTTCAAATTAGTGTACAACAAATCTGGTCAGCAGAAAGTCGAACTTGATTTTTTAAAGAACGCCTTGCGATAACACCACTAACCAAACGAAGACTAATGATA
>NZ_JAKVBC010000079.1 GCF_022447245.1 Kordia sp. | reverse complement strand
ATTAGAAAAGCGGAAACAGTTTATTCAAATACACTTAAACGATTAAAAATCTAAAAGATGAAACAAAACATCAAAAATACATTGTACAGATTCGTAACCATGCGTGCTCCAGAACTTATTGGAGGAATCGAAAGAGCTCTCGGATTTGTCGATTTTCCACAAAATGAGACCAGTGCTTTTATAGCACCTGCAGCGCAAGCTACAACTCCAGCAGCCAAAAAACAGGCAATTGATACAGCTGTTGCTGGATATACAACTAACTTTTCTTCTAAAAAAGATTTAGAAAATGAAAATGTTGATTTCAATTCTTTTGCAAGTTGGTTAACGAGTAATAGAACAAAGTTTACTTTAGAAGAAATCACTGCTAAAATTGATGCATTTAATGCGTCTCAAAACACATATCCTACTATGGTACAAGTTTGGGACGATTTACACTATAATATTCTAACAAAAGGAAATTCTTATTTAAGAGATACGTTACTTTCATGGTTAGTTGCTGATTTCTTTTTATCAAATCGCGATAAAGTTGAAGGCACTGCAAAAAATTTACAAAAAATAGCACAAGCTAGAGTTGTCATTGACAAAAACTTATTCAATCATGAAGTAGCTTCAACTGAACCAAGAACACCAAAAGTTTCTGAAAAACACTTTAAAAAAGAAGCCAACGCTGTTGCTGCAAAACAAAACTTAGTTGAATTAGAAACGATTGCTAAAGAAGTTGCAAAAGCAAGAAGTTTATATGATTCAGACAACACTAAAGCAAAAGCAGCTTATCAAAAAACGTATGATACTTCTGTACGTGCTGCTTATGATGCAGCTACTATAACAGAAAGAGTTGTAACAGATCCAAATACTAGTGAAACATCAGTTGTAAAAGAATACACAAACTTAGTGGTTCCTGAGTACAATTTCTCTCCAGCTGATGAATTAGATAAAACAGTTTTAGCGAGTCGCTTAAGTGTTCCAGCATTACAAGTTGTCAATGATTTAGAAGCCCAAAACAACGCAACTACTCTACAAGAAATTGAAGATGCGATTGCAATTGAAATTCAATCGAATACAGATGAAGTTTTTGAAAATACAGATTTTGAATCGCAGCAAGTAGTTATTCCTGGAGGAGTTTCAGTACCTGTTTCTACAGATGCAAACCTTCTTCCATTTTCATACAACTTGTGTCCAAGAAAGAAAATTGGAAGCTCATTATTCAATTTATTACTAACAATCAATGTTCCTAATACATCATATGATGTTGTTGGAGTTGAGGTAGATTTTGGTTCACAAGGTACATTTAAGAACTTTACTGAGTTTAACTTAGGATCAAAAGTTTCTTTAGTATTATGCCCTGAAGGAGTTGATATGACTTCTCCTACAGATGTTGATATTAATATTGAATTTTCAAATGGTGAAGTTTATGAAACAACTATTGAAAGTATTACTCTAAAATGTTACTTGGGACAATTAGATCCTAGTACAGTTTCTCAACCAGAAGCTCCTGTATCTTTTGGTATTCAACGTTTAGGAATTGCTGATTATCGTAAAGTAGAGCAAGAAGTTTGTTGTTATGTACCAGGAGAAGTTTCACACATCGAAAATATCATGGCACGTGAATACAAATCTAAAGATGTAAAACGTACACGTCGTCAAGAAACTACCGATACAGTCTCTAGCGAAACTGAAAGAGAAAATCTTACAGAAACAACTTCTACTGATCGTTTTGAAATGAATCAAGAAATTGCTTCTATCAGTGCGCAAGATCAATCGACAAATGCAAGTGCCGGAATTCGTTGGGGCGGTGACCGATTTGGTGGAGATGCAAGTGCAAGTTTTGCCAACAATACATCTTCTGAAGAATCAGAAAGTCAAGCAATTACACATGCTAAAGAATTGACAGAAAGAGCTTTAGATAGAGTGGTTCAAAAAGTACGTGAAGAACGTGTATCTAAAGTAATTGAAGAATACGAAGAAACAACTTCACACGGATTTGATAACCGTAAAGGAGACAAACATGTTTCGGGTGTATATCGTTGGGTTGACAAAGTATATGAAAACAAATTACTGAATTATGGAAAACGTTTAATGTACGAATTCATGGTTCCTGAACCAGCTTCTTTCCACGATTTAGCAATTCAAATGACAAATGACCAAGATGTATTAGTAAAACCAGTAGATCCAAGAACAGCGTCTTTCCAAAAAATGAAAGATCACAAAGCTGTAAATGCTACAACTTACAAACATTGGGCTGCCATTTACAATGCTGAGGTTTCTGAACCACCAGTAGAAAGCATGTATATTGGAAAAGCTTTCTCATATCAAGCAACTGAAGTTATAGATAATCGTCATGAACGATATGGTGAAAACGATGAAGTTACTATTCCTGAAGGATACTATACAACGTATGCTAAAGCATATTGGGAAGACAGTTCAGATGGATACACACCAAACGCTACAAAAATTATTGTAGGTAGTGAAAAAATAGCGACCAAAGGCGTTTTATTCAGCATTCCTAAACACGTAGAATCTATTCCTGTATCATTTTCTTCATTAGGACATTTGTCTGGAAACTCTACCGTAAGTATCAAGGTACAAATTTTACCTGAAGCAAAAGAAAAATGGCAACTTGAAACCTTCAATACAATTATTGAAGCCTATGAGGAGCGTTTGACGGAATACGAAGAAAAATTAGCTACTCAAAAAGAAATGAAAAATCAAAAGATTGATATCAATCCAGGATTCTTCAGAGAAATTGAGAAAACTGTATTACGTAAAAACTGTATCACATATTTACTTGGTCATGAAAACTTAGGGAAAGATTTAGTTAACAATAGACAATCTATCACTGAAATTACTGCCAAATATTCTAATGCTTTATTAGATGATTATGCTGCCAAAGTAAAATTCTTTGAACAAGCTTTTGAATGGGATATTATGAGCTATTCTTTTTATCCTTTCTACTGGGCAAACAAAGAAAAATGGGGAGAATTATACCAAATTCAAAACAACGATCCATTATTCAAAGCCTTTTTACAAAGTGGAATGGCACGCGTAATCATTACAGTTCGTCCAGGATTTGAAGAAATGGTGAATTGGTATATGGCAACAGGACAAATTTGGAATGGTGGACAAGTACCAACACTTGACGATGAAGAATTTGTATCAATCGTAGAAGAATTACGTAATCCAGAAAGTGAAGTAGAAGAAAC
>NZ_JAKVBC010000078.1 GCF_022447245.1 Kordia sp. | reverse complement strand
ATAAGTATTCGAAAATAGGAACCATCTTCATTTCAGTAGTACAAAATCTTCTTGCCCAAGTTGGTAAAGCTGAATTTTCATCAATTACTTGATCAAATGATTTTCCTCTAACCCAAACTATTTCCTTGCCCATCAATTGTTCCAAATCCATTAAAACTTGTAAAGTCTTTTGACGTTCTGCACTTGCAATAAAGTTTCCATTCAACTTATCAAGAGCATATCTTAGTACCGCAGGATCTTTAGGAGCTGCTTTTGGATAATCAATACACACACAAGCAAAGATGTTTACATCTGCTGGATGATGCATTGCCATATATGCACTAGTTTTACCTCCTGATATGCTATTTACTGTTGTCAACTATTCTACAGGTTTTTAGTTATAAAATGTGATATTCAGGATTCTTACACATAGGGCATACTTCATGTGTAATGTTGCATTCAAGGATATTATCATATACTTTGAGTTTTAAAGCATCCTCTGCTTTGTATTCGTACATACATCCACCCTCTGTGCATTCGCGGCATTCTTTTTTTTCACTCATAATTCTACTGTTTTTATGACATCATACGATATCGTCAATACTTAAATTTTGGATAAAAAAACTATTATTTGATTTATAATATTTTGATACTGTTTTTTATAATTTGAATTAAATCAACTGCTTTATAATGGCATTTTTATAATTGAAAATCCTTGATTCATCACCATTAAAATTCAACGCGTCTAAAAGAATGATTGCTTGATGCGATCTTAATTTTAATCGACTTTTCTTTGGTGGATTTTCTTTTTCGGTCCTATGATTCAATTCATACCAAAGTTGTTTTGCAATACTGTATTTCATGATGTTTTCTAGTGAAGCTGGAATCAACAATGAATTTGCATACACATGCAGTACTTCTTTTAAAAATGCTACTTGATGAATTTGTAACTTCTCTAAAATGACGAAATCGATGAATTTGAATTCTAATTGGCTCATTTGGTTACTTTTTCAATTAATTGATTTGTATTGTTATCTATAAATAACACTACGTTATATTCACCTTCAAAGCATTCGCCTTGTTCTCCACTCTTTCTATACAACAACCTGTTTTTCATTTTTTCAATGATGATTGATTGTGTTTTTTTCTGTTCAGTTAGCATTGAATATCTGGTTAAAGTTGCAAAACCTTCATACTTCGGTTTTGCTTCATTTTTTAAGCAGATAATCATCTTTATTTCGCTGCAATGTTTACAGAAAAAACGGTTATCATGTTTACATTTTTTATGGCTCATCCGTAATATTTTGCGCGTTCTATTTCAATTTTATTGATCATGGCTATGCTGAGTTTTCCTTTGTCTAGTTGAAGCTTCTTTTCAAGTCTTTCTACATATTCCACTAACTTTTCAAAGGTTCGTTTGCCTTTCACATATTCTCTAACTTTCAGTGTCAATCGTTTGTTCAATTTTCGTTGATAAGCACTTTTTCTTGACGCTTTATCCTCTTCATCAAACTTTTTTAAGTTGTTTAAATGCCTTTTGTAATGCCTGTGAGTGTATGAGAATCCGCCTTCATGAGATTCTTTTCGATTTGAATCAAAATATTGGTACGGAAATAAGAGTTGAAATTCAGGTTTTCTATTGCAGAAGTTCCTGGCCCAATTTATTCGCCAACGTAATTGGTAAATTCTATCGAGCTGTTGTTCTTTAGAAAAGATACCCGATTTGCTAATGAAGAATTTCTCTTCAAAGCGTTGAATGGTTCGGATCCATTCACCAACAAAAACATTTTTATCTTTCCAGAGTTGTGCAGCCGTAAAGAGAAAATCTAACATGACAATTCGCCTAAATTGATTTTCTGACAATCCACCACGGAAACATTCGGTTTCATAGTGTGAAATTGGCAATGGCTTGTAATTGTCATAAATTCCACGAGCCAGATCGTTAGCAGCTTCGTAGTTGTTTTTATCCAACAGCTTTTGAAAAGTTTGGCGAACGGTGATTTTTTTTTCTTTTTTTGGCGCAACTTTTTTTCTTTTTGGCGAAGCCGCGCCACCTTGCTCCATGTTGTTCTTATAGAAATTTAATCCGTTAGGATTACTGCCGTCAGAATTGGAAGCCTTTGCACCAAGCAACGAACGGACATGATTTACTGCTTCCGATTCTTCCTTTAGCAAGGCATTTTCTTTAGAAATAGCCTTATTATTTTCATTTTTATTTTCAGTTCTATAGGAACTAGAGTTAACTAATAATTTTTTTTCCAAATTGGGTTGAGACAACTGTTTTAGGGACGCTAAATTGCCTTCAGAAATGACCAAAATTTGCGGATTTATGGCATATAACGGCGCATGTTGATATCCACGATACTTATACTCCACTATAACGCCACAGTCCATAAAACGCTTTATATGATTGCGTATGGTAGCCTGACAAACGTCTAATTTTGGAACTTTGATATCAAGACCAGGAACTTTGATTTTTAGGTTTTCAAGGGAATATGCCGTTAATGGAAAAAAGAAACTTTCGTCAGGATCTAATGCGGTTTTTTCTCCGCTTTGCATACGGTCCAAATTGCGCTTTTTTAGTTTGAAAGCACAATGTGACAAGATACAGGCAAATACTTCTTTGGCGGCCATTTTTATCTTGTGATGCTTTCGTTGTGGAAGCTTGGCAATGTTTTCAGCATTAAAAGCTGATAAGTATTGATTGTATTGCGAAGTAGTAACCATTCCACAACCGTAGTTTTCTTTTACATACTTTGTAAACTTCTTGGAAAGCTTTGCTATTTCTGACGTGGTAACGTTATTTGCTTTATTCACAGCTTCAACTAAATTGTTGTATTCTTCAACGCTTTTGTTTACTTTTGATAACGTATTCAGTCGATAATTTTCAATGAAAATCAAGTAATTATCAATAGTTTGCTTGAAATTCATTGAATTGATGATTGGATATGCAAGTGACAGACGTTCTTTGCCTTGTGTGGCATTGCCCGCCTGTACACCTTGCTCCATGTACTGAGGTAAATATTCCATTATATATTTATTTAGAAACCTACTGTAGTTTGGCGACGTCAGTAGGTTTCGTTTTTTAGTTGCGGAGACAGGATTCGAACCTGTGTCATTCGGCTTATGAGACCGAGCTGGAACCGCTCCAGTCCACTCCACTATTTTTTAATTTAAAGTAACCAGACCGACCACCTTTGTAAGCCGATCTGGTGACTAACCAACCCAAAATCTATATAGTGAAGTCAATATTCCCCTAAATAGTTAACTTCT
>NZ_JAKVBC010000077.1 GCF_022447245.1 Kordia sp. | reverse complement strand
TGAGTTTGGTTCTCAGAAATTCCTCTGAAATAGAGTCTATATCAGCATTAGAAGCATTTATAGCATTGTTGATGGCTGTGGTTTGTGTAGCAGTCATCGTTGCATGGTTCGCATTTTCAATTTTAGCTATCAAATAGGTTTCGTTATACCCCCAAATGTATACAGTATGAATATTATTTTCCTGATACGATTCTTTAATATTTCCATTGGAGTAATACAATAGTTGCATTCTGTCTTCTAGGTCATTCATTTCTTTAGCAGTTTCAATATTAGCAATCTGAAAACCAGCTCCTATGGTGTTATAGTTATTTTTTCGTGTGGAAATTTTTTCTCCATTTTTATAAGTTTCTAATGAAACTTGTGTTGTCAAATGATTCTTTGTCACCATATCTGCATAAACAGTGGCACTATAGTCCGAAGGATAGAAATACTTTGTTTTTTCAACATCCAAATTATATGAAGAACTGGTTTCTTTTGGTAAATAGTGATTTTCATTTCCGTAGAAAACATGATCAATGGACTTTTCTACAGTACCTGTATCAAAGAATTCTTTGGTTTCTACTTTGATAGTATGCCCTATTCGTCCGCCTGCAGTTGTGATATACATTCCGTTTCCTGAAAGCGTGATATCACTGATACAATTTCCGTCTGTACACGGTTGAGCTAACAATCCTGTATTACAATCTCCAAAACTACCTAATCCTTGAACAGTTCCTTCTAAACAACCAAATTTCACATTGACAAATTCATAGGTGTACATGCCATTGCTTGGATCAATGACTATTTTTGGATATTTGAAGATAGTTCCTAAATCTCGTTTAATGAAAATTCCTTTATTCAAATAAAATAGTTCATCACTGTATTGATATGAAGTTTCAACTTTTTTAATATGATTTGCATCATAAACAGATACGTTACTTTGTTTTCCAACTTCGTAATTGGTAATAAAGTAGTTTGCAAATGGTGGATGAGCATCATTATAAATACCTGATCCTGAATTTGGTCCATTCCCATCATTATTAAATGTGTATTCAGTATATCCTTGGGAACTATTTCCATCAAATGATTGTTGTATCTGATATACTTTTGAATATCCAATATGTGGTCTGCTTCCTCCAGAAGAACTACTGATTCTGTTTACAAAATTGAAAGTTTGAATACCAGAAGTAGAACCTAAACCTGAGGAGGCTCCAGGTTGAATGAAGACTTGTGTTGAAGTACCGTAAGCTAGTATGGGATCAAAAACAATCCTAGCAGAAGATGTTGAAATATTAATTCCTGTCGTGTATTGATATAAAGTTTTTAATGCTAATTTATTATAGTCAGTATAATTTTCTACAGATTTTATACGAAGCCCAGCTGCTTGAAATAAACCAGTATCCAAATATGTACTTACATTTGAAACTTCCTCCTGTCTCCATACTTTCAATGTAATTGTTTTACTACTATTAGGGTTCTGAATTCTATATTTATATCTACCGGCAGTAAGATGAGTAGATTGTTGTCCATCTGTATACGTCCATATTACTTCATAAACACCTAGTATTACATTCTTTTTAAGGATTTCAATATTACTTGGAAAAATTGGTGTTACATCTGATCCTACAGTTGTTGAAGCAATTTCATAGATACCACTTTCGTTAATATCAAAAAAAGCTTCAATAGTTTTTGGGGCTCCATTACTTCCATAGGTATCTTGACAATCAGGATCACAGGGTACCGATGAATCAAAACCCCCTGTAAGTGATTGTAGTAAATAATATACATCCTGTAAATGGGTATTGGATGCATATGATGAAGTAAATTCTACAGCATCATTTACCAAATGCGGCTCATAATTTAACTGTGTATAACCTCCTGTAGGGTAGTAAATTTTAGTCAAAATGCCTTTTTTTGCATGAGAAAAATCAGGATATCGATTTGCACCTGCATAGCTATCATTACCAATAATGATTGCGGGGTAAAGAACATCATTATCTGCATTATTAAAATATCCCATATAATCTTGTGCTAATGAGTTTCTTGAAGGTACGTCTTCTGGAGCTTCGTACTCAAAAGAATAATACATTGTTTGAGTAGATGTTGGCGTAGTAATGGCAATTCCGTCAAGCTTTAATCGCACTTTTAACTGATCGCTATAGCTTCCTGTATAACCTGCTGTATCTCCAAAATAGGAATGATTGAATGTAAATGTTTTGTAGAGCTCGTTGGTTATGTTTCCTGTATACAAGTTTATTTTATCTATCGCAGAATCAAGGTCTAAATCCCATCTTGCTTTTAAATTTATTGAAGTAATTAAATTTGAATTATGCTTTATATGAGTTAAAAACTTTTGTTTTATAAAATATGTCGACAGAGTATTAGATACTTCTCCATAGGAAAAATGATAATTATTAGAAGCTGTATCGCCATCGTTGATATTATTACTTATTGATTGTACAGGAGACGCTGATTGTGGTTGTTGCCAAAACCCTAAATCTGTGTATTCAAACTCATAAATATCTTTTTTATTGGCAGATTCTATTCTAGTTACTACCCAAGATGAGTTGTAATTTTTAGTCAATCCGTAAGGTTGTGTGCCACTTCCTGAAGTATTTATAAAGTAATCATCACCATTGAAAATAGTTTCCTCAAATTCTTCAAAATAAAATTTAGTACCATCTTCGTTAGTAACAACCCAACTAGTAATAGCGTCTGAAGCTATATTTTGGGTAAATTCTACTTTGATTCTTGGATTATATAATGTTTTGGGTTGCCTCGTTTCTACATCAAAAACAATATAATCATTGACACCTATTACGTTAAGGCTAAAGTAATCAGGTTGTGTATCGTATTTATTATTATTGATATATTTAAGAAAGTATAAATAATCTTCCACCTCTTGTTCTGTAGCAAAATGTGTGTTTTCTTGAATATAAGAAAGCATTTTTTGCTGGATATCATCATCCCACAGAGTTTTATACTCTGGAAATGCACTATTAAAATCATCAGGGAAGCCATTTACAATTCGACTAATTCTTCCGCCGACATTTAAATTCCATCCCAACCCACTTTGTGTCGCTAATTGTTCTACTTTTACTCCAGACGCATCATAAGTTAAGCGGATTGGTAATGCTAATTCTTTTCCCTTATATTCATATATTGGAACGCCAATATTAGGATTTCCAGTATACATATCGACAGGGACTTCTCCGTACTTTGTGAATGCTTCTGCTTCAGGAGAATTTGGTACGTTTGTCATTCGCAATAGTTCTTCCTGTAAATCTTGAGAATAGATTAATGAAGTACATGTTAGAATGGCAAAAAACAGTAATTTTTTCATAAAATTGTTCATTTTTAATTCGTAAAATACTTGTGGTTATATATTGGCTGTTAGGTTCG
>NZ_JAKVBC010000076.1 GCF_022447245.1 Kordia sp. | reverse complement strand
CGAACCTAACAGCCAATATATAACCACAAGTATTTTACGAATTAAAAATGAACAATTTTATGAAAAAATTACTGTTTGTAGTAGGACTTTTTAGTATTACTATTTTTTATGCCCAAGATCAAGACCGCTTTGATCTGCCCGAAGTCATTCCGCCTTCGCCGACAGTCGCGAATTTGATGACTTTTGAAGAAGTACCTGTTGATCATTATAGTGGTCAACCTGATATCTCAATACCATTATACACTAAAAATTTAGGGTTCGGTATACAAATGCCTTTAGCCTTACGCTATAATACTATGGGCGTGAGAATAGATTCACGTTCCGGGTGGACAGGAACTGGTTGGAGTTTGGAAGCGGGTGGTGTTATTTCTAGAACTGTAAGAGGAATTGCTGATGAAGAGCAAGCAGGTGGATTGAATGGTTCAGATATTGGAGTATTTCACATAGATGATTTTTGGAATTATAGTAGTTTATCAACTGATGATAGACAAGAGTTTTTATTCAATGCAGGAAAAGGAACATACCAAAAATTGGATCATCAATCCGATATTTTTCAATTTAGTGCTCTTGGGCTTTCGGGAAGATTTATTATCGTTAAAGAAGGAGCGAATCTTGTCCCAAAACTGTTAACAAAAAACCTGCAAATTCTTATAGAGATCAACTATGATCCTACCACATATAAGTTACATAGCTTTACTTTGACTGATACTTCTGGGAATACGTACTTATTTGAAGTTAAGGAAACATTACAGTCACAATCTTTAACTGCAACACGATATTTTAATAATAGCGAAAACTTACTGGGAGAAGGAAATATAAAAGTAACTACGAATGCATGGTACCTTGCTAAAATTACATCTCCTAACAATATTGATTTGGCAACATTTACATATGCTGATATAAGTGAACAATATCTTACGTATGTATCGAGAACAAAAAGAACTATTGTCAATTCACCATCAAATTGGAATGATATGATGCGAAATAGTTACAATCCAACGGCTATTCTTCCCAAAAAAGAACACACGTATAATACATCTTCAGGAATTACAAAAAAAGTATCGCAAATAACCTTTAGAGATCAATCAACTATCTCTTTTGGTATTTCTAAAACAGAACATCCAGAAACGAATCAAGAAGAGGCTACAGGAGCAATTTTAGAAGATATCATAGTGAAGGATAAAAATGGTATTACATACAAAACAATCCATTTAGACTATGATATTACTTCAAGGTTATGGTTAACACGTGTTACAGAAACTAAGGCGATAGGAAGTCAACCAATGATATATAATCTAGAATATAACAACAAGGAAGATTTATTGCCTTTTGATTCTATTTCTGATGATTGGGGATACACTAGTGGTTGGATGACACCAACAGGGAATGCTTGTGGTTATACAGCTACTTTTGATAAAGAAGCCATATTAACAGGTCTTTTAAAACAGATTACATATCCTACTGGAGGTAGTAAAGAATTTATTTTTGAAAACAATACCATATCGTATCATAAAAGTCAGGAACTACCAACTGGTCTTGGGGGAAGTACTGCATCTGGACATGGAGCAGTTTCCTTAACAGATTGGGAATTTAAAGAGGGAAATCCTGACAATTGGGATATTCAAACAGTTGATTTTAGAGTAAACAATGCTACAAATAATTATGCTACCACTGGCAGTCCCGTCAATTTCACAGTTTCCTCTTCAACTCTTGGAGCGTCAAATACCTTTACCATAGCTAATGATCAACGTATTTCATTAGAAGTTATAAATCCAACTGTCACTGGGACACTTGGTATTGGAGAAACAATACAGGATGTATTATTTAACTCTCAGGTTCGTTTTGTTCGCATTGATGGAACAGAAACTTTTGAATATCCTGTAAGATTAGATCAATCATGTAATGAGTTTAATATTCCTGCTGGAACATATGAGATTCGATTTATATCTTTTCATGTTTCATCAATTACTAATATTCAAGCAGATATTGAAGTAAAATATAAAGATTATATAACAAATTTTAAGAGATATATCTACGGAGGTGGCGTTCGTATTAAAAATATTCTATTCAAAGAAACACCAACTGCAACAAATCCGTCTACAAAAGTTCGATATTTATATGATGAAGGCGATGGTGTTGGATTAGGGCTTCTCTCTGGCACACGTTCTTCAGGCGCCATAGATGGAACAATGCATGGTTTGCGTAAGAACTACACTTTTGTTCACGATAAGTACTTATTTGGACAAGAAGATATATGCCATAATTTTAATGTACACAGAATTCGTTATGCTGTAGAAACTGATGGGATAAATAGTGAATTAACGAAAGGTAATTATGTAGGATACAAAAAAGTAAAAGTAGTTCAAGAAAATGTAGCAGGAGGGACTTTAGGTTCAAATGGACATACAATTTATACCTATACATCACCTCAGGATTATGCGAGTCCCTCAGCAGTATTTACCTATCCGTACGCACCTGCGCCAAATTTAGATTTTAAAAGAGGATTGCTATTATCAAAAGAAGTATTTGATAATCAGGAGAGAAAATTAACATCTTTGATCAATACTTACGAACATGAAGAAACTGCATTAAGTACAAATTATACCCTTTATTCTCTTTCTTGTGAGTGGTTGCAATTTTACAGAAGCTATACTGCATATAGAGATATTATAGTAACAGACCCTGTATTACTATGTCAACTTGGAGGAGCAGGCGCACCTGGTGGAGGTTGTTATAATGATTGTATTTGGCCAAGATCATATTACAATTGTGAAAGTGTTCCATTTGCTTTTATATCAAATACACTATCATCCGGCTGGGCAAAACTCAAAGAAACAGAAACTACCGAATATTTTTATGTAGGAACTACTTCAACTACTGCATCTGAAACTAATTCAAGATCCGTAAATAGTTATGATACTACTAATTTTCAAATAAATCAGAAAGATGTGTATTATGAAGAAAATGGGGTAGAACAACATCAGCAAACCAAATACTTCTATCCAACAGATCCAAGTTTTTATGGTTCTTATGTAGCAGAACTTTTAAGTCTTAATAAGGCAAATGAGGTATTGGCAATAGTACAGTATAAAAACGGAGAAAAAATAAGCACATTAGTAAATACCTATCATGAATTTTCACCAAATCTAATTCTTGTAAAGAAAGTAGCTGCATCCAAAGGAGAAGTTACGTCTACAGGAGGATTAGTTGATGAATTAGCCAATTTAGAAGATCGCCTGGTATATCACAGTTATAACCTTTTGGGGCTTCCAATGGAAGTTAGTAAAAAAGATGGTACTAGAGTCAGTTATGTTTGGGGATACAATTCAAAACATCCGATTGCCCAACTAGAAAACACAAGTTACTCAACAATGACTTCAGCACAAACCATAGCCATCAACAATGCTATAAATGCTTCTAATGCTGATATAGACTCTATTTCAGAGGAATTTCTGAGAACCAAACTCA
>NZ_JAKVBC010000075.1 GCF_022447245.1 Kordia sp. | reverse complement strand
TGCTACTGCATTGGCTTGAGTGTTATAGTAACGAACCGTATGTGTGGTTGGATCTTCTCCGTTTAGAATATCCATCTCAGCCTCAGTTAAATCAAATTGTGCGATATCATCTGCCGTTACATCATCACATTCAGCTAGGATCGTTGCATCTAAAGCAGCAATCTCTGGTGAATCGTGTACAATTAAATCTAAAGAAACTACATTGAAACATCCTGTAAGTACATTTTCTACACGTACATAGATCGTTTGGTTGTATGGATTGATGTTGCTATATGTATCCGCCAAAGCGTTTACATTATTACCTGCATCTTCTGGTGTTTCGTGATAAGTAACTGAAACATTTGCCAACATTCCGCCTGTAATCTGGTTTTCAGTACTTCTGATATCGAAAACTCCAAATCCATCATTATCTGTATCGCAATATTCTAAAGGAATTGCAGGAAATACTTGCGGCGCGTCTACTACAGACACATTCAATGTAGTGGTTACATAACAACCTGTATTAGCTGTTTCTACACGCACATATACCGTTTGCGGATTACTAATATTAGTGTATGGTATAGCTAATGAGTTTGTATCATTTTCAGCATCCATCTGCGTTAAGTAGTATCGCACAGAAAATCCAGGAATTCCACCAGAAATTTCATCATTCTTCACATTAAGATCAATTGCCGTAAAACCATCTGCTGTTTCATCATCACATACAATCAAATCTGTAGGTGCATTTGCTGAAGGTAATTCTTCAAACAAAAGATCAAAAGAGGTTGTAGCATAACAAGCATTTCCAGTTTGCGCACTTTCTATTCTAACAAAAATAGTATCTCCATCAGCTCCCGAATAGATAGAAGGAAGCGGATTCATATTCATATCTGCATCCATCTGATTGGTGTGAAAAGAAATATCAAAATTCACTGCATTTTGTCCCGCCAAGATATCAGCTTCTTGCATAGACAAGTCATAATCTTCAAAACCATCACTATTTACATCACAAGCAATCATATCATCTGGTTGATTGGCTATTGGCTGCTCATACACACATATTTCAAAATCAGTTGTGCTGTAACAAATCGTATTCATATTATTTTCAATACGCACATAAATTTGCTGACATTGAGCCGTATTTACAAACGGAAATGTTATAGCATCCGCATCATTGTCTGCATTTGCTTGACTCGTATGATAGCTTATTGTAAACATTGTAGAATCTTGCGTTCCTAAAACTGTTACATTTAGATTTGTAAAGTTGAAATTTTCAACACCATCATTAGAGTTATCATCACAAACTGCTATATCTGCCACAACATTAGCAATAGGAACTACGTCTACCATTAGTTGAAAAGATGTGATCGCAAAGCAATCGCTTCCTACTTCAGTACTTTCTACTCTTACGAAAATAGTTTCTTCATTGCTTCCAGTGTAATTCGTTGGTAATGGATTTACATCATTATTTGCATCTGTAGCATCTGTATGAAATGTGATATTTACATCAGCCACATTTTGAGTGCCTAAAATATCTGCTACTTGTGTTGTAAAGTCATACATTTCTGTTCCATTCACATCAGCATCACAAGCTCTCATATCATTTGGTTGATTAGCAATTGGCTGCACATTTACACAAATTTCAAAACTTGTTGTATCAAAACAGACTGAATTTGAGTTATTTTCTAATCGAACAAATATTTGCTCACATTGATTGGTATTTGAGTATGGAAAAGTTAGTGCATTTGTATCATTATCAGCATCAGCTTGACTTAAATGATAGGTAACAGTATATGATGCTGCATTTTGAGTTCCTAATACAGTTGCATCTAGCGTAGAAAAATCAAATTCTTCAACACCATCATTAGAGTTATCATCACAAACCGTTATATCTGCTACTGGATTTGCTGTTGGAAAGTCATCCAAGAATAACTGAAAAGAAGTAATAGAAAAGCAATCATTTCCCGCTTCAGCACTATCTACTCTCACAAATATCGTTTCTCCATCAGTTCCCGTATACGATGTCGGTAATGGATTCGTATCATTATTTGCATCTGTAGCATTTGCATAAAACGTTATATTGACATCAGCAGCATTTTGCATTCCTAGAATAGCCACTTCTTGCGTTGTAAAGTCATATATTTCCGAACCAACAGCATTTTGATCACAAGCATTCATATCACTAGGTTGATTTGCAACAGGTAATACATCTACACATATTTCAAAACTCGTTGTACTAAAGCATGTATCACTCGCGTTATTCCCTACCCTAGCAAATATATCTTCACATTGGTTTGTGTTTGTGTATGGAAAAGTTAGTGCATTAACATTATTATCTGCATCTGCTTGGCTTAAGTGATAAGTTACTGTAAATATTGCAGGGTCTTGTGTTCCTAAGATTGTTGCGTTTAATGTTGTAAAATCAAATTCTTCGACACCATCATTCGTAACATCATCACAAACTGTTATATCTGCTACTGGATTTGCTGTTAGAGAAGGTTCTACAGTGATTGTAAAACTTTCTTGAATAATATCAGCACAACTATTAGAAATTTCAACTGTATATGTGGTCGTTGTTGTCGGCGTAAATACTGGATTTGGCAATGTAGGGTCACTAACTCCAGTAGTTGGCGTCCATGAATATGAAGTAGCACCCGTAATTGTTGAATCGACAGAATTTATAGATTCACCATCACAAATAATTTCATCTCCAAAAGCAAGTGAATTTGCAAAAGACACATAATCAAAACATACGCGTTGTAAGTTTGTAGCTCCACCTGTTGAGCCTGTAAACCCAAAGTATGCTTGTGTAACACCATTAAAAAGGTTATTTACGATATCTCCTGTATACGAAAGACGCAGCGAACAATCAAAATATACTTCCAATGTTGTTGTAGCTGCCGTCCATTCTATGCGAATAATATGTTCTACTCCATCTTCAACATTTGTAGATGTAGGTGACGCCTGAACAGGTCCAGCTAAGTTTGTACCTGCCGTATGATTGTTATTTCCTTGACTGACAATAGCAAGATGATCAAAGAAAGGATCACTTAAATCATTATTTTGCCAAGTATCAAATTCTACTGCCAAAGAGTTTCCGACACCTTCGTATCCCATTCCTCCTCCCAGATTTCCTATTTCAGGAGTTTGTGTATTTTTTATAATAAAGGTAATTCCATCTGCACCATTAGCGTCATTCGTACCAAAAAAACCTCTAAATTCGACAACAAAATCTTCGGTTACATCTATAGCTGTACCTGACCATACTGCTCCTGATTGACTATTTAAATTTTGTGTAATTTCAAAACAGTCTCCTCCTATATCAGTTGCATCTCCGATCAAAGAAGGCATTAATTGTGCATTAAGCTGAATACAAAACAGGATAAAAAATATTTGTACAATATTCTTTATCCTGCTCATTTTTTTTATTAAAATCATTGTCCTACAATTATATTAAGATAAATATGATAAATTATCTCTTTAAAGTAAAGTGATTGATAAATTCTTTTGCCGTTCCATCAAATGGATCTACATATTCCACTCTAAACC
>NZ_JAKVBC010000074.1 GCF_022447245.1 Kordia sp. | reverse complement strand
AGCCATCAACAATGCTATAAATGCTTCTAATGCTGATATAGACTCTATTTCAGAGGAATTTCTGAGAACCAAACTCAATGAGCTTCGGACTGCATTTCCAAATGCTATGGTAAGTACCTATACCTACAATCCATTAATTGGAGTCACCAGTATTACTGATGTCAAAGGATACACAAGCTACTTTGAGTATGATGATTCTTATCGACTCAAAACGGTGAAAGATGCCGACGGAAACATGCTTTCTAAAAACGAATATAACTACAGAAACAATGACTAAGACAATGAAAAAACTCATTTATATAATCCTATTGGTAGCGCCAATATTAGTCCTTGGTCAGACTACCACAGAAAATTATGTTAAAAAAACAACATACTTACAACCGACTCAAGATGGAACGGTCGCAAATAAAGATGATAAAGTAGAAACCATTACCTATTACGATGGTTTGGGACGACCAAAACAGCAAATCAATGCCAGAAGCGGTGGAAATGGATATGATATTATTATCCCATTTACTTATGATGATTTTGGAAGACAACATATAGAATACTTACCCTATGTTAATCCAGGCCAAGGAATCGGAACTTCAAATTTGAGCTATCAAGATAATGATGGAATTATAAACGGAGGTTTGTCAACCTATTACAATTCAAAATTCCCAGATGATTTGGGTGGAACTATCATCAATCCGTATAGTGAAAAACAATTCGATAATTCGCCACTTAATAGAGTTTTAAAACAAGGGGCTCCTGGAGAAGATTGGCGTATTGATCCAACTTCTGATGATGATCATACCATCAAAATGGACTATCAAGCGAATTCAACTAGCGATAATGTAAAGCTATTTGAGGTTTCACATCCTGCAGGAGATACGGAAACGATTAGTTTAACAGATGTTGGATTTTATACTGCTGGAGAACTGTATAAAAATAATATTAAAGATGAAAACTGGACAGATGATGGTACGCCAAATCATACCACAGAAGAATTTAAAAATCACTTAGGGCAAGTCGTTCTAAAAAGAACGTACAACGAAAGTATTCCGCATGATACCTATTATATCTATGATGATTTTGGAAATTTAACCTATGTGTTGCCACCAAAGGTGAATACAGCAGATGGTGTTTCAGCCAGTGAACTTTCAGAATTATGTTATCAATACAAGTATGACCATAGAAACAGACTCATAGAAAAGAAAATTCCAGGAAAAGGATGGGAATATATTCTATATGACAAACTAGACCGCCCTGTGCTTACGCAAGATGCCAAACAAAGAATGAAAAATGAATGGCTATTCACTAAATATGATGTTTTTGGTAGGGTTGCCTACACAGGAATCTTCGAAAATTTTGACGGTATTGATGATCTAAAAGAAAATATCAACGAATCCGATCTTTTTGAGACACGAACCATAACTGAAAATACTATTTCAGGAACTACGATCTTTTATACTGGAAATGTTTTTCCACAAGCTGACGAACCTGTTGAAATTTTAACCATCAATTATTATGACGATTACAATTGGAATACTGGAGAACATTTTTCTGATTCCTATGATTTTGACACGGGTTCAACTGCTAGCTTAGAAGTTACAAGTGATGGAACCATCACAAAAACACTCCCAACGAGTTGGGATAATTCAGGATTTATTTCCAATGAACAAATTACTGGCGATGGTTTTATTGAGTTTACAGTGACTCAAACTGATAAAAGAGTCATGATTGGTCTTTCCGCATATGATTCAGCTACAGGAAATCACTACACTACAATAGACTATGCTATTTACCTTGGCTACGGAACTGCTTCTAGAGTATACATCTTCCAAAACGGGAGCTCAATAGCAATTCCTTACACCAATTTTGTGATAGGAGATACTTTCAAAGTAGAGCGCGTAGGAACTCAAATACGTTACAAAAAAAATGGGATTGTCTTTTATGCTACAGAAGCCCCAAACGCACCTTTGGTTGGAGATGCTTCTTTTTGTGATACAGGAGTACAATTAGAAAACGTTCGAATCGGATATGCCGCATTTGGAGCAGAATTTTCAACCGCAACCAAAGGCTTACCAACTGGAAGTAAAGTGCGAGTATTGGAAACCGAAAAATGGATTACTTCTGTTTCTTATTATGATGAGAAAGGACAAGCAGTTTATACTACTTCCAACAACGAATATCTAGTAGCAAAAGATGCGATTAGCAGTCAACTAGATTTCTCTGGAAAAGTTTTAACCACCAAAAGTATTCACACAAAAGGAACAGCAGCTCCCATAGTAACGAATGATGCTTTTACATACGATCATACAGGAAGAATGCTACGACAAATACAAACTATTGATGGTAATGCTCCGCAACTCATTGCGAAAAATAACTATGATGAATTAGGACAACTAATTCAAAAACAAGTTGGCGGGGCACTACCTACAATATCTACGTATACAAATTTGGATGGTACTAGCGAGACAGCTGGACTCATTTCTAAGACAGGAACTGTTGCCGGTTGGAATGCAGGTTTAACCACAGCTGATGCCATTACAGGTGATGGATATATCAAATTCACGACGCTTCAAACGAATAAACCTATTATGGTTGGGCTTAACAATACAGCCAGTACGAGTACAAATCATAGCGATATTGAATATAGAATGTATTTAAAATCGAATGGTGTTGTTTGTATCTATGAATTATGGAGCAATAGAGGTGATAAAACTACCTACAGCCCTGGCGATATCTTATCGATTGAACGTAGAGGAATACAAATCTATTACCTAAAAAATGGAGAAGTATTCTATACCTCTGAAGTATTGGCAACGGATACTGAATATTATGGAGATATTTCTATGTGGAGTCATGACGCAAATCCGCAACTCAAAGATTTAGTCATTGTCGATTTAGAAAAAGAACTCCAAGAAGTTGATTATACCTATAACATTCGCGGTTGGTTAAAAGGCATCAATGAAGTAGGTAATTTAGGAAACGATTTGTTCAGTTTTGGATTACAATACAATGACATTGCCGATGCAAGTAAAAAACTATACAACGGAAACATCAGCAGTACGTCTTGGCAAACACAAAATGTAGACAATAGTGTCAAGAATTATGTATACACCTACGATGCCTTAAATCGTATCGAAACCGCTATTGATAATACTGGAAACTACAACCTAAACTGGGTAGGATACGATAAAAATGGTAACATCACGGAATTGGAACGTCAAGGTCACAGAAATACTGATGCGACCGATTTTGGAGCTATGGATTTATTAAACTATCACTATCAGGGGAATCAGTTATTGTCTGTAGAAGATGAAAGTGGAATAGCGTTTGGGTTTCACGACGGAAACACTATTCGAAATGATTATGTCTATGATGTCAATGGAAATATGGTTACAGACATGAATAAAGGTATCGTAGATATTGCATACAATCATTTAAACTTACCCACTACTATCGAAATTGAAGGAGCTACTGAAGAAGGCGAAATTACCTATGTGTACGATGCTATTGGTACAAAACTCAAAAAAATAGTACGTGATGAAAATGATACGAGTGTTACTGAAACAGTATATGC
>NZ_JAKVBC010000073.1 GCF_022447245.1 Kordia sp. | reverse complement strand
GATAAGACAGCTGTCTTATCTGTGTTTTAACTATTTTTAATCCTAATAAAACTGTAACGGTTTTTTAGGGCGTGTCATAACATTACTCATACGATACGTATTTTTATCAGATTGACAATTAGTTAATTATGGTAAAACCGTAATAGGGAAAATGTGTGATTAACTACATTTATACTTATTAACCATAAAACGTTACTTGATTATGAAAAAAAAGTCATTAGAAAGAATCAGCTTAAACAAAAAAGTAGTTTCGAATTTAAAAGTACATGAATTAAAAGGAGGAGCGCTTAGTGATTTATGGCATCAAGATGATGAAGGATACTGGGTATGTTGTTCAGTTTTTGGATGCTAAAGTAAATTACAATAATAACTATATTTAAAGAACGGAAAAGCCAGTATAATGCTGGCTTTTTTGCTTGTTATTCTACAATGATTTTTTTGATTTCTTTTCTTGTATCGTATTGTAAATGTAATAAATACAAGCCGCTTTGAAGTGAAATTGATGTTTCTAATGTGGATTCTATGGATGTATGTTTTATATTAAAGACTTTTCTTCCTGCAATATCATATATGGTAATTGCTAAATCATTAATAGGTTTTTCTGTGCGAAGCTTTAAGGTATTTTTAATTGGATTTTCAGTCAGTTGTATTGTAGTGTTTTCTGTGTAAGATGGAACGCTTAGTGTAGGTGCTACAATTTCATTCCAAGCAAATTGCACATTAGGGTCTGTTAAAATTACATGACCTTCATTTGTGGTAGGCATATACCAAGCATCAAAAGGAGATTCATTGACAGCAACACCATTGTTTGGGTTTGGAATTGCATACCAATTGTTTTGGTTTTTAAGAGCCATACTGCTTATGGTAGGTATAAAGTTGAAATAGTCAGTTTGTAAACCTGCAAAGAAAGCATCGATTGTGGGATCGCCGCCAGCAAAACTTCCCGATAGAGCGCCTAAGTCAAACAATCCACCCATGGCGGCATCAATTCCACTAGAATAACTATGTGAACGCGATTCTGCATTTGCATTAATGTCACAAAAACATATAAAAGGAGCGTCAATCCATATATTGCTGACTTCATCAGTTACATTTGCAGGATGTGTGTACCAAACTTTTAAATGTGCATCAGTTAATAGTGCTACGCCATTTATAGTGATATCCAACACTTGTCTTCCTGGTAATATGTTTCCACCAGTTTTATCCAGGTAAGGTATGCCAGTTCCGCTTCCATTAATGATAGATATTTTGCGTAAATTTTCAGGGAATCCAGAAGTTGTAAAACCGTTAATTCTGTTAAAAAATAAGTCTTTAAAAGGGTGTGCAGTAGGTAATACAATGGAATTGTCAAACTCTGCAATTTCGCCACTTTGCAAATGTGCTTCCATATGATCTGTTAGCATCTGTCTGGCTGCTGGTGATTTTAACATTCCATCTACAATAGGTCTTAAAGATTCAACGCTAAAATCTCCAACCCAAGTATCCAATCCGTAAGCTAGATAGTTGAATAAATGCTGAAAACCAATCGGTACATTCGCACCTAAATGTGGGGAATCAAAAGAAATCCACAAGCGAGTATCATGATCTAGTGTGGGTTGACTTTCCATATAGTTTAAAGCATATCGAGAAATTAATCCGCCCATACTAGGACCAATAATTACATTTTGCTCGTTTCCAGCTTTTTGATTATTGATGTCAGTAATAAGCTGTACTAAAATCATGGCATTGCGCTCAATATAATCTGCGCCACCATCAACTAGAGTACTTCCTGCAGGATAGTCATTTTCATCAACAATCATGTCTCCATTGGTATCGGTGACGTCACTGACCAGTATTAAATTGTTATTGGTTAATCGTAAGTATTGAGGTAAATTTAAAATCACAACATCAAAATCTTCCTCATTACGAATACGATCTGCTAAATTTTGTGTCATTCCGTTACCATCTGTATAAGTTAGCAAATCATACACCGCATTAATGTCTCTTGTGTCGCTTGGGTCAAAGCCGTCAATAACTATGATAGGTTTGTCTAGTACATTGTCGGCCCCTAAGAAAATTTGATATTCGCCCATACCTGCAAAACTTGTAGCACCCGTATAAATTGACAAGTCAGGACTTATGGAAGCAGTAATAGATTGTGAGTTTTGCTCACTTTCTGCTTGTGCACTTCCATGAACAATAAGTTGTGCGCTCGTGGTTTTCTGTTCGCCTGAAGTTAAGTGTATTTTGAATTTTAATTGTTTCTTGCCAGAGCTATTATAATTGATAGAAATTAGCGTATCAAAGTCTACTTGTTGAAAACCATTACCATTATCAAAATCAACAAAAAACATTGCCGTATTTGTAATGGCATCAGCATTGAATAAATTATGGTCAATGTAAAACGTAGTTTGCATTCCGTGTTTGTGAATGCTAAGCGGAGCTACAATGAATTCCTCTTTTTGAATAAAGATAGGTTCTGAAGCATTTTGACGAACTTTATAGGTGTTATCTTCTAGAATGACATCATTGTTTGTGATAGCTTCAGGATTCACGATTTCGTATTCAGCATAGACGCCTCCAATTTTTATAGTGTGATTGTAGGAAGTAATACGCATATTGTTTTCTATAAAAGCAAAAGGTGTTGTTTTTCCAGCATGCGATAATTCTTTGGCAGCTTGCAATAAACTGTACATTCCATGATGATCTGCATGATTCTTTAAAACTGAAAATGGCGCAGTTACAGTAACCAGTGTTTCGGTTTGTTTAGGAATGGAATTTAATTCAACATAATTACCTTGTATTTGCGCTATAAGACTGAGCGGAAATAGAAATAAAAGTAATTTCAACTTCATAAGTTTTTGATTAAGGGGGTTAAAAAATCATAGAAAATTAACATATTTATTGCGAAATATGAATTTTTAACCTCTAAATATTTAAAATATGTAAAATTTTAGTTGAATTTGAGCATAAAAAAAGCTGAAGTTTAACTTCAGCTTTCTTATTATTATGTATGATAGCTTATCCTAAAAATGGATATCTATAATCTGTTGGAGAAACAAATGTTTCTTTAATCAATCTTGGAGAAACCCAACGTAATAAGTTTTGTGCAGAACCCGCTTTGTCATTTGTTCCTGAAGCTCTTGCTCCTCCAAATGGTTGTTGTCCTACTACAGCTCCAGTTGGTTTGTCATTGATGTAAAAGTTTCCAGCACAGTTTTCCAATGCTTTTGTAGCTTCATCAATTGCGTAACGATCACCAGAAAATACAGCTCCTGTTAAAGCGTATTCTGAAGTACCATCAACTAATTTTAATGTTTCAGACCAATCTGCATCTTCATAAACGTATACAGTCACAACTGGGCCGAATAATTCAGTTTCCATAGTTGTGTACTTTGGATCTGTAGTTACAATAACAGTTGGCTCGATAAAGTATCCTTTTGATTTGTCATAATTTCCACCAGCAAAAACTTCTGCATTAGCATCTGTTTTCGCTTGATCAATATATTTTGCTAATTTGTCAAATGAACCTTCGTGAATTACCGCAGTAATGAAATTACTTAAATCTCCTGGAGAACCCATTTTAAAAGATGCGATATCTTCTTTAACATAATTCAATACATCATCTGCAATTGACTTTGGTAAATATACTCTTGAAGCGGCACTACATTTTTGACCTTGGAATTCAAAAGCTCCACGCGAAATTCCTGTAGCAACTTGTTTAGCATTTGCACTAGGATGCGCAATGATAAAGTCTTTTCCTCCAGTTTCACCCACGATTTTTGGGTATGTTTTGTAGGTGTGAATGTTATTTCCAATTTTCTTCCAAAGTTCTTTAAATACATAGGTAGAACCTGTAAAGTGAACTCCTGCGAAATCTGGACTTTCTAAAATAGTGTCCGTAATCATTACTGGATCACCATATACAACATTAATGACACCATCTGGCACACCAGCTTCTTTGAAAATGTCTATAATTACTTTTGCAGAGAAGATTTGACTATCACTTGGTTTCCAAACAACAGTGTTCCCCATCATGGCGGCACTAGCAGGCAAGTTGGCAGCAATAGCTGTAAAGTTAAAAGGTGTAATCGCATAAATAAAACCTTCTAATGGTCTGTATTCAACACGATTCCAAATTCCTTCAGCAGAATCAGGTTGCTCTTCATAAATTTGAGACATAAATTCTACGTTGAAACGTAAAAAGTCAATCAACTCGCAAGCAGCATCAATTTCTGCTTGGTGCACAGTTTTCGATTGTGCAATCATGGTAGCAGCGTTAATTTTTGCTCTATAAGGTCCAGCGATTAATTCAGCAGCTTTTAAGAAGATTGCTGCACGTTGTTCCCATGTCAATTGTGCCCACTTTTCTCTAGCTTCTAAAGCACTTTCAATAGCTTGTGTTACATGCTTCTTTTCGGCTAAATGGTATGTTCCAACCACATGTTTATGATCGTGTGGAGGCGACATTGTATTTGTGTTTCCTGTTTTTACTTCGTCACTTCCAATATACATTGGCACATCTATATTTCCGTTAAAATATGCTTCATATTGAGCAGTAACGGCAGCTCTTTCAGGAGTTCCAGGAGCATAAGACTTTACTGGCTCATTGATGGCTGTCGGAACTTGAAAAAATCCTTTTCCCATAGGTGTTATATTTAATAATGTTTTGATTAGAATTTTAAGCTGCAAAGATACAAAAAAAAAGCACCTTGACGATGGAAACGATTTTGTTCTTATTTACAGTTTTGTAAATATTTGTGAGATATCTTCTGTGAAATTATACTATTAATAGTTTATGTGGCAATCTGATGAAAATTTTGTAAGTTGTCAGCCAAAAGGCAGACCAAGACTACTATGTGTACAGTTAGTTTTTTTTATAAAGGAAGTGATGAGTTTGTACTCACTTCCAATCGAGATGAATCACCCGTTAGAGAAACAAAAAAACCTGAGGTTTATGATGTTTCTGATACTAAATTGGTATTTCCTAAAGATGTTGT
>NZ_JAKVBC010000072.1 GCF_022447245.1 Kordia sp. | reverse complement strand
TAAATCACAAAGAAATACATGCCGCAATAGAGAAATCAGTAGGCAATGCGGTGAAAAACGGATTTAAAAACGTAAAAGTTAATTATCACACTACAACGAATACCGAAGCATTAGCTAAAGCATGGGAACATGCACAATGGGTAAAAAACAATACATAGGATGAACGGAGCATATAACGAAACTGAAAGATATTATTTGGAGCATTATTCACAGGCACCATTTCTTGTTGTAGATTCTATTGGCACAGGAGATACAGAGGAAACGTTTAAGCGCGATTCTACGTATGAAGGGATGATCACTAATTATTCAACAGATTTAAAGTTTGTTGGAACTTCAAAAGATTTCATAAAAAACATAAAAGAAACAATTGGAGCTAATGAAGAAATTATCCTAAGAAGACAGGTGAAGGATGTAAATGATGTTTGGATTGACTCAAACAGTGGAATATTAAATCTAACTACTGTTGATGAAAAAGATGGTCAATTATCAGTTAAAATTAGTAGCGGCGGTTTTTTACCAATAATCAAAACGAGAGATTCTAATAAAATTGAGATCGAGACAATGACAACAATTGATAATAGCTCAATTGAACCTCTTTCAACAGAAATAATTACGATTGCTGGTAGAGAAACATTCTTAAGAACAACCTTTGAAGTAAATGAAATTAATCCTGTAGCAATTACAACAGCCGAGAGCAATACAGGAGCTACAGTTAACAAAACTTGTGGTATTCCCGTAGTTATTTCAGGTAGATCACATGAAACTGCTCAAAGCGTGATTCCTAGTTCCAATGGATCAACAGAAGTCGGAACTTCTGGTATGATGATCATTAACAAATGCGACAGAGATAGAACTTTGAGTGTGAGTTTAGAAACAGTTATGAGTTCGTTTTTTCAGTTGTATGAAAATGTGCAATGGTGTAACTATCATATTTGCTTAACTGTCTATGAAAACGGGAATAATTATAATTTAAAAGAAAGAACAATTCTAAATGGGTTTAGTAGTGGACTTCCTTCTGATGATGTTAATAAATTGCCATTTGGAACTGTTGCTTCCTTTACAAAAAACTTATCTATAACTCATTCTGAAACGATCAATTTATTACAGGGGGAAAGTTTATCTCTCGAAGCACATTTAGCTGCTGACTTAGAAGATGATAATAATGCAGGTGTCAGAGTTTATTCAACATTTTCAAAAGCGGATGTATCAATTGAAGAAAATAGCACTTTGGCACCAACAACCACAAAAAGCCTTTCACTATTTGACTTAGGTAATAGGTTAGTACATCTTATAACAGATAAAGAAAATCGTTTCAAATCTTCTGTATTAGGTAAAATGGAACACGGAAATATTAGAAATGGCCAGTGGTCAGATGTTTATTGTTATAGTGGTATGTGGCTTAGAAATTTTGAAAGTAATGATCAACTGTATAAGAAATTCGCAACCTCTTTGAGTGATTATGCAAAAACATTAAAGTCAGTATTCAATATCTCTCTAGGAATTGAAACCAGAGACTATAAAGAGTATATAGTAGCTGAAAAGTCAACATACTTTTGGAATCCTAACATTGGAATAGTCCTTCCGAATCAAATAACCAATGCTCATCGAAAAACAAGTAAAGAGCATATCTATTCAGCTGTAGAAATTGGCTATGAAAAAGGCGGTTATTACGAAGAAGTAATGGGGCTTGACGAGCCAAACGGCAAGATAAATTATGTAACATCATTCACTAGACTCAAAAATATATATGATGAACGTTCTAGGTATAGAGCTGATGTTTACGGCGAAGAAATTCAAAGAAACAAGCAAAAGACAACTCATCCAACTCAAGACGCTAGCGCTGATACTGATATTTTCATCAAAGATATGATTGAAGATTCTGGAATACTAAGAGAGCGTGTTTGGCAAGATGATTTTCAAGTTGCTCCAACTGGTATATATAGCCCTGATACTGTTAAGAATTTAAGATTTTCACCAGCAAATAACAGAAAACGCCATGATTGGCTTATAGCTACTGCACTCTACAGCTACAGTAATTCAAGTTTTAAGTTTGGTAGTTCAACAGCAAACAGCTCTATGACCACTCAATTAATTGGTGCAAGTCCAGTGACAGAAAATGCTAATCTTTTAAACTCGGATTTAGGCAATCCACTTTTTTCAATAAACACAATAGAATTTGAACACGCAATCGATGAGAGTCTTTTACAAAAAATAAAGGGCTGTACAGATTTTAACGGCCAAGAAATACCAAATTTCTACTGCAAAGTGCAATTCACTAACGAGAACGGACAGACCGAATACGGTTATATAGAATCTGTAGAACCTTCTGGAGTTGGAAAATGGAAACTAATATTAGCGTCTAATTTAACTGTAACTCAATAACTATGCTTAATACTGTCGAACCATACTTTTTTATATCAAAATACAACTCACACAGATTTGTTGAAGTTGTAAACTTTGAATATACCATAAAAACAGTAGCAAACACTTTGAGTTATCAGGAACAATCAATTCTAAACAATAAAGATTTTTATCAATTATTTCAAAATGACGATGCCACTAGAACACAGTTTAGAAGTAGCTACGAAAATCACAGAGTTAAGGTATTTAATGCCATTGGAGAACATGATGAACTTGATATTCATAAAAGAACTGAAAACTTAAACATTGAAGACTACAGAACCGCAAAGAAAATAAGTAGTAATGGAAAGTTAGCTATTTACTTTAAGCAAGGAAGTATCCTTTCTTCAGAGAATACATCTATGGCTCCGTATGATTTACGACAATATGTCCCTTATTGGTTAATTCCAGGTAAAAACATAGTTGATGATATTCATGGAGAAATTACTATTGACTCTGTTGTTTGGCTAGATCATGAAGAAGTATATGCTTTAATATTTGACATACCTTATTTAGATACAACAGCGCAACACACACAGGTACGATCAGTATATAATTCAGTCAATTACAATGTATATGAGTTTGATGTAAGTTTCAATAACTATCCAGAAGGATATTATCAAATTCAGATTGAGGCATGGAATGATGAAGATATAAAAACTTCAGCTGTTAGTGAAAGAATTCATGTGAAGCAAAAACACGAAAATACAAGCTTGATTATTCATGAGAACACTAAGAATCATCAAATTAACTATTCGTGGAATATTCAACACATGATGCGCTTAAGGTGGGAAGATCCGATCAAGTATTCACCAGATGGAGGTAATACTATTAATAAATCAGATCAAAATACAACCTTAATTGATAGTGATGTGTTTGAAAATTATGAAATGAAATTTTCAGCTATGCCTACAGGTATAAATATCATGTTAAAGATGGCAACGGCGCAGGATATCTTTTTTATGGATGGTAGTTCTTATACAATTGAAGATAATCCAGAAACTGAAAAGCTAGAGGACTTAAATGAGTATGCAACAACACTTAAAATGATACTAGCAAATGATGTTTACAATGATAAATCAATCCTGTACACAGGATTACAAGGAATAAATTTAATAACAATTAACGGAGCTTATTTGACAAACAATACATCACTTGTTTCTATCAGTTAGTTCTTTAAGTTGTTTATCAGATATATGAAGGTGATTGTGTATTTCTTGATTTACGATAGTAGTTTTTGAGTTTCTACTTTCATGTAAATAAGATTCATTTTTAGTAGTTACAGAGTTTTGAATAAAAAACTTAGCAATAAAAAAAACAGCGATTAAAAGATATAGAAAATCCATAGTTCAAATATAAGAAAATTATGCCAACATTAGAAGAAAGAGTGGCAGCTTTAGAAGCTGAACTTAGCAACAGACAAGAGGCTACAACATCAACAGTTGTAACTGAATTTGATGAAAACTTACATCATTTAGCGATTGATGCTTCAGATGAAACTTTAAAACAAATTCCAGCGAACCTTTTAAGTAATTTTTTAGGGTTTGGCGTGAACATTCCCTATGAATCAAACATAATAAAAAAAGCAAGCACAAGCTCGAGTAATCTATTTGGAGGAACTGAGCAGCAACCCAACTACATAGGAATTGAGTTACATGTTCAACATTATCAAGGAGATGGGACAACTAGCACTTACAATATAACAGCGCCATTTGTTATAAACAATTTACCGACTGTGAATGCCAGAGCAATTATAAAAAGACCTTCGGATGGAACAATACTAGCTTACAGTGATGGAAATGGATTCACTGTTAATTCAGGATATGGAACTAATACAATAAATATAACTTTTAATACACCACCAGTAGAGGGAAGTCTGGTTGAATTTACAGTATTTGGAGAAAATGAAGACCCTGAAGCAAATGTTTTCTTGATAGATACTAGTGGGTATGACAATTCTGTAAATGCAATAGCTTCAAAAGTAAATTCACATCACTCTATTGTTTTCAAAGGAAATGGACATAATACGATTGAAGGTGGTTCATACATTCGACAATGGGGTTCTTTTCATTTTGCCACAGGTACAGGAATTTGGATTGGAAGAAACAACAACGATTCATTTAATTGTGTTGGATTAGGTAAAGGTTTAGAAGTTGATGGGAATAACTCTGGAGCTATAGGAACGAATTTAAAAGTAAATGGAAATGGATGCTTGTGGATAGGGAGAGATTCAATAATCGGTTCTGAAGTTGATGCCAAAGAAGATTCTGTAGGTTTCGGTAGAAGAGGAGAGTGTTTTCATAATGGTGCGCTTGTTTTATCTGGAGGTAAGTCAACAGATGAAAAGAATGGATTGTATCAAAACTGTAGAATAGTACTAGGTGCAAATACTACAAATGTATCAAGTGTATTTATGTCTGCTACAGATGGTACAAATTCAATTATTTTACCTGAAAATAGCGCTTATACAGTTACAGTTTCTGTAATAGCTTGGAAAGATGATTTTTCAAAATCAGAAAGCTATAATGGCACATATAATTTAGTTGTTGATTCTAATGGTATTTCAAGAGTAAACGGATCTACAGCAGATGTTAGTATTCCATCTATTGGAAATTTTGGCAGTGCATCTTATAGTTCTTACATACGTGCTTTGGCAAATAAAAAAGTAGGAATAAAGGTGGTTGGAGTTGCAAATGAAAATATAAGATGGTCTGCAACGCTTGATTTTACACAAACAAGATATTAACATTTAATAATTAAGCCCTAAGAAAAATGAAAATTACATTATTACATAAAATATTAGGATTGAGCTTATTCACAAAGGCTGTCACCTACAAGAATGGTTC
>NZ_JAKVBC010000071.1 GCF_022447245.1 Kordia sp. | reverse complement strand
TTTTCGTTTTGTTCTGCTGTGCGCGTGGGATTGGCGGCTATTTTGCATAATGTGCTTATAATCTCTTTAGAGTTATAAGACCACGTTATGTAAACATAGCTTTGGCGATGCGGCTGTTTGGTAAGCAACCCAAAAACAGAGAGAAGTGAGCAGGCGAACTGACTGGATTTGGGTGGCGCGGAGTTTTTTAACGTAAGGATTTTACTCTGCGAACACTTACTGTCAATTTAATATTGTTGTGCATTTGTACTTTTCTGGCTAAGATGTCATAGTGTTTTAAGTGTAATCGATTGATGATACACGATTTACTAATGCGTACAAAACCTTCATTACTTAACAATACTTCATACTCTTTTAAAGTTTGACAGCTTTGATAACGTGAGCCGTCTACCAGATAAAAACAACTGTAACCTTCACAAGATGTAATGTAAATAATAGATTCTAACAGTAGATAACTATTTGCTGCTTTACTACGAATGGTAAGCAGTTTGTATTTTTGTGAACTTAATACACTAAGATCGCAGGTAATTGCCATATGGTTACTGGATAGGATGGAAGTTGTTAATCATATCATGTAAGGCTTCTAAATCGTCTTGCAGATAGCGTTCTGTAGAACTAATGTATTTGTGTCCTGCTAAGATTTGTACTTTTCTAAGATTGTATTGTTTAAGCCAGTTTGTAATGACAGAAGCGCGTAGTTGATGGACGTTTTTTACTTTGTGATTCGTTTTTTTTAACTTCTTAAAAATATGCTGAACTGTATTTCCTAATCGTGCATTATTCGGTACAAACAAACGATTGCTTTCTACTTTATTACGTTGTGCAATCTGCTCTCTAATTTCTTTTGTGTATTCTAAGAGTTCTATGATTTGCCAGGATTTGAGTTCCAAAGTTCTGCTGTTGCTTCGTACGCTGCTTTTGATGTAGATTTTGCCTTTGTAAAGCTGCAGATCCTCTAGTTCTAAATGTATCAGTTCTGTTGTGTTTAATCCTTGATATACCAATAAGCCAACAATAACTTTATTGCGTTTTGCGCATAATCTGTGATAGATATCTGCGATATTTTCGCTTTCAAAACTATAGTATAAATCTTCTAGTTCGTCTGGCTCTAAAAGGTTATAGGTAACCGTACGTTTTACACCTTTAATCCTCATATTTTCTATAGGATTGTCTGCCCTATAACTTTCTGATACTAAATAGTTAAAATAGATTTTTAGACTTCCTAGTTTGTGTTTGATGGTTTTTTGAGAGTTGTTGTTACCTTGTAAATATTTGATGTACAGTAATATCGTTTTGTAATCAATCGTTTCTGGGTTGGTATCATTTGCATTGCACCAATCGGCAAAAATTGCCTTGGTATTGTTATAACTTGTAATCGTGGATTTGCTGTAGTTTTGTGTACTTAAGTAGGTTTTATAAGTTTTCATCTTCAACGGTTTTTAGTAGGTGCGTATAAATTTGTGTAGATTCTAGTGAACTATGTCCTAAAAAAGTTTTGATGTTTTCTATAGGAACTTCTTTTGCTAACAGATGTGTAGCAATACTATGCCGTAAACTGTGCGGCGTAAGTCTTTTAGCAATTAACGCTGGATTTTCGGTAGCTTTTACAATGGCTTGTAAGCGATTGGCAAAACTCATGCCTTGCAACCGATTTCCCACTTGATTTAAAAATAACGCTTCGCCAGTGGTTTCTCTGCTAAATTCAATGCGTGATTCGTATAGATAATCCTGTAAGATTTCTGCATTCTTTCGATTGATGGGTACAAAACGTTCTTTGTAATTTTTTCCTTTGCGTACGTGTATGCGTTCCTTATCAAAATTTAAGTCACCAATATCCAAGCTGACAGCTTCGTTTCTTCTGAGACCACAACTGTATAAAACTACCAAAATGGCTCTGTCTCTAAGTCTGTATTTAGCTTTTTTGTGACTATAATTTGTTGCTTTAAAAAGCTGTTGTATTTCACTCTGAGTAGCAATATTGAGTTTTTCTTCGGTGGGATTGACCTCATTTTTTAGATGTACATTAAATCTTGTTTGTACATTATGCTGTTTTAGATATTCACTAAACTTTTTTAAAGCCTGTTGATGTTTGTTTAAATAGCTTTTACTAAGTCCGCCATCTTGTCTATCATTGCTGCGTTGTTGTAGTTCCTTGTAATAATCCTTTACCGTTTGTGTTGTGAGCTTTTGTAAATTATGATGTCCGTGACACTCTGCATAATAGAAAAACTCTTGCAAGTGATTTGGTAGTTGATATACGGTACTTTCTGCGTAACCTAAAATGTCTAACCATTCTTTGTAATTGGCGACTAACAGCTTATAACCTTTGTTTTGTAGCTTTAATTTTTTCATCAGCGGTATGTGTTTTTGGAGACTTCTTTGCGAGTTATTATAACAATCTGATTTACTTGTTATTAGATTCGCAACTATATTACTTGCGAGTTACTTGCGACTTACGGCATCGAGTCGATGCAGACAAGTAGTTAATGCGTTATTTATCTGCTCTTTAAGGTTTATATATTCGTTAATGTCAACGACTTCAAAACAATAGCTTTTTGTTTTTGCTTTGTTTAGTCTACGTATATAATTCTCTGATAGTAATTGTTTATTGTAGTTTCGTAATGTACTTTCTTTGATGCGTAGATTTCTTCGGATTTCAGCATTGGTAAACGTAGTTTGGTTATTATTTATTAAATACCCTTTAAGCTTTTCTAAATGATTTCTGCATGCGCCAGTGAGTGTATCACTTTTGCGTAAAAGCACATCAATAATAAGTTCGTTGGCTTCTTGTATATATTCGATTGCTGTTTCTATGTACGCTTCGCCTGTGATTTCATCAAAGTATGGTTCTCTTTGGTACTGTTTGTAGAAAGTAATCGCTTCTATAAATTGTAAATAATGACTGTTGGTTCTTCGTGGTTTAAATACACTTTGTGGAAGTTCTAAAAACTCTGCATAACGATTGATAACCCTTATGGGCTTTAAAACTCTTTGTACATTTCGTAGAAGTTCTGCAGATTTCAGTTGTGATTCTTCGTTTAATTTCCCTGCGCTTATAAGTCTTTGGTAATTCATGATACGCTTATCTTGTTCACTACTTTCATCTATGTAAAGTAAAAAACTGCGATTGCTGTTATCCTCATACACGCTTTCTTTGGTCGTACAACCTGCTACGCTTACGGGACCTTCCACTGTTAGATGCACGGTTTTGGTAGTGCCTTTTCTGTCTTTATGAACAACGGTTTTGGTAATTCTTTTCTTTGATTGTAATTCCCGTAATGGATAGAGTACACTTTCCGCTCCGTCTAAATCTTCGATTAAAATAAGTTTGTGTTGCAATTCCGTTCGGTTAAAGTAATAAAAGGCGTTTGCGGATAACACGGTAATTTCTACTTTGTCCTCTTCCGGAATAAGTTCTGCTACTTTGCTTTGTAAATGTGTTTTTCCAACTCCTGAACTCCCCAAGCTGATGCAATGCAGTGGATTGTTTGTTTTTCTGCTTGTAAAGATCAAGTACATTAATAATCTGTTGTTGACTTCTCCAATCACACCACTTTTGCCAATGAGTTCATTGGTAATTCTTAGTAAGTCTTTCTGTTTTAGGAAGCTTATCGCTTCTTGTTCTTCGCTTTTGGTAAGTTCTTTGTAATACGATTTACTTGCTTCTGCGGCTTTATCTAACAATAAAAAACGGTAGTTTTCTAGTTCCTTTGTGAGTTCTTGTAATGTTTTACGAACCACACTCGTGCCGATTTCTAAACGTTCGGCAACTCTGCGGACAAACTTTTCTACTTGGTTGTCGTTGTATAAGTCTATGGTATGACGCAACACATTGTGTTGTTTTGGCTTTTGCAAACTCAACGTGACGCGCATGCTTTCGAGTTTGTTGACTTTGAGTCCGCCCAAAACGTGGATTTCTAGGTGCTTGGTGACGTAATTGTAGTTGTTGGAATTGGAAGTGTTGAGCATTGGCAAAATAATTACTTGTTCATATTTGCATCAAAACTACTATATGTAAATCATTTTACAAAACCAAATCACACTTTTTTATTCCATTTTTGAACAGTATATTTGCCAATATTGTTTAAATAAGCATTATTACTATACTTATGAGTACATTTGGTAAGCGATTGCGCGATTGTAGAAAAGAAAAAGGATTGTCACAAAATGAAGTAGCTAAACTTTTAAATACTAATCATTCTGTAATTGGTAAGTATGAGCGTGATGATGTAAATCCGTCTATCGATGCTGTAAAACGCCTAGCTGAACTATTAGACACTACCGTAGCATATTTAGTTGGTGAAGCTGATACGGATGAACTTTTTAAGGACGCTGATATGTTACGTAGATTAAAAGATATCAATCAATTACCAATACAAGATAAAAACGCGATTCTCTATAATCTTGATGCCTTAATTCGTGATGCCAAAACGAGGTTGGCTTATAAATAAAAAAACAACCACAGTAACTAAACTATGGTTGTCTTCTCTCTATATTAAAATTAGTATTTTGCTTACTCTTACCGCCACTAGTTTTGAAAACTAGCGGTAGCGCTCACTCAGTCGCGGACATACTAGCGCCATCTAGGGGACATTCTAGCGCCAGCTTGGGAGGTAATGAAACGTATCTCTTTAGCTCCTTTAGACTTCCATTCTTCTAGTAAATGATCAAGAAATGTTTCATGAGGAAATTGAACTTTTTTCTCTTCCCCAGAGAAAGAAATTCCAACATATACATCTATCAAATTGTCATGTAAAAGCTCTATAAAATTATTTATAAATTTTTTTTTAAATACTTCTTCAGTCAATACATCATCCAAAAAGTATTCTTTCAACTCACTATATGGTTCCCATAAATTATAAAAATCATCAATTATACTATCAAGAATGAGTTCTTTTAATTTATCTATTTTCATATATAATTATTTTAAAGTTGGATTTCCTTTTAAAGGAATTACAGTTTTATTCCCATTCATGGATATTATCATATGTGGACCTTGTTTTACTTGAACAGATCTTGTTTTACCTCCAGGCATAATTCTTATCTGTTCGCCTCTAACTCCATTGGTTAACCTTATCCCTGCATTATACAACTTATTTGGATTAGTTGACACACCTTTCCAACCATTACTTGTCAAATATGACTCAACTATTTTGGGATTAACTCCTCTGAAAGAGTTCGGATTATTCAAACTCATTGTTGATGGACGAGGAAAAGATTTAACACTCCCATCATAATACATTGGTTTATAATTGAAGCTTCTAAATGAAATTTGAGACATCCCAACATTAGCTCCCCACATTGAGCCTGAACCCGCTGGTCCAAGCGCAAATAATCCAAGAGACATAGTAGTTATAGCTTCTTGATGGTCTTTATTTTCTCT
>NZ_JAKVBC010000070.1 GCF_022447245.1 Kordia sp. | reverse complement strand
AGGGAATTTTCCCCTTTTTTGTCGAATTCAAAATAAAATTGAATTAAGTCAGTTAATTTGTAACGCTTATTAACTTTTTTTTATTTCATATATCTTTAGGAAAAAGGGTTTTGTTTTTTTCGTAAATTGGCGATCCCTTCACCTAATATGTTTAATCTGTACAATTATTATGGTTTTACCTTATAATTGATAATGTTCATTCATAACAGTAAAAAAAAGTGTAATTTTCGGACAACTTTTATAAACAAATTTTGTTTATAATAATATACGCAAGTGTATTGAAGAACAATGTGTTAAGAGCTAATTTTACATTAGTTTAATTTAAAATCTTAATCACAATGAAAAAAGTATTATTTGCAAGCGTATTATTATTAGGAATTTTAATGTTTAATAGTTGTACAGATCAAACAGATTTAACAGAAGAGCAACAATTTGAATATGAATTACAAACAGTCGACCCAAAAGATGATGGAACAATCGACGATGAAGACTACAGGGAAGAATAAAGCCATAGCGATATTAAAGGGCATAGTTATGTTTTTGATCGTAACTATGTCTTTGTTTCACATTTTTTTTAGTGCCAAGTCTCCCAAATTAGCTGAAAATAATGCAGCTTATAAATTAGCTATAAACGATAGAAACTCTCTTCAAAATGAATATTTAGAGGCATTGAAAAATAAAACAATAAGTATTGAAGAATATTATTCGTCAGTAAAAGAATTACTTTCGAAATCAAAAGAAAAAATTGGTGCCATAAATGATGAAAAGCGAGCTATAAATTTTGAGCATTCTTTTAGAGGACGTAACAGTTTTCATTTTTGGATTTTCGTGTTTGGGCTTGTATCAGCACTTTTCTTCTTTAGTTGTAAATCCTTACATAATGATTTCTCAAGAGGAAGTACTGTTAAATTCCATTTAGTTTCCATTACTGGAATAATAATCTCTTTTTTTTGGTTTATTCATCTCATATTCTTGACTCAAAATGATTTTAATAAGAATAAGTACATTATTCTAACAATTGTATGCGCATCAATATTTTCTGTTTTCACTTATTTTTTGGTAAAGTATTACACTTATAAAGATCAAATAATTTTGAAGCAGTTATCACTTCTTCAAAGAATTAAAACTATTTATTATCATGACCTAGCAGTAAGAGCTGTTTTTGCTGAAAAAACAGGTCAACCTTTGGAAAGTGATAAATCAACAAAAGAATCAATCAACGAATTTGATACTGACTTTATGGAAGTAGTTAAAAATATTTAGATGCTATGGATATTTTAAAACAACTTTTCAAAATTTTACGTAGACGAAAATACACTAATGAAGATCAAGAAATTGATTTTAATACTAGTTCCAACGAGGAAGCAGAAAAAGAGGTCCTCAAAAGAATTAAAGATAAATTTAATGAGATAAATAGGGTACACTTAAATGAAAGAAAAAGTAGAGTTGAAGCTGAAACTTTACTTGAGATTTTAGAGCAAGACCCACAATACTACACTAAACCAGAGTTAAATACTATATTCAATGAAATGTTTTTGTGATTAGAAATAATTTTCATTCACTTCAAAAAGTTGTTGTTTTAAAATAATTAACTAACTATTTCCCCAATTTTTTTAAAGCAATTTTTCTTAATTTATCCAAAGCATCTTTTTTCTTTTCTCTCTCATCATCTGCATAAAGATATTCCATAGACGTTTTAATGTAATTTTTATATGCTTCGCTTTTAATTAGAATTTCATGATTATCTAACAGAAAATTGATCAAATTTGGGATTTTTTCTTTTGTTAAGTATTCTGATTCATTATTAGATTGTATGCTTCCTTTTCCAGTTAAAAGCCAAATGGGATTTATATTTGGAAAAGTATCAAGTACTTTATTAAGCACATCACTCTTAAATTCAGATTTTCGTCTTATTGCAGAACCAATAGTATTATTTGAAACATTAATCTTTTTTTCAAACTCATTAATAGACATATTATTTAAGCTCATAATGTGTTTGATTCTTTCAGATATATCTAACATAATTCAAAATTTTTTTCAAATAATTAAGAAAATTGCTTGTACTTAAGAAAATTGTTTGTAGTTTTGTTCTAATAATACGAACAAACATAAGGTTTTTTTATCAAAAAAATGGCAGTAAACGATCAAATAGCTCAAAAAATAGTCAAAACAAATAAGACACTACCTGTTGATTTTGATGAGTTAAATATACACGAAAAATTTGTTTTGCTGGATAGTATTTCTTCACCTGTTATCATATCTGAAGCAATTAAACTTACAGGTAAATCAAGTCGTAATTATGAATACGTTTTAAAGAATAGAAATTCAGCAGGAAAAGAGTTTTCAGATAGTAAGATTCAAGAATATTATGAGTGCTTAAAAAAAGCTTTCATTAATGATGCAGAAAACAACCTTAATGTTTCAGAAAAACTTCAAAGCTATGACAAATGATATTGCACAAGTAGGAGATACTATAATAATGAAGATTGATATCCTTCAGGTGTTACTAGAAAAAGCTTCTGAAAAAGGAGCAAAAGTTGCTATTGAAGCGTATAGTGTATTAAAAAGCAAAGATGAAAAGTTAACACCTTCTCAAATTGCTAAAATTGAAAATTGTTCAACACCTACAGTACTAAATTGGATTAATAATGGTGTGAAAAAAGGTAACAAGCAACTCTTTTTGAAATCTGAAAAAATAGGATTGAGAGATCACAGAGTTACTAGGCATGCCTATGAAGAGTTTAAAAAGTTACGAAGCGCTAGCTAAATAATTTAAAAATAGTAAAGCGTCGGAACGCAATATATTTATTGATCAAAATGGGGGTTTTGAATACTTCCGACGCTTAAAAATTTAAAAGATATTTAAAATGGCAGAAATCATATATGAAGAAATCAATTTACTCATACCAACTGTAATTTTTGGTGTACTAATAGGGACAATTATCGGGTATGGTTTCGCTCATAAGAGTACTATAAAAAAAGAAACCGAGTAATACCCGGCTTCTGTGCTATAATAATTAGTAAGAACCTTCTGCTAGGATAAGTTCTTTCAATTGATTCAAAAATAATACAAATCAACAAAAACATCAACAGAAATCAACAGAAATCAACAGAAATCAACAAAAATCAACAGAATTATGTCAAGCATTTTATTGAAATACAAACGATTGGATTTGGAGCATAACTTCCCTGATCAACGTAAAATAGCATATACAAAAAATGGAGTACTGAAAAAAGGATATGTTGCTTTACCCAATGGAAAAGTAGTCGCAAAAAAGACTTTAGATAAATACAAATAATTTTTTTGGTTGATGTTTAGTTATCGGAACGGTTTAAAATGCTAGGATGGCCGTTCCGAGTTAACCAAAAACTAAAGATACTCTATACCGATAGCTAGTCTATCTATTTTCAGTGAATTCAAGGGCATTGAATTGCCCTTGTCTTCTCATAAACAACTCGCTATAATAATTTCTATGATTAATACACAATTAATCAAGCCCATTGCACAGCTCCTAATTTCCCCTTATGGAGTTGAGCAATATGGGTTTGCCGACCACGAAATGCGCATTTTTAATAAGATGCATGATCTTCCTACGATTAAAACAATTCAGTTTTTTGTGAAACCAGAACAGCTACAAGTTTTTGTGGATATTCTCTATACGGAAGATCCAGAACTTTTAGTAGCCGACCAAATAGAATTTCACAATTTGTTATTTGAAATCTTCGCAGATAAAATAAACAAAAATGAAATATCCACTTACATAGCTTCCAGGAGTAATAACGAAGCCAGTTATGAATTAAAATTCAAACTATATGGAAACGAATAACAAAACAACATGCAACGGTTTCCAGTTAGTCGAAAATAGATCAACTGCTGATGGTATGGTCATTTCAGATACAATTTCTTCAGATATATATAGAGCAAAGATAGGACCGTCCGAAAGAGCTACAATGCTTCAGAATTACAGAATTTTTGTTGATCAATACAATAAAAGTGTTGATACACTAAACAAAAGTGTTGATCAATACAATAAAAGTGTTGCTGAATTTGTTGAAACCAACCAATTACAGGTACATGCAAAAACAGCTTTCGACAATTTTGAAGACACAACACATCAAGGCAACCATATAAAATGGCTTTCAACCAAAGAATATAACAACCTTGTAGAAGACAAAAACGGAAATATGCTCCTTTTAAAGAAAAGGAAGTATATGAAGCTAAAACAGCCACAAGAAAGGATATTTGAAGTTATACTTTGGATATACAGCGAGCAAATAAATTCATTAACCATACATTTAGAGTCTTTAAGCTCAGACTTAAAAATTTCGTATCAAAAAGCTCGTGTTACTTCAACTCAAATCGCTCATCTAAAGAAAGAAGGAATTCCAAGAATATTATACACAGATAGAACTATACGCAATCATATTTACCGACTAAGAGATACTGGAGTAATCTATAATTACAGTTTTCACGGCACAAAAAAGCCTGTAAAATTTCATATATCAAACAAAATTTTGGTGCTATCTGATCAAAAAACATCCGTTTCTGAAAATCAGTACGTTAACTCATTTTTAAGGAAAAAATTTCCTAATAAAGATGAAGTTACCTGTTCAATATTCAAAGAAAATATAAAGAAAGAAGGGAATGTTGATAACCATTCCTTTGCTAAAGGACAAAAATCTACAATTTTTGATATTTCTAATATTGCTTCTAATGGAAGCAATGACATGAGCCTTCACAAGAACACTCTGCCCGATAGACCTAAAAAAAATGATCCTGTAAAACAAGGACAAAAAACCAGCGGCGGCGGCAAAAATTTGCTTTCTGAGCATTTACGCGAACAAATACTTGATAGACATGATATGGTCGAAGCATTAACCAATGGAACTTACTCTAATTATGTTTTTCATGCAACTAACAATAGAAAACGATATGAGTCAGAAGCAAATAATGGAGCCATGGCCAGAGAAGAATTTAGAATTCTTTTACTTCAACAATTTATCAAAATAGCAGCACCAATATGGAAAAATCATGCTGTATTTGCAGGTAGTTGGATGTTGGCTTATCAAGCCATATTTGATGAATTTTTATTGAATAGCAACGGTTCTATTCCTAGTAAACTCACTTTAATGGTTGAATTTGACTGTTTACTTTACAGAATAAATCGTTCAAAACGCTTCTTCAGAAAAAAGAAAGATTACCCAATACATTATCCAAGTATTTATTTTGACCCGACTAGAAAACTAGCAAAAGAAGGAGGTTTTGCCTATACACTCAAATGGCTTAAAGCGAGTCAAAAAAGAGAAAGCAACTTAGAAAATAGAAAGGCAAAAAGGATTGCTGAAGCAGGAAAGCGCCGAAAAACTCTAAATGCTGATGAAAAGGTAAGGAAGCTAATAAAAGAATATTTGAAAGGAGGTATTTCGCTTCCGACAGTATTTGAAAAAATTGAAACCAATCCTTCAATACCAAATTACTTCATTGGTGAAGTGCCTCGACTTTTGGAGCTACTCAATGCGAAACATCACAACTTATACTAAAACATAGAACTACAACATTAAAATTCAAATTACAAAAAACAATACTCAGAAACTAAAATACATGACAGAGATATTTGCATATGGTAGAG
>NZ_JAKVBC010000007.1 GCF_022447245.1 Kordia sp. | reverse complement strand
TGCGAATTCAATACAGCATTGAAAGATTAAAAAAACATACGAATTATCGAAATTACACCGTACAAGCTATGGCAAAAGAAGCAGGTTTTAGTAATAGGGAATCATTCTCAAAAGCATTTCAAAGAAAAACAGGAGGAACGGTTTCAGATTTTTTGAAGCAAACGCTATAAAAATTAGGTTAGGTTGGTTAGTATACTAAAAAACAGCAATGATAGTAAGTATCACGTTGGATTGGGGAATCTTTAAGGTAATGCTGTTTTTTAGTTGAACAAAGCGGGACTCACTATACGTAGTGAGACCGCTTTTGTTATTTGACAATCTTTAAAATAAAAAAACTCCCAAGCTTTCACTTGGGAGTTTTCACTTTTATAAAGTGTATTTAGAAGTTAGGGTTTACTGTTTTACGAATTTCTGAATGATTTGTTCTTCTTCATCACTCACTTCTAGTAAGTATACTCCAGATTTTAATTCACCTACATGTAATCTTCCATCTTTCAATGTTCCTGATTTTACTGTTTGACCCAGTAAATTCAAGATTCTGTATGATGAGTTTAAGTTGTAGCTTGCCAAGTTCACCGTAATATCACCACGTGTGATTGTTGGCGTAATTAAGTTATCACCATTTGATGAACTTTGCGGTCCAGAACGTAAAGCTTGTATACTATTTCCTGCAGTTCTTATTGCTCTAGCTCCATTGATACCTGTAACGGTTACTTGATCAATGTATACTTGATCTGCATTAGCACTTGCATCACACTGTACTCTGAATCGTGCATTTGAAGCAAAGTTTACATCTGAACTATTTAAGGTTACAGTTGCCGAATAGAAGCTTCCGTTTGTAAAGCTGCTTCCGCTAGCATACGTTGCTACAGTACTCCAAGAAGAACCATTGTAATAACGAATCCAGAAATCTTCTCCATTTTCCATAGAGTTTGGATAGAAATACAACTTGAATTCTACTTGATCAAATCCTCTTAAGTCAAATGCTTCAGAGGTCATTGCTGATGCAGTTCCTGAGTTGTCACGTAAACGGATAGAGTACGATCCTTCGTAAGAACGTGATCCTGAGTAACGGAAACAATCGCTTCCTCCGTCTTGCCATCCATCCCATCCAGTTTCAAAGAAACCTTCATGTAATACTGTGTTACCTCCTGTTTGACATGGTGCACAAGATGAACCTCCACAGTCAATTCCTGTTTCATCACCATTTTGAATTCCATCATCACATGTTGGTGGTGGCGGTGGCGTGCTTCCTAAACAGAAGTCTGTTGCTTCAGATGATCCAAAGCTTCCTCCAGACTTAATTTGTCCGTCTGGCCCTGTTAATGTGTACGATCCGTTACCATACGTACAGCAAATTCCGTCTCCGTATGAATCATTGATTGTAAATGTGTAGCAGTCATTTGGTAAACATAATGTTTCTGTTACTGTTGATCCATCTGGGTTAGCTGTTGAGTAGTTTCCAGATGCAACTGTAGTTCCTCCATCAGTAACAAGAGACCAAGAAGTTTCTTCAGGGTAATTATCAAATGTAATGCTTAGTGTTACTTCATTTTCTGAACAACCAGATTGACAAGGTGCACATGACGAACCTCCACAGTCAATTCCTGTTTCATCTCCATTTTGAATTCCATCATCACATGTTGGTGGTGGCGGTGGCGTAGAACTACATTTGTCAGATAATGCTAAGCTTCTTCTTGCTCCTCCAACATCTAATACAGCACGCATACGTGCTTTTTGACCTTGTGTAAATAAGTTCATACATGAATCATTTGAGTAATCCATGTAGTTTTGTACCATATCCGTAGACCCACAAGAAACATTGTTTGTTGGACATCCACTTGAAGGTGCTTGTTGCGTTGGTGTATCTGATACGAAATCATTTCCACAGTTAGCATCTCCCCAAATATGTCTTAAGTTTAAGTAATGTCCTATTTCGTGAGTTGTAGTTCTTCCTCCATCAAATGGTGCCGATACATTTCCAACTCTACCAAAATAATTGTATGCCATTACTACACCATCAGTAGCTGCGTTTCCTCCAGGGAATTGTGCATATCCTAAAATAGTTCTTCCTCCACTAGTCATTCGAGGTACAACCCACATGTTTAAATACTCTGCAGTATTCCATGGATCAACTCCTCCTCGAGAAGATCTCTTCATGTCATCACTCGTTCCCCAATCAGTTCTGGTAACTGCTTTTCTGGTAATTCCTGTTGTTGCATTTCCATTAGGGTCTACAGTTACTAAACAAAATTGAATTTCAGTATCAGCTGCTTGTGACCATCTGTTATCTGCATCAGGGTTCGTTCTTCTAAAATCCTCATTTATAACATCTATTTGCGATTGAATCTGCGCTTCACTAATGTTATTTGTAGAATTCGTGTAAAGAACATGGACAACTACCGGAATAGTAATTACATTTCCTGAAATACTTTTAGAAATTCCATCTTGAAGGCGCTGTCTTGTGAAGTTTTCAATTTCTTGCATCCGTTGCTCCAACCGCGGATTAAGTTGTTTTCTGTACTCTAAGTTTTCCATAGTTGCACACTCTCGATCTTGCGCAGAGAGCATCCCAACAAATAAAAAACTCAACAAAAGAAGAGTAATTTGTTTTTTCATAAAAATTAAGTATTTGATTAGCCAATTTATTTCCGACATGTTGTCAAAAACGCAACAAATGTGTTAAATTTTTATGAATTTTACGTCAAAATACTTATTTTTTTGATATAATTTACGAAAACCTTCGTGTTTCTATAGAAATTATTAATTATTTAATTATCTGATAATCTGACTATTACCTACTTCCTTTGTAGACTATATAGAATGAATCTAATTATTGATAATTTCATAAAAAAATGTCATATTTTTGAGAATATGACATTTTTTAGTGTGTTATTTTACGTGATATACAATATTAATCTAATTGCATTTCAGGTATTTCGCCTTTAATTATTAAATTTCCTTCTGTAGCCTTTTCTATTTCTTCAACAGAAACTCCTGGTGCTCTTTCAAGAAGTTCAAATCCATCTGGTGTTACACTTAAAACAGCTAAGTTTGTTACTATTTTCTTTACACAGCCAACTCCAGTAAGTGGTAATGAGCATTTTTTAAGTAATTTTGATTCGCCTCGTTTGTTTGTATGCATCATCGCCACAATGATATTTTCTGCAGATGCCACCAAATCCATAGCACCACCCATTCCTTTTACCATTTTCCCTGGGATTTTCCAATTGGCAATATCTCCATTTTCAGCAACTTCCATGGCTCCTAGTATCGTTAAATCGACATGTTTTCCTCGAATCATAGCAAAACTGAATGCTGAATCAAAAAAACTTGCACCTGGTAAGGTTGTGATAGTTTGTTTTCCTGCATTGATAATATCAGCATCTTCTTCTCCATCAAAAGGAAAAGGTCCCATGCCTAAAACTCCATTTTCACTTTGAAATTCTACTTCTATATCATCTCTCACAAAATTAGCAACTAGCGTAGGAATTCCGATTCCCAGATTTACATAGTAACCATCTTTTACTTCTTTTGCGATTCTTTTTGCGATTCCGTTTTTATCCAACATATCTAATGTATCAATTTTTTAATTTACCAATGTATCAATTGTTACTTTTTGATACTTGAACTTAATATTTTATAAATGATTAACCCCAATTCTCTTACTTTATTAACTAAAATAGTGTCTGTTGGGTAATTTTTTGATTGTTCACATAAGCGCAACCAATATTTTGTTTCTTCCAATTCTTTTGCTGCTATCTTCATTTTATGAATAAAATCTGCTCTGCTTTCAGCATTTTGAGCTTCTTTAATATTAGCACCTATGCTTGTTCCAGATTTTAAAAGTTGCCCAGAAATAACGAATTTTTTACTTACTTCTAATTTTTCACAATATTCTATAATTAACAATGCAACTTCAATTGACTTTTCTACTACAACATTTTTCATCAAATACCGAACATTTAGTACATTGGTAAATTAAACAATTGGTTCATTAACGCGGACGTACTGTACGCTGTTCAATTCGTTTCTCATACTTTTCTCCTTGAAAAATTCGTTGCACAAAGATTCCGGGAATATGAATTTGATTAGGATCCAATTCGCCCACAGGCACCAATTCTTCTACCTCAGCAACTGTAATTTTTGCCGCACCACACATACATGGATTAAAGTTTCGAGCCGTTCCTTTAAAAATTAAATTCCCAGCTTCATCACCTTTCCAGGCCTTTACAAAAGCAAAATCTGCTTCATAGGCTTTTTCTAAGATGTGCATTTTTCCGTTAAATTCTCTCGATTCTTTTCCTTCAGCTACTTCTGTTCCGTAACCTGCTGGTGTGTAGAATGCAGGGAAACCAGCTTGTGCTGCTCTACATTTTTCGGCAAGTGTTCCTTGTGGAGTCAATTCTACTTCTAATTCACCTGATAACATTTGACGTTCAAACTCATCATTTTCGCCTACATACGAAGAAATCATTTTTTTAATTTGGCGTTGTTGCAGCAATAAGCCAAGACCAAAATCATCTACACCTGCATTGTTTGAAATACACGTAAGATTCTTTGCGCCAAGCTTTACCAATTCCGCAATTGCATTTTCGGGAATTCCGCACAATCCAAAACCGCCTAGCATTAGTGTCATATTATCGGTAACACCTGCTACTGCGGCTTCTACTGAATTTATCTTTTTATTAATCATCAATCAATATTTTGACTGAAAATTACGAAATTTTTAAAAGATGTTTCTGTTTTTTCAGAATAATTTAAGCTTAATCGAAATCAATACCATCTAAGTTGTCATCATCTGGTTCATCGCCTTTAGAATCTGTTTTCTTTGTTGTTTTAGAACAATCTACATTGATGGTCATTTCTTCTTCAGGTTCCGGGAATTTATCACTCGATACTGATAAGGATTTATCTGCATAACATTTTTTCATAAACAATCCCCAAATCGGCAATGCCATAGAAGCTCCTTGTCCATATGCTGTTGATGCAAAACGTATTTGACGATCTTCACCACCTACCCAAGCTCCAGAAATTAGATTAGGTACCATTCCAATAAACCAACCATCACTGTTGTTTTGCGTAGTTCCTGTTTTTCCTGCGATTGGATTTTTGAATTCGTACGGATATCCAGTCATAATTTCTTTATACAAAGCAGTTTTTGCCATTGATTTGTGACGCAATCTTCTTCCTGAACCACTCTCAGTTACACCTTGCATTAAGTTGACAACAGTATATGCTACTTCCTCACTTAATACATCTTTGGTTTCTGGTACAAATTCGTATAAGATCGTTCCGTTTTTGTCTTCAATACGCGTTACAATTACAGGTTTTACATACACTCCTTTATTTACAAAAGTTCCATAAGCACCCAGCATTTCATATAAAGAAATGTCTGGAGTTCCTAAAGCGATCGATGGTGCTTCTGGTATTTCTGATTCAACACCTAATCGTTGTGCTAATGAACGAACATTTACAGGACCTACTTTATCCATCAAACGCGCAGTAACTGTATTTACCGAACTAGCCAATGAGCCTTTTAACGTTCGCATACCTTCATATTTACCGTCAGAGTTTTTAGGACACCATGGTTCTAACAAACCGTATTTTCCTTCTTCTATACAGTATGGTCCATTTGGCATAGAGTCGCATGGCGATAAGTGTAACTGGTCAATAGCTGTAGCATATACAAAAGGCTTGAATGTAGAACCTATTTGACGTTTTCCTTGTCGTACCATATCATATTTAAAGTTTCGGTAGTTGATTCCACCAACCCATGCTTTTACTTGACCTGATTGTGGTTCTAATGACATAAAACTAGCACGCAAAAAGAATTTTGAATACAACATAGAATCACGCGGAGTCATGATGGTATCAATACGCTCGTTTTTGTTTTTCCAAGAAAATACCGTCATAGGTGTTTTTCTATCAAACGAAGCGTAGATTTCATCTTCCGATTTTCCTTCACTTTTCATTACTCTCCAGCGCTCTGAACTTCTAATTGATCTATCGATAACAGTTTCAATCGTGTTTTTCTCTACATCTCTGGCAAATGGCGCATTTTTGTTACGCTTTTTAGTGTTTTGGTGATAGAATTCTGCCTGCAATTTTTTCATGTGCTCTTCTACGGCTTCTTCAGCATATTTTTGCATGCGCGAATCTATCGTGGTATAAATTTTTAATCCATCAAGATAGATATTGTACTTATCGCGATTTTCTTTTGGATTGTCTTTTACCCATTTTTTAAGAAAATCTTTTAAATGTTCTCTAAAATACGTTCCCAAACCTTCATTGTGTGATTCAGGTGTATAGTTTAAACCTAAGGGTAATTTTTGAAGCGAATCTTTTACCGCTTCTGTAATATACTCGTATTTATACATTTGCGCTAATACGACATCTCTTCTTTTCTTTACCTTATCTGGCCATCTTCTAGGATTGTATAACGATGAGTTTTTAAACATTCCCACCAACATAGCCGATTCTTCAATTTTTAAGTCTTGCGGTTCTTTTCCAAAGTAAATACGCGCTCCTGAACGAATTCCATCTGCATTGTTTCCAAAGTCGTAGATATTGAAGTACATCGCAATGATTTCTTCTTTGGTATACTGACGCTCTAAACGTGTAGCGATTACCCATTCTTTGATTTTTTGGATACCAGCTTCAAATATATTTCTTGATCGGACACCTACAAATAATTGTCGTGCCAACTGCTGCGAAATGGTACTTGCTCCACCGTTTTTTCCTAAGTAAGCAAATGCTCTTATCGTTCCACGTACATCAATTCCAGAATGGTCGTGGAAACGTGCATCTTCGGTTGCAATTAAGGCATTTACTAAATCTTTCGGTAGTTCCTTATAATCAACAGGTGTTCTGTTATCTTTTAAATAATATTTCCCCAATACTTTTCCATCGGCAGAAATTACTTGTGATGCTAGATTTGTTTGCGGATTTTCTAGGATTTCAAAAGATGGCATTTCTCCTAAAAATCCCCATGAAGCTAATAAGAATAATAAGAATATACTTGCGATTCCGCCTGCAAATACAATCCAAAACCATTTGATGAATTTTCTAAATTTAGTAGGTTTTTTTTCTTGCTTTTTGACTTGCTTTTTTGTCATTTCAATACGTTGTTTGCACTAATTTTTTTCGATTCTAAAGCCAACCTCTGAGATTCCCTTTAAGCTTTGGATTCCTTGAGATTCATTGATTTTTCGCATGGCTTGCTGTATGGTGATTTCGTAGGTTCCTTTGAAAGGAAAACGCACATTTTCTTTGTACCAAAGTTTACTTTCCTTAGTTGTCATACCTGTACCAAGCCATTTTCCGTCAGGTGCTGCCATTTCATACTCTAAGGTATCTGTAACAACATTCCCATTTGGAAAGTTCATGTTTACAATAAGAAATAAGTTACGAAACTCATATTCGTTCGTATTTCTTACGTTGACAAACAAATTGTAATTGCTTGTACTATCTGGCTGTTGGAATTTGAAATGTAAAGGAGTGTTCTTTTCCCAAGATGTTCCTGTGGAAACATATTGATCATAGACACGATTGCCATCACAAGAAATGAATAGTAGTATAGAAAGAATACATACTAAAAATGCGTATTTATTTGGGCTTTGCATTTTTGTTCGATTTTTTACGTCTGTTGTTATTCTTGTTTCCAGTGTTTTTTGGTCCTCTAGCAGTATCACCTTGTTGTTTGGCTCTATTGTTATTTTTGTTACGAGGATTGTTTTTTCCACTGCTGTTGCCTTTTTTGCCTGCGTTTCCTGCTTTTTGTTTTTGATTGTTATTATTGTTGTTTTTTACAGTTGCGCCAGCTTTGGCATTGTTGTTTCTACGCTTTTTCTTGTTTTGTACGCCTCTTCTTTTTCGATTTCGAGTGGGTTTCTTATCAAATCGTGTAAGGCTATCTTGTCCTACAACGTTTTCAAAGTTTGTTTTAGTATCTTCTTCCATAAGTTCTAAAGCATATTCTTCCAAACTTATGACTTTTTCTTTTTTTGTATTGAGTTCAATGATTTCATTGGCTTGCTCAGTTGTAAGTTTATGCCAATTCATCCATTCACCTTCGTATGCATACCAAATATATCCTTTAAAGATATCTGTTTTTTGGCAAACTGCAGTTCCTTTTTCTGTGTAGAGTTTTACGTCGCTTTTTGGAAACTGTTGTAATGCTTCTAAATACGCATCTAATTCAAAATTCAAACAGCATTTTAACTTTCCACATTGTCCTGCTAGTTTTTGAGGATTTAAGGAAAGTTGCTGGTATCTGGCTGCAGCCGTATTTACAGAACGAAAATCTGTCAACCAAGTGGAACAACATAATTCGCGTCCACAAGATCCAATTCCGCCCAAGCGCGCTGCTTCTTGACGAAAACCTATTTGGCGCATTTCTATACGAATGCTAAAGGCTTTTGCCATATCTTTAATTAACTGACGGAAATCTACACGATCATCCGCAGTATAATAAAAGGTAGCTTTAGATCCATCTCCTTGAAACTCTACATCTGAGATTTTCATTTGCAAACCAAGTGCAATAGCCAACTCGCGTGAACGTTTTTTGATCGCTTCTTCTCTATCGCGTGCACGCGACCAAACATCAATATCTTTTTGTGATGCTTTTCTGTATACTTTTTTTATTTCTTCACTTTCTGGGCTTATTTTTTTCTTGCGCATTTGTACACGCACCAATTCGCCCGTAAGCGTTACTATACCCACATCATGTCCTGGAGAAGCTTCGGTAGCTACAATATCTCCAATACTTAGGGTTAAGTTTTCTGTATTTCTATAAAAATGCTTTCTACTGTTTTTAAAGCGCACCTCAATACAATCAAATGGGGTTTGATTGCTAGGCAACGACATATTTGATAACCAATTAAATACCGTTAGCTTATTACAGCTATCAGTGCCACAAGTACCGTTGTTTTTACAGCCTCTTGGTTGACCATCTTTACCAGTTGAACAACTGTTACAACTCATATTTTTATATATAGAATCTGCTATTCGGGAATGCAGACGTAGGGTTTGTATTCTTTCTCTAAAAATGTAAAGATAGGATTATTTCTGTAGCATCGAAAATCTACTTTTTATACTTCAATACTTCCGAGCGTCCTTTTTTAAAGATTTTGTTGCTAACTTCTTTCCCTTTTCGAAGCTCTTTTTGTCTAGCCATTGGCAAATTATATATAGATTTGCAATCACTAGAGCAGCAACCATCCATCTTTTTGGCACAGTCTTCACATTGGATAAAGAGTAAATGACAGGCTTGGTTTGCACAGTTTACATGTGTATCACATGGTTTTCCACATTGATGACAATTGGCAATGATATGATTTGAAATTCGTTCACCTCTTCGGTGATCGAACACGAAGTTTTTACCTATAAATTTATTTTCTAGGTTTTGCGCTTCTACCTGACGTGCATAATTGATAATTCCGCCTTCAAGTTGATACACATTTTTAAAACCTTTGTGTTTAAAGTAGGCACTGGCTTTTTCACAACGAATTCCACCTGTACAATACATAACAAGGTTTTTATCTTCTTTGTGTTCTTTTAAGTTGTCTTCTATAATTGGTAATGATTCTCTAAATGTGTCTACATCTGGCGTGATAGCTCCTTGAAAATGACCAATTTCACTTTCGTAATGGTTTCGCATATCTACCAAAATTGTATTTTCATCATCTAGTAAATCATTAAATTTAGCGGCAGCTACGTGTGTTCCTTTATCAGTTACATCAAAGCTTTCGTCATTCAATCCGTCTGCTACAATCTTATCTCTTACTTTCACTTTTAGCTTAAGGAACGACTTATTATCTTGCTCAATCGCTACATTTAATCGTACATTTTCTAAAAATGAAATTGTATCTAAATGCTCTTTAAATGTATTAAAGTTTTCAGCAGGCACAGAAAGTTGTGCGTTGATGCCTTCATAAGACACATAAATTCTTCCTAGAACGCCGATATTGTCCCAGTTAATGAATAAGTGATTTCGTAAAATTTCTGGATTTCCGATGTGTGCGTATTTATAGAAAGAAATCGTCATACGATCTTTACCGGCTTTCTCGATAAGTTCTGCTCTTTCCTTTGCACTTAATTTATTGTACAGTTGCATGCTATATCAATTTTTAAGTTAAAGTGAATATTTTCGACAAAAGTACATTTTTTGTCTTAACTACCACATTTTATGCTAAAAAATAACGCTTATTAGAAAAATACGACGCTTACAAAGTTTATTTACAATTACTAAAACAAATGGTGTACTTTAGTTTTCAACAAGAGGAAAAATAATTAAAACAGATACGCTTGTTTTGGATGTTTTTGGGGAAAATTGTTCCAGAAAAATAGATGGAAAGAAGGGAAAAAAGCATGTTTTTGAATGCTTAAAATAACTTTTTACTGCAACTACAGGAAAAATAAAAGTGCTCCTATGTGGACAGAAGCACTTTTACTAGCTAATTCATTGTTAATATTCAATTTTTCTATTGAAGAATAGAATCAACAATGAAGCTAGCCACCGTCAAGCCTGCAATTCCCGAATAATGGAACCGAAGCATTATCTCGTGTGTTGTAAATAAATCTGTTTAAAATTCTCATTTTTTTAAGCAATTTTACTAGATAGATGTCCATTTTTTAAAAAGGTTGCGTCAAATTGTAAAATTTTTTAGGTGGATTTATTGAAAATGAGAAATCGCAAATTGTTTTCAGGGAAAAGAAATAGTAATTTAGCATCGTTCAAATTAATAGAAAATTGACATAATGAGTTCAGATAAAGAAAAAGAAGCAAAATTAAAAGCGTTAAAACTTACCTTAGACAAATTAGACAAAACCTACGGAAAAGGTTCTGTAATGAAATTAGGTGATACTATTGTAGAAGAAGTTGATACAATATCTTCTGGATCACTTGGTTTAGATATTGCCTTAGGAGTTGGTGGATACCCAAGAGGAAGAGTCATTGAAATTTTTGGTCCTGAATCTTCTGGTAAAACAACCTTGACCTTACACGCCATGGCAGAAGCTCAGAAAAAAGGAGGAATTGCTGCTTTTATTGATGCAGAGCACGCTTTTGATCGTTTTTATGCTGAAAAGTTAGGAGTTGATATTGATAATTTAATTATCTCACAACCAGATCATGGAGAGCAAGCCTTAGAAATTGCTGATAACTTAATCCGTTCTGGTGCTATTGATATTGTTGTGATTGACTCGGTAGCTGCATTGACACCAAAGAGTGAGATTGAAGGTGAAATGGGAGACTCTAAAATGGGATTACATGCTCGTTTGATGTCGCAAGCATTGCGTAAATTAACGGCTTCCATTAGTAAAACCAATTGTACGGTAATCTTCATTAACCAATTACGTGAAAAAATTGGTGTAATGTTTGGAAACCCAGAAACAACTACTGGTGGAAATGCGTTAAAATTCTATGCTTCTGTTCGTTTAGACATCAGACGTTCTACACAAATCAAAGGAACTGATGGTGAAGTAAAAGGAAACAAAACACGTGTAAAAGTGGTGAAGAACAAAGTAGCACCACCTTTTAAAACGGTTGAATTTGACATTATGTATGGAGCAGGTGTGTCTAAAGTAGGAGAAATTTTAGATATCGGTGTAAACTATGAAATTGTGAAAAAGAGCGGTTCTTGGTTTAGCTATGGAGATTCTAAACTAGGACAAGGTCGCGATGCAGTAAAGTCACTATTGGAAGATAATCCTGAGTTGTTAGAAGAACTAGAAGTGAAAATAAAAGAGGCTATCGCAAATAGCTAAAACCTTACTTCTATAGCAGCCTTTCTGCCATAACCTTCAATGTAAAGTTTAAAAAAATCCCTATATCGGGATTTTTTTTATTTTTAGACGCAACCTTTTAATAGTTAACACATCTAATTGAAAATTAGTTTATTATTTTATATGAAGAAGATATTATTTTTGGCTTTGATAGTGAGTTAAATGATTTTCAATTCATGCGTAGTTGATGATAACGCATCGGATGTTCAATTTAGTTTTGAACTTGTCCCTGTAGACAGCGTTGAAATGCCTTTAGCTTTTAGTCTTGGAAGTACATACACTATCAGTGTAACATACAAACGACCATCTACTTGTCATGCATTTAGCAATTTTGAATATGTACAGCAAACAGGAAATGTCAGAACCGTAGCAGTCGTAAACTTTGTAACTATTGGAACTGATTGCGAAACACTAGAAGAAGAATTTAAAACTGAAACGTTTGGCTTTAATGCACTTAGTTCCGAACCATATACTTTTAAATTTTGGCAAGGAAGAGATGACGAAGGAGAAGACATATACTTAGTTTATGAAGTGCCTGTCAACAACAATAATTAGATGAAAAGCTACTAAGAAAAACAAATAAAACGAGTGAGTTTAAATCAACTCATACATAAATGTAAGAACAACGACCGTGATGCACAAGCGCAACTGTATAGAGATTATGCCAAAAAACTATACGCTACAAGCTTAAAGTACTCTCGGAACAAGCTTGAAGCGGAAGATAATCTGCAGGACAGTTTTATGGTTATTTTTGAAAAAATTGGTCAGTATAATTTTAAAGGCTCGTTTGAAGGTTGGCTTAGAAGAATTACCGTGAACACCGTACTTCAAAAATATAGAAGCAAAGGTGTTTTTGAGGTTGTAAATGAACGAGCACTGAAAGAAGAACCAGTAACCGTATATGAAGAAGATATTTCTTTAGATTATTTATTGAACATCGTACAAGAGTTACCAGATCGATATAGGCTGGTATTCAATTTATATGTGCTTGATGATTATTCGCATCAAGAAATCGCAGAAATGTTGAACATTTCGCAGGGAACTTCAAAATCAAATTTAGCGCGAGCTCGGATGATTTTGAAGACTAAAGTAGAATCGTTTAAAAAAAAAATCGCCATAAATGAGTGATCAAAATAATATAGATAATTTCTTTCGGAACCGTTTCAAAGATTTTGAAGCTTCTCCCGATCCCGATTTATGGGATAAAATCTCCGACAGATTAGATGAAAAAGAGGCTGAAGAGAAAAAAGAAGGCGGCATTGTGCTATTACCATGGCTGTATAAAGCTATAGGAACTGCTGCTGCCATTGCATTACTGTTTTTTGTAGGAACAAAATTTATCGGTTCAGATGGTACTGAAACTATTGATCCAAACAATCAAATTACCAATACGACAAAAGATAGTTCATCTCAAAAAGATGTGAACAACACCACAAATAATTCACAAGTTACAGATACAAACAATACAAATTCAGAACAAAACTCAACACAAGATATTAAGAATAGTTCCTCTGAAGGTGTATTACAAAATAAAGAGAAAATTGCCAATGAAAACAATATTGACAATGACGCGCACAAGTTGAAGAATGGAAAAGACAATACTTTTCAAAAAGGATCTGCCTTGCAAAACGCTGTTGTACAACAAAATGGAACACAACATAATTCCAACACTAATGTCAATAGAAGTGATAAAAACACCTTTCAAAATGGCAATGTAACGTATCAGGAAAATGCTGTTGCAAATACAACGAATAACAGCAATAAAACAGGAACTGCTGACCAAAAAAATCATTTCAAAAACACAAAAGATCTTAACAAGATTAAGAATGGTAATGATACATCCAATAATCCTTTAGTGAAGAATACCGTTGTAGACAATCAAGTTAATGAATCGGAAGGAACTAATATTGTAAATGGAAAAGGTTCTGAAATAAATTCAAATGTTAACGCAGTTACAAACAAGACTTCATCTGCCGTAGCACAAAATGATACGCAATCAAAATCGAATTCGTCAGAAACTAATTCCAATTCAAATAGCGCTACAGATGGAACAAATGCAGCTACAGAGAATATTGAAAAAGCAGTTGCTGATACACAAAAAGAAGAAAAACCAGAAATTAAAAAGTCAATCTTAGATGTTATTAACGATTTACACGATTTAGAAAAAGATAAAACAGAAGTAGCAGAAACACCAATTAGTAAATGGACTGTTTCGCCAAATGCTTCGCCTGTATATTACAACACACTCAGCAATGGTTCTCCAATTGATGAGACTTTTGCTGATAATGCAAAAAAGGGTGACATTAATCTGAGTTACGGTGTAAATGTTGGATATGATATTTCAAAAAAATTAACCGTCCGTTCTGGAATTCACAGAGTAGAATATAGTTACAGCACAAGAGATATTGCACTGGTTCCTTCGTTTGATGGACCAGAATTGACAACGATCCAATTTAAAAACAGTGATGCTGCATTTAATATTCAAGACCGTCAAGCTCCAACAGGAGAAACGTTTTCACAATATCAATTTCCAACAACAGAAACCTCTACCATTTTTCAAAAACAAATTGAAGGAGATTTAAGTCAGCGTATGACGTATATAGAAGTTCCTGTGGAATTGAAGTATGCTGTATTAGATAAAAAATTAGGAATTAATGTTATTGGCGGTGTGAGTACATTGCTATTAACAGAGAATAGTATCATATTTGATTCTCCAGAAATATTAACCGAATTAGGAGAAGCTACCAATGTAAATGACGTGAGTTTTAGTACGAATATTGGAATCGGAATTGATTATAAATTTTCTGATCAATTAGAGTTCAACTTAGAACCGATGCTAAAATATCAGTTAAATACATTTTCAGGAAATACTGGCAACTTCAATCCTTATTCAGTAGGAGTTTATACAGGTGTCAGTTTTAGGTTTTAGTTTTTTAGTTGGTTAGGTATACATGCCATTATACCTTAAAAGCAGTGATGTTTGCCAAAAACCGTTTTCTTACTTTTTGTAGGAAAGCGGTTTTTTTATGAAGAAAGCCTATTAAATATATAAAGGTCAAAGAGCTTTAGTTGATTTTTCTACAAATGACCTTATATTTAAATTATGAAAAAAGAAATTTCATTGCGAATCATTAAAATTGCAATCGCTTTATTATTTGGAATCTTACTATTTCCATACCTAAAAAACATTGCTACAGACTATTTTGATCAACTGAATTATTTCTATGGTTTACTTTTAGGTCTTGTTGTTTCCATTATCTCGCTTGTACTATATTTTACATTGAGAACTGTTCCTTTTTTCAGAAAATTTGATGCTAATAATGGATTGTGTGACTGTATTGACTACTTAGAATCTATAGTAATACTTACCATATGTATTATAATAGGATTAAGTATACTTTCTCCGTTTTGGGTTTGCATTACGTTTATTGCGATGGAAACTTTTCAAATAGTGTTTAAAAAATTGAAAGAATAAGTGCCGCAGCATAGACTTTTCTCTTTATGAAATTCCGTATGCAGTCAATTCATTTAAAATGATATCTCTTGCTTGTATACTCATTGCCTTTTTGTCTGCAACGACTTTCCCTTCTGTACTTAAGAAAGGATGAATAGTAACACGCATACGTCCTGGAGAGCCTAGGAAAAACGAATATGGAAAGCGTTTCTTATTATCCGCAAAAGTCATAGGAACTGTAGGGATTTGATGCTCAATTGCCAAACGAAACGCGCCATCTTTGAATTTGTCTAATACAATATCTTCTTTTGGAACGCCGCCTTCAGGAAATATACAAATGCTCATTCCTTGACTCAGCCGTTCTTGTGCACTGTCGTATACTGCTTTGCGACTTCTGGCGCTTCCTCTATCTACCAAAATACAGGTACGTTTGTAAAAGAAACCAAAAATTGGGATTTTAGAAAGTTCTTTTTTTCCTACAAAAACAAATGGATTTTTGGAAGCTATCAACATCAACATAATGTCAGTCATACTTGTATGATTGGCAATCAACATATAGCTTTTGCCTTTTACAATTTCAGCTTCTCGTTTAAACTTTGGAAAAAAGCCCATTCCGAATAAAATAGGTCTTGCCCATAAGTTTCTTGCAATCCAGAAAAATTGTGGGTACAGTTTTTCACTTGCTGTAAATAATAATAACAACGGAAAAAATATAAGTATAGGAATAAGCACTAAAAGGTAAAACCAAGCGCGCCATAAAACTCTTCCAATATTTTTTACAAAAGTCATCATTAGCGCCAAAAATACACTAAAGTTTCGAAAATGTGTCTAAAAATTATTTTTATGAAACCTCGCACGACAATTTTTAAAAAATTCTTTATAAATGAAGTACATTTGTCAAAATTTCATAATTAAAAATACCAATGGCACGTATATTAACAGGAATTCAAAGTACAGGAACTCCACATTTGGGAAATCTTTTAGGTGCAATTATCCCAGCAATTGAAATGTCTAAAAATGCAGAAAACGAATCTTTTCTGTTTATTGCAGATATGCATTCGCTTACGCAGATTAAAGATGGAGAAACGCTTAGAGAAAACACATATAAAACTGCTGCAACTTGGCTTGCCTTTGGTTTAGATATTAATAAAACTGTTTTTTATCGTCAAAGTGATGTTCCACAAGTAACGGAACTTGCGTGGTATTTAAACTGCTTCTTTCCTTTTTCAAGGTTAGAACTAGCGCATTCTTTTAAAGATAAAGCAGATCGTTTAAGTGATGTTAATGCTGGACTGTTTACCTATCCAATGTTAATGGCGGCAGATATTTTATTATACGATGCTGAAATTGTTCCCGTAGGAAAAGATCAAGAGCAACATTTAGAATTTACCCGAGATGTAGCTTCAAGATTTCACACCAAAATGGGAGAAACTTTTGTAATGCCTTCTGTAAAGTTTAGAGAAGAAACCAAACTTGTCCCTGGAACCGATGGAACCAAGATGAGTAAGAGTAAGAATAATGTAATTGACATTTTTCAAACTGATAAAAAGCTTCGCAAACAAATTATGGGAATCAAAACGGATAGTACACCAATGGAAGATCCGAAAGATCCAGATACTGACAATGTTTTTGCTTTGTATAAGTTGTTAGCTAATGAAAAGCAAATAGCAACCATGCGTCAAAATTATACTGGTGGAAATTACGGCTACGGACATGCAAAACAAGCGTTATTTGAATTGATCGTTGAAACATTCGCTACACAACGCGAGCGTTTTAATCATTACATGGAAAACAAAAACGAAATTGATGCAGCTTTAGCAATTGGTGCTGAAAAAGCGCATACAATAGCAAATAAAGTGTTAGCTAGAGTACGAAAGAAAGTTGGATATTAATTAGATTTTAAACGCTCTGTGCTTTTATATGTATGGTACTTGTATTGGCCTGTTCAGTATTCATCATAGGTTTTACTTGACTCCAGAGACCATGTACGCTTAAAAAAAAGATGCAAAAAGAAAGTTTTTTCATGACGTCGGTATTTTATGAATTAAATAGAACATAAATTCCCAACACTTTAAATCATAACAAACTATATATCAAACACAAAAGCATGCAACAATATCTATTATATTCTTTTTTAGAATGCTGTTTCTAGCGTTTTTCGCGCTTGTTTTAGGTGACGCTCATTATGATATATGAGCACTCTAAAAGTATCTCCAAGTTTTAATTTGATAAGTTTTGAAATAGAAATTGCAGTCTTAGTTTTGTCAAGATTCACATGTTTTGCTTTGTTCAATAAATCTACGATTTGATGTTGTTGATCAATAAATATTTCTAGCGTCTCAACAGTTAATTTTGAATTCAGAGGATTCATAGATTTAAATGTATTCATTTTGTTTAAATTCTCTTTAAAAGCCACCGATTTACTGAGATAACTTCCTAACCAATTGCTTTTAAAAACCTCTGAGTTTTTGTGTTTAGCACTCGCTATTCTCTTTGTCATTTCAGGAATATAAAAGTTTCCATATCGATTCAAGTGTTCAATGCATTCTAGCACGCTCCAACTTTTTGGGTTTTTCTTCCAATTTAAACTACTTATAGGTTGACTCTTAAAGTTTTCAACCACGTTAATGTTTACACATGTAAGTTCTAACAAGTCTTGTAATAATTTTTTTGATGTTGATACCATTGTTTTTTTATCACAAATTTCAGTATCAGTTAGCTCAAAAAAATTGATTCAAATTAAGATTTTTTAATTCTTGAAAGTGTTTCAGGAGTCATTCGTAAATAGGAAGCAATGTACTTATTTGGAATTTCTTGGAATAATTGCGGACTTCGTTGCAAAACTCTCTGGTATCGTTCTAAAGGTGACGATGTAAGAATATCACGTTCTCTTTCCATTTGTTGCAGTACAAAGTTTTCTAAAATTGCCAACCATAATTTTTTATTTTCAGGAGATGAATTAATAAAGTTAGTGTAGTTTTCTTTGCTGATTGCTTTTAAGGTAGTTTTTTTAAGTGCTTGAATATAAAATTCTGATGGTTTTCCGTTTAAAAAAGAATCCAATGCTGCTATCAGATTATTTTGATATCCAAAACGAATGGTGTGCTCTTCAAATTCATCAATCACAAAAATACGTAGGCTTCCACTTTTTACTAGATAAATATTGGTATCAATAGTGCCTTTTACTTTTAAGTATTCGTTGCGTTCTAATGTGATTTCTTTATCCCAAAGGTCTTCAGTAGTTATTCTATTTATCAGAGTTGAGATTGGATTCATAGTTATGATTTTTTATACAGCTTCAAATAGTTTTCCAGGCAATGGTTTTACAACACCTTTCATCTCTAATTGTAATAAAATTGGCGCGATTTTATGAATCGGAAATTTACATTCTAATGCAATACTATCTAATACCATTTGTCCTTTTTCTTGTAAACATGAATGAATAATAGCTTCTTCTGGACTTAAATCTACAAATAATTGTTTTTGTACAGGTTGAAATGGTTCAGTATCTAATTCCCATCCTAAAAGATATACAATATCTGCCGCAGATGTTAAAATATGTGCGCGTTGTTGTTTGATTAAATTATTACAACCAATACTTTGCGAATCGCCTACTCTACCAGGCACAGCAAACACATCTCTGTGATACGAATTTGCAATATGCGCCGTGACTAAACTTCCTCCTTTTTCTGCTGATTCAATGACAATTGTTGCCTGCGACATACCAGCAATCAAACGATTCCGTTTTAAGAAATTTTCCCGATCAGGATTGGATGTACTCCAAAAATCGGTCACAAAAGCACCATTCTCTTCTACCGATTTCATATAACGTTCATGCGCTTTTGGATATATTTGATTCAAACCATGCGCCAAACAACCAATGGTTGGAATATTGTTTTTAATGGCGGCTCTTTGTGCTACAATATCAATTCCGTACGCAAAACCGGAAACGATCGTCGGTTGCAGTGGCGACAAACTATCAATTAATTCTTCACAAAATTGTGTTCCATATTTTGTTGCTTTACGAGTACCCACAATACTGATCATTTTAGGTGCGTTCAAATTTGCAGTTCCTCTTTGAAATAATACGATAGGACTGTCTACACAATGTTGCAAACGTACAGGATAGGTTTCCTCTAAAAAGTAATGTACATCTATTTGTGCTTTCTGAATAAACTTTAATTCGTTCTCGGCGGCTTTTATATTTTTGGAATTCTGTAAATCGGCTAAAATAAAAGTGCCTATTCCATCTATTTTAAGGAGATTTTCTTTCTTTTCTTTCCATACAGCTTCCGCACTTCCACAATGTCTAATTAATCTTTTTGCGATAACATCGCCAATTTTTGCGGTTTTTTGCAAAGCGAGTGCATACACTAATTCTTCTTCCGAATACATATTTAATTCAATTCATTTTAACTATGAAAGTTACAGGATTTTCAGAAAATTAATCAGACGTATATAAAGTTTATTGCCTAAGATTAGTTTCGTTTTTTGAACTCTAAATTCCATGTAAAAAATACAGGTTTAAGATTTGTATGGAATGTAACGGCAGCCAAATAGCTGTATGATAAGCCTATTTCTGTTTAAAAAAATAAAAATGATATCATTTAAATGATTGATTCATACCGCTAAAAACCTAATGTTAATAAAAAGTTATGCAGATATTTTATCGGCTTCAATTTTTTCCTAAATTTGTTTTAATGAGATTAGAACTGTACATAAGCGAACTTTTATATAGATACGAATGTGTAACTGTGCCTAACTTCGGTGCTTTTTTAACGCAGCGAAAAGGAGCACAAGTACATCATACAACCAATGCTTTTTACCCACCAACTAAAGAATTGTCATTCAATGCACAATTGAATTCGAATGATGGTTTGCTGGTAAAGTATATTGCTGATGTAACAAAGGAAGACTATGAAAGTACACTACTTAAAGTACAGTCGGAAGTAGCTACTTGGAAAAAGCGTTTGGACAGTGCTGAAATTATTTCACTTGAAAACATTGGTGATCTTTCTTTAAATGTAGAAGGAAAAATTCAGTTTGAGCCATCTTATCAATTGAATTATTTAACTTCATCATTTGGGCTTTCTTCGTTTGTTTCTTCTGAAATTAGCAGAGTTACTGAGCAAGTTAGAGAAGAAATTACTCCTGTAGTTCTTCAAGAAGAAGTAGAAGAAACTATTCCATTACCTGTTGTTGAAGAAGCTCGTAGTAGACGTTTCCCTTGGACTTATGCGGCAGCGGCAGCTATTATATTAAGCGCTGGTGTTTTTGGATTTAACGAATACAGCAAATCTCAACAAGAACAACAACAAATTGTAGAGGATACCAAAGCGAAAAAATCAATTGATAAGTACATTCAGCAGGCAACGTTTTTTAATACAAATCCTGTAGAATTGCCATCAATTACATTAAAAGTTGCTAAAGAAATACAAAACTATCATGTAGTTGCTGGTGCCTTTAGAATTGAGGAAAATGCACATGAAAAAGTATCAGAATTGCAAGCTGACGGCTTTGATGCGGAATTATTAGGACAAAATCGTTATGGTTTACATCAAGTATCATACGCTAGTTTTTCTACACGTTCTGAAGCGGTAGCAGCTTTAGCAAAAATAAAGAAAACCAAAGCGCCTGAAGCTTGGTTACTAGTTACAGAATAATAATTCACATATACATATACAAAAAGACTGCTATTGCTAGCGGTCTTTTTTGTTTCAATAAAATAGTATATAAATAAACAAGCTCTTCGTAGCGAAGAGCTTGTTTGCTTTCAAAATTACACCTTTGAGAAAACGTTACCTCAAAACTATTTTTTTAGTCACATTATAATCTCCAGAAGTGAATTGCAATACATACATTCCAGCTTTTAGTGATGATAAGTCCAATTCTTTATTGTAGAAACCTGAATTACTACGCAATGCTGTTTCAAATACTTTTTGTCCTGAAGTTGTATAAATAGCAACTTGGTTTGTATTTCCACTTAATTTAGCAACATCGTATAAAAGATTTATTTTTTTGTTTGGTGATGGATTTGGATAAATTCCAAAAGATACACTTTCACCTACTTCAGAAACGCTTAACAAGCTAGTTACATTTTCATGATGGAATGTTAAGTCTCCACTAGAACTTCCTGAAAAAGCTGAAAAATAAACTCTATAAATTGTATTATCAGCATATTTTACATAAAAAGCGCTATCAGAATTTACAGAAAAACCTGCTCCTGTAAAAGATTTCCAATCATACCCAATTGTATTGATATCTGTAGAATACGTTAATACAGGATTTGCTGGCATTCCTCCTGCTTCTTCGTTTTGTGCAACAGTTATTTCACTACTTTGTAATGCTCCAGTAACTAAATACATTGTATTTGGCGCAAGCTCTGTATAATATCGAGTAAATACAAAATCCCAATCAGCCACTGCTGGCTCTGCTACAACTTCTGAATCAGTTGATAAAGAATAGTAATTATATTTATTAGCAGGATTGCTTGAATTAGCTACAACAGCTGTTTGATCTGCACTCCAAGCACTTCCTGTCCATGTACTATACTTGAATGTATATGCTCCAAAATAATCTTCAATGATCAACTTTCTGTATGTTCCGTCTGCATACTTTAATACAAAAATGATGGAACCAATAATATGATGTGTCACAGGATTGTAAGTTCCCCATCCAACACCAAATGGCGGCGTATTAGCAGATCCTTTCATAAAAGCACCGTTGTTCCAGTCTGTATCACTGTTGTATAATTGCGTCCAAGTAGCTTCGTTTGCGATATCAATAGCGTTCCAATCAGCTGGTGTATTTGAAGCTTCAAATACTTCAATTCCAATACTACCATTTACACGAATAGCTTGATTTAAGTTACTTTCTCTTAAAAAAGCAATATCCCAAGAGTTTGCAACAAACGATGTTGTCGTTTCTGAGCTTATCTTGTAATACACTTGATTTGCATAGCCAGTGCCCATACCAGTGTTTACAGTAATTTCCTGTGCTTTTATTGCAGTAAAGCTTGCGATTAAAAAGCAGATTAAAAGTAATTTTGTTTTCATTTGTTGATATTTAATTAATTTAAGTCAAATGGAATTTGCCAATAATCATTTCTGTTGAGTTCAACGCAGCTCTTATGGCGCATTCCGTTGTTCCGTTTTAAAATTTGATGTGAATATTAATGTTATTGTAAAAGTTTATATTCAAATTCTGGGTAACCGCGCTCACCATCTTGATTGGTAAGTGCTAAGAATTTTAGTTTGTATAGATTTCCGTTTGGATCTTTGATGATGTAATATCTATCTGTACGAGCTGTTCCTGAGAATACATCACGCCAGCTGCTTCCAATTGTTGTTTGATCTTCTGAAAAGTTAGCTTCTACCACATCTGATGCCGTAAAACTATCATACTCAACATCACTTGTATTTACTAGATAAGAAACCGCAGCTCCTTTTCTATTATGCGTTACAAAGTCTGAAAAACCATAACTTCCTGCACCTGGTAAAATGTTTGTCATTACTGTAAAACAGATATCCCATTTGTCTTTTATAGGCTCTACAGAAACAAGATTGTTTGTATTGAAGCTAAAATGTTTGAAATTAAATTCGGTGTCTTTGGAAATGGTAATTTCTTGATGTATAGTATCATCTAAGTTAGCATATTGCAATACGTAATCTTCTCCACTGCGTAGAATTCGTATTTTTTTCCAACCTCTTGCATCACCTGCTACCGCTACACTTCCAACGTTTGGTGTTGCCGTACCAACCTCGTATCCAAGATTTACCAAATACACTTTATTATCAGCATCATTTGCTGAAATTTCATTGATTGCCGTTTCTAAAATACTTCCATTTGGCGCATCAACATACGCTGCATTTGAAGGGTCAAATGTTCCTACAGCCACTTGCGGTTGTAAACAATAAACTATCGCAGATGTTACGGCGTCAATATTTGTTTCTGTAAGTTCAGCGGCTGCCATATAATAGAACCGTTGATCGTTACCCTAAATTCATTCCCATTATAAAAGCCTAAGTCCCAAGAATCGCGTTGCGCTAAAGTGGTACTTTCACTGCTTAAATCCACAAATACTTGATTTCCTTCATTTGGTCCTCCAAGTTCAGGAGCAATACTTCCACCTAATGCTGCCGAAGAATTAATCACAAAGTCTGTGTTTCCCTGCACGTTGGAATTATCGTAATTAATAGAAGCTATCGAGAAATTAATTAAGGTGGTTTCATCAAGTGTATTACTTAACTTATTGAATACAATTTCATTTTGAATTTGTCCAGAAGTAATCGGTAATTCAATCGTATTATTCACAGCAGCAGGAATAGTACTAAAATCTTGTCCGTACACTGCATTTGTTGGCAATACTTGTATGGTAACAAAACCATTTTGTATTGCTGTTTCCGAATACACTAATTGAATGGTTTCTTGACTTTCTATGTCTTGTAAATTTTTCGATAAACTTTCAAAAGCCACTACAAATGGATCGCTTTGTAAGCTATCATCTTCACTACATGCGCTTATAAAAATCGTAAATGCTACAAGTAAAAATTGTTGTAATCTTGTCTTCATGATCTATAGATTTAAATTGTATGCTAGTCTTAAAAAGTAGGATCTTCCATATCCGATTAACAAACTTGTTGGCGGTCCATCATGCGCTCCTCCAGAAAAAGCACTTGTATTTACATTGGTAACATCGAATAGATTTCGCACTCCAAATGTGGTTTCTATTGTATTGTTAAAGAATCCTTTCTTTACCGTAGCTTCTAACCAACTGTAGGCATCGGTAGTTCCACGCACAAACTCTTGATTTCCTTCTGCATTTGTTTTTTCAACGAATTGATATTGTTTTCCAAGATGTTTGAAATACACAGCAAATGTGGAATTCCATTTAGGAACACGGTAATTGATATTACTGTTTACTTGAAAATTGTACAGAAAATCATCGTTTGAATTCGTGTTGCTATCCAACACTTTTGAAACTCCTAAAATTGAGAATCCTAATTGTGCTTGTAGATTTTTGTATTGCAATGCATTTTCAAAAAATACTCCGAGAGATTTATAAGAATCTATATTGTTGTACTGAAACGCCAATGGATTTTGCTGCACTATAATCAATTCAATTCTATCTTTTACATCTAAATAGGCGAGGCTAATTTTATTTTTTAATTGAATGGCATCATCTGCCAACCAAGAACGCTTTTTTAAGTGTAAAAACGCTGATAATCCACGTTCAGGATTTAAGTTTGGATTCCCTTGTACATTATGATTTACATCTACAAAATAGGTGAACAATTCGTCATAACTAGGTGTTCTGTTTGAAGAACCTACAATTCCGCGCAATTCCCAATCTCCTTTAAAGAGGTATTTAGAACTCAAAGAAAATACATACTGATTGTCAAACAAATTGGTAAAGGAAACTCTAGCGCCAGGACGTAAAGAGAAGCGATCTGACACATTGATTTCAGAGGAAGCAAAAAAGTCATAATTGCTCAATCGTTGCGAAACTGCACTTTCTGTAGGGTCAATCGTAATGGCTAATGGCGAACCTGAACCTTTTTCATTTGTAAACTCATAACCAGCTTGTAGATTAAATTTTTCTGTTTGTACTAAATTGCTAAATGTTCCTCTAGAAAATAACGCTGAACGTGATAAATATTCTCCTTTTTGAATATTCAATCTCTCGTCTCGACGGATACGATACGTATAAGTTTCTAAATCTTTGGTTTGTTCTTGGTACGAAAGAGAAATATTAAAGTTTACTTGTTTTCCAAACTTTCCGTTACTGTTTACATGATGAATTAAACGCTCGTTTGTATAAATTTCATCCAACGCTAGCGGGTCACTTGTGCTAGTCGCAGGGTTTTCATTTAGATTTACAATAGGATTGAATCTATCAATATTCTCGTTAAAATAATCGAACTTGTAGAAAACGTTGAAATTGTCTTTCTTATAATTCAATAATAACTTTGCATTGTGTTGTTCTTTTGGCAACCAAACATGACCACGTAATCCATCATTTCGGTCATATACTTCTCCTTGCCTATTATCCCAAAAACCACCAAAATCATTTCGTGTATAGGTAATATCTCCATATAAATCATCTGTAAAATTATGTCCTATTTTAACCGATTGAATATGCCGTCCTTTGTCAAACCAGTCGTACTCATTACCAACCGTTTCTTCTTGAACATAAGCATTAATACGAGTTTTGTATGCTGACGATTTCTTTGTAATGATATTGATTACTCCAGAAACTGCATTGGCTCCATATTGCACGCCCATAGCACCTTCCACAATTTCAATTTGTTGAATATCATCAAGATTTATCAGTGTTAAATCGACGTTATTTCCAACACCTTCTTCATTAATTACAGGAACATTGTCAATTAAAATTTTAAAATATTGCGCATCTAAACCGAATAATGTAACTCCTGATTTCCCTGTAGAAGCATTTGGAATGATGTTTATGTTCAATGACTGATTTAACAAGTCAGCTAGGTTATTCGCAGCGCGTTGTTTGATCTCTTTTCTGTCAATTACTTTTACTTCAAAAACCGACTTTTTAACCGATTGCGGATTATGCTGTCCTGTAATTACAACTGTTTCAAGCTTTTCAACTTTGACAGAATCTTTCTTTGCTTCGTCTTTTTTCTGACTAAATGCCGCATTCACCAAAAAAAATGAAAAAATAATGCAGAAATAATTTTTATTTAGACTCATTCTATTTTAAATTTGCTGCAAATATATAGGTTATTTTAATTCAATCTAAATAAGTATAAATAAATTTTAAATTATTTTTCTGATAACGCTAATCAATATTAACATGAGAAAAATCGCAATAATATTCGTTTTAACCATACTAAGTATCAACACCATACTAGCTCAGAGTAAAAAGAAAAAAGATAGAAACGCTATCAAAGAAATGTGTGGCTGTTTTGAAGTTACCTTCAATTTTGCTGAAACTTTTCAGTATAGTAACGATTCATTATACAAACCATCGAAAACAAAAACTGATAAAGCTTTAGAATGGGCACAGTTAGTTGTAGATGAAAAAAATAAAATCTCTATCCAGCATTTATTACAAGTAGGAAATCCTGCAAAACCATATATCGTAAAACACTGGAGACAAGATTGGTTATATGAAAACACAGATTTCTATATGTATAACGGTGACAATAATTGGGTTTATGAAAAGAAATCGAAGTCTGATGTTAAAAAACAATGGACACAAAAAGTATTTCAAGTAGATGATAGTCCACGTTATGAAGGTTCTGGAACTTGGGTTCATGTTGATGGAAAAAGCTTCTGGGAAAACACAACAGATGCACCATTACCAAGACGTGAATATACAAAACGTAGCGATTATAATGTAACTGTTCGTGGCAACAGACATGAAATAACAAATGATGGTTGGGTTCACGATCAAGATAACTTAAAAGTAATTCGTGAAGCAGGAAAAGACGATATCATTATTGCAAGTGAAAAAGGATACAATACCTATAAAAAAGTAGCTGATAGTCGTTGTAAAGGCGCTGCTGATTGGTGGAAAGAACATCAAGAAAAATGGGCAACTGTTCGTAAAAAATGGGCAGAAGTATATGGAAGAGATACCAACTTATCATTACAGGCAAAAGTAGACAACAAAGTATTATACAAGTATTTGTTTGCTGATGAAATGACTAAGGAAGATGAGATTAATGAAGTCATAGAATCTTTTGTAAAGAAATAAAACAGCTATGCAAAATATAAAGACATATATCTCAAGTTTATTGCTTTTGTTTGTTGGTTTGAGCTTGGCTCAAGAGTCTAATGAGTTTTTGAGCAGAGCGTATTGGAAAACCAATCCAAGCATAGCAGATATTAAGAAAAAAATAGCCGAAGGAAACGATATTGCAGAATTAGATCGTCACATGTTTGATGCAGTTTCCATGGCGCTTATCGAAAAAACAGATAATAAAACCATTAAATATTTACTTTCTAAAAAAGGAAATGACGTTAATAAATTAACGCATGACGGAAGAACGTATATATTTTGGGCAGCCTACAGAGATAATCTGGAAATAATGCGATTTTTAGTTGAAAAAGGTGCGAAAACAGACATCATTGATAGCCATGGGTATTCTTTGGCAAATTTTGCAGCAGTTACAGGTCAGTTAAATCCTGACTTGTATAATTTTTGTCTCATTCATGGTGCAGATTTTACAAAAGAAACCAATAACAATGGCGCTAATGCACTACTGTTAGTAGCACCTTTTGCTAAAGAGTATTCAATTATTGACTATTTTATCTCGAAAGGACTTTCACTAAAAAGTACAGACAACAACGGAAATGGAATTTTTAATTATGCCGCCAAAGCTGGAAATATTCCATTGATGAAACGTTTGATTGCGAATGGAATTGATTATAAATCGGTTAGTACCAAAGGAGAAAACGCCATCATTTTTGCAAGTCGTGGTTTGCGAAAAAAAACAAATACCTTGGATACATTTAAATACCTAGCATCGTTAGGAATTGCACCAAATGTTATCACAACTGATGGCGAAACTCCTTTGCATGCACTTTCATACAAATCAAAAGATGTAGAAACATTTAAATATTTTGTAGAAAAAGGAGTTGATGTAAATCAAGCAAATACTGATGGAGACACATCACTTTTATATGCAGCTTCAAGCAACAATGAAGAAGTAATCAAATATTTAGCTTCGCTTACAAAAGATATCAATCACCAAAACAAAGAAGGAAGATCAGCTTTATCAAATGCTGTACGTCGTAACTCTTTTGAGGTTATAGCATTTCTTCTTGAAAAAGGTGCAAATGTAAACGTTGTAGATAAAGAGCAAAACAATCTTGGGTATTATGTATTGAAGAATTACAATGCTAAAAAACCAGAAAACTTCCATAAAAAGCTTGCTTTGTTAAAAAGCAAAGGATTCAATTTCAAGAAGGCGCAAACTAATGGGAATTCACTATTCCACTTAGCACTTGAGTCTGAAAACTTAGACCTTCTTCAATATGTGCATTCACTTGGTATAGATGTAAATCAACAAAATAAAGATGGTATTTCTCCATTGCATATGGCAGCCATGAAAGCCAAGAATACAAAGATTTTAAAGTATTTACTATCGATTGGAGCTGACAAATCACAGAAAACTGCTTTTGAAGAAAGTGTGTATGATTTGGCACAAGAAAATGAATTATTACAACAAGAAAATATAGATATCACCTTTTTGAAATAATATAAATGAAATGAGCCATAATAATTCGATTAATTCTTATGAAAAATTCCATTGGCAAATTCCATTCGACAAACAAAAAGCAATAAATATCAACAAATGAAAAAAACAATCATAACCATTTTTACAGTCACTTGTCTACTTTCTGCATTTGCATTGATGAGTTTTAAAAATATGGAGGCTTCTAAATACAAATGTATGATTCAGATGAAAAATTACACAGGTGAAGGCGCTTATGTGGTCATTTCTTTATTAGACAATAACAATAAATATGTACAAACATTGTATGTACAAGGAAATGATGACGAATGGTACTCTGACATTACTGAATGGTGGAAGTTTCATGGAAAAAGACGTCCGGATATCGATGCCATAACTGGAGAAACAATCAGTGGCGGCGAGCGCAAAATCAGTGTCATTGAAATTCCGAACGATAAAATCGATGCAGGTTATAAAATTCGTTTTGAGACTGCGGTAGAAGATCAAGAGTATTACACAGATGATGTGCAATTTGAACTCACATCAAAAACTGTTAAAAGTAAGGTAGAAGGAAAAGGGTTTATACGATACATTCGTATGATTCCTCAACAAATTTAGCTATGTAATGGCAATTTCAATCTGGAGATATAGTCACCTCATGTTGGCTATATCTTCTTCTCTTTTTATAGTATTGGCTTCCGTTACGGGAATTATTCTAGCATTTGAGCCTATTTCAAATCAGCTAGAACCTTTTGCTATAAAGAATTTAGATGAAATTTCTATTGCAACTACAGTTGATGCTTTACAAAAAAAATACGATGAGGTCATCTATGTAAAAGTATCCAATGATGATTTTGTGGTTGCTTCTGTCATTACAAAAGAAGGTGATAGTGAAACATTTTATATCAATCCAACGTCAGGAGAAAAGCTAGGCAACATTGTTGAAAAAGCACCTGTTTTTAAATTTGCTACCAACTTACATCGTTCACTTTTTTTAAAAAGCACAGGACGTTTTTTAGTCGGTTTTGCTTCCTTATTGCTATTTCTTATTGCTATAACTGGAATCTTCCTTATTGCAAAGCGTCAAGGAGGTTTTAAACGCTTTTTTTCTAAGGTTGTCAAAGAGAATTTTCAACAATATTATCATGTTCAATTGGGGAAAATATTATTTATTCCTTTAGCAATTATTACGCTTACTGGCGTATACTTATCGCTTGAAAAGTTTTCTTGGCTTCCATCCTATCAAGTTTCGCATCAAAATGTTGAGCTTACAGAAACTATTCCTAAAAAAACACTTCCGTCAGATTTTGAATTGTTTCAAAATACCTCACTGGCCGAATTAAAAAGTATTGAGTTTCCTTTTTCTACCGACGTAGAAGATTATTTTTTGATTGAACTCGCAGATAAAGAATTACAAATACATCAATATACAGGTGAAGTTTTAAGTTTATATCAATTTCCTTGGGTTGCATTAGCTTCTCAATGGAGTTTAATTTTACATACTGGGCAAGGCAGTATTTGGTGGGCTATTGTGTTGTTGGTCGCCAGTATTGCTTTGCTATTTTTTATCTATTAAGGTTTTAAAATGACGCTGAAACGTACTAAAAAACAAGGCATTCCAAAAAATATTTACGGTAAAGACAGTGCGGAATATATCATTTTAGTAGGTTCTGAAACAGGAAATACCTATCGTTTTGCAAAAGTGTTTTTTGAGGCGCTTATTGCAAATGAAAAAACAGTATTTATCACACAATTGAACAAGTATGAGCAATATGCAAATGCCAAACATTTGGCGGTAATGACAGCAACGTATGGCGAAGGAGAAGCGCCAAGCAATGCTAAAAATTTTCAAAAATTACTACAAAATAATACACAACAAAACACCATTACATATTCGGTGGTTGGCTTTGGTTCGTTAATGTATCCTGACTTTTGTAAATATGCCATCGATGTAGATGAAATGCTAAAAGCTCATAAAAGTTTTACACAACTTTTACCTATGGTTAAAATTAACAATCAATCGTTTACAGCATTTGAAGATTGGGCAAAAGATTGGGGAAATCATACTAAAATTCCAATCACAATTGAAAAACCAAAAGTTAATGTCAATCTAAAAAAATTATGTTCGTTTTCGGTAGTTAATCGTTCTGATTTAAATGAAGATGCTACTTTTTTAATTCGTCTGAAACCTACAAAAAAGCAAAAATTCCAATCGGGAGATTTACTATCATTCTATCCTGAAAGTGATTTGGTTGAACGTCAGTATTCGATTGGAAAAATAGACAATGATATCGTACTAAGCGTTAAAAAACATGAATTCGGAATTTGCTCAACATATTTAAGTCAACTTTCTGATAGTAAAATTATTAAAGCAAAGGTTAAACGTAATCATGAGTTTCATTTTCCAAAGTATGCAAATGATATTGTCATGATTGCTAATGGTACGGGAATTGGTCCATTTTTAGGGATGATTAATGAAAACAAAGATGCTAAAAACCTGTATTTATTTTGGGGAACACGCACCAAAACTTCTGTAGAAGTTTATAAAAGTATTTTAGATACTGGTTTAGCTTCAAAACAACTCACAAATCTTCATATAGCCTATTCGCAAGAAACCTCAACAAAGCAATATGTACAAGATATACTCATACAACAGCAAAATTTTATAGCGCACGTATTACAAAACGATGGTGTACTTATGATTTGCGGCTCTGTTGCCATGCAAAACCAAGTGCTAAATGTGTTAGAAACCATTACACGATCAAAGTTAAGCATGCCTTTGAGTGAGTTTGAAAATAGAGAGCAATTAAAAATGGATTGTTATTAAAAAGAAAAATATATGTGTAGTTCATTAACGACAATTAGTCAAGTAAATAGTGGAATTTTAACGTTTTGCAAAAACTGTAAAATTTATCATTTAGAATTTGCAAATATCTATTTAGAGTTTTCTGAGGAACAGTTTGAAGAATTCAAAGCATATTTATTTACAATTGACATTGCGTATTGGCAGCATAAGTATGCAAATGTGAACATAAAGCGTAAAATTCCAATTCCTACGATGCAGGATAATTTGATTTTGATGTTTAACAAACACGAAATAGAAGAACTCAAAGTGCTTTTTTGTAGCAAGTCAACTTCCGAAAAACCACTTTTAGATGCTTCTGAAATCGATTACACATTAGTCATAAATTAAAAAACTATGGAGGTTTCTAGGTTTGTGAATTATCCAGGAAACTTCTCATATAGCAAGGGAAATAAGTTTTGTAAAAATTGTTTTTAGTATCAATTATGGTGGGTTTTTATTATAAGGTGTTTATGGAAGTAAGCCTAATTGATAACTAAATTTAGAAACTTGTTGTTTGTAATTTATATTGTGTTTAAGTTATTAGATTACGCAATAATAGCATTATTTGTTATAAAAAACCCTTGTGATATAATTGCGCTCTTAGGAGCGCAATTATTGTTATTTTTTTAGCATTCTTACTAACGAATCTGTGTACCTTTGCAAAAAATGTATTGATGGAAACAAAACACCCGAAATCATCGAAAACGATAATGACAGATTTGGTATTGCCAAGTGAAACAAATCCGTTAAATAATTTATTTGGTGGCGAATTGCTGGCACGTATGGACAGAGCTGCAAGTATTACCGCACGTAGACATTCGCGACGTATTGTAGTGACTGCTTCTGTAAATCACGTAGCATTCAATCGTTCTATTCCTGTGGGAAGTGTGGTAACGGTTGAAGCCAATATTTCTAGAGCTTTTAAATCATCAATGGAAATTTATATTGATGTGTGGATTGAAGATCGCGAATCGGGAATGCGAGATAAAGCCAACGAAGCTATTTATACATTTGTTGCTGTAGATGATACAGGACGACCTGTACAAATTCCTTGTTTGGTTCCTGAAACTGATTTAGAAAAAGAACGCTATGAAGGTGCGTTACGTAGACGCCAATTGAGTTTGGTATTGGCAGGAAAGATGAAACCAAGTGAAGCCAGCGAATTGAAAGCCTTATTTGATCAATAGTAGAAAGATTTTTGATTTAAATTTTATAAAATACAAAAAGCGGGAAATATTGAATTTCCCGCTTTTATGTTTTATTCATATTTGCATCAAAAAATACTAGTTGCCAGGATTACAGTGCAAGCATCATGGCATCTTGTCCAATCATGTGATGCTGGTGGACGAACACCATTTACACCATCAAAATTAGCTACAACTTTTTTACTTAATGCTAATTTTTTAATTTGTTTCTTCATGATTTATTAGTTTTAGTTAATACTCAAACTTATTTTTTTATTTCTCATGATAAAAGCTCGTGAGTCGGAACGTCGTTTTGATGAATTTAAAAGTGCTTTTGATGAGGTTGAGTGTAAAAAACGAGTATTATGAAAATCTAAAATTTCCATATTTTATTGGAATTCAAAATATGACCGTGGTATTCTCCACAGAAGATACTTCGTACTGAATTTTCATTTTGTGTACTTTTTGAATGTTTTCAATGCGTTGTTTTATAATATCAGTACTCATAGAACGATGCAGCATTCCTGATTTTTTAGGCGCAGCAGTAATTCCTTTTCCGTTGTCTTAAATAGCAATTAAAAGATCGCTTTCTTGTTTGGTATACTCAATAGTGATATGTCCATTTTCTAAAGAAGAAACACCATGCAGAATGGCATTTTCGACAAAAGGCGGAATCATCGTATTGGAAAGATTCAATTCTTTCGAAACTTTTACATCATGTGTAAAGTTTGATGGATTGTTAAGCGACTGTAATGTCAAATATTTTTTAATGAAATTTATGTCTGTGTCCAGCGGAATAGAATCAATATCCGAAGATTCTAAAATAGTTCGCATTAAGGCTCCAAATTTTTGTAAAAATACTGCTGCTGTATCTTTATATTCCTTATATATGTGACTTTCAATGGCTGTTAATGCATGAAAAAAGAAATTAGGATTTAACTGTGTACGTAAAAACCGCTGTTGTAGTTTTTCTTTATCAAGATTTAGAATAGCCTCTTTTATGATACTTTAAACTAAGTAAAATTTCACTAATACTGGATAAGTTTACAAAATAGTTTATATCATCTTACATGCCTTCACTCTCATAAATAGCTGTGGTTTTATATAATAGGAATTGAGGAAAAACTTTTGATGACTTGTGCTAGCTGGATACCTTCATTATCATATTGCAAATAGATATTTAGTAAAATAATATTAGGAGTGCTTTGTTTGATCGTTTGTAATGCTGCTTCAAAAGAAACACAAATTTTTTGTACTGTATGTCCAATGGCTTTTACTTTTTCTTGTAAAGCATACGCATGATTTTGATCGTCTTCAAGAATACAGATGTTTGCCATTTGTAACTTTTTTCAGTTTAAACATAGCGTTTTATTTTAGTTGTTAATTGCTCGTTATTGATTCTTAGGTTTTTATTCCTTTTAAAATATAAGATGTTATATGCTTCAAAATGAGATCCTTTTAATATTAGATTCAAACTAAATATGTTTTTAGTTTTAACTAATTTAAATATTACCAATAACTAAAAAAACAAAATCATGCATTTTGTAGGATGGCAAACGTTGTTTTCAATTTTACTTTTGAGAACACGTATAACTTAAAATAGAAGCATTATGAAGAAACAAAATTTAAAAGGTTTAAAACTTAATAAGAAGAGAATTTCCAATTTAAGCTATAAAGCTTTATGAAGAAGATAAGGCGTTGAAACATTTGATGGTTTAAAAAGTACTATGGGACCATGTCAAGAAGGAACTAAATGCTGTGATGATAGTTATGGTTTATACTGTTCGCTTGTAATGCAAAATTGTCCACATTAAATTCATGTTGGTTATATAGGTATTACATAAAAAAATGCACAGAACAATCCTCTTATGGGTTGCTTTTTTTATTATAAACGATATGATTCCAATTAAAATCATAGATTTTGTAGGAGCAATATTTTGATTGTATGTTTTAATATTGAGTAACATTAAAACATTACTATTATGAAAAAGAGAAATTCAAATGAGTTGCGACTCAACAAAAAAAGTATTTCCTATTTAAGTTATGAAGCTCTTGGCGGGAGAACTTATGACACAATTTTGTCCAATGATGGCTTATTGAGTACTATGGCTCCATGTCAAGGAGGAATAAGTTGCTGCAATAATACAGACACTTGGAAACCTGCACCTATTAGATAGTAGCAAAACTAAGATCATAATCTTTATGAAGAAAACGGGCTTTGAAAAGTCCATTTCTTTATGGCTAATACATGTTGGCTTTGCTACGTAAGAATCGCTACATTCTATACAACCACGTTTCTGGATTTAAGCGTGTCGTGTTTTTGAAAACTGTGAATTTAAGTTCTGTTTTTCCTGTGCTTTCGTTGGTAAACATGGTTCCAATTTGTTGTTTTGTGGATACTTTATCGCCTGTTTTAACAGAAACCGATTTAAGTCCAAAATAGGTTGTAAAGTAACTTCCATGACGAATTAAAACACATTTTACACCTTTTTTTGTTGTAAAGATTCTGGTGATTTCTCCTTTATACACAGCACGAACAATTTCACCTTGATTTGTAGCAATGATTACACCATTACTCACTCTGGTTACATTCGGATTTACCACATCTCGGTAATTTCCATAACCACGAACTTTGGTTCCTTCAGCAACTGGCCAAATGTGCTTTCCTTTGTTTGCAGCAAAACTGTTTCCAATAGCTTTTGCTTCTGGCGTTAATGCATAGGTTTTACTTGTCGTTGTTTTCCCTGCTTTTTTGTTGGAACTTGCAATGGCATCACGGATAATTTTGTCTATTTGACGATCAATTTCATCTGCTTGTTGTTGCTTCTTCCTAACTTGTGCCGCGTATTTGTTTTTGTCTTTACGCAATGAAGTTAACATTTCGTTTTGCACCTTTTTTTCTTTTTCTAGTTCCTTTTGCACCTTTCGGTTTTCGGTAATGAGTACTTCTTTTTCCTTTTTTTGTCCCGAATAGGTTTTGTTTAATTCTTGTAATTCTTTGGTACGTATAACAATGGCTTCTCCTTGCTTCTTTCGATAATCCGTGTATTGTTTCATGTATTGTACACGTTTGTAGGCTTGCAGGAAGCTTTCTGACGAAAGTAAAAACATCAATCTACTTTGCTCTGAGCGACTCTTATAAGTCTTTCGAATCATTTCAGCATAATCTGCTTTCAACTTCGTTAAATCGTCTCGTAATTGTGCTATTTTTTTGATGTTGTTGTTAATTTGACTCGTCAATAGATTTGTTTGACGATTCATCACTTTGATTAAATCTCGCTTTACACGAATTTTATGATTTAAGCTTTGCACATCCTCAACAATAAATTTTGTTTTGGATGTGTTTTTACGAATCAATTTATTGATGAGTTGTATTTCTTTTTGCAAACGTTGACGCTTGGCTTCCAATTCTTTCTTTTTGTCTTGCGCCATGCTCGCCGTACTTACCAATAAGAGCAAGACAACCGTAATTTTTTGAATGATATGTTTATTGAATATTGACTTCACTAGATTTTGATTTCAGTATATCCGTTAGGAATTTTAAAAGGAAAACGAACCTTTTCGTTAAACGTAACTTTACGGTATTCTACTTGAATGGTTGTCGTTTTATTGATTTCTTTTGCTGTTATTTCTACATTTTTTGGAAATATTTGCCCAGTTATTTCTTGGTATGTTGGATATGCAATGGTCAACAAACGTTGTTCGGCAGTTTGTGCGAGTTGTTGTTTTTTTACTTTGAAATGGAAGGCATCTAAGAAAAATAATCGCTTAAAGAGTTCAAAATCTTTTTTTGGAATTAAGGCATAGGTATTATCGATAACTTCCGAATCAAATTTTTCATTTTTTAGATTGAATAACGCATCGCCAATTAATAAGTTTTGTACTTTTTCAAAATCTAATTCTGTCCCTATAAATCTGCTAATGAGCTTAAAATCACCTACAAAATAAGTATTATCCAATTTACTATAGAACTTTACTTCAGTTGGTGTCATATATATTTTGACAAAGGATAGTTTTGCGCTTATCCAAATGGCTTTATCTTTTTCCATGCGCAGACTAAGCGTAAAGTTATCTTTCATGTTTCCATCATCAAAATTTACCTTAAGCTTCCCACGAATGGTTTTGAAATTTAAAGCATTTCGGTAATGGTTTTTGATAATATTTTTGGTAGACAGATTGGCGACTTCACCCGAAGAAACAACTGTTTGTGCAGATTTACAGCCTACTAAAAAAAGTAATACCATACTAGTGATAAAGATGTGAATTCTATTTTTCAAGTATTTTATTTTATTTCGCGAAAACGCTTATTGTATTTTTTTTTGGTAAAATTTTTCCTTTTTGGAGTTGCCCATTTTTTTATACGCAGCTACAAAGGTTTGATAGAATTCTTTTTCAAGTGGCGCATCATCAATAATATAATCCAGTCCAATTTCAAGCATTTCTATCGCTTTCTTATATTGTTTTAACGCATTTAATGCCTTTGCATTGTATAAATATAGTTTTGGTTGTGAAGGAAAGTCATTTAAACCAATTTTTGCCAAGCGGTTTGCAGCTTCGTACGATTCGGTTTTTAAAGCATCTTTAACTTGATCTAATATTTTGCCATCGCCTCGTACTCTTGGCTTTGGTGTTTGATTAATAACCTTAGCTACTTTACCATTTTGTTTCTTCTTTTTGCTGAAATTTTGATCTAACATCGCTTTCATATTGGCAGCTGTAAAAGATAATCCTCCCGTTTTTTGAAGTTTTTGAAGTTCTTTGAGCGCTTTTTTGTACTCGCCCATTCCCACATACACTTTGGCAATTTCTTCTCCAAATTGAGGATTGAGGCGTACTACTTTTTTTCCAATGTCTAGCGCTTCTTCTCGTTCGCCCATTTTTACTTTTACATTGAACAATCCGGTAAGGTACCACTGATTTTGTGGTTTTTTGTTGACTGCTGTTTGAAACGCTTCTTTGGCTTTTTCATATTCTTTGAGTGAGAAATAATTTTTTCCTAACTCAAAAGAAATTGTAGCACTGTTGTCTATTTTTTGGCATTTGAGCAATTCGTCTACAGCCCGATCAAAATTTTCAATTCCACGTTGTTTCAGTGCTTCGAAGAAATGTTCTTGAAATTCGTCTATGTTTTCTTCTAATGAAATCTCAGCACTTTCTTCTTCTTGCGCATGTACATGCTCAGGAATAAAAGTTATTATTCCTGAGAGCAGAAGTATGTACATGTATTTTTTCACGTGATTATTTTTTTAGTATTCTCAATTATTATTCCAATGTTGAGTAGTCACCAATACTAATTTTGGTAAAACTTCCATCATATTTTGCATGGTTACCAATCATTGCTTCATCTAAATTAGCATTTTTTACGGTAGAATTGGTTTGAATTAAACTATTTTTAAGACTAACATTTTCTAATTGTGTATTATTACCTACAGAAACATTTGGTCCAACCGTAGCATTTTTAATCACAACATTTTCACCGATGTAGCAAGGAGGAATGATTTCTGAGTTGATTACTTGTGCTGAGTCTGCTACTAATTTTTCACCATCTGCCTGTAAAAATCCTAGCATTTTTCCATTGGTTTCAATGGTTACATTTTTGTTTCCACAGTCCATCCATTCGTCTACTTTTCCTGTAACAAAACGGCGACCTTTTGCCATCATTCCTTTGATACCATCGTTAATTTGGTATTCGCCTCCGTGAATGATATTATTGTCTAATACATATTGTAATTCGTCTTTTAGTACTGCAACATCTTTGAAATAGTAGATTCCGATTACTGCTAAGTCAGAAACGAATTCGGCAGGTTTTTCCACCAATTCTATGATTTCCCTGTTTTCGTTTAATTTTACAACACCATAGGCTTCTGGTCGCTCTACTTGTTTTACCCAAATGGCTGCATCGGCATCTTTATCAAGATTGAAATCCGCTCTAATTAAAGTATCTGCATAAGCGATTACCGCAGGACCAGATAGTGAATCTTTTGCACACATAATAGCATGACCAGTTCCTAATGGCTGATCTTGGCGATAGATACTTGCTTTTGCCCCTAAACTTTCGGCTAATTCCGTTAAACTTTCTACTACATCTTCTCCAAAAAATGCTGGATCACCTAATACAAATGCTACTTCATCAATTGGTTCGCCTAATACTTTAGCGATATCAGAAACTAATCGGTGCACAATTGGTTTTCCTGCAATGGGAATTAATGGTTTTGGAACCGTAAGTGTATGTGGACGAAGGCGTGAACCTCTTCCTGCCATAGGTACTATTATTTTCATCTCTTATTGTTTAGTTTGCTTTTGGCTTGGAGCCACTAGCTTTTTATTATTGTTTTTATATCGCTTTGCTCAGTTGTGAGTTATGTGCTGTTTGTTTTTTGTATTCGTTTATTTGTAAATAGAAAAATCAATATTTGGCATTTAAAACTACTTTGTTCCTGTGCTTCCAAATCCGCCAGCGCCTCTATCAGTTTCTGAAAGTTCGGTGACTTCTTGCCATTCAGCACGTTCGTGTTTTGCAATGACTAATTGTGCGATGCGCTCTCCATTTTCTACGACAAATGTTTCTTTGGATAAATTGACTAAGATTACTCCGATTTCTCCTCTATAGTCTGCATCAACAGTTCCTGGCGCATTGAGTACCGTGATTCCTTTTTTTGCTGCTAAACCACTTCTAGGACGCACTTGTGCTTCGTATCCGACTGGTAATTCTATGAACAATCCCGTTTTTATGATGGCTCTGTCCATTGGTTCAAGTGTGATTGCTTCCGTTAGGTTTGCACGTAAATCCATTCCGGCAGAAGCCAAAGTTTCATAATGTGGTAATGCGTGTTGGGATTTGTTGATGATTTTTATGGTCATTGTTTGATGCTTTTGGGGTCTTAGGTTTTTGGTATTGGGTTTTTGTCTTTTTTGTTACTTAGTTCATCTGTTTTTTGACAATTTTAGTTTTTAAGAACCTTTCCGCAATAAGCGTTTTAATTCTTTTCGTTCTAATACATAAACTATTGCCAAAAATACTAAAACTAACGCAGTTGCGATGATATAATTTCCTCGAAAGCTAGTGTAGAATGAAACTGCCGAAAGCGTTACCGCCAATACTACATACACTCCTATTTGCGGAACATTGTAAGGAACAGCATAATGCTTTTGTCCAAGCACATACGAAATGATCATCATACTTCCGTAGGCTACTAAAGTTGCCCAAGCTGATGCCATGAATCCAATGATCGGAATCATTATCAAATTAAATCCAATAGTGACAATGGCACCAAAGATAGAAATGTACATTCCGTACTTGGTTTTATCAGTTAGTTTGTACCAAATAGATAGATTGTTATAGATTCCTAAACACAGGTTTGCTAACAGAATGATTGGTACAATTGCTAAGGCATCTAAGTATTCTTTTTTACTAATTAATATATTGGCAAAAATGTCAATATATGCCACAACAATCAACATAAATATAGCTCCAAATATGGTAAACCATTTGAGAATGGTAGCATAGTTGTTTTTGGCATTTTTTTCTTTTGCATGATTGAAGAAGAAAGGTTCTGCTCCTAAACGAAACGCCATAATGTATAGCGTCATAAATACTCCTAGTTTATAACAACCAGAGTATTTTCCCATTTCGGTATCGCCAATAATTTCTCCTAAAAAGAGTTTGTCAATATTTTCATTGGTTACAAATGCCAAACTACCAACCATAATTGGCAATCCGTAGATTAACAATCGTTTGAGAATACTATAATCATACGTCCATTTGATTTTGAGAATATTCGGTAATAGCAATAGTAGTGTCAATAGACTTGCAAATACATTTGCCAAGAAAATATAAATTACTTGCGGTTCTCCATCTACATAAAAATTCAATGCCTCTGGCACAATTCCTTCCGAAAGAATTCCATTAGGAATTGCCCATAAGAAGAGTATATTTAATATTGCCAAAAATACAATGTTTACAATTTTGATTCCAGCAAAACGAATGGGTCTGTTTGTTACACGCAAGTAAGCAAATGGTATGACTACAATGGTATCTAAAAATACTGTCCATACCAAAATTTTGACATACATTACCTTTTCAAAGCCAAAAAAACTGGTGATTTCTGGCGCAAAGCTCAATCCTAATGCTAAAAAAACTAAGGTTGTAAAGAGTAAACTGATAAACGATGTGGAAATAATTTTCCCTTTTTCTTGTTCTTTACTGAAGAAACGAAAAAACGCGGTTTCCATTCCGTATGTAAGTAATGCATTTAAATAAGCTGCATATACATAGTATTCTGTATTGACGGCATAGCGCTCAGAACCAAAAGCATCAGTATGTAATCTTACTAAACCAATATTGACAGCACGTGGAAGTATTGCTGCAATTCCATAGATAATGGTGTCTTTGAAGAACTTTTTTAATGCGCTCAAGGAATGTTTTGTTTACCTTTCAAAAGTATTGATTTCTGCGGGCTTTGCCAAAATGATTTTTACACGATCATGATGACTTGAATATATATACTATTTATTGCTTATTTGGTGGTGCACTTGGATAGGATATAGGGAATCTGTAGAGGATATTTTTTAGCTTGTAGTATTTTAATTTTCCTTCTTCTTCATAGCTAATAATTCCTTCATTATTTAATAATTCACCCGGAAATTTAGGTTGTAATTCTGGCGGTTCGTTTCCTGCTTCTTTTTTGTGGTCATTATGTAAAATGACTTCTTTTTTTGCTAGTGTAAGAAAACGTGCAATATATAAGTCATTGTTGTTATTGGAATTATCTTCTATCGCTGTTTTTTTTCCTCTGAAATAAAAATCTTTCAACGTGATTTGTTTTTTGTTGAGATTTTTAATGGTCATGTGTACATTGAGTCCACTTCCACTACCTTCGTGCCCACCAGTCCATCCTTGGGAGAAAGCTGATGTTATAGTAAATGGTGTTTTTTCTTGAAGTTTCACAGTTGTTTGTTGTGATGAGCAGCTTGTGAAACAAATTAGTACTAATATGGGCAATATGTATTTGTGCATTTGTTGTGTGTTAAATTGCTTTTTGTGGATTTGTCCTTTCTCGATTCGTCAACTTGTTTGTTCGTTTTTACAAAATACTTCTCCATGGTTTTATTAACTATATTCCAAATACAACTTTCTATGGCAAATCACTCGAAGTGACATTTACGCTCCTATTATTGTTTTTTCTTTGATACTAATTTAAAATTCAACATGTATCATTTATTATTCTAACAAGAATACTTCCAAGTTAACCAAATAAATTTCAACATTCATACTTTACTACTGATTTACTTCACTTTTAGTCTTCCTGTAATGTTTTTAAGATAAACAGTTCTTCCAATACTTGTTTTCGGATGAAATAGAATAGAATTATAAACGAAACTCCATACGAGATGACTACATAATAGAAAAATCCTCTGGATAGGTATTTATAAAAATAATACATCATTATGAAAACGCCAATGTTATATATGATAAGTAATATCGGTATAATTCGAAAAGCTAGTGTTTTTCTTTTTTCGTAATACGAAATGAGTTGCGCTTTGAAGTCTTCTAGCGAAAGTAATATATTGATGTTTCGTAATTTTTGTCTACTCCTGACTTCAATCCAAACACGTGTTACAATGACTCCAATAAGTAATGACATTCCTAGTAAAGTTCCATTGTATTTATAGGCTGAAATGTAGAAGAAAAATACAATGAGTACAATTCCTGTAATTCCTAAAATAAGTTGTGTGATTCGTTGTCCTTTACGTAATTTTTGCAGTTTTTGTTTGACAGGTTCAAAATCAGGAAGTGTGGTTTCTTGACCTGATTGTTGTTGCCATGTGTTTTGTATATCTTTAAATTCCATGAGAGACGCATTTTGTGAGTTTTTCTTTGATTCTGTGTACCATTACGCGAATGTTTTGGTGTGAATGCCCAGTGATTTCCGAGATTTCTTTTTGTGGTAAGCCTTCTAAGACTAATAAGATGACGATTCGTTCCGTTTCTTTGAGTTGTTGAATACACGCATACATTTGTTTTAAACGATTTTGATGCACTTTTTCTTCTTCTTCTACATTGTGATCATCTTCTTGTGTTTCGGGCAAATTATAGCTTCTTTTTTTGTTTTTTCGGATGAATAGTAAGCACGTATTGACTGTGATTCGGTAGATCCAAGTTCCTATGCTGGATTTTTGTTTGAATTGATCCAAATGTTCCCAGACTTTTATGAAAACTTCTTGTGCCAAGTCTTTCGCTACTGTTTCATCTCCATTGACGTATCCGAGACACAGCCTGTAGACTTTGTCATAGTGATCTTTGTATATGTTTGTAAATTGTTGTGACAATTTTTCTAGGTTTTGGGTTTTAGGTTTTGGGTTTTAGGTTTTGGGTTTTGGGTTTTGGGTTTTGAATATGCTGTTCTGTTTTTAAATCAAAACATAAACTGCTAAACAAATAAGCTTTTTAAACTTCTTTTTTGTGTATTTGCTATTTGTTTATTCGTTAATTTTCATAACTCATGACTCTACACTTTTTAACCCTTAACTACTTTCAAAACTTCTTTTAAAAACCAATCTGCTTGGTCAAACATAATAAAGTGTGCTGAGTTTTCAACATATAAAATATTTTTGTTAGTCAATTTTTGATATTGTTCTGTGTATAATTTTTCTACTTGTGGTTTTGGATAAAAACTAACTGCCGCCATGATGGTTACAGGAATTTGTATGTTTTGAATATTTTCACGCAAGTCCAATTTCATTAAATCAATATATCCATACACATAGGTTTTTCTATCCGCTTGCTCCATCCACGCAACGATTTGCGGTTGTTTTTCCTTATTCAAAGTCATTCCTGCTGCCATTTGTGTTGCCATTTTGTTGAAAGCAGTAGTATCCATTTTTAATTGCTGCTTGGCAAACGGATTGTCGTAACTTACTTTGTCACTTGAGAAATTAGGGATCATTAAAGCTCCAATACTTGCCAATCCGTCTACGATGATTAATTGCTTGTAGGTGTTTGGGTTTTCTGAAGCCAACCACAACGCTAACGTTCCGCCCATGCTATGCCCGATAATTGTAGGTTTGTGCAGTTTTTTACGAGTTACGTATGTTGAAACATCATTTTTAATGGTTTCTAACCAAGGAGATTCAATCGCAGGTACATCTCCAAATCCTGCAAAAGTGAATATATGACATTCGTGGGTTTTGGAAAGTTCTTTTACGGTGTCTTCCCAAACATCGTCTGTACAACTAAATCCTGGAAAGAGTAAAACAGGATCTCCTTTTCCTGTAACTTTTACTTGGAATGCGGTTTCTTGTGATTGTACTGTGTAACTTATTAAAATGGTTAGTACAATGAGTATTTTTCTAAAGGTTTGCATACTGTTTGTTTTTTTGATTTTCCCTTTAGATACAGTTTTTTGAAAATGTTACACTTCGACTTCGCTCAGTGTGAATATTTTTTTAGAACGCTGTGCTTTTAGACACGCTTATACTATTAGATTTATTTCCGCTTAGGCGGAAATCTCTTAGAGCGCTTCGCTGTTAAATTATTTCCTATTGCGTGTTTTTATTGTTTTTTGGGGGTTTGTTTATTCGTCACTGCGAGGAAGTATGACGTGGCAGTCTATTTATAAATGAATTTGATATTTGAAGTTGTGGATTCCCGCGATTTTTTTATTTTGACTTCGCTGAGTGTGAACACTTTTTTTAGACACGCTTACACTGTTAGATGTTAGAGCGATACGCTATTAGATTGCTTACTCTTGCTTTTTGTTAATTCGTTTTTTGTGGATTTGTTTTTCTGTGAAATCTAAGCGTCACTTTGAGTGATTTGCCTAAGCGAATTGTATCGAGAAAACTTTGAAGTTCTGAGCTGATCTCGATACAACGAATCTTTGATTTACCACTCGATCTGACGGTTGGAAAACTTTTTGATACGTCACTGCGAGGAAGTATGACGTGGCAGCCTGTTTATTTCGTATACTGCTTTATGTATGATTTAGGCAGATTGCTTCACTGCGTTCGCAAAGACGTTTCAAATACTAGTTTGACAGATTACTTCGTCATGCTTCCTCGTAATAACGAATCAAATGATATAAAAATGAAAAACCTCATGTTTACATGAGGTTTTTTATATTCTACGTTCAGTACACTTCGACTTCGCTCAGTGTACATATTATTTTAGTTATTTAAAGCTTCTGCTCCACCAACGATTTCTAAGATTTCGTTTGTAATAGCAGCCTGACGTGCTTTGTTGTATGTCAACGTTAATGAGTCTCTTAACTCTGCGGCGTTGTCCGTTGCTTTGTGCATCGCCGTCATACGCGCTCCGTGCTCACTTGCAAAAGAGTCTCTGATTGCTTTGAATAATTGTGTCTTTAATGACTTTGGAATCAATCCTTCAACAATTTCTTCTTTTGATGGCTCAAAAATATAATCTAGTTGAACATTTGCATCAGATTCCGCAGGTACAATTGGTAAGAATTGCTCTGTCATTACGATTTGTGTCGCTGCATTTTTGAATTTGTTGTATACAAGTTCGATTTTGTCATACGATCCTGCTTCAAACAATTCCATCAGCTTGTCAGCAATTGCTGCTACATTATCAAACGTTAACGCATCAAAAACATCACTACGATTTTCAACAATCGTATTTGTTTTTGATAAAATATCGTTTCCTTTTTTCCCGATCGTCAATACATCTACCTGTTTTCCAGCATATACATTGTTGATAAGGTTGTTTGATTGTTTGATGATGTTAGAGTTAAACGCTCCACACAATCCTCTGTTAGATGTAATAGCTACTAATAATACTTTGCTTACTTCGCGTTGTTCTGCAAATTTACTTCCGCTATCTGCATCTAATGTTGCGCTTAAACTTTGTAGTAATTCTGTCAATTTATTAGCATACGGACGCATCGCAGTGATCGCGTCTTGTGCTTTTTTCAACTTTGCTGCCGATACCATTTTCATAGCACTCGTAATCTGCATTGTTGATTTTACAGAACCAATTCTATTACGTATTTCTTTTAAGTTTGCCATCTTTTGTAATTATGAATTCAGAATTCTTAATTATGAATTTTTAATTATTGTAACTAAAAGCTTGATTAGTTCTTCACATTTGGCTTTTAGATCATTTGGAACCTGCATTGTAGTTTCCTCTATGATATCTAACCAATAAAGCGTTTCATCTGCTTCTTTTAGCGCAATACTTAATTTATTTTTAAAGTCTTTGGTACTAACACCACGTTATGATTCCCTGATGTTTGCACCTATACTTGTGCCACCTCTTATTAATTGACTCGCAATTTCAAAGTTGTGATTTTGTTTTAATTCTTTACAGAAATTAACAATGTCGCAACCAAAATAAAAGCTTTTATCAACAACGACATTGTTTCTTTCCTTGTAAGCCATTACCTAATTCTGAACTTAGAATTCTTAATTCAGAATTAGTTATATTTCGCAGACAATTCTTTACAAACCGTTGTTAACGTATCTGTAACTTCGTCTGTTAATTTCCCTGCTTTTAAGGTATCTAAAACACCTCTGTGTTTTGCGTTTAAGAACTCAATGTAATCTCTTTCGAATTCTTTTACTTTTTCTACAGGAACGTCTTTTAATAGGTTCTTAGAACCAGCGTAGATAATAGCAACCTGATCTTCTACTGTGTATGGATCGTTTTGTGCTTGCTTTAAGATTTCTACGTTACGTCTACCTTTTTCAATTACGTTTAAAGTTGCTGCATCTAAGTCAGATCCAAATTTCGCGAATGCTTCTAATTCACGGAACTGTGCTTGATCAAGTTTTAATGTACCAGATACTTTTTTCATTGATTTAATCTGAGCCGAACCTCCTACACGAGATACCGAGATACCTACGTTAATCGCTGGACGAACACCAGAGTTAAATAAGTCAGATTCTAAGAAAATCTGTCCATCTGTAATCGAAATTACGTTTGTTGGAATATATGCAGAAACGTCTCCCGCTTGTGTTTCAATGATTGGTAGCGCTGTTAACGATCCACCTCCTTTTACGATTGGCTTTAATGATTCTGGTAAATCATTCATATTTTTTGCGATATCATCATCTGCAATCACTTTTGCAGCACGTTCTAATAATCTTGAGTGAAGGTAGAAAACGTCTCCTGGATACGCCTCACGTCCTGGTGGACGACGTAATAATAACGATACCTCACGGTATGCAACCGCTTGTTTTGATAAATCATCATACACGATTAATGCAGGACGACCTGTATCACGGAAATATTCTCCGATTGCTGCTCCAGCGAATGGTGCATATACCTGCATTGGTGCAGGATCTGATGCGTTAGCTGCTACAATTACTGTATACGCTAATGCTCCTTTTTCTTCTAATGTTTTAGCAATACCTGCTACAGTTGACGCTTTTTGTCCAACAGCAACATATACACAGAAAACTGGCTCACCTGCATCGTAAAATTCCTTTTGATTCAAAATTGTATCGATACAAACAGTTGTTTTACCAGTTTGACGGTCACCAATTACCAACTCACGTTGTCCTCTACCTACAGGAATCATTGCATCAATTGATTTGATACCTGTTTGCATTGGCTCATCTACTGGCTGACGGAAGATTACTCCAGGTGCTTTACGCTCTAAAGGCATTTCATATAAATCGCCTCCGATTGGTCCTTTTCCATCAATTGGATTTCCTAACGTATCAACTACACGTCCTACCATTTCTTCTCCTACCTTAATAGAAGCAATACGCTGTGTACGCTTTACAGTAGCTCCTTCTTTAATTTCTTTAGAAGGCCCTAATAATACCACACCAACATTGTCTTCTTCAAGGTTCAATACGATACCTTCCATTCCTGTTTCGAATTCTACTAATTCTCCGTATTGAGCGTTAGCTAATCCGTAAACACGAGCGATACCATCACCTACTTGTAGTACAGTTCCAACTTCATCAAGAGAAGCTGTAGCTTCAAATCCTGAAAGTTGTTTTTTTAATATTGCTGATACCTCAGCAGCTTTAACTTCTGCCATTTTATTTAGTATTTAATTTTGAGAGAAAGTTCGTTTTAATGTATTCAATTGGTTTGCGATGCTTGCGTTGTATTGCAAGTCACCTACACGTAGAATGAATCCACCGATAATACTTTCGTCGATTTTGTTTTCTATTGTTACTTCGTTATTCGTAAGATCTTTCACCTTAGCTAGTACTTTGCTTCTTAAGTCATCTGTTAAAGGAATAGCTGTCGTTACTACGGCAACTTGTTTTCCTTGTAACTGATCAAATAAGTTACAATATTGAACAGCTATGTTATCTAATAAGTCAATTCGCTTGTTAGACACTAACATATCTATTACTCCTTCAGATACTGAATGCATTCCTGTAAAGATTTCTTGCAAAGCTGCTTTTTTCGTTTCAGACTTTACAATAGGACTGTTTAGCATTAATCGTAAGTCTTTACTGTTTGCTACAGTTTTTACGATGCCATTCATGTCTTTCGCTACAGCTTCTCCTGCATTTTGCTCTTGTGCTAACGCTAAGATAGCTTTTGCATAACGTATTGCTGCTCTAGATCCTGCCATTGTGTTTTGATTAGTTTAATGTAACGTCACCAAGCATTTTATCAACTAATGATAATTGCTTGTCTTTGTCTGCTAATTCTTCACGTACTACTTTCTCTGCAATTTCTACAGAAATGTTCGCTACTTGATTTTTCAATTCAGCTAAAGCAGATTGTTTTTCACTTCTAATGCTTTCTTGCGCCTGAGCAATCATTTTGTTTGCTTGCTCTTGTGCTTCTCCTTTTGCATCAGCGATCATTTTTTCTTTGATCTCACGTGCTTCTTTCAACATAGCTTCTCTTTCAGCACGAGCTTCTTTTAATAACTTTTCGTTATCAGCGTGCAAGTTTTGCATTTCTTTTCTTGCATTCTCTGCTGCTTCTAAAGCGTTTTTGATAGAGTCTTCTCTATCTTTTACAGCTCCTAAAATTGGTTTCCATGCTGCAGTTCTTAGAATTATGACTAATGCTATAAAGGCAACTGCTACCCAAAATACCAATCCAATTGCAGGTGTAATTAAATCCATAGTACTGTGTTAATTTATCTTTTTTTTAAATTTTAATGGTAATAACTCTCGTAGTACCAACCGTACTACAAGAGTTATGTGTTTTAATTAGTTTCCTAGACCTAATAATGATACTACGATACCAAACATTCCCGCACCTTCGATAAATACTGCAGCAATAATCATTGCTGTTTGTATTCTACCTGCTGCTTCTGGTTGTCTAGCCATAGCTTCCATTGCTTGTCCACCAACTTTTCCGATACCAAGACCTACTCCTAATACTGCAAGTCCAGCTCCTAATGCTGCGATACTACCAATCATAATAATAAAATTTAAAAATTAATTCTTTATGTTTTTGTTTCTTTTATTCTTTCTAGTGATGTGCTTCTTCAACAGCCATTCCGATGAATAATGCTGTTAGGAACGTAAATATGTATGCTTGTACAAAGGCTACTACAAATTCTAATATCATAATAAAGATTGCCAATAGCATAGATGGTGTTCCTGCCCATTGGAAAATGAATATTAATGATACTAAACTTAAGATGATAATGTGTCCTGCAGTAATGTTTGCAAATAAACGAATCATTAATGCGAACGGCTTTGTAAAGATTCCAACAAATTCAATTGGTGCTAAAATTAACTTCATTGGTGTTGGTACTCCTGGCATCCAAAAGATGTGCTTCCAGTAATGTGCGTTACCACTAAAGTTAACAATTAATAATGTTAATACTGCTAACACCATTGTTGTTGCGATGTTTCCAGTAAGGTTTGCTCCAGTTGGCACTAATCCTAATAAGTTGTTTATCCAAATAAAGAAGAACAACGTTAGTAAGTATGGTACATATTTCATGTACTTTTTCTCGTTGATTAGTGACTTTGCGATATCGTCTCTTACAAAAAGAATTAATGGCTCCATTAGTCCAGTAAATCCTGTTGGAACTTTTGATTTTTTGTATGATCTCGCAATTCTTGTGAATACTAATAAAATGATGATGATAGACAAGAACATAGAAGCTACATTCTTAGTGATAGAAAAGTCTAGTGGCTTAACACCATTTGTGATGTGATGTTCTGCATCTGTTTTCACAGAAGTTTCACCTGGATTTAATTGGTAAATTTTTCCGTGATTTCTAACGAAGTTCATTCCATTTTTAGTCACGATGTGATGACCTGTATCATCATGATGGAATTCACTTGACATAAAAGTTACAAGACCATTGTCTGTATATAATATTACTGGTAGTGGAATGGAAACTGAGTTTTCACCTTCTCCCCATAAATGCCATTCGTGTGAATCAGCAATATGATGCATGATCATTTCTACTACATTAAATTCTTTTTCTTCTCCCTCTTTTGTGTTTCCACCTGCTGTTGCGAATAGAGGTAATGCAAAAAGCACTGCTAGAATTAGATTCTTGATAGATTTTTTAGCTATCATATTTATTGTATTATATATAAATATATGGTTCCTAAATTTCGGTGCAAAGGTAAGTTTTTAATTAACAATACAACGTTAATAACTATTTTTTTTTTGATTCCCTGAAAAGTTTTTTTTGAGCAGTCTTTGGAAGCCCTTTATTTTTCGTTGATTAGCTTTAAAACATAGTATGCTTCAAAGGCAAGATAGCAGAAATATGGAATGAAAAATGCAAGTACATTTTCAATATTAAAGTAGTCTTTGTTGTTAAAATATGGCAATAAAAATAAAATTCCTGCAAGCATTTTTAAAAAACTTCCTCCCAAAAATACCAAGGCGGCTTTGTCTTTGAAAATGGTTTTTATATACGCTACTCCTATGTATAGTACTAAGGTTATGAGGAATAGAAAAAGATGAATGCTCCACGGATTGTAGTAAAATTTTGTATCTACAAATGCAAATGTGTTTAACAATTGATGAATCGCGAAAAGCAATATCGCAAAAATGGAAAAGTGCGTAAGGAATTTGAGTACGTTTTGTTTCACCCTTTTAATCTTTATTGAATTTTTTGAGCTGTCGTATGACTTGCCATATAGACAAACTTACGAATACTAGCGAACATACAACGGTAAAAAGTTTGTGTTTGTTAGGATATTTTTCATCAAGCCACATTCCTAAATACACACCGAGACCAATGACAACGGCCATTTGAAATGCTATTCCTGTGAACCTCACATAGCTTTTAAGCGGTTTTGTCGGCTTTTTTTTCGTCACTTGCTTTGAGTTCTTTGATTCCTGTTTTCATTGTACAGGTAGCATTAAACGTTGCGCCTGGCTCAATTGATAGCTTGCTCACCGTTACGTCACCTTCAATAATAGCAGAGCTTTTTAAGGTAAGTAGATTTGTAACTACTAAATCTCCTTTAAATTTTCCTTGAATGTCTGCATTGGCACAAGTTACTTTCCCTGTAATTATACCGCTTTGACCAATTACAATTTTCCCTGTAGTTTCTACACTACCATCTAATTTTCCATCAATTCTAAAATCAGATTTTGAGACGACTTCACCTTTGATGCTTGTTGATTTTCCTATTCGATTTGACTGTCCGCGTGTGGTTTCGCCGTTGCGGCCTTTTTTTGATTCTGAAAACATGGCTTTGGTTAATTTGAGGGATTATATGTTATTTTATATTGTTTGGGCTATTTGATTTGGTCTATGTTTTTGTGAATTTGTACTGTTTGATAATTTTTAGCAGACATGATAATGTTTGGCTTTTCAACTTTGTATGGCAGTCCTGTTTCCAATAAATCTTCTACAGTTACTGCGGCTAACTTCGTTTTGAAACCATGAATTACTACAAATTTTTGACTTCTGTCATATACATCTCTAGAAATAGAAAGCGAATTATACCCTTTGTCTTCCATCATTTTATTGATGGTTTTTTCGAGTTCATCCATTGCTTCGGTTTCATTTTTCTGAAATGCATAAATAATTTTGAAACTCGTAGACTCATCATCTTTCATCACCGCTTTGTTGGCTATTTTTGGCAAAGAAGTATTGATGATTTGCTGAGCTCGTTTTCCTTCATCATCATTGGGGTAGTTAAGCGCAACGTAATTGAGTGCATCTTTGTACGCATTGAAACCGTCTAATCGACCAATGATGATGGCTTTGAGCATTTCAAATTTAGGCACGATTTCTTCTCCAGTAAATTGTCGAATGTATTTTTCAGTGTCATTTAAAGCTGCTTCAAAGTCCTGTGTTGCAAACCTTTTATAGGTTTTAGCATATAAACTTTCAGGGCTATTTTCGTCGGAAGCAATGACATCTTGCGGATTGCGTAATATTTGCGCATAACGACTGTCGCCGTGATTGTTTAAAATATCATTTTTCCATTGTTCGGCTTTACTTGGTTGCTCTAGTAATGCATAAATTTTGTGCAGATTGTACTTTGATGGAAGAATTAATTTTTCTTCTGGATTGTTCTGTAATAATTGCTCCAATCGACTAGCAGCCAATTCGTATTCTTTGAATTTTTCCTTGTAGATTAATCCCAATTGGTAATACGCAAAGTTGCGTTCTTTCCCAATACTGTCAATTACTTTTTCGTCTGTTGGAATTTTAGCTGTGTAAAAAGCTACTGAATACGCATCTTCTTTTCCTTTATCACCTGTTCCTTCAGCTACACCAGCTTCTGCGCTTGTTTTTACAACCACATTTTTTTCAAACAAACGCCAATTGTCTTCTAAAGCACGATTGCCCCAACGTTTACGGAATTCGTTTTTACCATAGGCAACCGTTGTTTGATTGTAAAAGTAGAATTCATCATTGCCGCCTCTTGGACCTTTATTATTTCTGCTTGAAGCAAATTCGTTATCAGCAAAGCTCTGTTTTTGCTCTTCTAATTTTTTCTTTTCTTCTTCCGCCTTTTTTAATTTGTCAATATAATCTTGAAAATACGCCGTACGCTCTTCTTCTGAGAAATTTACCAATTGTAAAATACTGTCATTTACTTTGGCAACATCTTCATAGGCAATTACATCCTCTAAATTGGCTCTTTTCTTTTCAATTCTTCTGAATTTGCGTGTGTTTTTTTCTAGATTCAACAAAGTACTATCGTAGTATTTCCCTGCATCTTTGAAGTTGGCATCATCGAAACGTAAGGCTGCAATATTTTCATAATCTAATGCTTTTAAAAACCTGTCTGTTCTTACTTTACGGATAGATTTGTTGAAATACTCTTCCGCCAATTCTAAAGAGTCTTCCGCTAAATGATATTCAGCTAATTGTCGGTAAATTTTATCTAAAAATGGTCTGTTTTCACGATCTTCAGCTAAATCAGTCAACATTTCCAAAAATTCTTCTTTGTTGATTGTATCTAAATCTGTGTTCCTTATTTGTTGAATTTTAGCATTGATCATGTACACACGAGGCGATTTTCTATTCAACGCAATTACTTTATCAAAAGCAATATTAGCGCTGTCTTTGTGACCTAATTCGTTAAATAATTGTCCAATAATGTAATTGTAACGACCTTGTTCTTCACGAATTTTAGTAGAAGAAGCTGCACGTTTTAAAACTTGTACAGCACTGTCTTTATGTTTAAGATTGATATATGCCTGTCCTAATACTGCATTAGCATCTGCATATTCTTGATCTTCTAATTTTTCAAACTTTATAAGTCTTTTCAAATTAGCAATCGCAAATTCTTCATTTTCTAAACGAAGATGTGTTTTTTCACGCCAAATTTTTGTTTGGTTGATTTTATCACTATCGGGATATTCTCCAATTGTATAATTAAATGCTTCTAAAGCAGGAATAAATCGCTGATCAAAATAACGAGCTTTTCCTAGAAGTAAGTATGCTTCGTCCATTTGCGGATTTCGCTGACGACCACTGATATCCATGGAATGCTTCTGAATTGCTTTTACAGCTTTTTCTTCTGCTTTTTTGAAGTTTGGATTTTTTCCGCCTTGACCTGGAAGCGTTAAATCGTCTAATATTTCCATACGTTCTAGAGGAAGAATTTCCCAATAGTTGTCAATATAAGCATTCATTAAAGCTTCTCTTCCTTCTTCAAAGGCAACTTTTCCGTTGAATAATACATTGTATTTTGTAGTGACAGAATGGAAATTTCTGTTAATGAATGTATCTTTTTTGGTAGAACAGCTAAAGAGTAAAATCCCTAATACTGTTACTATTACCGATGTATATATTGTTTTTTTCAAGGTGGATCTATTTAGTATTTCTAAAACTAAAATTTGATGCATTTAGTATACGGAAAGGTAAAAATACATTTCTTTTTGAAAAATTTGGTAAAATCTGTCATAAACTCGTGTTTTTTGGGCTTTTTGACACATAGATATTACTACAAACGACTAAGAATATCTATATATGAGAATCTTTAAAGGAAAAATAGTAGGGTTTGTTTTTAAAATCAAAATTATATTATTCTAACATCTCCTTTAAGGGAAAACTATACCGCTACGCTAGATTTTCACTTTTAAAATGTATGCCATTACCGTAACTAATTGATTTTGTGGTTTTTTAACTTAGAACATCAACTAAAAAAAACCAGAAAATCATGAAAAAACTTAGTTACATTTTTGCGCTATTACTATTTGTAGTTTTGGCCTGTCAGACAGATACTGTCGATGCAGAAGCATTTGAGAATGAATCTATTGAACTTAAACGCTCAGCTACAGTTGGAGTTTTTAACCCAATTCCCACAAAATTTAAAGGCAACCCTGAAAGGTATGTTCAAATGCAAGTGAATACGATTGCAAAAGGAGATCCTGTTCGCTATGGATGTGTTACTTTTGTTGATGGTTTAGCTATTATTGACGAAGATTGCACAATTACAAGTGGTGTTCCAGAGGATTATGAAGATTGTGACTTAAAAGGTGTTCGTATAATTACTTGTGGAGTGAATCCGTATAACCCACTTTGCACCATTTGTGCTGTAGCCTATATTTTAGAATGTGATGGTGAGCTTGGTTGGGTTCTTGGTTATAGTATTATTTGTGCTATTGGGCCAATTGAAATTCCTTTACCTATCCCTTTTTAAAAACTTGTATTTTAAACAGGTTTTCATAAAACATGTAAATGTAAAAGCTTCTTTTTTAAAGTAGCTAAAAAAGAAGCTTTTACATTTAAACAAATAGATTTATTTTCCTATTTGATCGCTATTTTCTTCACTATCTTTTTGCCTTTCGTTTCTAAATGCAATAAATACAATCCACTATGTAACATTTTTGTGCTTATAGACATAAAATCAGCCTCTTTGTATACAGAATGAAAAACTTGTATTCCTGAAAGTGTATGTATTTTCACCTCCATCACAGGATAAAAAATACCAAGTTCAATATTTATATAATCTCTTGCGGGATTTGGAAATATGGAGATTTGATTGTTTAAAAATATTTCATCATTGCTTAGTGTAGGATTTTCGTAAACTCTTACGTGTCCTGAATTATTACCATTTCCATCATTATTTGGAGCACCAACAGCTAGTAAAAAACCATTGTTACTTAGGTCGACAGCACCTCGAAGTGTAGAAAAATCTTGAATGTTTTCTCCAATAATATCCGAACCTATTTGTGTCCAAGTATTATTAATATTCTCAAACATTTGTGTTTTTCCTCTGATTGAATTAGCACCACTGGCTCCAACAGCCAAAATAGTACCATCTCCATTCAGGCTGACAGCACTTCCTAAGTTATCACCAGAAGCACTTCCAAAAATATCGTCTCCTATTTGTGCCCAACCTGTCGGACTTGAACTTGTAGGACGATTATAAATTTTGACTTGCCCTACTCCACTACCGTTGCTCTCATATCCTTTTGCTCCAATCGCCAACATTGTACCATCGTAGTTTAAACTAAGGGAACAACCGAATTCATCCCCAGAGTTATCTCCTTCGATCGTTGGTAATGTCTGCCAAAAAGTGCTGGTACTGTGAAGTCTTCGGTATGTTCTTACAGTTCCTCTACTTGTGACCAAGCTAGGCCATTGCAATGCACCAGCTGCTATAATTGAGCCATCATAATTAATACTTAAGGCACTTCCAAAATATTCTTGTTCTTCAACACCGTCTATTTCTCTTCTTAATACCCAAGAATCGTTTATATTTTCATAAATTTTTATACGACCTTCTCCTTCACTAATTCCTAAAGCTCCTGCTTTTGGAGCACCAACAACTAAAATATTACCATTGTGACTAATAGCAACATCATATCCGAATAAGTCGCTTTGTGAATCTCCAAATATAGTATTCATAAGTGTCCAGTTTCCGTTATCAAATTTGAATACACGGACTAATCCAGCATTATTTCCGTTATCATCATTAGTAGGGTAACCAACTACTAACATAGATCCGTCTCCATTCAAATCAATAGAAAAACCTGCTTGATCACCTGCGATTTCACCATTAATATCATTTCCTAATTGACTCCAACCAGCTCCGTTATATTGAAAAACTTTAACTTCTCCTGATCCATTTGCTGTATCACTATTACTAGAGGCACCTACAGCCATAATTGTTCCGTCAGCATTTAAGCTAACTGATGCTCCAAATTTATCTCCGGCATTTTCGCCATCTATATCACTTCCTAATTGCGACCATTGCGCCATGCCCAATACAGGCAATATTAGCATGAAATGCAGTATTCTTTTACTCATAGTATTATTCAATAATTTTTTCTGATGATGATTATTTGAAATTTTAATTTTGACATTTCAAATGTATACAGAAGCCAAACCAAACTACTAATATTCAGTCGTTTAGTTTTGATTTGACATAAAAAAGTGACCGTTTAAAAATACCCTGGTGTGAATTCATGGTTTTTTGTGATGGTTTTTTTGCTAAAAAATCAATTTATTTAACTCCTCAACGTAAGATCCACTCACAGGAAGTTTTTCATTATTGATAAAAACCTCTTTATTGTTTTTTGCAGTTACTTTATCTATACGAACAACATATGAACGATGAATTCTAATATATTCTAACGGATCTGGAGTACTTTCTATAAATAATCCTATTTGCGTGCGAATGATGTAGTTTTTTGTATCCGTAACAAGTTCTATATAATTCCCTGAAGATTTTACAAATAGAATGGTATTTGTTTTGATGCGAATTTCTTTTCCAGTTTCTTTAAAGGTGAAGTATTTTTCCTTGCCTCTTATCTTTTTTACCATCAATCGTAATAATTCGCTAATGATATATCTGTTGTAGGATAGAATTCTGTATTTAAAAAACAGATAAATTAAGATAATGAAAGAGAGTACTGATAAAAACATAAACCATATTCTTTGCCATATAGGTGCATAAATAAATACAGGAACTTCTATGATATCAAGCTTTTTATCTTTTTCGGAAGTTAAAGCGATTAATTTAAAAGTATATTTTCCTGGTGGCAAAGAGGAATACGTTATAGTTCTATTAGTTCCGTAATACCATTTACCGTCTAATCCATCTAAAGTGTGTACATACATAAGTTCATTTGCATGTTTAAACGATACGCCTTCCACCTCAAATGTCAGCCTATTTTCCGTATGGGAAAGATTTGTTAATTGTTCTAAAGAAGCTATACTATCATTTATGCTGATATGTTTGATTCTTAAGAAATATGAATTCAACTTTTTGGGCTGACTAAAAAGAGATTTAGGCATGTAGACCAGTCCATTTTTTGAAGCAACCCAGACTGTATCATTTATCACTTCTACATCACTAATACCACCATTTAAGAGTCCTTTTGAGCTTTTTATTCCTGTAATTTCGTAAGTTCCGTCTTCTGTAAATTTAATTTTATTCAAGCCAGAATTTGTACATACCCAAAGTTCACTTTCATTTTCCACATACAATTCATTAATGATATTACTAAACAAGCCTTCTGCCTTGCCAATTGTTTCTACTTGTTTTGTTTTTTCATTATAGATGATTACACCAGCTCCCAAAGTTCCGAAATAAACTTCATTTCGTTTTAGATTTACATCAATGTCATCAATTCTGTTTTTAAACACCGAATTTAATGATACCATTGATGATTTTTTTTTGCCTTTTATGATATATGCTCCTGTATGACCTCCTACATACATGGTAGTTTCTGTTAAACAAGCATCCTCAACCCTAAAAAATGTATTTATTTCATAAGTACTGTTGTTCTTTGTATCAACTTCAACAACGGAAACGTTAGTCGCTTTTAAGATTTTCTGAGCAATAGGTTCCGATAGTTTTAATATATGGCCAGAACTAGAAGAAAAGATTTTTTTTCCTCTAGTATCTTTCTTATAAAATGTTTCTCCCGCATTTACATATAAAATACTGTCTTTAGTATCATATTCTACAAATGCTTGAATATGTCTAGGCGACTTATATTCGAGAGAAGCATTATATTCAAAAGATGTTTTGTTATCAGGGTTAATTTTTAACACATCTCCATTATCACATCCAATATAGAGCTCATCAGTATTTGATTTTGTGATAGAGGTAATAGACGTATCGACTAAAGCATTTATTTGTTTTATTTGAGGTTCTTTTATATAATACACTCCTGAATATAGTGTAGAAAACCAATATCCTCCTTCATTATCTATCAAACAATCACTTATTGACTTCCCTTGTAAGAATTGCTTTTTTATTTCTCCTTTACTATCATATATAATTCCACCTCCAAAATGATAACCAACAAAAAAATGATCTCCTTTTAATGCTCTTATACCAATCGGATTGTATTCATTTTCTATTTTGGTCAGTATATTTCCTTGCTTATCAACCACAAAAACACTGTTTTCATTTGTAAATACGATGTGTTTTTTATCTTTTAGTGGAGTTGCAAGATTAAAAATAGCACCAGAGGTTTTATAAGTCAGCGTGTTATTTTTTCGTGTATTATTAATCGTATCATAATGAAACCCTATAGCATCATGAGCAAATTGCTCAATTGTAAAATGGACTGAAGCATCTTTTTTTAGGTAAGGTTTTTTTATCACATTTCCATTTTTTGAGATGATGAGTTTTCCTAGTATTGCCTCACTTCCTAAATACAAATTCCCATCTTCATCAAACTGAAGGCTTTTAATATGATACTTATCCGAATTCAGTTCTTTTTGAATTACCGCATTGTATGGATAAGGCTTAAATCCACTTGTATCATTCCTAAAAGAAAATAACTCATTGTCTATGGTTGCCCCATATACTGTTCCATCTTTTTGAACATAAAAATCTAAAATTACATTGTTTAAAATACCATCTTCTACACCATATTTTTTGATTTCATATCCATTATAGTTCGCTAAACCTCTATCGGTAGCAAACCAAATGATTCCGTTATCATCCTGATACAAATCGTATACTTGCAAACTTGGCAAACCATCAATACAACCAAACTTTTTATAAATGTAGTCTTGAGCCAATGCTATATTACTAAATAAAATTAGTATCCAATACAATTTTGTTACGTTCATTTAATCGTAAATTTTATAGTTTTTATGATTAAAGCAATAACAAAATAATACTCGCTATTATGAGAATTTAGTTATTGTTTAAGCACTTTGCATGACAACTAATTTATTAGTAAGGCCACTAAAAATTAAGAATTCATGCTGATCTTTTATAAAAGATCACAACATATTAAAAAGACTAAAACCCAGATTTTGAATTTCCTCAAAAATATGGGTTTTAGTTTTCTTGTTAAAAGAATGCTTAAGCTATTCTTCTTCAAATGTTGTTATATCTGATCCCGCAAAGAAGGTTTCTAATTCTTTTAAGGTAGCTTCAGAGGTTTCAATATCTTTGACAACTTCACCTTTGTTGAGCACTACAATTCGATCAGAAACTTCGGTAACATGCATTAAATCGTGGCTCGATACTAGTACAGTTACTTGATTGTCTTCCGAGAGCTTTTTGATGATTCCTTTGAGTCGGATTTGCGTAGTTGGATCTAAGTTTGCAAAAGGTTCATCTAAGATGATGATTTCAGGATTTCCAATAAAGGAGGCTACAATTCCTGCTTTTTTCTGGTTTCCTTTACTAAGGTCACGCAAGTATTTTTTCTGGTTGAGAACTTCTCCGTGAAAGAAATCTTCAAACTGGGCTAGTAAAGCGTCTACATCTGCTTTGTTTTGTCCACGCAAATCTCCAATGAAGTAAAAATATTCTTCTGGAGTTAGGTACCCAATTAAGAAACTTTCGTCAATAAATGAAGATGTAAATGGTTTCCAATCTTCACTTTCATGAACTTTGATTCCTTTACTACTAATGTATCCGGTTGTTGGTTGAATTAGGTCTAACAACAAACTAAAAAGTGTTGTTTTTCCTGCTCCATTATTCCCTACCAAACCAAAACTTTGTCCTTTTGGAATGTCTAAACTACCTATTTTAAGAACTGTATTTTGTCCGTATGTTTTTGATATATCTCGTACTTTGATCATTTTAATGCTTTTTGTGTGTTATTATTTTTCGTCGAATGCTGCCACGGTTTTATATTTCCCTTTTTGATATACTTTTTCTATTTGCGTCAAGAAATAGTTTCTAAATACCAATCCAACTACACCACTTAGTGCTAGTGTGATGATTCCTGCATTTAAATTGTAATCTGTAAAATAGTAAGGCACATAAAAAAGTAGTACTGGTAATAGTAATTTTGGCAATGCAATCAACAATTGCGTAGGATTGAATCCTTGCGTGTTACTAAATGCTTTTGCTTTTTCGTTGAGTTTTATAGGAACTCTATTTAAAGCTCCTCCGAATAGCGTTACAAACGAGTTGATTCCGATATTGAACGATGCTCCTGCCGCAATCATAGCATATTTATCCCAACCAAAGTATATGTAAGGTGTACTTAAGACAAAAGAAATCACTACAGCAATCACCATTAAGTACCATTTAGATTCTAAGTATTTACGGTATGGAATGTTTTGACTCATCATCATTTTGTAATGTTCGCTATCCCAAGACGGTACCAATTGCCCGAAAGAGAACAGGAATCCCGCTGTAATGAAGATAGACGCAAAAGCTAAGAATCCTGGCATATCTTCATAGGTTTTTTGCGTAAAGAATAGTACTCCGTAAAACAAGAATAATCCTGACATGAATAGTACTTGTCGTGGTCGTTTGTTTCGCCAAATCATACGCACATCGTTTTTTAAGAATGTAGCGAGTGATCCAAAACGGTTTAACCAAGAAAGATCTGATGTGTTGACTTCTTTTACTTTTTTAGAAATAGCACTGTCTAAGTAGAAACGACTATTTAGATACTTAAAGTTTAAGTAGTATAAAATTGCTAGTATGACTATTGGTATTGCAATATAGTATGGATTTGCATACAATTCGCCAAACACAATTCCCGAAGGTATTGACACATTGTAGACACCAAAATATTGCATACTTGCTGAGGTAACAAGTGCCGTTGCTACAATATAAAATACCGTATTGCTTTTGTTTACTAAAATATTTAAGAAGTTCAGTGCTAATGTGATAACGACAATAGAAAGCAACCAAAATATTACATTTAACGGTGGATATCCTTGTGTCAATAGTGTTACACAGTATGGTATGAATACCAATAAAGGCAATAGGTTGAAGAATGAAAGCACCGTTTTTCCTAACAAAAAGTGAATGATTGTTTTCTGTTTGATAGGAATGATCATGAGTGGCTTAATATTCATTACTGGCATTTGTTGCATGAAATAGCGCAGCATTAAATCGGCAAAAAACCAAAAAATGATAAAACTATTTACTACGTGCATTGGGTCGATTCCGGGGATCAGTTTTTGGATTCCAAAGAATAATCCCATACCTGCAAATATTGCCATACCTCCAATATAGGCGGCAGCTATGAACAGCAATACTTTAATGGCGACTCCTTTTTGGAAAGAGGAAGAACGAATAAATTCTTTCCATTGTAAGCTTATGAATTTTTTAATCATTGTAGTGAGTTAATTAGTTGTCATGGTTAGTATCGGTTTTTTAAATTTGTTACATAGATAAGTTCTTTTTTATGGATTTCCCTTTTATAAATATGCTTACTTAGCAATCTTTAAGTTAGGTTTTATCTGGAACTCATGAATATTTTTCATACTTGCTTTCTATTTACCTATCTATAATTTTTAACTTCTTTTTGCACTTTAATATAGTCTGTATTTCGGTGGCACTCATTTTTTTTAGTTGTAATTTATTAGTAAATCGCTTTAAAAGCCTTTGGGTATTGTTTATTTTTGCACAATAATTCGCGCAAAGCGATCATTTTTATTTAAAAAATCCCAAAATGTCAGATTTTCGTCAGTTAGAAGTACGTCATATTGTTAGAGAAACTCCAAGCGCTGTGAGTGTTGAGTTTCATGTTCCAGAAGCATTGCAACCTTCTTATTCTTTTAAAGCAGGACAATATGTTACCTTAAAAACCACTATTAATGGTGAAGAAGTTCGCAGAGCGTATTCGTTATGTGCCGCACCAAAGGAGAATAAACTTCGCGTAGCTATAAAAGAAGTAGCAGGAGGAAAATTTTCAACCTATGCGAATAGAACTTTGACCGAAGGAACTGTATTAGATATACATTCTCCAGAAGGGAATTTTGTGTATACACCTTCTACGCACACTGGAGCTATTGCGCTTTTTGCTGCTGGAAGTGGAATTACTCCAATGATGAGTATTTTGAAAACAGCTTTGGACTACGGAAATACGGTGGCTTTGTTGTATGGAAATAAATCTCCAGAAGAAACTATTTTTCATGACGAATTGATCGCATTAGCAAATCAGTATCCAAACTTTTATTTGAAGTTTGCCTATAGTCAAGCACGTGCAGAAGATGCATTAGCAGGACGTATTGACAGTACTGCTGTGAATTATGTGATAAAGAATCAGATGAAAGATGCAGATTTTAAGCATTATTATATTTGCGGACCAGAAGCCATGATTCAGACTGTTTCTGAAACACTACAAAATAATGATATTTCAAAAGAAGCTATTTATTTTGAATTGTTTACTTCTTCTTCTGAAACTAATGCAGCAGCTGAAGAAGTTTCTGGAAAGTCAACGATTTCTATTACGGTTGATGATGAAGATTTTACCTTTGAAATGGACGCTAGCGAAACTATTTTAGATGCCGCTTTAAAGCAAAAGATTGATGCTCCATATTCTTGTCAAGGTGGAATTTGCAGCAGTTGTATTGCTAGAATTGTAGATGGAAAAGCTGTAATGGAGAAAAATCAGATTTTAACCGATAGCGAAATTGAAGATGGTATGATTTTAACATGTCAGGCACATCCAACAACAGCTACGATTAAGATTGATTATGATGATATTTGATATGATAGGTGTTCAGTCTTAGGCACAAGGTCTTAGTTAAAATATGAGATTACTTTATCGCAACACCTACACTTTTCAAGATAAAATATCCTTTACTTGTTGCTCTAAATCGAAGATTCCTTTGAACTTTTTGAGAGATAGTTCTTTTTCTAATTTTTTTAGCCCTTGGATGATTTCGAATATAAGCTCTGTAGGTTCTGCTTCATATCCAAACATATTTTGATCGAACTCAGTTCCTATCAAAAGTCCATCATTTTCCATTCCTAAACACCAATTTTCAAGAAAATCTGTCAATTGAATTTGTTGAGTTTTATACGATTTCCATTCTCCTTTTATGCATGATTTTACACGCGCTTTTTCAGCCCAAAAACAGATCATTTCCACTGGGTTTCCATCTACATCATCATAATGATTGGAACTTGTAGTTGCAAAACCTTTCCTATTTTTGAGCGCAGACACAATTTCTGTTGTACAGACTGTTGAGATAAATTTCGTATGTCGTTGCTTTATTAATGCTGAATCTTGAAACATACTTCTACTGAATAAATTATTTTTCTATCACTGCTACAATTTTCTCAAAAACTGCTTCTGGTGTAATGGTTTGCATGACATTTTCATATCCTTCTGGATATTTGTTTCCGTAGATGGATGTTGGCAATAGCGGATACTGCTCTCTGTCTGCTAGTAAGGCATTTTCTTGAGGTTGTCCAAATGGGTAAAATCCTGCATACGGATGTGTAACTCCCCAAATTGTGACCACTTTTTTTCCAAACATTGCTGCTAAATGCGCATTTCCTGAGTCCATAGAAAGCATTACATCTAGATTAGAAATTAGGTTTAATTCTTCTTCAAAAGAAAATAAGCCTGCACCATTGACAACATTGTCGTAATTATTTTCCCAAGCTACCAATTGTTCTTTATCTGCTGGCCCGCCAAATAAAACAACTTTGTACTTTTTTGCTTCACTTAGTTTGGAAATTACAGCTTCCATTTGCGTAGCAGGATATGTTTTTCCATCAAAAGCAGCAAAAGGTGCTATCCCAACTAGTTTTTTTGTTGTTTTACCTATGAATAAAGCAACCTTTTTGGTGATTTTTAGCTGCGATAATACATCTTCTTTGGAAGGATTTGTTTTGTATCCTAATTGACTAAAAACATCCGCATAACGCTCATGTGTCGTTTTGAGTTGCCGGAAGATTTTATCCTTTGTTTTTGTCAAAGATTTTTTGTCGGCTCTACCTTTATCTATTTTACAGATTTTGTAACCTCCAAGTTTAAAATACGCGCCTAGAATTTTTGATCTCAATACATTGTGAAGATCGGCTACAAGATCAATATTCAGCGTTTTGAGTTCTTTGTATAACTTATATAATCCGCGAACACCTTTGTGTTTTCCTTTTACATCTGCTGTGTAAAAAGATACATTATCAATGTCTTTAAAGATGGGTTTAAAAAAAGCACGAGAGACTACCGTGATTTTTATATTTGGATAGGTACGTACCATTGCTTTTATAACTGGTACAGTCATAGCAACGTCTCCCATGGCAGAGAGACGTATGACTAAAATGTGTTTGGAAGCTTGTTCCATAGCTTGGTATACCTATGTGAGACTTCTGTTATTTGTTTTTGTTGTACAATACTGGATTTAGATCATCGTCATTGTACATTTTCATTTGCTTATAAACTTTCATGTACTTTTCTCCACTTTCAATATCAGCAATCAATTGATCTATTGCAGAAGATAAGTCTACACGTTGTTCTAACAATACATTTAATTTATTCTGACACTTAGCTTTGTGTACTTCAGAAGCATCTTTACGATCAACTTCTTCTTGCATGTGGTATATTTTTAATGCTAAAATAGACAAACGATCAATAGCCCAAGCTGGACTTTCAGAGTTGATTGTAGCTGAATCTTTAGCCTGAACATCGCTGTATTTTTGTAAAAAATAGCTATCAATATATTCTACGGTATCTGTTCTATCTTGATTAGACGCATCAATGAGTCTTTTCAATTTTAGCGCTGCTACAGGATCAATGTTTGGATCTCTAATAATGTCTTCATAATGCCATTGTACTGTATCTATCCAATTTTTTCTATAAAGTAAGTGTTCTACTTTATCTTTTGGATATGGATTTTCAAATGACTGGTCTACATCATCAATAACATGATATTTTTCAATACTATCTTGAAATATTTTATTTGCTAGATCACTAAACATAATTCTATTATTTTGATGCAAATATACGCTAATATTTGGGTTTCATGTAGGAAATAAAAAAAGCCGCTTTTCAGCGGCTTTTCTTGAGGTTATAAGATAACTTCCTATTAATTATTTTTTAATAAATTTCTTGCTAGCAGTTATCTGTCCTGATTCTGATTCGAATTTAGCGTAGTACATTCCAGGTGCTAATCTTTCAACTCCTATTTTATACTCTCCTCCGAATTGACTTACTAATGTAGACATTACTCTGTATCCTCTATCATTGTAAATTTCAACACTTACATTTCCTGAGAATTCTTCAGCATTGATTGCGATTTCTCTAACCGTTGGGTTTGGATATAATCTTAATCTTTCTGACACATCTTGTGGAGCTTCACTAATTGTATCTGAATTAAGAACTAGAATACTTTCATTATTAATTCTTGATGTAGAGTTTGTATTTTCATACTTAACTCCGAAGTCAATGTTAAATAAGTCAGAAACCATTACTGTCCTGTAGATTCCGTCAGGACTTGCTGTTCCTGAATCTGGATCGTATGTATTTCTGTAAGTTTCAAAAATTGTATCTTCTGGAAGTACTACTACGATGAATACTTCTCCTGGAGGAATATCATCTACAAGGTAGTTAGGATCCAAGAATCCGAATCCTCCGTTTGATGTTTGTGTAAATGCTACTAATGCATCTAAGTTAGGATCAAAGTTTCCATCTCCATCAGTATCAGAATAGATTTCAACTGGTAAACCATCTAGAGACTCTTCTCCTGGATCAGCAATACCATTTTCGTTTTGATCGTTGAATACAACTCCTGTTACTTGGTACAATGTATTTGCAATTCTAATACCAAAGTCAATATCAACAGCATCCGTATTGATACTAGAGATTGCTCTGTTAGTTGGTGTAGTAAACGTTCCATCAGCTGGTAACGTTGGTACTACTAACACATTTCTTAGGTTTACGTTAGAGAATTGGTATCCTCCAGTTGCAGAAGTAGTGATTGTACTTAATGATCTATCACCAGCATCTAGAGCACCATCAGCGTTCACATCTTCGAAAAGAGTTACTCCAATTCCAACTAATCTTGGCTCATTTGCATCTTTAACTTGGTCAGAGTTTTGATCATCCCAAACAACTCCTGAAATGTTGTATAAAATTACTATTGTTCTCTGGATACCAAAGTCAACAGTTGTTGAAACTCCTCCAGTTAATACTACATTTACTGGTGTAGTAGAAGTGTATGTGAAATCTGCCGTATTCGATGGTACTACTAATTGAACAATTACGTTTGTTGCAGTAATTCCTGTGAATTGGTAGTTTCCACTTCTGTCAGAAGCTGTTGTTGAGATAAGTGGCTCACCTCTATCAATTCTTCCGTTTCCGTTTACATCTTCGTATAAGTTAACTGTTACACCTCTTAATCCTGCTTCAGTTGATGCATTAGTTCCGTCTCCGTTTTCATCATTGAATACGTTTCCTGAAACTGTGCACGAAGTAGCTACTTTATTAATTCCAAAGTCTTGATCAGTTACATCCGTGTCAACTGAGCTAATATCTAATCTTGCATCAGTAGTTAATGTATAAATATAATCAGCAGTGTTTTGTGGAATTGTTACAGCAACTACTGTATTTTGTTCAGTAACGTTAAGGAATGAATATGTTCCATCTGCTGCAGTTGTTGTTGTTTCAAGAACTGTATCACCATTACCTAATCTTCCGTCAGCATCATCATCAATGTATAATGTTAATGTAATGTTTTCTAATCTTCCTGTTTCACTTGCATCAAGAATTGCATTTTCATTATCATCATCGTATACAGTTCCGAAGATGTTGTAGTTTACAACAACAGCACTGTTAATACCAAAGTCTTGGTTGTTAACATCATTAATTGTTTCGCTAATTGCTAACGTTCTAGAAGTTGTTAATGTATATGTAACTGTTGCAGTATTTGTTGGTACTGTTACTACTACTAATGTATTTCTCACTGATACGTTAGAGAAGCTATATGTTCCGTCGTTAGCAGAAGTAGTTGTAGTAATAACTGTATCAGCTCCACCTAATCTACCGTTTCCATCATTATCAGCATATAATTCAATTGTAACATTTTCTACAGAACCTTCTCCAGCATCTATAGCGCTGTTTTCATTATTATCATCAAATACAGTTCCTGAGATATTGTAATTGATAACTTCTTCTCTGTTAATTCCAAAATCAACATCATTCACATCAGCTATTGTAGAACTAGTGTTCACAGAAGAAGATGTTGTTAATGCATGTACAAGTGCAGTTGAATTAGAAGGTACAGTTACTGCAACTACTGTTCTTTCTACTGTTACATTTGAGAAGCTATATGTTCCGTCGTTAGCAGAAGTTGTAGTTGAGATTACTGTATCAGCAGCTCCAACTCTTCCGTTTCCATCATTGTCAGCGTATAATGTTAGAGTAACATTTTCTAATGCACGCTCACCAGCATCAATAGCACTGTTTGCGTTGTCATCATCAAATACATTTCCTGTAATGTTGTAGTCAATAATTTGAACTTTATTGATTCCAAAGTCTTGATCAGTTACATCATTGATTGTAGAGCTTACTGCTAACTTCACTGCTGTTGTAGCTGTGTATGTAAACTCTGCAGTGTTTGCAGGTACTTCAACTCCTACTAGTGTGAACTGAGTAGTTACGTTAGTAAAGCTATATGTTCCATCTGCTGCAGTAGTTCCAATTTCTAAAAGTCCGTCACCAGCAGTTAATGTTCCACTTTCATCGTTGTCAGAGTATAATTTAACAGTGATTGCATCTAGTCCTGCTTCTGTATCATTTACTCCGTTAGCATTATCGTCATCATATACAGTTCCTGAGATATTGTAATCGATAACTTGTACTTCGTTAATTCCGAAGTTTACGTTTTCAACATTAACATTTGTTGAGCTAGTGTTTACTTCTCCTGCTGTTGTCAATGTGTATGTGAATTCTGCAGTGTTTCCTGGTACTGTTACAGCTACTACTGTATTTTGCACTGTCACTCCTGCAAAGCTATATTTCCCGTCTGCTGCAGTTGTTGCTGTTGCGATTACTGATTCTCCAGCATCAACAGCTCCGTTTGCATTGCTATCGTTATATAAAGTTACTGTGATAGACTCTAAGTTGTCTTCTCCAGCGTCTTGTGCTCCACTTTCGTCGTTATCATCATATACATTTCCTGAGATTACATAGTTGATAACTTGCTCTTTGTTAACTCCAAAGTCAACTCCTGTTACATCTGTATTGATTGCATCAATAGCTTGTGTTCCTGCAGTTGTTAATGTATAAGTAAAGTCTCCAGTATTTGTTGGTACTGTTACTGCTACAATTGTGTTTTGAACACATACATGTACGAAGCTATATGAACCATCTGCACCAGAAGTAGTTGTAGCAATTACTGTATCGTTAGCATCTAATACACCGTCAGCATTTGTGTCGTTATATAATGTTAGAGTAACATTTTCCAATCCAGCTTCTCCGTTATCAAAGATAGCATCTGCGTTATCGTCATCATATACAGTTCCGAAAACATCGTAGTTTACTGGGATTAATGCTTCATTAATTCCAAACTTCACTGTTACATCATTCGTAGAACCTGTTACTGCTACAGTTTCTGGAGTTGTTGATGTATATGTTGTTGTATTTGTATTGTTAGGGACACTTACAACTACTAATGTCTCAGCTACTTCAACATTGTTAAATGTGTAAGATCCGTTTGAACCTGTAACTTGAGAATCAATTACTGTATCTCCTGAGTCTAATACATTATCATTATTGTTATCAGCGTATAATGTTACTGTAATACCAGAAGTTTTTGTTTCTCCTTGACCTCCGTTAAAGTTTCCGTTTTCATTATTATCATCAAATACGAAACCTTTAATTTTATATGATACAGGTGGAGTTAAGTTAATGTAGTCAGATGCATCCGTAATTTGACCAACATCTTGTGGCTCTAAACCAGAAATCTCAATTAATGAACCTAATTGAATGTTGTTATAGGTTCTTAAACTAGATGGTGCTGTATACTTTTGTACGTAACTTTTTGTTTGATAAACATTATAAGGACAACCGTAGTAGTAATACGTAGTGTATGTTCTCTTGTTCTTCAATAATTGAAGGTGACTGTTCTTATCTTTTGCCATCTGTGCATATACATCTTCATTGTTAGCCCAGTCGTATCTGTTGCTATTGAAGTTATATGCTTGTACTTGGTAAGAAGTAGCAGCGTACATTTGACCGTTATCTCCAACTACGATATCTCCAAGTTCTCCTTTGTAAAGGAAGCTAGAATACCACCAGTTATCATATACAGGTGTTCCATGAGCAACAGAAGTTGTTTGTCCAGAAATATCAGATAATCCATTGAAAGAGATTTCTAATAAATACATTTTGTTATTGTACGAGCTGTGGTAGTAATTGTAAGAGTAAGTTTGTGCTTGGTATGAAGTTCTGCTTGCTCTTTGCTGTAATTCTTCATCCGGATTTTGAGCTTCAGTCTCTGCATCTGGTAATTCTTCCTCAGCAATGTAATCGTTTACATTATCATTAGCTTGGTTTGCTTCCTCTGCTTCGATAACAACAAAGTCTTCTGGAGATTCTCCATTTCCTTCTCTTCCTCCGTTATCAGTTTCAGTAGCCGCATAAGTTCTAGTAGTTATTCCTCTACTATCTCTCCTAGCAAGAGCTGAAGTATCTAATCCTGTTGAGCCTGTTCCTGCTCCTCTTGGATTATCATCTAACTCATCTTTAGGATTAGAGTTATTACTAACTCTTCTTCCATCTCTGTAGTAGTAGCAACGTACAGGATATTCCATTGCGAAATATAACTTCCCATTATAAAAAGTTGCTCCACCAGAAGCTAGACCTCTAGAAGAATGCGCGTGGCCAGTACTTGTAAAAAAGTGTCTTACTGATCCAAAGTTTTTGTGTGTATTTGAATACACATTGTAACCATAAATTGTCCAGTTATATCTAGAAATGTGGTTAGAAACGTAAAAAAGCCATCCCGTAGTGTTGTCACTAGCGATAGAGTTAATTTCGTTTACATAAGGTGATGTTGCCAACAACGTAGCGTGGTACGTGTTCATGTCGAGCGAGTAAATTCTTTTTCCTGTGGAAATGATGATAAGATTACCATCTGCTGTGGTCATCATTTCATTCTCGACAACATTTTCGCTGGTAGGCATCGAATTAGCGAAAACGTTCGTTAGTCCTAATAAGGCAGTTAGGACCAAAAGAGTAATTTTAGTCTTCATTGATTTGCTGTTTAGTTAACTATTATATGTACCAGAGTACACAAATAGATTTTAGTTTAAAATAAGTTTGGAGTGAGCGGCTTAATTCTCGAACACAAAAATATTTGGAATAATTCTAAAATGCTGATAACCGGTTTTCTTTTAGATAAAACGTCATTAAAATCGGGAAAAAGCATTTTTTGTAAGTTTTAAACTACTTTTTTGTAGGTAATTACTTTACCAATATTACGGTTTATTTATTTATTTTGGATAAATGTTGAAGAGAAAACTAACAATCATTAGTAAAAGCAGTAATATATCGCTGATCCTTTTGTTTTCAATATTTTCTAGCAGATTTGCCATAAATATAGCCAATGGAAATAACAGTAAAAGTTCAGTATTATGAGTGATATTTTTAGCAAATAACACATAGGTAATACCTATAAAAAACAGCATTTTACTAAGTAAAAATGATATTTTTTTTTGAGAAGAATACGTTTTGTATTTTAAAAAAAATATTACAAAATTTATGCTAAAAAGCAATGTTATTACTAAATGTAGTGCAATTCTTCTGTAATTTTTGATGGAATAGTCGATTTTTAAATCAAACTGAAATAATGGGTTTGTAAAAATGTCTTGTTGTGTAAGATATAGGTATACTATATATAGACTAAAAACAACTGTTGAACCAACGATAGGAACCAACCAATTTTTATAATCGTTGGACACATAGGCTAAAATTCCAACATATATAAGGATAAAGTATACTACAATCCACGAATCAAATAATACAGCTGTACTTACAAATAAAGATGCGTCAAATATTTTTTGTTTTACACTTCGTAAAGACCCTAAAGTAATAATGCGCCTAAATGCAAATAGTAGCAATAAGTAAATGCATACAATCTTTATATTTTCAAAAATTGAAGGAAATAAACCTATAAAAATTGTTGCAATTAATAGCGCAAAATCGTTTTGCTGAGTTAAATCGTTCTTTTTTACAATGAAATTCATCACAAATAAAGAAAATAACAGCAATAATAGCACTGGGACTTCCAATGACAACAATTCAGAAACAAGCATCTTATCACCTGAAAATAAGTGCATTACAAAGTACACAAGAAGAATTCCTATGCATAGAATAAAATTTATTGGTTTTGATTTCCCAAAAACGCTTGTTATCATTTTAGGTTTTTATATTTTTGTAGTGTAAATATAATACGATTTATCGATGAAAAGTTTTTTTGAAGGAATAGCTTACCTATTTGAGGAAATATTATTTATCCCTTTTAACGCAATGCGTGAAATGGAATTAAGTAATTGGACATTAGCCAATGGTATTAACTGGATTTTTATGTTAATATGTGCTGCTGCAATTTATTATTGGGTAATGCAGTTAAAGAAATTCGACGCTAATAACGAAGAAAACAAAGATTCTACGGCCCATTCTTATCTATAAGTCAAAGCCTATATCTTTTCTATAATACATCTTATCAAAATGTAACTTGTGTATGTTTTGATAAGATTTTTTTATAGCCTCTTTATAAGTAGCTGCATACGACGTTATAGCAATTACTCTTCCGCCATTTGTAACTACTTTTTCTCCTTCTATTTTGGTTCCTGCGTGAAATACGATAGAATCTTCAATGCTTTCTACTCCTGTAATTTCTTTTCCTTTTTCATAAGCTTCTGGATATCCACCAGATACAACCATAATCGTTGTTGCTGCCTCTTCCTTAATTTGTAAATCAATGATATCTAACGATTGTGTTCCTACAGCTTCTAATACATCAACCAAATCATTTTCCAAACGTGGAATAACGACTTCCGTTTCCGGATCGCCCATTCGCACATTGTATTCTATCACAAACGGATCGTTTCCAACTTTAATTAAACCAATAAAGACAAAGCCTTTGTATGGTAAGTTATCTTTTTGAAAACCTGCTACAGTTGGTTTTATGATGCGTGTTTCAATTTTTTCCATGAATTCTGCATCTGCAAACGGAACTGGTGATACTGCACCCATTCCTCCTGTATTTAATCCTGTATCACCTTCGCCAATACGCTTGTAATCTTTTGCCGTAGGTAAGGTAACATAGTTTTTCCCATCCGTAATGACAAAACAACTTAACTCAATTCCATCTAAGAATTCTTCAATTACTACTTTGGTACTTGCATCGCCAAATTTAGCATCTACCAACATTTCACGTAATGAATCTTGAGCTTCTTGTAAATCATTAATGATTAAAACTCCTTTTCCTGCTGCTAAACCATCTGCTTTTAAAACATACGGTGGTTTTAGTGTTGTTAAAAATTCGCAACCAGCTTCTACGGTATCTTTTGTAAAACTTTCATAAGCCGCCGTTGGAATGTTGTGACGCATCATGAATTTTTTAGCAAATTCTTTACTTCCTTCTAATTCGGCTGCTTCTTTTTGTGGACCAATTACGTGAATTCCTTTCAATGCCTCGTCATTTAAAAAGTAATCGTGAATTCCACGCACTAATGGATCTTCTGGTCCTACTACAACCATATCAATGTTGTTTTCGATTGAAAATTTTCCAATCGCATCAAAATCATTCACGTTCATCGCTACATTTTCTGCAATAGCAGCCGTTCCCGCATTTCCTGGTGCTACAAATAATTTAGTAACGCGTGGACTTTGTGCAAGTTTCCATGTAAATGTGTGTTCTCTTCCTCCTGATCCTAAAACAAGAATGTTCATAGTTGTGTTGTTTGTTGTGGTTTTATAAAGAAATGTTCTATTAAAAATCGAATTAAATATAGAATCGATTTGAAAGCCCCAAATTTAAGCGCCTTTCTGTAAATAGTATAATTGTATTTTAATAAATTTAGTTTATTGGACGAAATTGAATTTTCTCGTATTCGATATCTGGCTAATGGCTCTTCTAAGCTATATGCAAAACCTACTTTTTTGATCAACGTAAGCCATAATGCCCAATCTTGACGTTTGCGAATGTTTGGCATATATACTTTGCCTAATTTCTCCGCATCGTATATTCCTGTAAGGTTTCCGACATAGTTACTTTTAACCATTTTAGAGAAATCTACTTTTGGCAAGGCTTTGATCATTTTGCCAAGCGAATTTCCTTGCTCATCCATGAGTTCGTAGCTAGAAAAACTAACAGCAATGTCTTTTTCTTGCATGAAAGCGATTTGTTTTGTGAGCTTTTCTGGCTTCCACAAATCATCTGCGTCCAAAAATGCGATATAACTTCCAGAAGCGTTTTTTATGGCAGTATTTCGTGCGATAGCAGCTCCGGAGTTGGTTTTTAATGTGTGTACTTTGATACGATTGTCTAATGCTGCATACGTATTCAGCACTTCCACAGTTGTATCTGAAGATGCATCATCTACTAGGATCATTTCCCAATTTGCATAGTTTTGGGCTCGAACAGAATCAATGGTTTCCGAAATAAAGGCTTCGGCATTGTAAGTTGGCGTAATAACAGAAACTAAAGGTTTTCGCATGATTAGTATGCCTTTTTTTCTCCTTTGAAGATGTTGGCAATGGTTTCAAAGATAATTTTTATATCTAAGATCAACGACCAGTTTTCTATATAAAAAATATCGTATTTAATACGATTGATAATATCTTCATCATTTTTTATTTCTCCTCGATATCCTTTTACTTGCGCTAATCCAGAAATTCCAGGTTTTACACTGTGGCGGAATACAAAGTTGTATTTGTCTATTTTTTTAGCATATTCTTTCGTGTACGGAATCATGTGTGGTCTTGGACCTATAACAGACATGTCGCCTTTGAGCACATTTAAAAACTGAGGTAACTCGTCTATACTCGTCTTTCTGATAAAACGTCCTACCTTAGTTACACGCGAATCTTGTTCGGTTACGTGTTCGTATTTGTTATCATTGTTATGTGCCAGCGATCGGAATTTATAACAGGTGAACTCCTTGTAATTAAGCCCGTTACGAATGTGCTTATAAAAAACTGGACCTTTAGACTCTAACTTTATCAAGATTGCCATGAGTGGAATGAGCCACGAAAGCACACAAATAATAATGATCAATGAAAATACAATGTCAAATGCACGTTTGATAAATCGGTTGATATTGTTGTTGAGTGAAACTTCTTGTAACGATAATACAGGCAAATAGTTATAATAATCTGTTTTTAATCGTTTCGTGAACAACTTTTTTGTGTTTGGAATAAACTTAATGTTGATCATGTTTAAGCTTGCATACTTTACATAATCATTTACATGTTTTTCAGAAACCTCATCAATGGCACAGTAAATTTCGTCGATTCCTTTTTCTTTTTCTATATACTCAAAGCTATCTTCAATAGTTCCGTTAATACTATCGCTTTTTTTATCACTAAAAACACCTAAGAGTTTGTATCCTAAATCTTTGTTGTTTCTAAATAAACGTTCTAATTCTTGCGCACCAGCACTAAAACCAATGATGATAACTCTACGAATGTTTCCATCCAATACCGAGCGATATTTTTTTAATCCATAATACCCAATTATTTTACCCAAACCAATAATTCCGAAACTCAGCATTAAGTATTCAAATGTTACAAATGCTTGTACATTGATACTTCTAAAAATTCCGATAAACGCATACATAATGAGCGTATACGCCAATAATTGTTTGATTAGTAAAGATAAAATATGTGGCACCGACGTAAATCGATATACATTATAGAATTTTAAAAAGAAAGCAGACAACGGCCAGAAAATGATCGTGTAAATGATAAATAATAAGTGTTTATTATTCCAAAAACTCGATTCAAAAAAGTATAAATCTTGCTCGTTGAAGCTAAAAAAGAAGAAGACAAGAATATTTATGACGCACAAGTCAAACAATATAAAAAATGGTCGCAGTAGCCATGAATATCTTCCTTTTACATGCATCGGCTACATTCTTGTATAGGTTGAAAAATCTTTGTGTTCTTTTTTGAACAATTCGCTTTCTGGCAGTGATTTAAAGTATTCGTAGGTACGTCGCATTCCTTCGCTACGATCTACTTTTGGTTCCCAACCTAGAATTTCTTTTGCTTTGCGAATGTCTGGTTTTCGCTGTAGCGGATCGTCCACAGGCAATTCTTTGTAAATTACCTTTTGTGTTGTTCCTGTAAGTTTTATGATTTCTTCGGCAAACTCTCCAATGGTGATTTCGTGCGGATTTCCAATATTAATTGGCTCAACATAATCACTCATTAACAACCTAAAAATTCCTTCTACTTGATCGGTAATGTAACAGAACGAACGTGTTTGAGTTCCATCACCAAAAACTGTTAAATCTTCTCCGCGCAATGCTTGTCCAATAAATGCTGGAATTACACGTCCATCATTTAGCCGCATTCTTGGTCCGTAGGTATTAAAAATACGAACAATACGTGTTTCCAATCCGTGAAAACGATGGTATGCCATAGTAATGGATTCTTGGAAACGCTTAGCTTCGTCATATACACCACGAGGCCCAATCGTATTTACATTCCCATAGTATTCTTCGTGTTGCGGATGCACTAAAGGATCGCCATACACTTCGGAAGTTGACGCAATGAGAATACGTGCTTTTTTCTCTTTTGCCAATCCTAATAAATTGTGGGTTCCTAACGAACCTACTTTTAAGGTTTGAATCGGAATTTTAAGATAGTCTATTGGACTTGCTGGTGAAGCAAAATGCAAAATATAATCAAGTTTACCAGGTACATGCACAAATTTTGTTACATCGTGATGGTAAAACTGAAATTCTTTCAGGTGAAATAAATGTTCTATGTTACGAATGTCTCCTGTAATGAGATTGTCCATTCCAATAACGTGATAGCCCTCATTAATAAAGCGATCACATAAGTGTGAACCTAAAAATCCCGCGGCTCCGGTGATTAGAATTCGTTGCATAGTATTGGTTGATTTTGATATTATAAAACTTCTTTACGTCCAATAGAAAAATAAGTAAATCCTTCTCTTTCCATTTCCGCTACGTCGTATAAATTTCTACCGTCAAAAATGATCGGTTGGTTTAGGTTATCTCTTAGTTTTTGGAAATTTGGTGTTCTGAATATACTCCATTCCGTACAGATGATTAACGCATCCGTGTTTTCAATAGCACCATACATGCTATCTGCATACTCTAGTTTGTCACCTAATTTTCTTTTGACATTATCCATGGCTTCAGGATCAAACGCTTTTAGTTTTGCTCCTCTAGCTAATAATTCGTCAATAATGTATAAAGATGGAGCTTCGCGAATATCGTCTGTTTCTGGTTTAAATGCCAATCCCCACAAAGCAATCGTTTTTCGAGATAAATCCTCACATAGGTGACTGCCTACTTTTGGAATTAACGCTGTTTTTTGCTTGTTATTTACGTTGATTACCGCATCTAATATTTGGAAATTGTACGCATTGTCTTTTCCTGATTTGTGCAAAGCTTTTACATCTTTTGGAAAACACGATCCTCCATATCCAATTCCTGGAAATAAGAAACGTTTTCCAATACGCGAATCCGTTCCCATTCCGATACGTACTTTGTCTACGTCTGCACCTACTTTTTCACAGAAGTTGGCAATCTCGTTCATGAAGGTAATTTTAGCCGCTAAAAACGAATTAGAAGCATATTTTGTTAACTCCGCAGATTTTTCATCCATGATGAGTATTGGATTCCCTGAACGAACAAATGGTTTGTATAAACGCTCCATTAATTTGGTAGCTTTCTCTGAGCTTGAACCAATAACAATACGCTCTGGTTTCATGAAATCATCTACAGCAAATCCTTCACGTAAAAATTCTGGATTTGATACTACATCAAAGTCAACGGTAGCATTTTGAGCAACTACAGCAGTTACTTTCTCTGCAGTTCCAACTGGTACGGTACTTTTATCTACAATGACTTTATAATCAGTCATGAGTTTACCAATATTTTCGGCTACCCCTAATACATATGATAAATCAGCAGAACCATCTTCATCTTCTGGTGTTGGCAATGCTAAGAATATAATTTGTCCATGTGTGAGTCCTTCTTCAAGTGAAGTGGTAAATTTTAAACGACCTGCGTTTATGTTTCTTTCAAAAAGTATATCTAAATGAGGCTCATAAATAGGAACCTCTCCGTTTTGCATTCGTTCTACTTTGTTTTTGTCAATATCAACACAAAGTACATCATTTCCTGTTTCAGCCAGACACGTTCCTGTGACTAGTCCCACATATCCTGTTCCTACAACAGTTATTTTCATCTATTTATTTTTAGCGCTTTTCTTATTTATAATTGGTTTATGACACTTTTTTACCAAGCAATTTTTTGACTGTAGTATCTTTTCCTTTTTTGTCTAATTCTTCATACGAAGAATTCATACTTTTATATTCAGGAACCAATGCTTTCATTCGTTTTACGACTTCTACTTTATCAAATAGTGAAGCAGAAGCAATCAATTCAGCTATATTGCTGTTTATTTCTTCATAATCATACATTTCTGCACGTGCAATCATAATTTTTTCATTGTACGTTGGCAATGTCGTTGATTTGTCATTTAATAATTCTTCGTAAAGTTTTTCACCTGGACGCAATCCAATAATTTTGATATCAATGTCTTTGTTTGGTACAAAACCTGCCAATTTGATAATTTTCTTCGCCAAATCAATGATTTTTACGGCTTCTCCCATATCAAATATGTAGATTTCTCCTCCATTCCCCATGGCACCAGCTTCTAGTACTAGTTGACAAGCTTCTGGAATGGTCATAAAGTATCGGATGATATCTGGATGTGTAATTGTTAACGGTCCGCCTTCTGCAATTTGACGTTTGAACAATGGTACTACGGAACCATTAGATCCTAATACATTTCCAAAACGTGTCGTTACATAGTTTGTTACATAACGGTTATCATTTTTAAAGGCTTCTTGTAAGGTTTGCACATAAATTTCAGCAATACGCTTTGAAGCTCCCATTACATTACTAGGGTTTACAGCTTTGTCTGTTGAAACGAGTACAAATTTGTCTGTTTTAAATTTTAAGGCGGTATCTGCCACATTTTTGGTTCCCATCACGTTGACAAAAATGGCTTGTGACGGATTGTCCTCCATTAATGGTACATGTTTGTAGGCTGCCGCATGATATACTACTTGTGGTTTATAGAGATCAAAAATATTTTCCAATTTTTCTTTATCACGAACATCTGCGATGACTGCTTCAAAGTTCAATTCTGGAAAATTAGCTTTGATTTCCATTTGTATTTGATACAACGGTGTTTCTGCCTGATCTACAATGATTAGTTTTTCTGGATTGTAGTTGGCAACTTGTCTTGCAATTTCACTACCAATAGAACCTGCGCCTCCAGTGACTAAAATTCTACGATTGTATAATTCTTTTGCAATTAATTTGTTATTTAAAACAATTGGTTCTCTTTCGAGTAAGTCTTCAATTTGGACGTTTTGAATTTGTTGCGCCAAGTTTACATTTTCTTTGTCTTCCATATCGGAAACAATTGGCGCTCTGAATACTTTGATGTTATGTTCTAAACATTCATCTACAATTCTGATACGTTCTTCTTGTGTAATGGATTTATCCGCTAGTATGATAGCATTGGCTCCATGTGCTCGCAAGATGACTGCTAGTTTTCTTTTGAGATGAATGATGGGTAATCCTAGAATTTCTTTACTTTGATTTTTTCCTTTTTTGTCAACAAAACCAATCAACTTGTAACGTACAGGACGTTCAACTTTGAGTGCGTTTGAAATGGCAATTGCGTTAGAATCAATTCCGTAAATCATTACTGTGATTTGATCATCTTTGGCAGCATAATCAAAATAAGCTTCAAATACTTGCTTTACTAAAACTCTGAAAAGCAGTAATGATGAAAACGACATCGCAAAGTAGATAAACAATTTCGGAATTAAGAATAAATTGTTTCCTCTAAATATTAAGTGCGAATAGTTTACAACTAATAATGTGATTAAGGTTGCTAATGATGCTAAGAAAAATTTAATAGCATCAATGAATGTTGAATGCCTAATAAGTCCAGCATAGGTTCTAAAGAAAATAAAGAAGAGTAAGTTGGTAATTAAGATCAATCCATCACCTGCAGAAAATCCAAAGATTGGTCCTGAAGATAAGCTTAAGTCACTTATGTTGATATTGTTAATAATGACACTTGTCAAAATTACAGCCACACAACATATAAACATATCAAAACATAAAATAAGCCACCTAGGCAAATATCCTATATTCTTAAAATCAATACGTTTTTTACTTGATTTAAGGACTTGCTTTATTGCCTCTTTTATGTTTCTTGAATTCAATACCTTCATCTTCTCAAAAAAACAGATTCTTTATTTATCGATACAAATTACTTAATTTATTTGTTTCTATGCTAGAAAAGCGGCTATAAGTTGTGCAATACGTTCTTTTTCTTGTGTTGTTAGGTTTGATCCTGATGGTAAACACAAGCCTGTATTGAACAAATTTTCACTAACATTGTCTCCGTAATACGGGTACTTTTCGAAGATTGGCTGTAAATGCATTGGTTTCCAGAGTGGTCTGGATTCTATATTATCTTCCCATAATGCCAAACGTAAATCTTCACGTGTAAAATTGGCTTTGCTTTCATCAACTGTAATACAACTTAACCAATGGTTTGAGAAATAGTCTTCATTTGGTTCTTCAAAAACTGTAATAGCTTCTACATCTTTGAAAATTTCTTTGTAGAAAGCATTCATATGTCTACGAAGTCCAATATGTTTTTCTAATACTTCCATTTGACCTCTACCAATTCCTGCAACAATATTACTCATTCGGTAATTGTATCCAATTTCAGAATGTTGATAATGTGGCGCATCATCTCTAGCTTGTGTCGCTAAAAAGATCGCTATCTTTTTTACCTCTTCATCATTACATACAATAGCACCACCACCAGAAGTTGTGATGATTTTGTTTCCATTGAATGATAAGGCAGCGTATTCCCCAAAAGTTCCACAGTTTTTTCCTTTGTAGGTGGAACCTAATGATTCTGCAGCATCTTCAATGATTACGATTTCGTATTTGTTTGCAATAGCAACTATTTCGTCGATTTTTGCTGGCATTCCGTATAAATGCACAGGAATGATTGCTTTAGGCTTTTTTCCTTTGGCGATTCTATCTTTAATTGCAGCTTCTAAATGAATGGGACACATGTTCCATGTTTCTGGTTCACTGTCAATAAATACGGGTGTTGCTCCTTGATACAGAATTGGATTCGCGGAAGCGGAAAAAGTCATGCTCTGACAAATAACTTCATCGCCAGCAGTAACACCTGCTAAGATTAATCCTAAGTGAATGGCAGCAGTTCCAGAAGCGAGTGCACCAACTTCTTTTTCTGTGTTGAGAAATTGCTTTAAATCACCTTCAAATCCTGTTACATTTGGTCCTAAAGGCGCAATCCAGTTGGTATCAAATGCTTCGTGAATATATTTTAATTCGTTTCCGCCCATGTGCGGAGATGAAAGCCAAATTCTTGAGTTCATAGTTATTCGTTATTGTACTTTTTTATTATTCCTGGATTTCCAACTACAACTGCATAGTCTTGAACATCCTTTATGATTACTGAGCCTGCACCAATAGTTGCCCATTTTCCAATTTTTATGTTCGGAATGATTACGGCGCCTGCACCAATATGTGAACCTTCTCCAATACTTACATTTCCAGTAACGGTAGCGTTTGGTGAAATATGTACAAAGTCGCCTATTTTACAATCGTGCTCTACCACTGCTGCTGTGTTAATAATGACATGTTTTCCAATGGTAGCATCGGCATTGATATTGGTGCCATTCATGACGACCGTACCTTCATCAATGGTTGCAGAGGGTGAAATGATTGCCGTTTTGTGAATGAGCGTTGCAAAGGCATTTTCTATTTTTTGACTGATGGTTTTCCGAATCTTATTATTTCCAATACTGATGAGAAATTTGTGATCAGCATATTTTGTCATTTCGGCAGACGTCACGACTGGAATTTCATGAAGAAATTCGCTTTTTGGATTATCATCAATGAACGCTTCAACTACTATATTTGTACTTGTTGCGACATCTTTTACCACTTTACCATGTCCGCTTGCTCCAAAAAGACAAATGTTATTCATTCCTTATTGTTTTATCCTATTGATTTGTTGGTTTTTAGCTTACCAAACTAATTTTTGTACTGTTTTCAATAGTATTTTCAAATCTACTAAAAAACTTCTAGTGTGATAGTAGTTGAGATTCATTTTAATTTTATCTGGGAAAATTATCTCATCGTTGTATTGCTTTGGATTTTCCTTTGAAGCTAATAATTGTTCTTCATTTACATATTTTAAAGCTGCTTCCGATGTAATTCCGGGTTTTAGCTTTAGTATTTTTCTGTTTTCGCCTTCAAGGACATCATAGTAGCCAGGCAAATCTGGACGTGGTCCCACAAAACTCATATTTCCTATTAGTATGTTAACCAATTGTGGGAATTCGTCAATTTTTGTTTTTCGCAGAAATGCTCCCCATTTTGAAGTCTTTTCCTGATTGACAAATAAGGTTTTATATTTGTACATTGTAAAAGGCTTGCCGTGTTGACCTATTCTTGTTTGCAAAAATAAACCATTTGACTTAAGTGCTATCGTTGTTATTATCCAAAGTAAAAACATTGGCAATAACGATATTGTCAGTAATGTAAAAGAAAGGATGATATCAAAAATACGTTTTCCAACCATTACATTACTTTTCGTGATTTCTATTTTTTGATGATTCTTTCCGCAATAAAGCTTTCTGCTCTTTTTACACCAACAGTTGCGCCTCTAAATTTGGCCAACGCCTCAAATGTTTCGGTAGATCGCGTATGTGGAAATTCTTTGATTTGTGACTCGAAGAAACGCATCGCTTCTATTTTTTGTTCAAAGAAATCTGAGACATCATTGAATACATTTGGAATGAAGGCTTTCTCCTGATATGGCGCCCATTCAGTTTCCGACAATGTTTCGTAACAGTATATTTCTTCTACAGTGTAGTTTCCTTGTGGTCTGGCAGCTACTAAGCTTGCACGATAAACTGCTTTGTGATCTTGATGTAAGTCACCAGGATGTGGTAAGTACAGTATATTTGGTTGTACTTCATTGAATATTTTAGAAAGCGCTACAGAAACTTTATATTCTGGAAAGGCATTTAATGCTGGCGCAGGAAAGTCTAAGAAAAATGTTTTTGTAACACCCAAATATTCGTGTGCTTTTATGGCTTCTCCTCGAACTTTTGCAATGGCTTCTTCGTTGAACAGTTCTGGCGCACCTACATTGGCATTAGTAGCAATGATAATATACACTTCATCCCCTTGACTGACTGCTTTGGCTATAGTTCCGCCGCAACCTATGATTTCGTCATCGGCGTGTGGTGCTACAACTATGATTTTATTCTTCATTTTTCAACCTTTTTTTGATCTTGTATATTTCGTCTTCTATGTTGTATCCTAACTTGTCTCCTACTTTGAGTTCCGTTTCTGGTTCTAGTTCAATTTGTTGTATCCAAAGCAAACCTTCACCACATTGTATTAAATGTCCTTTTTCATCGTCCGTTAAGAGTACACGCCCCACAACACCTTTGATGTTGATATTATTTTCTAGTTCTGATTTCCAAATGATTATTTTGGTATCTTTAAAATATGTATATGCTCCAGGATGTGGTTTACTACTCGCTTTGACAAGTCTGTCGAGATAGTTTGCGGTATTATTCCAGTTAATCCAGCCATCTTCTGGACCTCTTTTTCCGTACCAACTTGCCAAAGAATGATCTTGTGGTTCAGGGTTCCAATGTCCTTTTTTTAATTCTGGCAACCAACTATCTAGAGCTTTGTGAATGTGAATTCTTATTTTTTCTTCTACACTTCCTGCATCATCATTTTCTTCTACTTCAAAGAGCGATTGTGAAAATATAGGTCCGTCATCAGCTCCTTTTCCCATTAAGAAAAAACTCGCTGATCCCATTTCTTTTTCTAAGGTAACCCAAGCAATTGGCGCTCTTCCTCTTCCTTTTGGAAGTTTGGTAGGGTGAAAACCGATACAACCTAATGCTGGCATTTGCAACCAAACATCGTGTAGTAATTGAGAAAATCCAACCGCAAAAATAATGTCTGGCTTTTTATCAGTTGCCCATTTTACATGCGTTTCATGGTTGATTCCTTTGAAAGGTCTGAAATCTAAGTTATGTTTTGCTGCAATGGATCGTAGATCTGATAAACCCGAAACACGCGCTGCATTTTTAGGTTCATGTCCTAGCACACCAACAATATTGAATTGATACTCCACTAATTTTTCAATCGTGACTGCAGTTGTTTGTACAGCTCCTATGACGAGTATGTTATGCATCTGGTTTTTTTAAGAATTTTTCTTCTCCCATAAAAACAATGAGTACTGTTTTGAATAGGATTTTTACATCAAGTAGAAAGTTTACATTTTCTACATAGTATCGATCGTATTTCCAACGTTCTGGCCAAGTCAGGTATATGTTTCCATTGGTTTGCGCAAGTCCTGTGAGTCCTGGACTTATTTTTATTCGTTCTCTACCATCCTCATTGAATTCATCTTGTAACGCTGGCATACATGGTCTTGGTCCCACAAATGACATGTCTCCTTATAGAATGTTTATGATTTGTGGCAATTCGTCTATTTTTAATCGGCGTAAAACGGCTCCAACTTTGGTAACTTCTGCATTTCCTCTAAGAATTTCTTGTGTCGTTTCTCTAGGCTTATCAGTCATAGTTCTTATTTTGAACACTTTAAAGGTTTTTCCATTTTTTCCTAATCGTTCTTGAAAGAAGAAAAAGCTTCCTTTGGAGTCTAGTTTTACAGCAATGTATACAATGATAAATACCGGTACTAGCAGTAGACAAATTATTGCTGATACTAGAAAATCGAAAAATCTTTTTATGAAGCCTCTATACATGATTTTATAGAATTGTGTTGATTTTTTCTACATACGTTTTTGCCAGAAGTTCTCTGTCAAAATGTGTTTTTGCATGTGCATATCCGTCTTCTCCCATTTGTTGAATTTCGGCTGCACTTTTGCTCGCTAATTCTTTGGTTCCTCTTACAATGTCATCTATGTTTTCTGGCTCCACATATACACCACATTTGGCTTCATTGACCAATTGACGCGATACACCATCAATTGCTAGTAAAATTGGACGCTTGCACGACATATAATCAAACGTTTTGTTTGAATAGATGGTTTTAAATGTATCTACTTTTTTGAGCACAGAAGCACCAGCATTTGAAGCAAGTATGTATTTGAATACTTCTTGTTTGGATACAGGATCTCTGAATATTACATTGGATAGATTTCGTTTTTTGGCTTCTTCTATCAAAGATTCTTTGCGCATTCCTGCACCGATAAGTTGAAATACAATGTTTGTATCTGTGAGTTTTTCGGCAGCTTCTACCAATTGAATTAAATGATTGGCAACTCCATGCGCACCTACATAGGTAATTACAAATTTATCTTTTAAACCTAATTCTTCTTTAAAAGCAGCAGCTTCAAAATCTTCTTGTACTTTTTCAGCTAGGGTAAAATCGGCAGCATTTGGAATAAAGATTACTTTTTCTGCTGGTACATTTTTGTTTTGAATGAGTTTGTCTCTAAATGCAGGTGTTAGTACATTGATAAGTTTTGCTCTTTTGTAGATGAATTTTTCAAACCAATAGGCAAATTTTATCATGATTCCGCTTTTTAACACGCCTGTATCAATAGCAGATTCTGGCCATAAGTCTCTAATTTCAAAGACAAATGGTGTGCGTTTTAGTTTGGAAAGAATGTATGCTGTAATTCCCACAAATAATGGTGGTGACGTCACAACAATGACATCATATTTTCCTTTTGTTTTAAACAATCCTGCATAAATACTAGAAAATACAAATGAGAAATACGCCCATAATCTACCTAAAAAGCTCACATTGTAACTTTCGGATACATGACAACGTACTACATCTACTTTTTCATAAAATTGCTCGTCTTTGAACGTAAATTTTCCTTTGTAACGCTCTGCTTTTTTCCCAGTGGCATAATGTACCATTCCTGCAAGAACCGTAATATCGTGTCCTTGTTTTGCCCATACTTGCGTCATTTCATTGAAACGCGATCCGCCGCCATCTCCTTTTTCTAAGAAATACTGATGAATTAGTAATATTCTCATCTGTTATTTGATACGTATTGTAGTGTTAAACACATTCTTTTCGCTTGCAAATGTAAGCCTTATTGACTTTTCTTTTACACCGTAATACCCAGAAAACCATTTTTCTTCTGTTAACGGTTCTATTGGGTTATTGTTTTCGTCGGTTGTGATAATTTCAATAGCGTCTACATGATCTGGATGCAAGTGCCAATATTGATATATTTTTCGATCTCCTTTGTTTTGAATAACATCAGTAACTTGCCAAGTATTTTCACCTTTCGGTTTGTTTACTTTTCGTGTGTGTTGTATGTTGTTTCCAAGTTGTTTGAAGGCTTCAATTGTTCCTTCAAATTTGTAGGTATCGTTTTCTTTTTTGAGAATAGCTTTGGCTTTATTTACCCAATAAAACCATATAAATCGTCCACCTTTTAGCATTTGATCTGCTTTGTCGATACTCACCGTATTATGACCTTCTGCACCATTGAAATAGTTGACGTCGTCCAGAGCTGCATTGTATTTGTAAGAACCTGTATCTCTTAGATAATTAATTCCATCAACCCAAATATCTATATGTAAGTTATCTGATTGAAAAGGTCTGTCTTTGTATGCGCCACAACGAATAAATGTTTTTGTATTTCCATCTTGCGAAATGTAATAGCCGCTTTTTTCATACGTACTAATTTCTGGCAATGCTTCTTTCGGTTGTTTTTTAGGCTGAATTCCATACCAAAGTACACTGTTGGACTCAAAGTATGTGTGTCCATGTAGAACGGCACGCAAATCATCTAATTGTGATCTGTATAATCGATAATCATCATCCGTAAGTTTGAAGAATAATGCTCCATCATTAGGACCATAGTTTGGAAGTTTTACAGTAACAGTATCGGTACATACATCTAGAAAGTCAAGTGATTTTTTAGCACGATTATATACTACTTGACTGAATTTTTCATTGTTGAGTTTTGCCAATTGAATTCCCCAAGTAAATAATTGAATGACTACTCTGTGATAGTTCATAGAGAATTGCAAAAATGTACCATCTTCATAGATTTGATAGGCAATTTCTTGCTCAAACCATTTTTTTCCTTTTTTGCTCCACTTGTCTACGTTTGGCATAAACGGAAATAGTTTTGCCGAAAGGTATAACATTAGGGTTTCCGTAATCGCATGATTGTTACGTACTGTGATTCGAGAGAAATTAATGTTGTGATATATGTGATGTAGCTTCCAGTAGATGTTGTGCATTATTTTTTGAAATAACGCTTCTGTTAAGTTTGGTGAATCTTTGTAATAGTACAAAGCAAACATCCAGTTCATGATACGCAAACTTGCCTCTTGGCTGCATTTGTAGTTTGGACCTTGATTGATTGGATTTTTTTCAATGAAGTCTTCGATTTCAGAGAATATAAATTCTGATTGATCTTCTTCGAAATGATAGTCATAACGAATGAGATCGTATATGTAAGAGAAGCGTGCTTTTTCCCATACATATTTGATATCGCCAGCTTCTTTGGAAAGATCTTCAATTTCAGACCAATGTTTCTTGATGTTGTAACGGTATCCTGTTGATGGATTGACCAACCAATTGTATTCTTTTCCTAGCTTTATTTTTGTTTTGTTGAAGAATGTAAAGATTCCTTTTTGAATTTCTTCATAGGTTTCTAAAAGAGCTTCTTCCTTTTGTTTTGGTAAATTTGGAATGTTTTTTCCGTAAAAGAAAAAAGGTGGCAAGTTATTTTTCCAGTCTTCTAAAGCAATATATTTTTCCTGCTTTGGATTTGTGGGAAATACTTTTTTCTGCCAACCAAGTTTCGATTTAATCGTATAAAAGATTCTAAAAAAAAGATAGCGCAAACCCATGTTTGAGATAAGATTAGCTATCCTTTTTATTTTTTGAACCATAATGGTAGTATGTTATGCTGTTACTCTTGGATTATTCAATTTCAATCCACTTTCCTTCTTTTAAACTCTGTATTGCTGCGAAACTTGCTTTCGTTACATTGATTAATTCATCATACGGAATTAAAGCAATGTCTCCATCTTTTATTTTGTTTACAATAGCACCAAATTGAGCTTTGTGTCCTTTATCTAACTTTGTTTTAAGTTTAGAGAAGCCTTTTGTTCCATATCCTGACGTTTTTATGAAATTGTTCATGATAAGAGTTTTCTCCTGTGAGAACACTTCTAAACGCTCTTTTGCATACGATTTTGAACCATTTGCAAAGTAATTTATAACTCCCGTAGAACCGTTTACAAGTTTGACTAAGATAGAGGCATTGTCTGTGTTTTCTGCTGGATTTTCACCTAATGCATTCATACAAACCGCTTTGATTTTGCTTCCTGTTAAGAAAACGATTAAATCTAAGTAGTGACATGCTTCTCCGATGATTCTTCCTCCACCAATTGCCATGTCGTGCACCCAAACTTCTGGAGGAATAGCTCCTGCATTCATGGTTGCAATAACGTTCATTGGTGCATCACCAACTAAGGATTTTATTTTTTGAGTATGTGGAGAGAAACGACGATTAAAACCAATCATTAACGTTCCATTGCTATTTTGGTAGCTTTTTTCAATAGCTTCCAATTCTTCATGATTTAACGCTAAAGGTTTTTCAACAAAGACATGTTTTCCTTTGTCCAAAGCCTTTGTTACCATATCTGCATGCAAATTGTGACGTGTAGTGATCATTACTAAATCTACTTCTTTGTCATCTAACACTAAGTCATAATCTGTAGTGCTTTGCGTAATATTATGTTTTTTAGCTAAAGCCGTTCCATTTACACCACCAGAAGATACAATATGCTTTATTTGGGCGTCAGAACCTTTTAGTGCAGGCAATAAGGTCATTTTTGTAAAGTTTCCTGCTCCAACCAATCCTATAACTCCTTTGGCTGGTTTCAGTTCTTTTTTATTGACTACAATGGTATTTTCTAGTTTTGAATCTTCGCTGTATTTGATGATAGATGCAATGGATTTAGAGTTTCCAATGTCACCGTATATTTTTTCAAAATCGTTTAACGGAACTATTTCAGAAATTAAGCTTTTTACTTCTAATTTTCCTGTAGCGATCAGTTGTAAAACAGTTTCAAAATTTCGTTTTTCTGTCCAACGTACAAATGGTAATGGATAATCGATTCCTTTGAATTCGTAATCATCATCATAACGTCCTGGTCCGTATGAGCAAGATACTTGGAAGCTTAATTCTTTTTCATAGAATTCTGCTCTAGAGATATTTAATCCAATAACACCAACTAATGTAATTCTACCACGCTTTCTACTCATTTGAGCAGCTTGGGAAATGATTTCATTTGTTTTAGCTGAAGCTGTAATCAATACACCATCTGCACCAATATTGTTGGTATGATCTAGTACAAATTTAACTGGATTATTTCCTTTTAGTGGATTGAATGCAATGATTCCTTTTTGCTTGGCGATTTCTACTTTTTTATCATCTAAATCGTATCCAATAACTGTACAACCATTTGCCACTAACATTTCTGCTGTAAGCAATCCTATTAATCCTAAACCAACTACAACGATTGTTTCCCCCATTGTTGGGTTGATCAAACGAATTCCTTGTAATCCAATAGAACCAATCACCGTAAATGCGGCTTCTTCATCAGAAATATTATCTGGGATATGCGCTACAAGATTTTGTGGTACAGAAACAAATTCTGCATGTTGTCCATTAGAAGCTACTCGGTCACCAACTTTAAAATCAGTTACACCTTTTCCAACAGCAATTACTTTTCCCACATTACAATATCCAAGCGGTAATGGCTGCTCAAGTTTATTAAAAACAGCTTCTAACGTAGGCATTAACCCTTCTGTCTTTATCTTGTCCAACACCATCTTTACTTTGTCTGGTTGTTGTCTTGCTTTTTGGATTAATGAAGCCTTTCCAAATTCAACTAACATTCGTTCAGTTCCTAGGGAAACTAAACTTCTTGTGGTTTGTATGAGTACTTGTCCTGATTTTACACGAGGAGAAGGCAATTCTGCTAACTCAGTTACTCCAGTTTTGAAAGACTGTAAGATTTGTTTCATGGAGAAATTGTATTTAATTTAGTATTAGATTTTTTTAATTTGAATCGTACACTTATAAAAAAGTAAATGATAAAGAATGGAACAAGTGATATGATAAATCGTGAGAAAAACCCAAGAAATTCCGCATAATAAAATAAGGATGAGAACATAATGGCAATAAAAAAGGATGCCATTCTCACAATAATATATCTCGATCTATTTAATTTTTGTAATATAAAGCCCAGAACAACTGCAATAGCTATGGGAAAGAATATCATTCCCAGAACACCATAATTCATTTGTAATTCCGTAAAGAAACCTGTGGTAAGTGATGAATTCTTTTTTCCTCCCACAACATAACTTCCAGGGTCTATAAAGTTTTTCAGTTTTGGCCCAGCACCTAATGGTTTTGATGGCCATACACTTCTAGGTACAAAATTTGTAAATCCTGCCACATAAGTTTGTCCCCATAATTTTTCGTAATCATTTTCCAAAAGCCACAGAATGTTTTCGTGATTCCCAAAAGCTCCATTTAATGATTTTACAGATGAGTATTTAAATTCTTTATGTCTGGATGCATATATGGCATATCGTTCTTTTCCAATATTGAAGAATAGCGTAAATGCAAAGATGAGTGCAAGAAAAATTCCTCCAATTATTTTGGCTTGTTTCCTATTTAGCTTATTATTTAACATTTTATTATTAATTAGCCATGCACCGCCAATAATAAGTAACATCGTAAATATTGAGTTTCTGTTACTATTTAAAATGTAATATGTCGCACTGATTGCAATAGAGATAATCGTAAAGAAAAGTGCTTTGCGTTTGAGTTTTCTTCTAGTGGCAAGAAAATAACAAAAGATAAAGATGAATACTGATAAATATGACCAGTGCGCAAATAGCATTTGTATACCTTTTCCTTGCCCATAGCTAATACGATCTCTTAAGTATTCTGAGACTCCTACAGAAAGAATAACTGATAAATTTTTATACGAGAAATAAGCACCTACTAAAAACACAAGTATATTTATGTTGAGTATTCTGCTTAGTTCTCTGTTTCTTCCCTTTACATCTTTGAAGACTTGATAGTAATCCAATTTGAATCTGGAAAAAAAGACCATGTATACAAATTGTCCAACAACAACAAGTATGATGGAGATTAATATGGTGATAATGTTGTACTCGTTCTGATATCTAAAATAATCAGCATTTATTTGCATTAAAGGCAACAGAAGGTGAATTACAGCAAAGAAAAGAATACCCAACACAAGCGGATTGGAATAGATAGCTCCAATTCCTCGCTGGATAATAAAATAAGCTGTAAAGCCTAGTACTAATACTAATAATATCGTTAAAAATAGAACCATGTTGTTGTTTACTCGTTAAATCCAGGCACGTCTACCTCTGGAAATTTTGATTTCAAATATTTTCGTGAGTCCCCAACAATTTTTCCTGGACTACCAATGTAAATACTAAAATCTGGAATGGTTCCTCTTACTACTGTTCCTGCTCCAATGATGCAACCTTTTCCAATTTTAGAACCAGGCATTAAAATGGTTCCTGTTCCAACAAATGAAAAATCACCAATTTCTACTCCTTTTAAAATACCCAATGGTTTTTCTTGAGGAATATCAAAAGCTTTTGCAATGGTATGTGGTGACCAATCGTGCGTTAATACACGAGTATAACTTGACATGGTTACTTCTTTCCCAATTGAAATAAGACTATAATCCGTTCCGTCAAACCAAATTTTAGAAGAAATATAGTTTGGTTTGTCATTAAATTTCATTCCCCATTTTTTGAAGTACTTATACTGAATATTCGTAGCTCTTCTTGGGCTAAAATTGGAAACCATCTTCACCAAAATGAAGACGTATATTTTTTCTAATTTACCTGGCTTCATTGTTTATTTTTTTAAAAAGTTCTTTTAATTGATCTTCGTAATATGGCATAATATACGAATATTGCTCTGAATTTGATTTCAGGGTTGCCAGTTTAGCATCGTCTGCCAACAAAGCTTGTATTTCGTTTATTAATGCTTCTGTATCATTATATGGAACTATAATTCCTAGGTTGTTTTCTTTTATAAATTTTGCCGATTTTACTTCCTCATTGACAATGATTCCTATGTTCGTTTTAATAGCATCACCCCATTTGTTTGATTCGGCATATTGGTTGATCTCTAATTTTGGATCATAGTATGTAAATACTAGGTCTGACAAGAAGTAATTTGCTAGTGTTTCTGCGTTTGATAATTTACCTTTGTAAATTACATTTTTATGTTCTGCTAGTTTTTCTGCAGCTTCACAATCTAGTTTTCCTATTAATAGAATTTTTAAATCTTCATTTTCCAGTCGATTTACCAGTGTTAATGCTTGTTTCATTCCACGACCAGATCCAAGCCAACCATTAATATTTATGACAAAGCTAGCAGGTTTTTCTAAATTCTCACTGATTTGTTTGGCTTTTTCTATTTGACTTTCACTTGGTGTGTTTTTTAGTACATAAAATTTCTTAGATTTAAATTGGTATCGAGCGTCACCAGGTACTACATGATACGCTACATTCCGCGACGTTTTCTTCTCTAAGAATTTCAATATTTTATCAATTATTGACGGAAATTTATAAATCATAGAGAAACGATCTGCGTCGTCAAAAACTACTTTAAACCCTTTTATTTTCGAAACAAGCATTACAGGAAAAGCACTTTCAAAGCCCAGTGCCCATACAATATCTTTTTTACCAAATTTAAAACAATAGAAAAAGGTTTTAATCATCCACATAAAGTAGAGCCATTTTACTTTTCCCGATCCGTAGCCACCGCCATTGAGGATGATTTTTTTATGTATGTTAAAGTCAAAGCGCTTTTCTTCACGTTCACCTGGAATGCGTTCCCAACCCACATGAGTTATATCTTTATATCCCAACCCATCATGTAAAAACAACGTGAGTTTATACAAACGAGTTCGTTCTGATAATGAAGAAAGTGGTGCAACTATCTTAATGTTTTTCATTGTTAAAAAACTTAATGGCATAGGTATGTGAAATGATCAAACGAATAGTCCAGTGTAACGCTGTTAAGCAAGCAATTCCTACGACTAAGACACCTGTATCCATACCTGTAATTAGTACTATTAATATTAAAATTATATACGCTATTAAAGCGCCCCAGTTTAATGCTGCAGTTTTGTATAAATGCTTATTACTGGCAAAAATTCCTAAGTATAGTGATGATGTTGTATATATGGTTCTAATCATACAGGTTGCTAAAACAGCAACTGCAAGCCATAAGTTAATTTCACTGAAAGAAACTTTTTTGAATCGATCTAATAATAATATACCTACTACAAAAGAAATTGCAGCCATAGCCACGGCAAAAATGATCAGTTTGGATTGTAGTGCATTGTAATCTTTTCGTGTAACTGTTTTTTTGGCTCTTAGTTTGGGACCAATAAAAAATCCTATAAAACCATTGGCACTAATGATAATAGGACTAAATATGGCGAAGTAGGTAAATAATTCTGTAGAAATTGCATCGTTCCCGTAAAGGTTGATGATAAATTGCTCACCATACACTGCGCTTGTTAGCGTCATATTGTGCAAAAAGAAAGCAATTCCTGTTTTTCTATAATCTTGGTATTTTAAAACTTCTTCTTTTGGTTTTGTTTTACCGTACAATTTGATGTAAAGCGCAATTAACATTAAACAAATGATGAGTAGACTTGCCACTAAGAAATGTAGCATGTTCTTTACGGTCATCAAAAAGAAAATGATAATTAGTACTACTTTCCAACCATTAGTAGCTAGTTGTGCAATGGTGTATTTTTGATTGGCTCGATAAATTCCTGACAAGAAAACTACTATTGAAAACAAATTAAGCGCAATGAAAAAGAGCCATATTTGTTCTATGGGATAGAAAATCCAGACAATGGTAGTTCCGATGATACTGATAAGGAGTGATTGTATAAAAAACTTTTTCTTGATGTAGAAATGCAATCGCGGTTCACGAATCATTACTTGGTCAAAACCAAGAATACAAAATCCACCTAAAATAAAGAGGCTCGATTTATAAAATGCCCACTGACTAACAAACTCTTCGCTAAAATCAGCCGTAGAGATATAAATATCTAAGAAAAAAAAGCTTGCTAAACCTAAACCATAGACCGCAAGTGACGGTAAAATTTTAAGAATTCTGTTCATTGAGTTCCTCCACATTTCTCATAGCAATCTTTTTTGCTGGATTTCCAACATAGATTCCATAAGGTTCTGTATCTTTTGTAACAATGGCTCCCGATCCTATGATACAACCTTCTCCTAAACGCTTTACAGACGGCATAATAAGCGCATCTGAACCGACCCATACATAATCTTCTATTTCTAAGCTTGAGTAGGTAATTCCGTTTTTTTGCCAATCTTTAAATTTACCATTTACATCGTGATTGTGTGTAAATATTTTAGCACCTGATGAAATGGCAACTGCGTGCCCTATTTTAACGCCTCCAGAATAATCAATATATACTCCTTTTCCAAGGTTTATTTTCCCTACACCTTCAAAACTAGCATTGCTGTTTGTGTGTGCAGAAGAGATATCTACACCACTGTCTACATAGAGTTTTGGAGCAGCATAATATTTTCTGTAAAAAAACCATCGTATACTTCTTAAACCACGAACTTGAAAAATATCCATGTTCTTGACTAAGAGGATCATTATTTTGAAAATGGCGTTGTTTTTCACGACTTTAAAAAATTTTTAGCAAATGTAGTAATTTTAGGCTTCTTCACTTGATTTTACTAAGAAAAAACAATAAAAGAAGGTGAAAAATGAGATTCCTACATATCTATTTAATACCGTTTCTGACACGGAAAAAATAAATATTAATGCGATGAATGAATATTTTAAATATTTGTACTTACACTGTTGGCGTATTACTGTAACAATATAGGTTATTAATACCGCAATATATGCTAAAAAGCCAAAGATTCCTGCTTCTCCAAATACTTGTAAGTATTGATTGTGCGAATTGAATCCTACATTGTCTAGTATATCATAACTCCAACCTACGTTTTCGTGCATTCTTGCATTAAAAGCAATATCAAAACCTTCTTTTCCATAACCCCATAATGGTTGTTCGCAAACTAGTTGATAGGATCCTTTCCACATTTCCCAACGGAATCGCAAGAAATCTTTGGGTATGGACTCAGGTTCATTGATATACTTCCATGTTTGGAATACATATTCTGAAAATCTTGATGAAATCAACATCGCTACAACAAAGAAAAGCGGAAAAAGCAATAAGAGGTATGATTTTTTGGTTGCTAAAATGGCAAAGAACAGAATGATTCCTAAACCTAAAACTCCTATTAAACTGTTGGATAAAAAGATGTTGATAACAAAAAATAAAATCAGCAACAACTTGTGAAGCATTTTCCAACGCAATACATACCATACCAACGCTATGGCTAAACAAAGATACACTCCAAAATACGAACGATCTAAAAAGTTTGGAAAGTGAATGGAATAGAAGTGATTCATCCAATAGTTGCTTCCTTTGAAGACTATTTTCTTTTTGTTTTCTATTTCAATAAATTCAAAAGTACTCCAGTTAAAATCATTGATAAAAGGTTCTATAAAGTTTAGAAGACAACCCAAAGCAACACCAAATACAAAGAATTTACAAATAGTATAGAAGGTTTTTGTATCAATATGAACAATAGAAAATATAATAGGAATTGCGACTAATGAGAAACGTTTTTCAATCGTTTTTATGGAAATAACTTCATCTACCAAAAAGTGCGTAAATATGTAGATGCTGAACAATACCAAGAGTGCACTCAATGGTTTTAACTTTTTGAGATTGAGTTGCTTGACATTGAATAAACTGAGTGCAAAAAGTGCTACTAGTAATAGCGTAGAAATTTTTTCGCTCACATTTAAAATAAATGCAAAGGCTACAAGTAATAATACAATGTAGTCATTTACCGTTTTTTTCTCTCTAAAATAGTTTTGAATCGTAGCTTTCATGATGTAAAACTATAATTTATTAGCTGTTGATAAACTTTTACTCGCGTATAAAAAGACAACTACAAAACAAAAGGAGTTTGTAGTGGAAAAAAATAAGTTTCCACCAAGCGAACATACAAATAAAAATACTAAAAATAATATTACATAGAGTGCTTTTGGCTTGTTGGCTAAGAATGTTTTCTTTAATAGCAATAAATACAAACAGACACCTATAATTCCAAAAAAGAGAAAGATATCTATGAATTCAAATTCTACACGATGTATTCTAAAGTCCATTCCACCAGTGATGTATTGCACAGCAGACCAGTTTTCATTAATATACGCAATTGTATCTTGCAGTAGTAAATCTCTCTTTGAAGTGATAAATGTTAATAATCCATGTTTTTCATACAAGTAGGTTCCAAAGTTAAAGGAATTGATTGCTAATTGTATGAGTTTATCTTTTAATACAAATCCAGATATAAGGATTACTGCAATGAAAGAAATTTGATATGCTCGTTTTTTTAAGAGATATAAAATTTGAATTAGGACTAATATTCCGATAAACAAGTAACCCGACTTTGTTCCTAAAAATACAATGGCAACTAGCATAAATATTGTAGTCCAATAACTGTAATCAAGATATCGATACCTGAGATACGACAATATTGCCAATAGCATGTAGAAATAGGTACTTATGCCAGGTTCTGCCATAATTCCATTAAAACCGAAACGATCTGTGTGTGGATATGATTTAAAAAGATTGATATCAAACAATGCGCCTACTAAAATTAGTGCTAAATTAAGTTTACCTATAAAAAATAGTACATTGATAGGCTTTTCAAGATCTTTTTTCTCAAAATCTCTAAGCCCTACAATTAACAAGAAAAAAAATATTCCTTTAAAAAAGAAATACGATCTATTAAAAAGAACATGACTAGGAACTTCTTGAACTATTTTTATCAAAAGATCAATCCCAAATATGATGATAATAGCGTAAATATACCTAGCAAACTTTTTGTTTCTTAAATACATTATAAAGTAAATAAAAAGGAGTCCTACTGCTGATAATTTTAAAACGGTACTCGGATACAATGATATCCTAACAGAAAAGATTTCTTTTAAAAGTTTGGACAAGAAATTAAAGAAAAAAAGGAGCGCAGTAAAAATAGCTAAGCTTTTGTTAGATATAAGATTACTTAATACTTTTTGCATCCTTTTTAAATCTGAGATATGAATTTATGCTACAAAGGTCTCTTTGGATTTTATTCCAAAAAGACCTTTAGTATGTACTATTTTGAATTATAAAGAAAAGTTTTTAATCAGCAACTTTTGCTTTTTAGGATTTAAGATTCCATCTTTTGTATATAAATATGCTTTTACTTCTTTTACTTTGGTAACATTAGCTGGATAATCCGCAAACATCACTACAGGATACTTTCCTTCTCTCATCACTTTACACTTGGTACTTTTTACCATAAATCCTTTTTTCTGGTCTTTTTTAGCCAGTTCTTTAGGGTTTTCAGGATATAACATTACTGCTAAAGTGTACTGAGATAATGCTTGTAAGTCTGTATTGTCTCCAACATAAAAAAGAAAACTATGTGTTCCATCAGTACTTCCTTTTACAACACCAACTTCTTCAAACTGGATATCGTCAGAGAATTCATGTATATCTTCATGAATGATTAATGGCTCTGCAGAAAGCTTTGATATTTCCGGAAGCGCCATAATTGCCAATTCTTTTTCGGTTGGCTTTTTTTCTTCTGGTTTTTTAGTTTCTTGTTGCTTAGGCTCTTCTCCAGTTTTCTTTTTTTCCTCTGATCCGCATGCAATCAGAAAAAGACCCAAGGCTACTACTAATACTTTTTTCATAATTACTTTTTATGTTTTATTTATAAATTCCACAAAAGTCAAGAGTTATTTTTACTCTTTCAGAATTCGCAAATTCTCTATGTGCAACCAAATATACAATAATATCTGCTTGTTCTACAGCATCTTCCCTATCGTAAATTTCATATTTGTTGTGCGACTTGATATTTGGCTCTACTGCCAATACGTTGAAACCGTCATTTACTAAAGTATCTACTACTTGCAATGCTGGAGATTCGCGTAAATCGTCAATATTTGGTTTAAATGCCAATCCCATACAAGCAATTTTAGCATCTCTACCGTTGTCTATCTTAAATTGTAACGCAGTGCTTTTTACTTTTTCAATAGCCCACTCCGTTTTGTAATTGTTGATTTCTCTAGCTGAACGAATGATTTTTGCTTGCTCAGGGAATTCAGAAACAATAAACCAAGGATCTACTGCAATACAGTGTCCTCCAACTCCCGTTCCTGGTTGTAAAATGTTTACACGGGGATGTTTGTTAGCTAAATTGATTAGTTCCCATACATTGATTCCAGCTTCATCACAAATCATAGATAATTCGTTTGCAAAGGCAATTTGAACGTCTCTAGATGAGTTTTCAACCAACTTACACATTTCTGCTGTTTTAGAGTTGGTTTTATGCAAAGTTCCTTTTACAAAGTGTCTGTAAAATTCAACTGCTTTTTCGGTAGATTCTGTATTGATTCCACCAATAGCTCTGTCATTATGCTCTAATTCGTAAATTACATTTCCTGGTAATACACGCTCTGGGCAATATGCCATGTAAATTTTTCCTGCAAGTTCTGGGCGTTCTGCCTCAATAACTGCTTGCATTTTTTCAGTAGTTCCTACAGGACTTGTAGATTCTATAATAACTAATGCGCCTTCTTTTAAGGTTGGTAATAATGCTCTTGTAGCAGATTCTACATACGAGATATCTGGCTCATAATCACCTTTAAATGGTGTTGGAACCGCAATTAGGTATACATCTGCCTCTACTGGTGATGTACTTGCTGTTAAATATCCTTCTTTTACTACGTGATGTACCAAACCGTCTAAATCTGGTTCTACAATGTGGATTTCTCCTTTATTAATCGTATCTACAACATGTTGATGAATATCAACTCCTGTTACTTTTATTTCTTTACTTGCAATTAACGCTGCTGTAGGAAGTCCAATATATCCTAGACCTACCATAACAACACTTGGTTTGTTACTTCCCATGATTCTTATTGTAATTTTGACATGTATTTAACGATCTTATCACACGCTGTTCCATCTCCGTATGGATTGTGTAGTTTACTCATTTTGTGATAAGCAGATTCGTCTGTTAGTAATTTGTTAGCTTCACTGATAATTTTTTCGGTATTAGTTCCTACCAATAATACGGTTCCTGCGTCTACAGCTTCTGGGCGTTCTGTAGTGTCACGCATTACCAATACAGGTTTTCCTAAACTTGGTGCTTCTTCTTGGACGCCTCCACTATCAGTAATTATTAAGCTCGATTTGTCCATTAACCATACAAATGCAGGATATGATAACGGATTTATTAGATTTACATTATCTATGTCTGCTAATAATTCGTATACCGGCTTTTGTACGTTTGGATTTAAGTGTACAGGATAAATAATTTGTGTATCTGGATGATTTAAAGCAATTTGCTTTAACGCCGTACAGATGTTGATAAATCCTTGTCCGTGATTTTCTCTACGATGTCCTGTAACCAATATCAAACGCTTAGAACTGTCAACCAATCCTTTTAAGTCTTCGATTTCTTGATCTTGGAATCCTTCCGATTTTACTTTATCTGCGCTAAAATGCAACGCATCAATCACGGTATTTCCTGTAATTAATATATTTTCGTCTGCCACATTTTCGTTAAGCAGATTGTTTTTTGATGTTTCTGTTGGTGAGAAGTGATAATCACAAATGCTTCCCGTAACACATCTGTTGATTTCTTCTGGGAAAGGCGATCTTTTGTTAAACGTACGCAATCCTGCTTCTACGTGACATACTTTCGCTCCCGAATAAAACGCAGCAATACTTGTTGCCATCGTTGTGGTTGTATCTCCATGAACATACACATAGTCTGGCTGAAAATCTTCCAATACAGGTTTTAAGTTCGTAATGATATCTGCAGTTAATCCATATAAATTTTGATTAGGCTTCATCAGGTCCAAATCGTAGTCTGGAGTGATTTCAAAAAATGAAAGTACCTGATCCAACATTTCTCTGTGTTGTGCCGTGATACAAACTTTTGTTTCAAAAGTGTCTTGGTGTTTTAAAAATTCCTTTACCAGCGGCGCCATTTTAATAGCTTCTGGTCGTGTACCAAATACAATTAGGTTTTTTTTCATCAGTTTGTTTTTGTTCTTAGTTTACTTTTATTGTTCAAACGGCTATAATCTCTCAGTTACTATTGATTTTGGGAAGAAATTTTTCGCGTCAAAAATAATACATCCTGCTTTAAAAAAGGGAGTTACGTCAATTTTATTGAAACTTTTATGAGCAACTGCCAAAATAATCGCTCCAGTGTCTTTTGAAATGGACGACACTAAGTCAATATTGTATTCCTTTTTTACTTGAGATGCATCCACATTATCATCAAATACCTCAACTTCAATTCCGTATTCCGAAAGTTCATGCACTATGTCAATGACACGTGTATTTCTAATGTCAGGGCAATTTTCTTTGAACGTAATTCCCAGTACGGTCACTTTTGCTCCTTTGATTAGTTTTTCTTGTTTAATCATGAGTTTCACAACGCGCTCTGCAATGTATTTGCCCATGTTATCGTTTATTTTTCTTCCTGCTAGGATCACTTGCGGAATGTAGCCTACGCTTTTTGCTTTGTGTGTTAAGTAATACGGATCAACACCAATGCAATGTCCGCCAACCAATCCTGGCGTAAATGATAAGAAATTCCACTTTGTTCCTGCAGCTTCTAATACTTCATGTGTATCAATCCCTAGTTTCCCAAATATTAATGCCAATTCGTTCACAAATGCAATGTTGATATCGCGCTGTGAATTTTCAATCACTTTGGCGGCTTCTGCTACTTTTATAGAAGACGCTTTAAACGTTCCGACAGTAATAATGCTTTTATAGATTTCGTCAATAGTTTCTGCAATTTCAGGCGTGCTTCCTGAAGTTACTTTGACAATGTTGTTAACTCTGTGTTTTTTGTCTCCCGGATTGATTCTTTCTGGAGAATATCCGCAGAAAAAATCTTTATTGAATACCAATTGACTTTGTGCTTCCAAGATTGGCACACATACTTCCTCCGTACATCCTGGAAATACTGTAGATTCATAAATGACTATATCATCTTTGGATAATACTGAACCCACCAAGTTAGAAGCAGCTTCTAATGGTGTTAAGTCTGGAAATTTATGTTCTGTAATAGGCGTTGGAACTGTGACGATATACAGATTTGCTTGTGCAATGTCTGACGCTTTATTTGTGTATTGTATAGTTGAAGTTTCTTGAAGTTCTTCTTGGCTAACTTCAAGTGTATGATCGTTTCCTTGTTGCAATTCTTGAATTCTAGCTTCATTGATATCAAATCCTATGACTTGAAATCCTTTTTTACTGAATTCAACCGCAAGCGGCAATCCAACATATCCTAAACCTATTATGGAAATTACCTTATTTGTCATTTACTTCAGCTTGCTTTTTAAAAAAGTCATACGTTATAGCTAAACCATCGCGTATTTTGTATTTAGGATTGTATTGTAATAGTGTTTTAGCTTTTGTGATGTCGGCCAATGAATCGCGTACGTCTCCTATTCTGCTTTCTCCGTGCGTTGCTTCTACTGTACTTTGTGTAATTTCTTTGATGTCATTCCACAAGTCATTTACACTGATACGATCGCCAACCGCAACATTTACCACTTCATGTTTTTCAATTTCTGAAAATGCTGCTTTAATGTTTGCTTGCACTACATTTTCAACAAATGTAAAATCTCTCGTTTGATTTCCATCACCATTGATTGTTACCTTTGTGTTATGTATTCCTGCATTGAAAAATAACGGAATTACCGCTGCATACGCGCCTTTTACGTTTTGTTTTGGTCCAAAAACGTTGAAGTAACGCAATCCTACTGTATGAAAGTCGAAGTTTGCAGAGAAGTTATCTGCATATAGTTCGTTTACATATTTTGTAATTGCATATGGAGATAATGGTTTTCCAATAATTTCTTCTCGCTTTGGCAATGCTTTACTATCACCATAAGTACTGGAAGAAGCTGCATATACCATTCGTTTTACACCAGCATCACGTGATGCTACCAACATGTTTAAAAAACCTGAAATGTTTACCGCATTTGATGAGATAGGATCGTTGAAAGAGCGCGGTACCGAACCTAAGGCAGCTTGGTGCAATACAAAGTCCATTCCTGCTACAGCAGTAGTACAGGTTTCCATATCTCTAATATCACCTAAAATAAATTCGAAACTTGGATTGGATTCAAATTCCTCAATATTGTGTTTGAAACCTGTAGCTAAGTTATCTAATACGCGTACTTTTTTGGCGTTGTGTTTTAGTAAATATTCTACTAAATTGGATCCAATAAATCCTGCACCTCCAGTGATTAAAATACTGTATTTACTAAGGTCTTGGTAGTGATATGCTTCTTTATACATGTTGCTATTATTCGCTGCAAAACTAGGTATAAATTTTAATTCTAGGAAATAAATGGCTTTTATGGGGAAATACTCTTTTTTACACAGGTTTTATCCCCTTTATTTTTATCCTATTTTTCTAACAAGAAACCACGGATTTAGTAGATTTTCTTTGTTGTATTTTAGAGGCTTGTTGGTTTTGAGCGAATATACTTCGAGTCCTACAGCATTGCAGATTGCATGTCCTGCGGCTGTGTCCCATTCCATCGTTGGCGCGCAACGCGGATAGTATGAAGCTTGCCCTTCTGCCATTAAACAGAATTTTAAAGAGCTTCCTGCTTTGATTAAGTTGACTTCTTTCCCTTCTGTTTCAAGTGTATTAATTAGCTCAAGTACTTCTTGATTTTTAGAAGAATGACTTGAGGTTATGGTGACTGTATCACTTTCGGAAGCTGCAAATATTTCAGTAGCGTTTTGCACCATACTTTCAGTAATTGTATGTGCTTCTAACACTATTTTAAATGCTTTTTTTTCTTCAGTTATAGCAAAGTACAGTGATTTTGCCGCTGGAATATATATGATACCAAGTAAGGAGATGCCGTTTTCAACCAATGCAATATTCACGGTAAATTCGCCATTTCGCTTGATAAATTGTTTGGTTCCATCAAGTGGATCTACAATCCAGCATTGTTTCCAGTTTTTACGAATTTCATATTGCGCGTGTTCTCCTTCTTCACTTAATACTGGTATTCCAGTGTTTTGCAAAGCATTTTCTATGAGATCATTCGCTTTTTTATCAGCAATCGTTACAGGTGAGTCGTCCGATTTTCGTTCAACAGCAACTACTTGGTTTTCGTAAATATCCATAATAATTGCACCTGCATTTACAGCAGCTTCTATGGCAGTGTATAGATATTTGTGTATCAAACTATAAAGGATTTTGCATAAGGTTACGGAGACTTTCTTGCCAAGATTTAGTCTTAATAATACTTCGTACTTTACTTTTGTCTAAAACGCTATTTTTTGGACGTGCTGCTTTGGTTTTGTAACTGTCTACACTTTTTAATGTAGGCTGATCCGTTTCAGGAAGATTCAAATTTTGAATGATTTCTTTTGTAAAGTCATACCAAGTAGCTTCACCTTCATTGCTAAAGTGATAGATTCCGTAGTTAGTATTTTTTGTATTGATGATTTCTAAAATCAGTTCTGCTAAATCATTTGCGTTTGTGGGCGTTCCTTTTTGCTCTGTAGTAATGGTAAGGTTTGCCTTTTCTTTTGCTTTTTGCAGAATGGTTTTGTAGAAATTCTTTCCAAATTCAGCATATAACCAAGAGGTGCGAATGATAAAATACTTTTCAGCAACTGCTTGGATATTTTTTTCACCTTTTAATTTAGAAGCACCATATACACTTATTGGATTGGTAATATCCGTTTCTACATACGGAGATGTTTTGGTTCCGTCAAACACATAATCTGTAGAAACATGGAGCAACGTAATATTGTTTTCTGCACAGGTTTTGGCTAAATTTTTAGCTGCTTTGGCATTGACCAAATATGCTTTATCTTCTTCACTTTCTGCTAATTCTACATTGGTATACGCAGCACAATTTACACAGTAATCAATTGTGTTTTCAGAAAAATAAGCACGGATCGCTATTGTATCTGTAATGTCTAATTCTTTAGACGATTTAAAGTGAAAGGTGATGTTTGGATGTTGCTGTTGTACCTTTTGAATGCATTGTCCTAATTGACCATTGGCGCCCGTAACTAAAACCGTTTTCATAGCGATAATGATTTCAAGTTTGGAAGTAATTGATCTTTATCAGAAAGTATGATTTCATTTTTATTCAACATCCAATCAATAGCAATATCAGGATCATTATAGATAATTCCTGACTCCGATTCTTTGTTATAAAAATTATCGCATTTGTACGCAAAAATGGTATCGTCTTGTAATACTGCAAAACCATGAGCAAATCCTCTTGGCACAAAGAGTTGCTTGTTATTTTCTGCGTTTAGTATGATAGAAAAATGCTGTCCAAAAGTTTCAGAATTTGGTCTGATATCTACCGCTACGTCTAATACTTCTCCACTAATGACACGGACGAGTTTTGCTTGCGCGTATTCGTCTTTTTGAAAGTGTAATCCACGCAACACGCCTTTTTGTGAAATGGATTGATTGTCTTGCACAAAATGAACTTTCGCTGGAAATTTTTGTTCGTTGTAACTTTCCATAAAGCTTCCTCTAGAATCTCCAAATACTTGAGGTTCTATGACAAAACAGCCTGCTAATGGTGTGTGTGTTATGTTCAAGACGTTTTTTATTGTATTTCTAATAGATGTTTTCCGTATCCACTTTTTAATAGTGGTGTTGCTAATTCATCTAATTGTTTTTTGCTAATGAATCCCATTCTATATGCTGCTTCTTCAATGGCTCCAATTTTAAGTCCTTGACGTTCTTCAATGACTTGCACAAATTGTGAAGCTTGCATTAATGAGTTGAATGTTCCAGTATCTAACCAAGCTGTTCCTCTGTCTAAGATACTTACGCTTAGTTTTCCTTTTTCTAAATATACACGATTTACATCTGTAATTTCGAGTTCTCCTCTTCCACTTGGCCGAATGTTTTTGGCAATTTCTACCACTTCATTGTCATAAAAATAAATCCCTGGAACTGCATAGTTAGATTTTGGTTTTGCTGGTTTTTCTTCAATAGAAATTGCATTGCCGTTTTCATCAAATTCTACTACTCCATAACGTTCAGGATCGTGTACATGGTATGCATAGATGATTCCACCTTCAGGATCGTTGTTAGCTTGTAACAAGTTTGCTAATCCAGAACCGTAGAATATATTATCTCCTAAAATTAGGGCAACTTTGTCATCGCCAATAAATTTTTCACCTATTATAAAGGCTTCTGCCAATCCGTTTGGTGCTTCTTGTACTTCATAATGAAATTCGCATCCAAACTTTTTTCCATCACCTAATAGCTTTTGAAATAAGGGTAAATCTTGTGGTGTAGAAATGATGAGTATTTCACGGATTCCTGCACTGATGAGTGTTGAAACAGGATAGTATATCATGGGTTTGTCATAGACAGGCATCAATTGCTTACTTACTGCAAGTGTAAGTGGATGCAATCGTGTTCCTGATCCGCCAGCTAATACTATTCCCTTCATTTCTTAATTATTTAGTCTCGTATTTATTTAAATACCATTCTATTGTTTTCAAAATACCTGATTCAAAGGTTTCTGCAGCTTTCCAACCAAGTTCATTTTCCAATTTATTTGCATCAATTGCGTAGCGAAAATCGTGTCCCGGTCTATCTGTTACAAAGGTAATTTGCTCTTTGTACGACGTTTCTTTTGGACGCAATTTATCTAACAATTCGCATATTGTATTGGCAATGTACACATTGGTACGTTCATTTCTTCCTCCAACATTATAGGTCTCACCTGCTTTTCCTGTTTGATATACCAAATGAATTCCTTTGCAATGGTCTAATACATATAACCAATCACGTATATTCATTCCATCTCCATAAATAGGAATATTTTCACCTGAAATCGCTTTACGAATGATCGTTGGAATCAGCTTTTCATCATGTTGTTTTGGCCCGTAATTATTTGAACAATTAGTGGTTACCACGTTCATTCCATACGTATGGAAATAACTACGTACTATAAAATCGGATGATGCTTTAGAAGCACTGTACGGGCTGTTTGGCGCATACGATGTTTCTTCTGTAAACAATCCTGTTTCTCCTAAAGTTCCATAAACCTCATCGGTTGAAATATGATGGAATCTGCACGCTTCATACCCTGATTTTACTTGATTTGGTCCATCCATCCATGCTTTTTTAGCTACGTCTAATAAGTTAAATGTTCCAAAAATGTTGGTTTGTATGAATGCATCTGGATTTTTGATAGAGTTATCCACATGTGACTCTGCAGCAAAGTGAATTACTGCTTTAAAGTCATAGGTTTCAAACAATTTTTCTATCAGGCCTCTATCGCAAATATCACCTTCTATAAATACATAATTTTCATGATTGCTTACTTCTGCCAAATTTTCTAAATCACCAGCGTAGGTAAGCTTGTCAATATTCACAAGCGTGGTGTCTTGCTGTTGTTCCAAGAAATACGGAATATAGTTAGCTCCTATAAATCCAGCTCCACCAGTAACAAGTATGGCATTTTTAGGCATTCAATCTTTTGTTTTCTGCGTACGTATTTAAGTATTTATTCAATTCTCTTAGTAAGATTAACATCAATAACAATGAAATTGTAATCATTGGAATTCTGTATAGATATTTATCGTAAAAAGATCTAATTCTTGCACCAGGAGAAAAGTCATTTAACACATTAATCGTTTCGCTTTCTAGCTCTTTTTGCCTGTTGATTTGAAGAATTCTATTCGCTAATTTTTCATTAACCGCAATTAACTCAAGTTCTTTCGTTTTTCTTTCGTTATTTGCTGCTAATTGAATGTATGTATTTGAAGCTTTTCCAGCAGTAGTTTCCTTTGTAGGTTCTTGCAATAAGATTTCCTTATAAGCTTTACCTAATGAATCGATATTTACCAATTGCTTTTGAAGGGCTTCTGATTGTTTTTCAAGATTTTTAAGATTTATTTCTTTTTGTCTCTTGATATGATAATTTTCTATATTCCTAGTGATAATTGGTTCTTGTAAATTAGGAATGATTTCTTTATCAGCAGAATATACAGATATTTGATGCACTGGGAAATCTAATGGACTCGTATTTCGTTTAAACTTATCAAAATCAATTTCTCTTAAAACAAATGTAGTATCTGCTGTTTTCATAAATTCATTATATGCTTTCAGCATTCCATTATCAGTAACATCTGGCTCAATAGTAAATCCTCTTAGGCTTCCTGCTTCATCTTTAGAAATATTAAAAATACTTGCTAGCACCGTACTATCTCCTTCTTCCACAAGTCCTTGATAATACTTAATATTAGAATATAGTTGGCGTGTACTTCCGTAGTTTGTTTTTAGATACATACTTGATCCATATACCGCTTCTTTTCTTGAATCAATAAACCATCCAATTACGATACTTAAAAAACCTACAATTACAAATTTTACAATGTGTACCCTAACAATTATTAAGGCTCTTATTAGTAAGTCTAGTAGGAATAAAAGTATATTTCTTATAAATAAAAAGAGTCTACTAAAAGCATTTCCTATCATTCTAAACAGCTCTTTCAGATCTATTTCATTGCCAGTTTGTGGTGGTTTTTCAGGCAGCACATTTTGGTTATTTTCGCTCATATTCTCGTTATTAGTTGTTAAATAGTTGTTCTAATATTTTTCTTGTTATTAAATATGTTGGTTTTACACCTGTTGTTCCTAATCCTCCAGAAGCCAAGGTACTTCCTGTTTCTAGTGGGTTATCCGATGCATAATAGGCATATCTTACTTTTACATTTTCAGAAATACTTCCTCGTATCTTTGAAGCCGATTGAATGGCTTTTTGATAATGTGCTCCTTCCATTTCAAGTCCAATAACATTCCATGTAGAATCGTGGAAGAATTTCAAAATATCTTTGTTTTGCAAAGACGTTCCTAACACTGTAATCATTGAACCTTCAAATACTTGTAATCCGTGACCTTCTAAATCTTCTTTTGTCAATTCATTTTTAAAAGGATAGTTATCTGCTGTTCCTTCAAAAATATGAGCTGACGGAATCATAATGTCTCCTTTTCCTCCTTCTAAGATTCCTGCTTTCCCCATAATGGAAACCGAAGCCACATTTAAGTATTCTTTTTCTGCATTGTTTTTGTTTGTATACGGTTTTAAGAACTCATCTATGGTTTCATAGGCTTGTTCTCCAAAGGCGTAATCCATCACAAATAATACAGGTTTTTCTGCATCGTTAGTAGCACAACATGTGTACGTTGTTTTGCTAAAATCGATTTTAGCTGTATCAAAAATTTGTACGTTGATATTTGTTCCTGATTCATCTTTAATGTAAATCATTCCCTTTTTCAACGCTTCTTTTTCTACTTTATTTCTAAGTGAATTATTTCCTGAGGCACTTAGGGCTTCAAAAATATCAAATTCGTCAGTAGTGTTGAGTTGTTTTTGCAACAATTTTGGTGCAAATATAGAGTTCATCACACTGTGCATATTAGCACTAATGATATGAATTGGTCTATGTAATAACTTATTTTCTTTGAGCACTTTTTTGATATTATTTGCCCAAACTTCTCCGTGAATATGATGTCCTAAACGTTCACGTAGCACAGGACTGAATGTGATCGTTCTTTTTTCACCTTTTGATGTTTCTTTGATGGCTAGTTTTCCTAACCAATAGATAATGCTTAAAAAGCGCTCTGGGTTTTCTTTAGTAGAAAATGTTTTATGCGCATCTAAAATTTCTTCAAAAGTTCTTCCTAAAATATTGGCTGTATGTGTAATAGCAACTTCACGTTCGGCTAAACTTAGTTTTTTCTTTTTACTAACAGCAGCTTCTAGTTTTTCCCAATCGCGTGTTGTTTCTCCATCTTCTCCAATCAAAACACGATCGCAAATTTTGTGTGATTCTATAAATAAAAACGTCAAATGCGTTAAAATATCATAGATTTCCGAACGTCCACGCGTAATTTCAATATTCATCTGTTCCTCATCAATTCGGTAACAGTTTCTCCTTCTTTTTGGTGGAATGATTGCTTTGAAGTGCGAATTTTTATATCCTTCGTCAGATGTTAAATTGATAAAACGACATTCTTCAATACCAATTGGCAAACGATCTATTACATATAATAAACCATTAATTTCTGCCTTCTGTTCGGCTATAGAACCATATATTTCGGGACGCAATACTAGTAAAGACTGGCGCAACGTTTCCCCAGAAACACCCATAGGTTTGTAAAATCCACGATTAAATAAATGTCTCATGGTAATATACAAACGTTCAATAGCTCCTGATGATTCTTGTGCTCTTGTTCTTTCGTGTATTTTAATGTTACTCATAAATGGTTTTTCCGCACAAAAATACAAGTTAATTTGATATTTCTAAGCTTTTTTGTAATTCGTTAGTATTTCCGCAATTTTTCTATCGTTTGATAATCTAGGAATTTTATTTTGTCCACCCAATTTTCCGATCGATTTCATATAGATTTGAAAGCCGTCTTTTTCAATTTTGGTAATTTGTAAACGTTTCAAAACCTTCCCTTCGATTAAGTCAAAATAATAGCTGTTTTGTTGTTGCAATGAAGCATCAATAGTTGCTGCAAATTGCGCTATGTTTTTGGGCTCCGATTCAAATTCAATAAACCATTCGTGATACGGTAAGCCTTCTGCTGGGTTGATTTTAGGCGCCACGGTAAATTCATTGATGCTTGCGCCAGAATCTTGTAAAGCGTCGTTTAGTGCTTGTTCTACTTCTTTTCCAATGACGTGTTCTCCAAATGCTGAAATAAAATGCTTGATGCGCCCTGAAACAATGACTTTGTATGGCTTTACAGAGGTAAATTCAACAGTATCTCCAATATTATATCCCCAAAGTCCAGCATTTGTAGAAATGATCATAACGTAATTTACACCAACCTCCACATCTTTTATCGTAATTCGGGTTGGGTTTTTGTCAAAAAACTCGTCTGCTTTTACAAATTCATAAAAAATTCCTGAATTTAATTGCAAAAGCATTCCTCTATCGTTTTGCTGATTTTGATAGGCAAAAAATCCTTCACTTGCAGGATACAATTCAATACTGTCTACTTTTCTTCCTATTAAATTTTCAAATTTGTTGCGATACGGTTCAAAGTTAACACCGCCAAAGATAAACAGCTTGAAATCTGGAAATACTTCGCCTATTTTTTTACCTGTTCTTGCTTCAATGCGTTCAAAATACATTTGAACCCACGATGGAATTCCGCTGATGATCGCCATTTTTTCATTCAATGTTTCATCAACAATAGCTTCTACTTTGGTTTCCCAGTCTTCGATACAATTGGTTTCCCAACTAGGCATTCTGTTTTTTTGTAAGTAGCCTGGCACATAATGTGCTACAATTCCAGAAAGTCGCCCCAATTTTACACCATTTTTTTCTTCCAATACAGGACTTCCTTGCAAAAAGATCATTTTTCCATCTACAAAATCGGTATTTCCAGTTTCGGCAATGTAACCTAAAATAGCATTTCGAGCAGCTTCTACATGTGTTGGCATGGATTCTTTAGTAATAGGAATGTATTTGGCTCCTGAGGTTGTTCCTGATGTTTTTGCAAAATAGACAGGTTTTCCTTTCCAAAGAATGTCTTTTTCACCAGCTACAACTCTACCTATGTACGGTCGTAACGCTTCATAATCGCGAATTGGCACACGTTTTACAAAATCGTCATGCGATTGAATATTGTCAAAGTCATGGTCTTTTCCAAATGCAGTATGTGCCGCATCTTTAATGAGTTTTTTAAAGATTTTTTCTTGTGTTTCTAGTGGATTGTTTGCCCATTTTGATACTTTTTTTTGAATATGCTTTGCAAAAGGTTTTGCTAAAAGGGCTTTGATTGATTTCATCTGTGAGTGTTTGCTTTCTTAAATTAAATCAGATGTATTTTTATATTCACAATTTATAGTTTAAAATCAATAAATGATTGTGGATCGATGGAATATCCTTCGCTCCAAAGTTCAAAATGTAAATGCGGACCTGTAGTCAATTCTCCTGTATTTCCTGCTCTGGCAACTACTTCTCCTACTCTAACTAAATCGCCTTGTTGCTTGGTTAAAGAAGCATTATGTTTGTATACCGAAATTAAATTGTTAGAGTGTTCAATGATAATAACATATCCTGTTTCTGCCGTCCATTCGGCAAAAATAACCATTCCATCAGCAGTGGCTTTTACAGGTGTATCTTTTGGCACAACTACATCCACAGCATAGTGTTTTTCTTTCGGATTGTATTTTTGAGATACTTCACCTTTTACGGGTGGAAAGAGCTTAAAATTAACTTTGGAAGTAGCGGTTTCAAACAAATTATACTTGTCTTCCTGAGCTACTTCTTCACGTAATAAAGAATCTTGTTTGTTTGGTGCTAAACTTACCTGATCAGGGTCTGCCTCAAACGACTTAAACAAAGAATCCTTATTAATGGTTTTACTTTTCACTTCTCCCGTAAGGACATTGCGAATAGATTGTAAGTAAATTGAGTCTCTTCGGGCAATTTGTTCTAAAGAATCAATTTTTTCATTCAGATGGATCGCTTTTTGCTTCAATGCAGTTGATGAATATCCTGGAATATATTCTCGTAAAGAGGTAAAAGCAATTAAAATAGTCGTAAGTACAATAAGTATAATTGCAGAAAACGCAACTAGCACAAATACATTTAAGCGTGTGAGTTTGAAAGAAATACGCTCTTCAAAAGTATCTTCATTCAGAATTACCAAACGATACTTGTGCAAAAGCTTCTTTTTGAGTTGTCGTTTTTTTCGATTTTCTTTTGCCATGATTGTTTTCTGCGTTACAAACTTAAAAGAAAAATATTAGGAATAAATTGTATTGAAGTGTTTTTTTTATGCTTCTTTACTGCAAAGTATCTATTTATTTTTACCTTTGTACCATAAATAATAAACATCATGATGTCACTAAATATGTTTTTAGCTATTCCTGGAGGAACTTCGATTATCTTAATTGTAGTTGTTGTATTACTTTTATTTGGAGGAAGAAAGATTCCTGAATTAATGCGCGGCTTAGGTAGCGGAATTAGAGAGTTTAAAGATGCAAGTAAAGGTGAAGACGATACTAAGAAAGTAGAGAAAGAGTAATTTCCTATTTTATATAAAAGATACAAAATCCACACTGATGCAGTGTGGATTTTTTTTGATACAGAAAGAACTAGCTTTAGACTTGTAATAAATATCAAATTTAACATGAAAAAAATAACATTTCTCATCTTAGTGTTTGTATGTACTAGTACGACTATTAAAGCGCAAGAATCTTGGAAATTTATCACACGTGATGCATATACTATACAATATCCTAGCAGTTTGGAAATAGATACTTCTGGAAGTATGGGCGCAGATATCATTATGTAGAGTCCGCAAAACAATCCAGAGGATATGTTTACAGAAAATATAAATGTCTTAATTCTAGATTTAGCTGGCTATAATTTGGATCTTGATAAATATACCAAGACTTCTGAACAGCAAATAAAAACCATGATTGAAGGCGCAAAAATTATCGAAAGTAAGCGAATTACGAATGGCCCAATTCCATATCATCGTGTTGTATATACTGGAGAACAAAATGATTACAAATTAAAATTTGCACAGCATTATTATGTAATCAACGATAAAGCAAAAGTGCTTACACTTACGTGCGAACAAAATCAGTATGATAAGTATATTGACATTGCAATGAAGGTTTTTAAAAGTTTTAGGTTGAAATAATACACAGTATTCCTACTAATTTCCATTCATGAAAATTACTCAAAAAGAAGTAGCAGCACTTATAGTAAATGAAAAACCCGATACATTTCGGACACATTTTTTGTGCTTTTTTTACAAGAATAAAAAACGATATGGAAAACGTTCTTCAAAAGAAGTTCGACTATGGCAGCATACGAGTTGGACTGCAAGTTTGTATTCGGTTTTTATTTTTATATTCAACAACGACAACCATTTAGTACATGTTCATAGCAAGCTTAATATTTTTGGAAAAGCGTTTTTCTTAGGAGTATTTACAATACTGTTTTCATTTTTTTCTTGGAAGCTTTTTAACTTGTATAAAAATGAGCGTTTTTGGTTGTATACCTGTATTGTTGTGGTTTTTATAATATTGTATGTAGTGTTTTGTAAAGCTGTATATGAAGGTGAAAAGCGTATTCAGCAAAAAGCCATTTTTGAGGAATTAGCAATTGATATGACAAACCAACCTATTGCTAACGAACATTGGTTGTTTCGCATTTTTATTCTAATTCTTACTTATCCAATTGGGTTGCTTACTTTGTACATTAGCATTTTTCACTTTTTTCCAACTCAAAAATACGTGCATGCAATCTTAGGAATGACAACAGTTTCAGCATATCTTATTACTGATATCTTATTACTTTTAAAAAAAAAGAAACCTTAAAAAATTATATATTAAAACCACTGAAAACATATTTGAGCATTTTGAGCAATACATTACACTTTCTGATACGCTAAAAGCAGCATTGGAAGCTCGATTGCATGTAGTTCATTTTAAAAAAGGGGAACTTGTGTTGGACGCCGATCAAATTTCTACGAAAAGTTATTTTATTCGAAAAGGGATTTTGCGCACTTATTTTTTGAAAGATGGTAAAGAAGTGAGTGAATATTTTTGTAGTAAAGATGAATGGATAAATTCTCCCAGAAGCTTTATGCAACGCAAAAAAGACATCTATTATATTGATGCTATTGAAGCTACAGAAGCTTTTGCACTTCATGTGAATGATTTGGTGTATTTGTTTGATCATTTCCCAGAAATGGAACGCTATTCACGATTGTCTATGGGCACTATTTTTGGACATTTGATGGAGCGAATTACTTCCATGCGTTTTGCTTCTGCCAAGGAAAAGTATGCGCATTTTCGTGAAACATATCATGATATTTACCATCGTATTCCGCTAGGAATGATTGCTTCTTATATCGGCATTACACAAGAAACCTTGAGTAGAATTCGTGCTGAAAAATGATTTTTTGACATAAATCAAATGTTTTGAAACTTCTATACACGTACTTTGTTTCAAAAGCAAACGACTATGACTTTATCAAAAAACATACACTGTATAATTATTCTATTTTTCTTCATTGCAACTACTACAATAAGTGCACAAGAAACACTTGTTACAAAAAATACAGAAGCTGTGTTGTATGTCGGAAAAAGCAATAATCAACCTTTAATTGTAGGTTTGGGTGGTTCCGAAGGTGGAAATGCTTGGACAAGTAATTACTGGAAAAAAATAAGAGATCAAATTATAGAAAAAGGGTATGCATTTTTAGCTATTGGATATTTTAATGCGCAAGGAACACCCAAATTGTTAGAAAAAATTGCCATTGAAGATATTCACAATGCTATTGTAAAAGCGACGCAGCATCCGCAGGTAAATGCAGAACGTATTGCAATTGTTGGCGGTTCTCGTGGTGCAGATTTGGCTTTATTGGTTGCCAGTTATTATACAGATATTGATTGTGTTGTTGGGATTGTACCGAGTCACGCCGTTTTTCCGGGAAACACACAACACTTTACAAGTTCATCATGGACTTTTAATCAACAAGAATTACCTTTTGTTCCTGTAAATGAAGCCGCAGTACCTTTTATTATGAAACGTGACTTGCGCGGAGCTTTTGAAGCCATGTTACAAGATAAAGAAGCAGAAAAGAAAGCATTGATCCCTGTTGAAAAAATAAAAGCACCTATTTTACTAGTTTCTGCCACTGAAGATGAAATAGCTCCTACCACACCGATGTGTCATAAAATGATGCAACGACTCAAAACATATAACTTTCAGTACAATGCAGAACATGTGACAATTGTAGGTTCGCATGTAGCTCCTTTACAACATTTTGACTTGGTTTTTAATTTTTTAAGTCATGAATTTCCTATAAAGAAATAGTTTATTTTTAGTATTATTTGTTTGAAATTATAACAAACATTAACTACCGATCTCAATTATGAAAAATAAACGACACTATCTTCTTAGTTGCTTACTCATATGCACAGGAATTTTTTAAACCTATGCACAATCCAATCAAAATAAGTTATGGGAACTAGGAACTAAGGATCAAGTATATTCAAAAGTTCTTTCGGAAAAGAGACAACTTTGGATTCAAATTCCTGAAAGTGCTACAATTCCAACAAATCACCCGAAAAAATACCCAGTTATATACGTGTTGGATGGTCGTGCGCATTTTTTATCTATTTGTACGGTAATCAATCAATTAGATTCAGATATTATTGCTGAAATGATTGTTGTCGGCATTGAAAATTCTCAACATAGAGTTCGCGATTTAACACCTACAAAAGTAAAAGAGGCTAATGGTGCATCGGATTGGGTCAAAGATTCTGGCGGTGGAGAAAAATTCACTGATTTTATTGCAAATGAATTAATTCCATATATGGATAAAAAGTATCCAACCACGAGTCATAGAATTTTAGTATAACATTCATTTGCAGGTTTATTTGTTGTAAATACACTCTTGGAACATCCTGAATTGTTTTCCAATTATTTGGCCATTGATCCTAGTTTATGGTGGGATAATGAAGTGTTAAACCGTCAATTAGCCAAACGTTTATCTGATAAAAAATATAGTGGAAAATCGTTGTTTCTATCCATGGCAAATCCATTTCCTTCAGATACAGAAAAAAATCTTGATGTACTTATACAAGACACCACGTTTAGAACGGATGGCTTACATGCCAACTATAACTTTTCTTCAATAGCTTCTCAATCATCATCAAGTACTTTACAATTTGCACACAAGTTTTATGCTACTGAAAATCATGAAACTATTCCTTTAATTTCTTTATATGATGGAATAAATTATTTGTATTCTTGTATAGAATGCGTGGTGATTTTATTGATATTCTACAAAATCCAGACACTTCTACTGAAACTGTGATAAATGCTTTTGACAAACATTATACAAGGCTTTCCAGTCATTTAGGATATAAAGTGTATCCAGAAGAAGATTTACTTAATAATTTAGGATATATGTTTATGTATAATGATTCTAAAAAGTCATTCACGGTACTGAAAATGCTTATAGAAACTTATCCTAAAAACGCTAATGGATACGATTCTATGTCAGATTATTACATTTCTCAAGGCGATATAAGAAACGCTATCAAATACGTTAGAATTGCGTATACCATCAGCGGATCAAACTATCACAAAAAGAAACTTGAAAAATTACAAAAAAAGTAATCCATTTTTGTTGTAAATTGATGGTATGAAAACATTTGCATCTTTTTTCGTTGTTATTTTACTCGTTTTCTTTGCTGCTTGTAAAGAGAAAACGACCACAATTCCAGCTAAAAAACAACCACCAAAAGTTTTAAAAGATACGGTTTCACCCAAAGTCAATTCTCACAAAAGTGAACCTAAAAAAATAGATCTTTCTTCAAAATTAAAAGAAAAAGTTACACGATTGGCTTCGTTAAAATATAACTATCAATTAAAAAGCTTAGATACTGTTATTCCTAAAAAAAGTGCTCTTTTGGGAAGTGTATATCGCATCAAAGCATTGCAAGATTCTGTAGCAAACGCTATTGATTTGAAAGCGTTAGAAAATGATCTTCATCAAATCCATAATGCTTTTTTAAAGGGAACAAAACCGATGCAACCCAATAGAGATACTTATCCAAGAGCTACCGTTGAAGAATACATTTTTAAAACTCCTGCAGCTGCAAAAAGAACATACGAAATGTTGATAGAATCCAAAGCAGATGGACGTTTGTGGATGTATATTAGTAAATCACCATACGACTTATTTGTAGAAGAAAACAGAATTTATTTTATGCGTTCTGGCGGGTTTTATATGATGGATATTTATAAAAATATTACGGAAAAAATAAAAGGTTAATAAACCGAAATTCATTAGCCTTTTTGACTTCTTTCTACTTTTATAACCTTAAGAAATTTAAAACGTGACAATACTTTTATTTACCTTGTATTCGTCTACACAAGAAGGTACGTTTAATCTATCATAGACAACTGAATTCGTTTACGCGCTTCGTCAACTTCAATGACTTTCACCGTAACATGTTGGTGTAGTTTGACAACCGCATTGACATCACTTATAAATTCATTGGCAAGTTTAGAAATGTGTACCAAACCACTTTCTTTGATGCCAATATCTACAAAACAACCAAAATTGGTGATGTTATTGACAATTCCCGGCAACGACATTCCAACTTTTACATCGGAAATGGTTTTTACATTCGGATCAAATTCAAAGAGTTTGGCTGCTTTTCGCGGATCAACTCCAGGCTTTTCCAATTCTTTAATGATATCGTTTAAGGTTGGTAATCCTATTGTATCAGTACAATAATTATGAAGTTTTATATTGCTCAATACTGTTTTATTTCCAATTAATTCATCAACAGATAGTTTGGCATCTTTCGCCATTTTTTCAACGATATGATAACTTTCTGGATGTACGGTTGAATTATCTAATGGATGTTTGGCATCTGTAATTCGTAAAAACGCTGCTGCTTGTTGAAACGCTTTTGGACCTAATCGAGGCACTTTTTTTAAACTATTTCTCGAATCAATTTTACCATTTTCGGTCCTGAATTTCACTACATTTTCTGCCAAATTCATACCAATTCCAGATACATAACTTAGCAATGCGCTACTTGCGGTATTTACATTTACACCAACCGCATTTACACAGCTCATGACAACCGTATCGAGTTCGTCTTTTAGCTTTGTTTGATCGACATCGTGCTGATATTGTCCAACACCAATTGCTTTCGGATCAATTTTTACCAATTCTGCTAATGGATCTTTAAGTCTTCTTCCAATAGAAACTGCACCACGAACCGTTACATCATAGTTTGGAAATTCGGCACGGGCAATTTTAGAAGCTGAATATACCGAAGCACCAGCTTCATTTACAATAAACACTTGCAAATCGCGATCAAATTGAATCTTTTTTACAAAGAATTCTGTTTCGCGTGAAGCAGTTCCATTTCCAATAGCAATGGCTTCAATTTTATACGCATTTACCAACGATCGTATTTTTTTGCCTGCCTGAGAAATCTCTCGCTGTGGCGGATGCGGATATATATTTTCGTTATGTAATAAATCGCCTTTTTCATCCAAACACACTACTTTACAACCCGACTTAAAACCTGGATCTATTGCCAAAACGCGTTTTTGTCCTAACGGCGCACCAAGTAATAATTGTTTTAAGTTATCTGCAAATACAGAAATTGCTGTGGCGTCTGCTTTGGCTTTTACTTCGTTCATTACTTCTTTGACAATTGCAGGAGATAATAAGCGTTTATAAGCATCTTCAATAGCAATAAAAACTTGATCTGTACAAGAAGTAACATCCGTTTTTATGATCATATTATCCATCATATCGAGTGCTTCTTCTTTGTCTACCTCAACCTTGAGTTTGATAAACCCTTCTTTTTCAGCACGCAACATCGCTAAGAGTCTATGCGAAGGTGTCCTTTGAAGCGATTCACTCCAATCAAAATATTGCTTGTATTTCTGCGCTGTATCGTCGTCTTTTTTTGTTTTAACTACTTTAGTTGTAATTGTAGCTTTTCGTTGGTACAAACGTCTTATTTTGTTTCTAACGTATTCGTTTTCGTTAATCCATTCAGCCATAATGTGACGTGCTCCTTCAATAGCTTTTTGTACCGAAGCAACTTCTCCTTTTACAAATCGTTGTGCAGCATACGCTACATCTTCATGTTGCTGTTTCATGATGATTTTTGCCAAAGGTTCTAGTCCGTTTTCTTTGGCAACAGAAGCTTTGGTTTTTCGTTTTTTCTTAAACGGTAAATACAAATCTTCCAACGCCGTCAAGGTTTTTGCTTGCGCTATTTTTTCTTGCAATTGCGGAGTTAACGCATCTTGTTCTGTAATCGCTTTTAGAATTGCTTCTCTTCGTTTTTCTAACTCTTCAAACGCTGTTTTTAGCTTGACGATTTGCCCTATTTGCACTTCATCCAAATTTCCAGTCATTTCTTTTCTATATCTTGAAATAAAAGGAATGGTACAATCTTCATTCAGTAATTCAATGGTTTTTAGAATACTTTTTTCTGGTAATGAAAGTTGCGATTGGATGTATTGAAGTTGCGTCATGAAATTTTTTATTGAAGGGTTGAATGACTCAATAATTAGAAAATTATTCTTTGGAAACGCAATTTAGTTTTTTAGTTTGATTGAAAGAAAGATTATTTCTCTTATTCCTTTCCAATCAATGCATCATTTTATACATTTTTACACGAAATCACATGTGTATCAGGTGTTTCAAATACTATTGTGTGTGCTTCTTCAGAAAATGGAATTTTATTCGAAGTTAGTTTTTCTTTTAAGTGTGCACTATTGCCAGAAAAATTGATTTTTTGTAGTCCATTTTGAGACCTAGGATTCAAAGAGAGTTCTGTATTGTATTTACTATTCCAATAATATTGAATTTCAGTAAATAAATGTTGCTGCTAGGACATCCATTCTATATTTTCAAGAGCATCTATATCAGGATTTGGTGCTTGTAAATTTTTATCTCCTAGGAAATACAGTGTAAATCCTATTCCTCTATCGACATACATTCGTACAAATAGTTTAAGATCTAGTATGTTTTCGTAAAAGGCAATAATTTTTAAAGGATCTTTGGTTCGGATGGTAAACAAGCCTAATACCGCAGCATCTTTTTTGAAAGTCTCAGTTTTATTGGATTTTGGCGAATTTTCGTTGAAGGTTTTTTGAATAAATTCTATTTGATGATTTTCTACATCTGTTGTGTTGCCAAATAGCCAATATCTCTAAGTTGATACGGTTCGTTTTTCTGATAATGCTATTATTCAAGTTCTAGTTCCGTATTGCCAAGATTTTGTATAAAATCAGCTAACATTTTTGTGTACTTTTAAGTGAATAATGTACAATTAAAATTCTAGATATACTTTTCTTTTTCTATAAAAATAGTGCAGCATTTATTCTCGTGAAAGCGAACAAAAAGCAAAAAAGCACACAAGAAGTATCTTGCATGCTTTTGCATATTTTGTATGATTGTATGTTTTATTTATTAACCTTCAAAGATTTTAAAATTGCTTCAATTTCAAACATAAAATCTCTTTTGTCTTCAGATGGCGCAAAGGTAAATCCTTCGATCACCATTAAACGATCGTGTTCTTTGTCTTCTACCACATAATTGATAAATGGACCTGCCATGTGAAAACCGTATACTTCCCACATCCCTTTGGTTTCAAAGGCAAATTTGCTATCTACTTCTGCTTCATATAAAAACGGCGTATACGCTTTTTCTGTAATCATATACATTGTTTCTGGATCTCTTCCAGGCACATAGGTTTTCCCTATAGAATCGCGCATTTTGATAATAGCATCAATAGTGGTATCATCTTTAGGAATACTTCCTAATGGTAATGCATACGCAATAATGTTCATGGTACCGTTTTTTACTTTTCGCTCAAACCATACAAAGTTGTCTTCCTTTTTTACCATTTTGTACACAGAAGGAATATTTAAGCTAATTCCAAATGTTTCTTCAAGGGTTTTTTCTTGATTTAAAGAACCTCTAATTGCTTCCTGTTTAGAAAATAATTCGTTTTCCTTCAATATTTTGATAGAGGCAGCGGCATTTTCACTTAGTTGTGTTACAATTTCGTCTTCAGTTCCACCAACATATACTATTCTTTGTGGTTTTGAGTATACGTTTTTACGGATTTTGAACATTTTTTTATCAGATGTCTGTGCTATGATCACACTTCTGTACGTTCTGATTTGTTTTTTAAATACTTCTGGCTTGATGTGTCTTAAAGAAAAAATTGGTTCTATCATTGGCAAACCATCAGTTGGCACTCCATAAATGCTTCGAATACTATCGCCTATTCTTCCTTCCCATTGATCGCCATCCATTACTACCGCAATCATGTTTACTTTTCCACCAGATAATGGCAAGTATTGAGCTGCCACATCTTTGTCTTTAGGGTCTTCGCATGCAGAAAATAATGCCAAGACTGCTAGAAATACGTATAATTTTTTCACGTCAAATCGGTTTTTATGATTGTTTACTATTTTTTAGAAACTCGTAGTTTCATTCCTGGTTTTAATTTATTCCCACTAATATCGTTCCATTTTTTAATATTTTTCACAGAAACTCCGGGAAATTTTTGTGAAATACTCCACAAAGAGTCGCCAGACTTGACCGTATAGGTTTTTGCGTTGCTTTTATTTTTTTTCGATTTGGATGGTTTTTTAGTCGCAAAACCAGGTTTTCGAGGATATACTGTTAAGCGTTGACCTATTCGCAATCGGTTTGATCGAAGTCCATTCCATCGTTTTAAGTCACTTACACGTACTCCAAATCGTCTTGCAATTTTCCCTAAGTAGTCACCTTTACGAACACGGTAACGCGTACGTTTGTCCATTTCGAAAAGTTGCGGCAATGGTTTTTCACGTTTGGCTAGTTCTTCTTTTGCCAACGCATAGATTGCATCTTCATTATTGACAAATTTTCCAACTTCTTGTACTGGCAATCGCAACGTATAGTTTCGACCTTTTATGTGTGGAATGATGTCTAGTTTGTACGACGGATTGAAAAACTGTAAGTCTTCTACTTTTACGTTTAATACTTCAGAAATTTGATCAAACGTTAATAATTGCTTTACGCGAATGGTATCAGTAGCAAAGTGCGGTACTTCAATTTTTTCTGGCTGAAAACCATGTTCTTCTGCATATTCAAAAATATACATGGTTGCTAAGAATGCTGGTAAATATCCTGCAGTCTCACGTGGTAAGTTTGAACGAATGTTCCAGTAATTTACATATCCGCCAGAGCGTCTGATAGCTTTGGAAACATTTCCTGGTCCTGAGTTATAGGCTGCTAATGCTAAATCCCAATCGCCAAATATTTTGTATAAACTTGCTAAATATTGGCAAGCCGCTTTGGTTGATTTTTCAGGATCGCTGCGTTCATCAACGTACGAACTCACATTTAAATCATATTGCTTTCCTGTTTGATACATAAATTGCCATAAGCCTGTAGCACCAACTCGTGATCGAGCACGTGGATTTAAGGCAGATTCTACAATCGCCAAATATTTTACTTCTAACGGAATGTTATAGTTGTCCAATTCTTGTTCAAACATTGGAAAGTAGTACTGACTGATTTTCATCAAGCGCTCCATTGACTTTTTGCGTCTTTTTAAAAATCTGCGAATCACACTTTCTAATGACGGATTGTACTCAATATTGAAAGGTGTTTTTGTGTTTAATCGCGCCAAGCGAGCTTTCAAGGTATCCGTTGGTAATTCTTGATATACGACAGGATCGTATTTTAATTCAGTAATTTCTTTGTGAATGGTGTCAAATAGTTCTGCTCCACCAAGCTCGCGAAGCCATAAACTATCAATTTTTGCTGCCATTTGGTTGTCTAGCAACTTATAGCTTTCATTTTCCTGGTTGAGTCCATTAAAGCCTTCTAAAGCTGTTTTTGTACTGTCTAACTCAGGAAGAGTATCATCAAATGTGCGTTTGATTTCGTTTTTGGTATCTAAATAAATGGTATCTGTCATGATGGTTTTTTTACCATCAAGAATGATTGTGTCTTTTACTATTTCGAATGCAGGTTTTTTTACTGCTGGCTTTTTTTCATCTTCTTGGGCAATTCCCACTGATGCCAGTAATAAGAAAACAATGCTAGCTAAATATTTCATGTATGTAGGTCATTTTATCGATTTTACACATATTTCTGTGTATAAAAACGGGATTGCCGCTAAATTCGTGTTTTTTCTTCTATTTCAGAAATTACAGTATCTTAAAAAAGTCTAGCTACAGAAATTTAGATTAGGTTCAACGTATTTTAATCTACTAATTTTAGGGCTTTCTCTAACATCATGTCTCTTTCTGGTTGCGAAGCCAATTGAGAAATTTTATAGTCAATTTTTAGTCCTTTTCGCTGAACACTGGTGCCATCTGGATAAAAAGCACCCATACTTGTAAAGTTAATTTCAGGACCTTCTGGCATTGGAATACTTGTGATATTCATAACTGCGCCCATCGTTTGCTCGCCAATTGTGATGCAATTTGGACTATTTTGAATAGCCATAGCAATGTATTCGGCTTGACTTATGGTTGATTTGTTCACCAATAAAATCACTTTTCCTTTGTAATATTTTTTATTTTTTCTTCCTCCAGAAAAAGGATCTGAGACAAAGCTTAACGGTGCTTCCGCATCGTATTCTCCCAAACCGGGCACTTTTGTTGGAAATAATACTTTGATGAATTTACTTCTGTTTGGATAGAGCCATTTGGTTAACTTTGGTAAGTCTACGTATTTCGGATATTTTCGCAAATCAAAAATTATCGTTTCGTATTTGCTTGATTTTTTCAGTATTTTTCCTAAATCTTTCTTCTCTAGATATCCTAAGCCGATGTACGCTGTTTTTGAATTGATTTCATAGAATTTTTGTCCATAATGCGCTTGCTTTGCAATGCTTTCTTTTTGGTCATCAACTTCCATGATATTAAATAACTGTATGGTTTTTGACGCATTTTGATCACTATTAGGCTTTGTATAACGTATGTTAACTTCTTTTCGATCTTCTTGATATAAGGCAACTGCTTGCGTTCTGTACATGAGCACATTTTCATTGGCATAATTGTAAAGGTTTCCAAAGTTTGCTTTGATGTATTCTTTTACCGTTTTGCCTTCTATTTCGGTAATTGTTCCACCAAGTTCAACTCCGTTTTGTTGGCAAAGTTTCTTGTTCCAAAATTTTGTTATTACCAGCGTATCATTGATATAAGTAGTTTGAAAAGCCGCTTTGTATTTGAACCTTGGCAATCCGTAGGCTTTCCCAATATAAAACGTATGTGAATCATTCAAGCTTGCTATGAGTTCTGTTTTCGTTTTGTCATAGCTTTTGGCAGTATTTGCATCTAAAAACTGTATAATTGAATGTTCTAAAACATCATTCCAATTTTCGTCAGCTAGGTATTTGTTAACGTCATAATAATTAACCACATTCCAAAATCGAAATAGTGTTAGCATTCTGTGTGCTAAGTTTTCAGGAGAAAAGTTTTCTAGCTTTTTTTCTTCATTGAAGCTTACAAAACGTGTTAGTGTTTCCAGTTTTGCATAGTGTCCTTTGAAGTTTTTTACATTAGCACGCAATGCTAACAGTGTTTTTTGAAGCTCTACGTTAAACGCTTCATTCTGAATCCAATCTAAGTTTAGATTTTTTTCAAATTTGTAGGTTTCTTTTGGTTTTTTGACTTTTTCAGAAACCTCACCATAACTCAGAATCCATTTGAGAAAAAATGCATTTAACTCTTTCCTATCGTTGATGTCTTTTAATTGTTTAAAGTGCTGTAAAAATTCGGCATCAATGTCTTTTTTTCCATCTGATAATACAGGATGATGGTATTTTAAAAATCCCCAAATAAGTCCAAATTCTTTGATTTTGGTTTGTTCAGTTACAGATTGTGCTTGTACACTCACAAATAACAGCAAACATGCTATAAAAAGTATGCTTTTTTTCATGTAGTTTATTTGAATGGAAAAATATAAATACACTTGCTAATTCAATCTCTTTTTAACATTTTTAACGGCGGTTTAAGCTTTTTTAAAAAAGAAAAATCCCGCTATAAAGCAGGATTTTTGTTTATATTTTTGAGTATATCTTTATGATAGAATTGCTGCAATTCCTGGCAATGTTTTTCCTTCCAAGCTTTCTAACATTGCGCCACCACCTGTACTTACGTAGCTTACTTTTGGTTCAAAACCAAATTGTTTTACAGCGGCAACTGAATCTCCTCCTCCAACTAAAGAAAAGGCTCCATTTTTAGTAGCTTCTGCAATTGCATTTCCTAAAGCAATGGTCCCTTTGGCAAAACTTGGCATTTCAAAAACACCTAATGGTCCGTTCCAAAGAATGGTTTTTGATTGTGCAATAACCTCAGCAAATTTTGCTTGTGTTGCAGGTCCAGCATCTAATCCCATCCAATCGTCTGGAATTTCTCTTACGTCAACTACTCTGGTATTGGCATCGTTTGCAAAAGCATCTGCTATTACAGAATCAACTGGCAAATGAATCGTCACATTTTTAGCCGAAGCTTCAGCCATAATTTCTTTCGCCAATTCCAATTTATCATCTTCCACTAAAGAGTTTCCAATGCTTCCGCCTTGTGCTTTGATGAATGTAAATGTCATTCCTCCACCAATAATTAGGTGATCTATTTTGTCTAAAATATTGTCAATAATGGTAATTTTAGAAGATACTTTGGCGCCTCCAAGTACTGCTGTTACTGGTTTTTCTCCTGTCTCCATGACTTTGGCAATGCTTTCTATTTCTTTCGCTAATAAGAATCCAAAACATTTGTTATCTGCAAAGTTTTGTGCAATTACTGCTGTAGAAGCATGCGCTCTATGTGCTGTACCAAAGGCATCGTTTACGTAGATGTCTCCGTGTTGTGCTAATTGTGCTGCAAAAGCTTCATCGCCACCTTTTTCTTCTTCGTGAAAACGTAAATTTTCCAAGAGTAATACTTCGCCGTTTTCTAATTCAGCCACAGCTTTGTTAGCTTCTTCTCCTATACAGTTTCCAGCAAATTTTACTTGCACTCCAATGATTTGCGAAACTACTTCTACAATATGGCGTAGTGAAAATTCTTCTTGAAATCCTTTTGGTCTTCCTAAGTGCGACATAAGTACGCAGCTTCCTCCATCTTCTAATATTTTGATGATGCTTGGTTTTGCTGAACGAATACGTGTATCGTCAGTTACTTGAAATTCATCATCTAACGGTACATTAAAATCGACACGAATTAATGCTTTTTTATCCTTAAAGTTAAAATCGTTTAGCGTTTTCACAAGTATTTATTTTTCGGTTATTGTTGTTTTAAATCCGCACTCTACATTAGAAAATCTATTGCAGTTATCAACTACTTCAAATACTAGCGCTACACTATACTTTTTAATGTAAACATAGCGATCCTATGCTGAAATTAAGAAAGCACTAGTCTTCTTTGTAGTTGAGAACTTCATCACAAAGTTCTTATGCAGAATTCGGATTAAATCCTGATTCAGCAAGCAATATAAGTTCTTTTATATTTTCGGGAACGACTTTTTTGAAGTTTTTTTTCATCAAACGTTTTAGTAAGACACCGAAAGGCTTAAAATCGACAAATATCTCAATTCTGAGTCGTGTTTTCTGATCATTTTCAGGAGTTAAGACATAATAGACATTCAATTTTTTAGTAAATGGAATTTCGGTTGTCGACTCTCCATAAACCAGCTGATTTTTTTCAGCTTTTTTGGTAACTGTCGTTGGTGTGACCTCTTTTTTGTCTATTAGGCACTTATGTTTATCTCCTAGTCGATTGATACGATTTTTTTCATATTCTACTTTGTCAATTACTTTTGCCCATAACAACCGATAATCAAAATTGCTAATAACTTCATACAGCTCTAAAATAGGCATGTCAATACTGGCTTCTTCACTGTATAAATTGTGTTTAGGAACATTGTCTGGTATTGGCTAGATTTCTGGAAGTTCCGTTTTGTAATCAGAAAGCGATTCGTAGGCATAGTTGATATTTCCAAAATCGTAATTGGTTTGCAAGTTATATTCGGCAGTTTTTAAGGTTTCTTGGTCTACATCTTCCGTAAATAAAGTGTACTCTGAAATGGGCACATCGTTTTTGAGCAGTCGATGTACTTTGATCACATTGCTTCCGTAAGGTTTGTTGGTATCTTTTACAGAAATAAATTCTATATCTCCATAGTGAATAATAAATTTTAAAGAGAGATTATACACAGATGAACACACGCAACATTGACAAATTTTTTCATATTCATAGCGTTGTAAATAGGTATGAAAAGCAATGTACATACGTTTTACCTGATCACGAATTTGTTTGATGTCTACTTCACCTATTCTGTAAAAAAATAGTGCATCACCTTCTATTTCTGCTAATTGTAAACCTGTGATATTGTTATCTATTAGTAATTCCTGTAATTCTGAAATAATAAGACGACTGTGTTGAATGGCCGTATGTTGAACAAATTCGGTAAATCCTGAAATATCAGGAATAAATAAAAGCGCTTTGTCCGCCATTGTATGTGTTTTTTTGATCGAGTTGCTATAAAGATATCTAGTTTGTCGTAATTTTTAGTAAAATCATTCAAAAACTACTTTGAAGTATCCATTTTTAAAAATTATTTTACTTTTACTTGAATAATTGTTGATAATGATTGTTTTAGACTTAAAAAAGCAGAAAAATCAAAAAGAGTTACATTTATTTTTTAATCAAAAAAAATCAATGCGTTTCATTCATGATTTCGCAATTTTTTGTTTTTTTAAGTAAGTATTAATCTCGAATGTAATCTCATGAAAAAGTATCTTTTTTTAGCCGTCATTTTTAGTTTTTTCACAAGTTCAATCTAAGCTCAAAACTCCGATGTTAAAGTTGGAGACGTTTTTACAGTTGGTGAAGCGCATAATAATAGTTACAAGCATATCAATTTCCCAAAAGCAAATTTTATTCTTAAAAAAGGAGGAATTGCTAGTTATAAAAACATTAAAGGTGCAAAAGTTACGATAACTTCTGTAGATACAAAGAAAAACGGAAGTGTTGTTGCTACCATCAAATTGACTTCCAATAAGTCTTTTTTTAACAGTCACAAATATGTAACTGTTGATATCGATGAAGCTATTCGTGAAAAAGAGCTTTTGTAAAATTAAAATAGCTTTCTATTTATAAAAGTTTTATTCTTGGATACTTTGAGTTTTTTAGATTTTGCTGAATAATTCAAAGCATACTCCTATATTTGCCACATGCTTTTCCAAGATATTTTAGGACTCACACATATTAAGAAACATTTGACCTTAAGTGCCGATCGTGGACGTATTCCACATGCGCAGCTTTTTGTTGGTCCTGAAGGTTGTGGCACACTTCCAATGGCCGTGGCTTATGCACAATATGTGTTGTGTAAAAATGTGGATGGTGAAAATACGGACGGAAATGAAGCTTGCAATTTAAAATTGAGCAATCTATCTCATCCCGATTTGCATTTTGCCTTTCCGGTAGCGGGAAATCATAAAGTGAAAAGTCATCCTGTTTCCAAGCATTTTTTAGAAGAATGGCGTCAATTTATCAAAGAACAACCGTACGGAAATCTATTTGATTGGTATAAGTTGCTTGGAATAGATAATAAGCAAGGGCAGATTGGTGTTGATGAAGCCTTAGATGTTGTAAAATCATTGACGTTAAAATCGTATGAAGGTGGTTATAAGGTGATGATTATTTGGATGGCTGAACGTATGAATACGGCTGCTGCCAATAAATTGCTGAAATTAATTGAAGAACCGCCAAGTCAAACCCTTTTTATTTTGATTGCAGAAGATGAAGAGCAAATTATCAATACAATTCGTTCCCGTTGTCAAGTTTTGCATTTTCCACCTTTGGGCGAACAAGCCATTAAAGATTCTTTGATTAAAAATTTGAATGTTTCCGAAGTTGAAGCCACTAAAATTGCACATCAGGCAAACGGAAATTATAACAAAGCGGTGGATTTGGTACATCAAGATTCGGAAGATTTTATGTTTGAAACTTGGTTTGTGACTTGGGTTCGTTCTGCTTTTAAAGCCAAAGGAAATAAAACAGCTATTCGCGATTTAATTTCTTGGAGTGAGGAAGTTGCTAAAACAGGACGAGAAACTCAGAAAAAGTTTTTAGGTTTTTGCCTAAATCTTTTTAGACAAGCTTTATTACACAATTATACAGCTACTGATTTGGTGTTTTTTGAGTCGCATACGAAAGGTTTCTTCTTGGAAAAATTTGCTCCTTTTGTACATGGAAATAACATTTTAGACATTACCAATGAGTTGCAAGATGCTATTTATCATATAGAGCGCAACGGAAATGCCAAAATCGTATTGACGGATTTGTCGATTAAATTGACGCGTTTACTGCATAGAAAAGACCTTCCTTTATAATTTTTTTCATTTTTTAACTTTCATAGTGGGTTACGTTTTTCATGATGATGAACTTTTAATCATTTATTATGAAAAAACGGAATTTAAAAAGCCTAAAGCTCAACAAAAAGTAAATTTCTAACCTTACTAGTGGAGCTACACCTGCTCAAACTTGTGAAGGTCCTTGTAAAGGTGGAACAGGTTGTTGCGAAGGTGGAGAGCCTCATACAATGCAATTAAATCCAGTATGTACATTTGATCCAGCCTCTATCAGTTGGAGAATTGGTGTATGCGATTGTATACTTATCTAAAACGTATTTCATAATTTTAAAAAACAAGTACATTATGAAAAAGTTAGTGTTTAAAAAAATTCCATTAAACAAACGAACTATTTCTTCTCTTGATGCCAATCAAATTGGTGGAGGAAAAGTGATTACTACTACCTGTGTTTCTTGTGATTTTGTAGGTTCTGACGATCCAACAGATCCAAATGCAGTGTGTTTGGATGAGCCAAAAAAAGAGGAGAAAAATTAAAAATCTACTCTAAATACCAAATTAGGCGTCATTCCTAATGAGAATTTATCAACCGTTTCTAAACGAAATTGAACATTGTTTTCTTGGTTTAGGAACGGTCTGATTTCATAATAACGTTCCAACAGGTTATTACGATTGTAGATGTTAAGTAATGAAAACCCTATTTTTCCTTTCCATTTATTCTTTTTATCAAAATCAAACGTATATGTTCCTGAAAAGTCCAAGCGATGATAGTCAGGGATGCGTGTACTGTTCGTTTCTCCAATAAAGACAAATAAGTTACCGTTAGACTGCGTTTCGGACGTTACAGGCGTGTATGGCGTTCCTGTGCGGTAATTCCATCCTAGAGAGAATTTAAAGTTGTTTATGGTGTACGAATGTGCCCAACGGAAGTAGTGACGAATGTCATAATTACCAGGAAACGTTAGTCCGTTGTTGATACGAGAAAATTCAAATTCATTGTTTGTGTAAGAATATCCCATCCACGTTTGGTAATCATTGATCTTTTTTTCAATCAATACATCAACTCCATATATTTTACTGTTTCCTTCTGTAAAAGTTTCTAAAACACTTGTATTACCAAAGCTTCTATTGAAGGATGTTAGTCCTGTAATGTTTTTGTAATACGTGTCTAAATCTACACGCCAACCTCTTTTACTGAATAGAACTCCTGCTGAAATTTGCCTGCTTTTTAATACTGGAAATTCATCTCCATTCGCTATCGCCCAAACTTGATTTTCCAATCCAAAGTTTGCCGTATTGAATTCTAGTATTTGACTGACTGCTTGGTGTTTTAATTCTCCTGAGAAGTTTACACTAAAAGCATCATTTAGTTTTTTCTCCACATATAATCTCGGTTCAAATAAGGTTTCTTCCGTAATACTAAAATAATTCATTCGCAAACCTGCATTGATGATTAATTCGTTTTTATCATTGTATTTAAACGACGTAAATAAGGCATGTGAATTATTGATACTCTCTTCTCCAAAATTATAGGTTTCTACACCTTCCTCGGTTCCGTTAAAACCTGAAAAACCATAGGAAACATCGTTAGAAGAAAATTGATATCCGGATTGTAGACTGCGTTTTTCGTCTATTTTCCAATTGGTATTGTATGAAAAACCGATGTCTTTGATTTTATTTCGCTTTTGATCTTGCTCTGTAGCACCTACCAAATTTCCTCGGAATGTTCCTAAGTAATCAAAATCAAATCGAGAATAATATGCATCTAAAGTATGTGAAAAGTTAGGATTCCATTGTCGTTTCCAAAATCCGCTAAAACCATCATTGCGAATGCTAAGTTGATCTCTAGATGTTTCTTGAAAAAGATCCACTTCAGACATAAAATCCAACTCATTTTTGGTACGCAGATTACTCAGCGTGATTTCATCTTTATCTGAGAGTTTTGCAATCAGTTTTATGGTATAATCTGTAAAGAAGAATTTGTTGTCCGTTTCAGAGAATACATTTTCTACTATTTCTGAGCTTTTGGTAATTTTTGTGTTTTGAAATACACGATCTGAAAAATTATTATAGGTAAATGTTTCCCAAACATCTGTAAATGCTCTACGTGCCGAGACCATTAGACCAAAGTTTTTAGCAACTGGTATTTTTAAATAGGCATCAGCATGCGTCATATTGAATCCAAATCCTCCCGATAATTTTTCTGGTACTTTGGTATCTGTTTGAATGTCAATAACTCCTGAAATACGATCTCCATAACGTGTTTCCGTTCCGCTTTTGTACACAGAAACTTCTTCAATTACATAAGGATTAAATGCTGAAATTAAACCAAAAAAGTGTCCAGAATGGTACATTTTGATTCCATCCCACAAAATTAAGTTTTGATCAGGTGTTCCTCCACGAATAAAGAGCCCGGAAGCTGTTTCGTTTGGACTTTGAATTCCCGGTAATAGTTGAATACTTTGTAATACATCTGGTTCTGTGAGTCCAGGAAGTATTCCTAGTTTTGACGGCGAAAGCGAAAGCGCTCCATCATTGTTTTTATTAATTCCAGATGTTAGATAGTTACTAATTAAAACCGTACCCAAATCAAATTGATCTGCTTCAATTGAAATGGTTTCACAGGGTTCATTATGCAATTCCTGAGCGGTCATGCGTTGGGTTTTATATCCAAGAAAACGTACTTCTATGGTATCTGTTGGAAATGCTAAGAACAATTCAAACTTTCCATTTGCATTGGTTAAAGTTCCTTTATTTTGTGAAATGTTGACCGCAGAAGCTTCTACTATAGGCAGTTGGCTTTTTGCATCGACCAAAATACCACAAATTCGTATTTTTCCTTCTTGACTTTGGTTGCGAATAATATAGTAGCGATCATTTACTTTTTCAAAAACAATAGGTGCTTGTTTTTGCAAACGTTGGATGACAGTGTTTAAGGAAGCCTCTTTAACTTGTAGTGTAATTATTTTGTTTTCAGCAAGTTCTGCATTGTATGAAAATTTTACATCATACACTTTTTCAATAGCAGTCAATACGTTTTTCAGTGGTGCTTTTTCAAAAGAGAATGATCCATTGTTTTGAGCAAACAATGAACAGGTGATGAACAGAAAGACAACACTTAATACACTTCTCATATACGTAACTGTAAAACTTCATTGCGCGAATCCTTTTCGATTAAAAAAGGGCAATATTATTTCGCATTTCTTAGTATAACTGTTTTTTCGCCCTTAAAAGTATATGAAATTTCCATAGGATCAAAAACAGTTCGCAACGCAAGTTTTAAATTTTTGTGTGAAAAAGTTCCTGTAAAACGTTGTGTAGTGTCTATATTTTCAGCAATAAACTCAAATTCATATTGGTCTTGTAATGCTTTAATCACATGTTTTATAGGCATTTCCATAAAATTGCTTTCTCCATCTCTCCAAGAAGGATCGTTGGTATTGAAGCTCCAAGAAGTTGTTTTTCCTTCAACATAAGAAAATGCTTTTCCTTGTGTTAATATTGCTGTTTTTTGTGTTTTGGATGTTGCTTTTACTTTTCCTTCATGACATTTTACTTCAAAAATATCATCATCATGAGTATGAACATTAAATTCTGTTCCTAATACCTCAACAGTTCCTGAAGTGGTAGCAACCGTAAATTTTTCTCCTTTTTTTACTTTAAAATACGCTTCTCCGTCAAGAGAAACAGTTCTATCGGTATCCCAAGAATTTTCGTTAAAAGAAAGTGTTGTTTTTGCATTTAAAAGTACTTCAGATCCATCTGGTAAGTTTACGGTGATTTTTTCACCAAAACCTGTTTCAAAAGTTTCATCAGCATTTAAGTACATAGAAGAAAAGCCAACAAATAAAAGAACAACAGCTGCAGCTGCAGTGTACAACCACGATGTTTTTAGTTTTCTAACTTTAGAAGTCTGTATTTGTTGTTTCTGTTGAATCGAACTCAATATAGATTTCTTATCAAAAGAAGGTGCCTCCATAAGGTCGACACTTTCAATGATTTGCAGATAGTCCTGATGCTCAGCAGAATTTTCAAAACGAAGTTTTTCTTCTTCTGTGAGATCGTTGGCAAGCCATCTTGCTAGAAACGTATCATCATATTTTTCTTCCATCATTTGTGTTTGATTCGCTTATTAAACAGTTTCTCTATAAAATACCCTACTTTTTTTTAAATATTTCCTATTTCTTTTCTCAATGTCACTAATGCTTTATGCATTCGTTTCTCAACAGCTTTTACTGAAAGCCCAATAATTTCAGCAATTTCTACATACGTTTTTTTATCTATTCTATTGAGTAAGAACACTTCTCGTTGCCCTTCTGGCAATTTTGCAATGGTGCGTTGTAATTTTTCTTGAAATTCTTTTTGTCTTAATATAAATTCGGGAGTTTCATTAGAAACTTTGCTTCCTGTTTGTTGTTTATACTTTAGCACCACTTTTTGGTGTGCCACTTCATTTAAAAACATGTTGTTTGCCACGGTGAATAAGTACGACTTTGCTTTCGTAAAAATTATTTTTGCACAATTTTTCCAAAGCTTAATGAAGGCTTCTTGAACAATGTCTTCCGCTAGTTGTTCACTACCACATTTATAATACACAAAATTCCGAAGTGTTTCGGCATGTGTATTAAAGATACTCTCATAGTTTTTTGATTCGCAAACAGATTTGTCTTCCGAAGTCATTAATTACTGGGTTATTAATTTGGTTTTCCAAAACTACGTAAATTTATTTTTAATTTTTTTTTAAAATATTGGTAGGGTATTTTCAAAGTTACCTGTTTTATCATCAAAATAAGCACAGAAAAGATATTAATCATTTAGAAATTTAACATTTCTAATACGTTCATAAAACAAATTAAGTTCAATTAAGTCGGTTTTTTATTAGTTGAAAATAAGCGGCAGCAAAGCTATTGAGATCGAGGCTAAAGTCTTTGTTGCCCTTTTTAACTGAACTAAGAAATTAGGATGGGAAACGAATTGTTATGAAAAAGAAAAGCAGCTATTTTAATAGTTGTCTCACAAAATTCGGGAAAAAGAAAATACATCTCAAAACCTATTTACTAGTTTTTCTTCCCTCGGTAATTCTTTATTGCCGAGGTTTTTTTATGTCTTTTTTAAGCTATATATTTTTAATGTATCTATTTAATTTTTCAATACAGAATAACTTATAAATTTTACTTCAATTTTATCATTTTTACTTTTACTATAAATTGATTATCAAATTATTAGACTATTAAACCCTTTTCAAAAATCAAGTATTTATGCGCTAAAAATTATTCCTAGATCATTCGACATTTGTATTGTAATCAGAAAAATATCTTCATAAAGTGAGTAGCTACTGTATTATTTTGATGATGTAAGGGGAAATCCGAAAAACCAAAAAAGAGTAGGAATTCATTTAAAATTAATTAAACCATACGCAATTCAAGTAGCAGAAAAAACGTAACCGTTTTTGCTTATTTTAACCCAACAGAGCCTTTAGAAGAAGTTATTGTTAAAGGCGAGGAACATATTCTGCAAGAACATTAACAACGAATATATTTTATAATTTAGATTTAAACGACGACGGAAAACGTGTAAATCCATTGAAAGTACACGCTCGATATTGTGCCGTTGCAGAAACAGAAGATGGTAAAAAGTTTGTAACTCTGTGGATGTTTTGTTTAGACAACTCTAACACGCCAAGATTTGGTCGTACAGTATCTATGTTACATGGAAATTCGGAAGCACAAGCAGCTGTAGCAACTCCTGCTATTGTAGATGAATCAAATTATATCAGATTAGCTCCATTACACAATATTACTATAAGTCAATTGTTTCCACCACCAGCTATTGGGCAAAAAATCTTAATAGAAAATGGTGTAGGATATATTATTGAAACAAGAATAGGAACATCACATTTGATGGGTATTGAAGTCGTTGATGGAGATTATGTAAGTAAGTTTTACCGAGGAATGAAAAATATCATTGCTAGTGGAAGAACCGATAATGGTGAATTGTATTCAAGACAACACATGACTGTTATTTCAGCAGGAAGACCCGCTGTTTTTTACAACAGTTTCCATAATGAATCTTATCATATATGACACCTATAAAGCCTCTTAGAAATTGTTTTTTAAGAGGTTTTTTTTAGCAATTAAAATTTGTCTTTTATTTTTTTCTTTCTTCCTAGATTGAAGATTCCTATTTCAGACCTATTCCCACAGAAAAGCCACTAATATTATCCTTTCCATAATCTGGAAGTCTAAAAGATTCTGCAAAACGATATCGTATTCCTGTTTCAATTTGCAAGTATCTGGAAACATTATACAGTACATTAATTCCAGGTTCTGCTACAAAAAATGAATCATAATCTTCCGTATCATTTTCTAAAGGAGTTTCGTCAAAGTCTCCATTTTCCTTTTTTTCTAATATAAAAGATCTTCCACCACCTACAAGTAACGGAAACGAAACACTGATAGATCTATTTCCATATAGAATGGGTTCTAAATGTAATCCGGCATATCCACCAAAAAGTAACACTTTATCTCCTCTATATCGAATAGTATTGTTGGGTTGTTCACTGTAAAAACAGTTGCACTAAAACCTACTTCAAGCTTTCTGTTAGCTACATATGCAACTTTCAGATTGGTTAATCTAGCCCATTCACTAGAAATCCTTCCAAAATGTTGCGATATGCCTAAATAAAATCCATGCACTACATTTTTGCGATCGTCAAATTCTACATAGTCTTCTGTTTCATTGGTTTGTGCTATGATCGAGTTGAAAATGAATAGTGTAAATACTGCTGTTATTAACTTTTTCATTTTTTGATTATTTCGTTGTTTCTCATTTATAGTTCTTTTAGGATGATGACTCCTTTGTAAACTGTACAGGAAATTTTCCCTTTTCTATTCCCATACGATGCGCTTATACGTCTTATTTTTTCTCTCCTTTTTATCATTTCACTTTCTATGTTATTCATCTTTTTAGGAATACGTAATACGCCTTGTTCTAACTTAGCGGAAAAATAAAATCAGTTTCTGATATGTTTATGTAAACTTCTGCTTCTTTTTGATCAATATTTATATTTGGAGAGTTTGTAAGGTGTTTTAAAATTCTTAATTCTCCATAGTGTAACCTCAACGTAGCTTCTCCTCCTAGATTTTTTAGAAATATTTTTGAATGTTTTATTGTTCCTGAAATTCCTGCTGATTTTAAAATATCTATATGGTCTTTGTTTGAGTTTAGGTCCAAGTTTTGCATATTATTTAAAATCATTTCAGAGCCATCAGAATCAATTTTTAAGAATATTCCGCTATGAATCGTTATCGTTGCATCTTTACTGGTAATGTGCGAATCATTTAAGCTTACAGCATTCAATTTTCCATGTTTAATAGTCAAATCTGCTTTTTTGAGTGCTGTTGATAATTGCATTTCTCCATGTTCAACATCTGCTTTCAGTGTTCCATTCCAATCAGAAACAATAATATTTCCATAGGTGTTATGTACTTCTATAAAAGCTCTTTTAGGCAGATAGATCGTATAATTGATTTTTATTTTTTCATTTTTGAAAGGATCTAATCTTCCGAGAAAACCTCCTTTTTTGGGTGTAATTTTGAAGAAGCTTTTATTTGATCGTTGCTAGCGACAATAGAAACCTGAACTCTATCTAATAATTTTTGTGCTTTTTCTGCATTTTTACTTTCGGCTTCAACATCTACTACAATTTCGATATTGTTTTTATCCCAACCGCTCACAAAAATATCGCCATACTTATTTTCTAAGTATAATTTACTTTCATTAGTAAATGCATGTGTTTCTTTGATTTCTTTTGTGAGTTTGTGTTGTGATACTGCACTTTGATACGACAGCAAACAAAACACTAAACCTAAGAATGCTTTATAAAATGAGTTCGCCATCGTCTACTTTATTTTGAACAGGATACGATCTTCGAAGCAGATCCTCCATGATTTTTATTTTTTTCCTGTAGTTATTAATTATTGCTTCTATTATTAATTGATTGTTTACACCTTGTTTTAATTCACTTTTGAGTTTGATATATTCTTGATCTAATTCGTCAATATAACTTAAGAAGTCTGCTTGTTCTTCCTTAGTTAAGTTGGTACTGTTTTTTACTAGTTTAATTTGATTTACAACAAGTGATTTATAGTGCTTATCTATTTGACGAAATTCATCACTCACCATATCATATTCTCCTTCAACATTATTTTTAGAAAAGTAAGCAAACAAACATCCAAATAGTAGTACTACAGCTGCTGCTACTCTGAATGAAGTTTTTTCCCAAAGCGGGATTACTTTTGAGGTGTTTCAGGAAATTCTTCACTAATTTTTGCCCATAATTTTAGCTTATCAGCTTCATCTATAGCGTGATCATCGAATTGGTTTCTGTTGGCTTGTATGTCGTCTTTTAATTCGTCTTTCATGATCAATTAATTAAATTAACTTCTTTTTTGCTCTGTGGTATTTTGATTTAGAAGTTGATACACTTATTTCTAAAATGTCTCCTATTTCATTATGGTCATATCCTTCAATGAGGTATAAATTGATTATTGTTTGATACCCTGTTGGCAGTTTTTGTATGGCTTTTTTTATGTTTTTAATATCTAATTGCTCGGGGTTTAGTTCTTTTTCATCTGAAATCCAATATTCTTGTTCTTCTATCGCTACTAATGGAATCCGTTTTACTTTTAAATAGTTAATGCTTTTGTTAATCACTATCCGTTTTAACCAAGAACCAAACGTACTTTCATATTTGAATGATGCTAAATTTTTAAATGCATCTACAAAACTATCTTGAACTACGTCTTCGGCGTCTTCTTTTACTTTCACAATCCGAATACTCACATTGAACATAGCATCTACGTATAATGAATACAGTTTGCATTGCATTTTACGATCTCCTATCTTGCTCTTTTCTATGAGTTCTTTATGCTTAAATAAGATAGCGTTGCTCACTATGTCTTAACGTATGGTGTTCAATTATGGTTTGTTTTTTTATTATAGACAATTGAATTATCAAAAGGTTGCAATTTTTAAAAAATTGTCTAGTATCAAAAACTCATCTTCTTATAAAAAAAGCGTAATTTCAATAAAAACTACGCTTTCTACTTCAATAAAAATTCGAATTAAATAAACTGCTGTATTCTGAGTTTTATTGGAACGTATATGTTATTTGTTCAAATTCTGTAACTCTAAAATATCCAAAAGCGTAATTAGCTTCATTTGTTTCATTAATGCAGTTTCCTTTTATTTCAGCAGGGATGGTTGCAAATGGATCGCCTCCAGAATCATATTGCTCAACTAATAAGGTAATGTAATTATAGTAACGCTGTGAAATCCCGAATAGTTTAACGTTTATAGTATCTCCAGGGTTATATTCTGCCGTTTCATCTTCATCATCGCGATCCTTTTCAAAGAATTCTTCTTGGGTGTTTCCATTGGTAAATTCATCGGACTGCGTTTCTAATTCGGCAAATAAATCACCTTCTTCTTTTACACTTACCATATAAAAGTTTTCCTCATCAACAGGATCATCAAAGAAGATGGTTAAATCTAATACTTCATCATCAAAACCTCCTTCTAGCGATTGTGTTGGGTTCATAATAGGCGTAACCGCCATCATATTTTCGGTTGCAGTATACGTTTCTCCATCATGAATTACCGTCAATGTATATGAATCATTTATTACAGGTACAAAATTATCAATCGTATAAATTCCATCATTTTGATCAACAAAGTTATATACAGCACCTGAGTTATTATTTCTAACACTTACAGTAGCACCAATAACACTAGTATTCAATGTAGTATCAAAATACGGTGTAGATGTGCTTAGTTTGATTGTTTGATTGTTTCCTGTAGTTCCTTTTTCCCAATCTAAAGAAGCTTCAATTACCAAACGTGGTGGTGCTTCAGGAACATCTATATCTATTTTATCATCACAAGAAATTAATACTATAAATAGCATTAAAAGCGTAGTTAGTTTTATATATTTTTTCATGATTCTAGAATTTAAAGTTATAGGTTATTGATGGAATAACACTTCCAAAAATAGAAAGTCTACGTGCTTCATTTACACCTGTATCAAAATCTTGTGTAAATGAGATAGAAGCTGCATTTCTTCTCGCGTAAGCGTTGTACAAGCCAAAAACCCATTCGCTTTGCCAACGTCTGTTTTTGTTTTTGCCTGGCGTATAAATTGCTGACAAATCTAATCTATGATATGCTGGTAAACGATTTGCATTTCGTTCATCAAAACTAGCAATAGACAAGCCTTCATATTCATATTGTCCGTTTGGATAGGTTACTGGACGACCTGTTTGATACACAAAATTGGCACTAAACTTCCATTTATCGTTAAAGTCATACGTTCCCGTTACTGAAAAATCATGTGTTCTATCATACGGTGTATTATACCAATTTCCTCTGTTGATTCCCGGTCCGCCAGCATTACCACCAAGTGCTCTTTGTTCAGATTTTGAAAGTGTATATGCAAACCATCCTTTGAATTTCCCTAAGTTTTTACGGAATAATATTTCTAAACCATACGCTCTTGCTTCTCCGTTTAAAATTTCTGTTTCTATATTGTTTGTTCCTATTAAATCAGATCCATCAATATAGTCAATTCTATTATCCACATTTTTGTAATATGCTTCCAATTCTAAAGAGTAGGTTTTGTCTTTAAAATTTCGATAGTATCCTACCGCATATTGATTGGATTTTTGTGGTTCTATATAACGTCCGCTTGGAGCCCAAACATCTACAGGTGTCACAGAAACTGTATTTGAAAGTAAGTGTACATATTGTACTGATCGAGTGTAACTGGCTTTTACCGAAGAGTCATCATTCAATTGATACGATAATCCAAGTCTTGGATCAAAATTTGCAAATGTTTTGATGCTTTCACTCTTCTTGTAATCAGTTGTACCGATTTCTTCACCTTCTTCATAAATGCCAATTTCGTCATTGTAGACAACTGGTTGATTGTTTGCATAATCAGATAACACTTGTCCTCCCAAGCGACTAAATGTGCTAAAACGCAAACCATATTGCGCTGTTAATTTATCCGTTAATTCATGCTCCACACTGATGTAAGCTGCTGCTTCAAAAGCTCTTTTTTGATCTAATTTTCTAAAATTAATTGACGAACTAGGATCTGTAGGTTTTACTTCTCCTGGATTAAAATCGTACGTAATTCCACTAACTCCAAAATCGAGCTTTAATTTATCACTAGCATAGTAGCGCAAGTCATATTTTAAATTGAAGTTTTTGATATCTGCGACCCAATCAAGTTTGATAAAATCCAATACAATTCTATAATCGTATTTACTGTAAATTAGTGATAGATTAGAGAATAGTTTTTCGTTAAATACATGATTCCAACGCAAGTTGGCAGACGCATTTCCGTATCGGTTTTTAATGAATTTTGAAATGTCGAAAATATCTCTACCAAAGTATCCTGAAAGATAGATTCGGTTGTTTTCGTTAATTTCATAATTGGTCTTTAAATTCAAGTCATAAAATGAAATTTTATCGTCTTTTATTTCTTGAATTAATGGCATAAATAAGTGTGCATACGACGTTCTTCCTGCTACTAAGAACGAACCTTTTTTGTTGAACATTGGTCCTTCTACTGCCAAACGACTCGAAATAAGTCCTACTCCACCATTGACCTCTAAATTTTTACTATTTCCATCTTTCTGACGCACATCTAACACAGATGAAATTCGTCCTCCAAATTTTGCTGGAATGTCTCCTTTATACAGCTTAATATCTTTGATGGCATCTGCATTAAAGACAGAGAAAAAGCCAAAAAAGTGCGAAGTGTTGTATATAATTGCCTCGTCAAGTAATACTAAATTTTGATCGGCAGCACCACCTCGCACATTGAATCCTGCAGTGCCTTCACCACCATTTGTCACTCCTGGTAACATTTGAATAGATTTAATGACATCTACTTCTCCCAGCACAACAGGCATTTGCTTTATGGTTGCTGCATTGAGTTTAGAAACACTCATTTGTGGTTTTCTAATGTTTACACGTTCGGATTCTTCCGCTTCTATCACAACAGTTTCTAGTGAGGTAGATGCTTCTTTTATTTCAAAATTAACGGTTTGATCTACGTCTAAGGTTATTTCTTTACTTACATTTTCATAGCCAAGAAAAGACACAATTAACGTATATGTTCCTTTGGGCGCAGTAATGGAATAAAAACCATATTCGTTGGTAACGGCTCCATTTGTAGTTCCTTTGAGATACACTGTAGCGCCAAATAGTGTTTCTCCATTTTTGCCATCTTTTATAGTTCCACTTACACTATATTTTTCTTGTGAAAACATTGTGGCAGTTACTAAAAGACATAGCCAAATAAGACTGTTTTTCATCTGATTAATAGATTTTCGATTGATATTACAACGCTATTGACAATTACAAGTATAAAAGGTTGCACGTTTAACATTTTTTTAGAAACAAAAGTAACGCTATATGAGCGGAGGTTAAATTTTTAATGGATTTTTTAACAAAGTATTATGTCTTTTTTGTGTATGCTACACAAATGCAATTATTTGAAAATACGATGTTAATACAAATTCTACTGTAGAATTAGCAGCTTATATTTGGCATAAAAAAAAGACCTTCTTTCGAAAGTCTTTTCATTGAATCTTGTATGTAGTTTCTATTACTTTTTCTTTGCTGCGTAGTCTTTGTTTAATTCATCTAAAACAGCTTTGGTAACATCATGTTCTTTTTTTCCGTGGTATAAATTCCCAGTGATTTCGTTTAGTCCAAAAATAAAGTCGTATCCATTCGCTTCTCCATAATTTTTAACAAAACGCTTTATTTTGTTTATGATAGAATCGTTTTTCACTTTACTTTCATCAGAAATACGGTTTTGCTCAATGTTTATTTGCTTATCCAAACGCTCTCCTAACTGTTGAATTTGTAGTGATAATTCTTGTTGTTTCTTTGGAGAAGATTTTGCTGCTTTTTCTTGCGCTTGTTTATATTCTAAATTAAACATTTGCTGCATACTATCTTTTCTCTTATTAAAAGCTTCAATACGTGCTTTAAACTCAGCTTCTAAATCTTTTTTCTCCTGATATTCGCCAATCAATTTGCTATTCTCAACAAAACCAATTTTTGCAGGTTTCTCACAAGAGTAGAATGCCAATACAGCAATTCCTAAAACAATTAGTTTTTTCATTTGTATAGTTTTTTGTTGTTATCTATTCTTTTCAAAAAATAAAGACATCACTAATTTCCAATTTCATCTTCGTATTTGGAAACGACGTTTTTTAATTTTCCTTGCCGCAAAAATAGAAATAAAGTTTACATAACAAATTGTGAAGATTGCATCATTTTTCATGAAAAATCAAATTATAAGTATAATTTATCATTAAATTAAAAATAATAAACAACAGCAATTAAAATTAACTTTTTTTACGGCATTTTTTAACGCACATTAAAAAAAAGACATCACATTATATAAAATACAGTGTAAAATATGCTTAAAACGCTTTAAAATGTGATTTTAGTCATTTTTAATGACATAAATGAGCGAAGAATACTCAGAAGATAAGATTGCTTTAAAGTTTGAAACAAATCCTCTGTAAAATCCTTTGATTGGGTTCATTTTTCCAGTTTTGTGTTTTTCGGAAAGCAAACTCACATAATAAGCATCAAATTTCATTGGTAAGATTTTTACTACTTTCATATTTTCCTTTTCAAAAAGTGATTTTATTGCTTTTTGAGAAAAGTGCCATAAATGTCGTGGAACATCATACGCTGCCCAAAATTGTTTATAGTGTTTTGCATCATGACTTTTAAAATTTGGAACAGCGATAAAAATACTTCCTTTTGGTTTTACTATTCTTTTTAAGGTTTGAATCTGCTCTTCTAAATTTGGAACATGTTCTAAAACATGCCACATGGTAATAGCATCAAAACTATGATCTGGAATTTCAGAAAGCCATTCGTTCGTATGAATTTCTGTTTTAATTTTGGTAATAGCAATTTTTCGTGCTTGTTCGTCAGGTTCAATTCCTGCAACTTCCCATTTATATTTTTTGGCCATTACTAAAAAGTCTCCTGTTCCGCAACCTATGTCTAATACTTTTTCAGCATCGCTTTTTGTATACCGATCAACAAGCATCATTTTTTTAGAAAGCATATAAGTACGAACCCAATGATATATTTTTTCAAAAAGATTTCTTTTAGCATCTGTGTGTGAAATATAATCTTCACTTTCGTAATAAGAAGCTAAGGTTTCCAAACTCGGTTGCGGCTCGGTTTTATACATTTCTAAAGTTTCATCAAAAACCAATTGAAATTCTTCGTTTGAAACGGAATGATCTTTTACCGTTATGTTTTCCATTTTAGTGCTCCTATTTTATTTATCGTATCTAGTTAGATACAATTATATTTTTATTTTTTGCTTTATCTCAATTTCAAAAATGTCTACAAATTCTATCTAAAAAAGTAATTTATAAAAATGTTCCACGTGGAACATAAGTTTATATTTATTAAAAAATTTTAGTTTTTACAAAATACTTCCACAGTTATAAAAACTAACCTTTATTATAAAATAAAACTCATATCATATTGATTAATATAATTGTCAAAATTCATTTTTTTGAAAAAATTGTGAATGTTTTTATTTTCTGAATCTATATTAATAATATTATAATTTCCTGCGGGTAATCCTGAAAATAAAATTTCGCCAAAAGTATTCCAATTATTTTCGTGCACTCCTAACCTATGAATTCTTTTTGAAATTTTATGAAAAATTAAATACGCTACAATTTTTTCACTTTCTAAAACAACAATCGATTTTAAGTTCTCTTTGTATTTTTCTAAACAATGATCTTGATTTTCTATCGATGGGAAATAATTTTGTAAATATTTAAAATCTTGAAGAGAATAATTGGAACGTTCTTCTACTTTTAATGCAGTTTTAATTCGTACTCCTTTCCAATCTAATTTGTACAAATGATAATGACGATCAATTTTAAATCCAACTTTTTGGTACGCTAAGATTGCGCGTTCATTTTTTGTGATACATTCCAATGTACTTTTTTGGATTCCGTTTTCTTTTAAAACAGAAATTGCTTTTTCGTAAAGTTTAGACAACAAACCTTGTCTTCTGTGTGAAGGAACAACTCCAGTAGAAGCATTATAGGCAACTTTAGTTTCTCCATAAAAATTGATTGCATGAATAATGAAACCAACAAGTTTGTTTCTGTCAAAAATACCAAAGGATAAATTATAATCTACACCCGAAGCTGTCCAACGTTCGTTTACATATTCTTCCGTAAAATTGATCGGAATAAAGTAATCAGAGAACGCAAAATTTAAAGTAGCTACAATATCTCTGATCGGTGTATTTTCTAATGATTTTATTTCCATAAGAAAAGTGTTCCACGTGGAACACTAAAAATTTTATCTGTTTAAATATACTAGCATCACACTTATATCACTAGGAGAAACACCGCTTATTCGTGATGCTTGTGATAAGTTTACGGGTCTGATTTTGGATAGTTTTTGACGTGCTTCCATGGACAGGTTTGTTAAACCTTCATACTTAAAATCAAGAGGAATTTTTACACGATCCAAATTATTTAACTTGTCTGCATTATTTTTTTCCTTGTTGATATATCCTGCGTATTTAACTTGTACTTCTGTTTGTTCTAATACGTCTTTTCCAAGATTATTTTCTTGAATAAAGTTCTCTACTGAAGCAACTTTTCGCATGTCATCCATACTGATATTTGGACGTGCGAAGATCTTAAACATCTTATCTTGTTGCTTTACTTTTGAAGAGTTCTTTGCTTCGAGTACAGGATTTATTTCATCTGGCTTTACACTCGTGTCTTTAGAGAATTGAATAAATGCATCTGAGTTTGTTTTCTTTTGTTCCATCGCACGTAAACGTTCTTCACTTGCCAAACCTAATTCATGTCCAACTGGTGTTAATCTAAAATCGGCATTGTCTTGTCTTAGTAGTGTTCTATATTCTGCTCGAGACGTAAACATTCGATAAGGCTCTTCTGTTCCTTTTGTGATTAAATCATCAATTAAAACTCCGATGTAAGCTTCATTTCTTTTTAGGATAAATTCTTCTTTTTCTTGGACTTTTAGTGCTGCATTTATTCCTGCCATCAGTCCTTGCGAGGCTGCTTCTTCATATCCTGTTGTTCCATTAATTTGTCCTGCAAAAAACAATCCGTCTACAATCTTAGTTTCTAATGTATGCTTTAATTGTGTTGGTGGAAAGTAATCATATTCGATTGCATAACCTGGTCTAAAGAACTTCACATTTTCAAAACCAGCAACAGATCGTAAGGCTTTAAATTGAACATCTTCTGGAAGCGAAGTTGAGAAGCCATTTACATATACTTCAACTGTATTCCAACCTTCCGGTTCTACAAATAATTGATGACGATCTTTGTCTGCAAAACGGTTAATTTTATCTTCAATTGAAGGGCAATATCTAGGTCCAATCGATTTAATTCTACCATTAAACATTGGCGATCTATCAAAACCTTCACGAAGTAAATCATGTACTTCTGGTGATGTATATGTCATGTGACAAGCACGTTGATTCTCTAATGCTTTTGTGTTTTTTAGATATGAGAATTTATCCGGCTGTTCGTCTCCAGGTTGAATGATCATTTTTGAATAATCTAACGATCTACCATCCACACGTGGTGGTGTTCCTGTTTTCATTCTTCCAGATTCAAAACCGAGTTCCGTAAGTTCTTCTGTGATTCCAGTTGCGGCTCTTTCTCCTGCTCTTCCACCACCAAAGTTTTTATCTCCAATATGGATCAATCCATTCAAGAAAGTTCCATTGGTAAGTACTACAGTTTTGGATCTAATTTCTAGTCCTAGAGATGTTTTTACACCTTTTATTTTTCCTCCTTCAATGATTAAACCACGCACCATTTCTTGATAAAAATCAAGGTTCTCTGTTCGTTCTAACATAAGACGCCATTCTTCTGCAAAACGCATACGATCGCTTTGTGCTCTTGGCGACCACATTGCAGGTCCTTTTGACTTATTCAGCATCTTGAACTGAATGGCCGAATTGTCCGTAACAATTCCACTATATCCACCAAGCGCATCAATTTCACGCACAATTTGTCCTTTGGCAATTCCTCCCATAGCAGGATTGCAAGACATCTGTGCAATGTTCTGCAAGTTCATCGTAACGAGCAAAGTTTTGCTTCCCATATTCGCAGCAGCGGCGGCAGCTTCAGATCCTGCGTGTCCAGCTCCAACTACGATCACATCATATTCCGTATTAAACATATCTAACGATTGAAATTCGGTTATATTTATCGATTATATTTGAAAGTGATTTAAGAGTGTTCCACGTGGAACATTTCAAGTTTATCATTTTCCTTAGCGGTCATTTCTTCCTGCTCTTTGTGTGTTTTATCTTTGTATCCGCAGTAATGCAAAACACCATGTACCATCACACGACGCAGTTCTTCTTCTGTGGAAACTTTGAAATCTTTGGCGTTGTCGGCAACACGTTCCACGGAGATAAAAATGTCTCCGTGCAATTCGTTTCCAACCGAATTGTCAAAGCTTATAATGTCAGTAAGCGTGTCATGGTTTAGAAATTCTACATTCAATTTATGCAGATATTCATCATCACAGAAAATATAATTTATATCTCCTTCTCGCTTGTCCTCAGATGCGATTACTTTGCTAATCCATTGCTCAATTTGTCCCTCGTTTGTAAGTTCAAATTGTGTCTCATAATGAAAACTAATCATCCTTTTTCTTGAAATACTCTTGTACTTTCTTTTTGTAATTATTGCGCAAAGGTAATACTTGTCGGTTTAATATCTCAATTTGATTGAAATACTGTCGAGCATCAGGCATTATTTCATTTGTAGTATTGTTGAAATCTTTGCGATTTGTAGTAGATTCTCGTTTACTTTCTTTCTCTTGTTCAAAGGCAGCTTTGTCTAATTTTTGGAGTTGATATTTGAGCTCAATCATCTTTTTCATTGTTTCATCATTGAATCCTCTTTCGAGCAATTCAGTTTCTACTTTCTCCATTTGTTTCAATATTTCCATCGCCTTTGGATCTTTGATTTTTCCTCCGTATTTATCTTTTAATTGCTGTTCTAATTGATTTCTTAACGCTTGTTGTTGCTTGAATATATCATATAATTTACCTGACTCGTCTTCATTTCCACTTCCCGATCCACCTCCTTTTTGACCGTTTTCTCCATCTTTTCCATCTTTATTTCCTTTGCCTTTATCGCCTTCTTCTTTACCACCTTCTTTGCCTCCTTTACCATCTTTCCCTTGGCCTTCTTTCTTCATACCTTGTTGCATTTGTTTACTCAATTCATCCTGTGATTGAATAATATCTGGCAACTGAAATCCTTTTCCTTGACCTTGGTTTTGTCCACTTTGCCCCATTCCTTGAGAACCTTGTCCTTGACCTTGTCCCATGCTTTGGTTCATGTTGTCTAGTGCACTACTTAGAAAATCTGCCAACTTATTTGTGGATGTCAAAGCATATTGTTGTGCGGCTACTCCTCTGTAAACATTATTCTCTGCCAATTGCTCTAAAGATTTATCGATGTTATAATATATCTCCGTAATTTCACCATTGATTCGTTCGGAGATAGAAGGCTGACGTAAAGACAATGCAAACAAACTATCATCTACATGCTCAAACATTTTACGCAATTCTTTTTGACGTTTTAGCTTAGCAGCATAGCCTGCATTTGAATTGTCAATTTCTTCAAAACCTTTCATTAAATTTTCTTCGTCAAAAGAAAATAGAACCAAATTGTCTAGTATTTGGCGTAGCATTTCAGCATCTTCTTGTATGCTTTCTTGCCCACTCATTTGCATGGCAGTTTGCATACTTTTGCTCATACGTTGCATTTTTTGAGCAGCTTTTTTTTGCTTTTGTTTTGCGCTTTGTTGTTGCTCGCTTTTTTGCTGTTCGTTTTCTGATTCCTCACTGTTTTGTAAATCTTCAGTTGCATCTTGCTGTTCTTGCTTAATGTCTTCTTCGTCGTTTTTTTTGCGCTCTAAGTCTAAAGGCTTTTTGAGTTTGTTATTCTCTTCATCTAATTCATCCATTTGTTTTTGCAAATGTTCGAATTTCTTATTGAGTTCGTCTTGTTTTTCTTTTGTATTATCGCCTCCATTTTTCTTGGATAGCTCCTCTTGTTCTTTAGCAAGTTCTTGCAGTTGTCTTTGAATTTTTTCAGCCTTTTTGGTTACATAATAGCGCTTCGTTAATTCAAGAATTTGCTGTAAATTCTTTTTATTGTTTTGCTGTTGCTTCCCTAATTCTTCTAGTTTATCTTGGAGTTCTTCTTCACTAATTTTATCAGCTAATTTCTTTAATTCTTCCATCAGCTTTTCATTTTTCTCCAATTCTTTTTGTTGACGTTCTAAACGTTCTTTCAACAACTCTTTATCTTGATCATCTTGCGTTTCTTCTTTTTGGAAATCTTCTAAGTTTTGCTCTAATTGCTTAGAAAATTTCTTCATCATTTGATCACTTTGTTCTTGACGTTGCAAGAATTTTTCAAGCTTTTTACGATCGTTAAAATTAAGTTCACTCTTCTCCTTTTGGTTTCTCGTGATCTTTTTGAGTTCGTCTTGTTGCTTTTGAAGTTTTTCTAATGATTTATCTAAGTCTTTAATCGTTTCATTTTGTTGTTGCAACTGTTCTGTTTGCAATTCTGTATCAGTAAGTTTTCGATAGCTGAAGATTTCACTTTTTACCTTCTTTCCTCCTCGAATTCCATCGTTATCCGTTAGTTCAAAATAGAATTCATAATTTACACCTTTAACCAATTGTAAATTTCCTGGAAATGTATATTGAAATTGATCAATGTTTGAGGTACTGATTGGAATGTTTTCCGAAGCTTTATTGGCTACATTCTCCGATGGATAGTATACCAATTGTAATCTTCGCAATCCGTAGTCATCCGAAACTTGTCCTAAAAAATACATCGTTCTGCCATCTATTGAATCTCTTTTGGATTGTAAATCTATTTTTGGGTACTCATCTTTGATTACATTAATGCTGAATCCAAGATTTTCATAGTTTTTAAGTTCAGAATTACTTGTGCTTATTTGATAATCTATTTTTTGATATATTTTTTGTTCCAATTTAAAGTCATTAGCCTCCTTGCCAAACACATACGTAGTATCTTTTGAAATTAATTCTAATTTTTCTGTTTGTTTTGCTTTGGCTTCCCATGTAATTTTGGTTCCTTCTGGAATGGTTGCATTTCCAGTACTTTTTAAAACCTCGTCTTTTCGTTTGGTGTATGCTGGATAATCCAATACCATTTGGAAATTTACCAATGAAGGTACTTTTACAACATTTAGCGTATACGGTTTTGAGGTAACTTCATTAGCATTTAGCGTAAATGTTGTAGCTTCTTTTGGTTGTGAAAATGTATATTCAAACGTTCCTACTCCTTTATTTTGAAGAAAATAGGTTTCGTCTCCTAACGATATTTGCACTTCCTCTGGAATTACATCACCTAAGGTTTGCACTTGTAATTTATATGCTTGATTTTCGATGGCTTGAAAACTGTCATTTACAACAATGAATTGAAAAGGCGCTGGTGGCTCATAGTCGGTTTTGTAATTTACTACACGCTCATAACTTTGACTAAATAATGAACTGTTTCCAGAAATCCACACTAGCAACACAATTGCTAACGGAGGAATAGCATACTTGGCATATTTGATATTTTTTTTAAAGTTGATGGCTACTTGAAACGGAATTGGTTGTAGTTCTTTCGATTTTTGTTCGATACTTGCCAATAACAATTCAGATTCCTGAGACGCTTCAGACAATTGCAATACATTCAGTAATTTATCATTCACTTCTGGGAAATGATTTCCAATAATTTGAGATGCTTGTTTGAAACTGATTCCTTTCTGTAGTTTAAACAATTTTGTCATTGGTAGCATAATAAATTTCGCGAAAAGCGTTACTTCTACCAGAATAAAAACCCAGAATAACGCTGTCCTTGCTCCTGTGCTTAACCATAGAAAATGTTCCACCAATAAGGTGATGATAAAATATAATAGACCGATGCTAAAAAATAATATCGCGCCTTTGATAAGTTCGTTTGTATAATATTTGGTTACAAATTGACTTAATTTCTTTTGTATGTGTTCGTATGCATTCATCATATAACTGATAAAAATAACATATTTACGCAATTAATAGTATGCGTAACTTGTTAAACATTCTGTAAGATTTCCTTAAAACTTGCTACTAAGTCATCATAAATAAGCTAATTATGAAAAATTTATATATAGTTATCGCCCTATTGAGTTCAGGAATTTTGTTTGCACAAAGTCCTTGGACACAGGAAAAAGGAAAATTTTACACACAACTTTCGTTTACCACTATTTCAAATTATGATGAAATTTTTGGTGATCCTGACTATCAATCAGATCGAGAAATTACCGACAATACACTACAATTGTATGGAGAATACGGTGTGTCAGACAAAACAACTTTAATTATAAATCTGCCTTTAAAGTTTGTAAGTACTGGCGATGCTGTAAATGGAACTGCCTTTATTTTAGAACAATCCAAATCAGCTTTTGGAAATGTTTCTGTAGGATTGAGGCATCAGTTTTACAATAAAGAATGGATTATTTCTGGTCAACTAAATGTAGAAGCAAATACTGGAACTTTTGAGGCAGCTTCTGGAGTTAGAACTGGGCAAGACGCTTGGACTTTTACACCTACTGTAAACTTTGGACGTGGTTTTGACAAGTTTTACATTCAATCGTTTACGGGAGTTGATTTAAAAACAAACAACTATAGCAATAATTTTAAGATTGGAGGTGAAATAGGAACCAAAGTACATTCAAAAATTTGGTTGGCTGGTTTTATTGATGTCATAAGTTCATTTAATGATGGTGACGTTAACATACCTTTACGAAACGCCGCTACTGCTTTATACGTAAACAATCAAGAATATAGGGCTTTTGGGTTGAAAGTCATCGGAGAATTCAACAGAACATTTGGTGGTATTTTAGGTTTTGGAGGTGCATTCTCTGGGAACAATGTTGCCAAACAAGGTGCACTAACTATTGGATTGTATAAGCGATTTTAAAAAAGTTTCCCCTAGATCCTTCCTTTTATTTTATAAGGAACTTCTTAAATTATAATTGTAAACACAAAACATATATAGTTTTCAATAATCAAATAACAATTTCAATTCAGGAAAAAAAGTAGTATTTTTATGAACCTTGAATTGAAATTGACTTATGAAAGATTTGAAATATTTAGCGGCATTTTCTACGCCACTAGTTGCCGTACTTGCTTTATGCTTGGGAGGATATTATACATTTTTAACTCCCATATATGCCTTTGGGGTGATTCCGATTATGGAATTGATTTTTCCGCAAAACATAGAAAATTTATCCAAAGAAGAAGTGGAACAAAAATCTGTGAATCCAATTTTTGACTGGTTATTGTACTTAAATATTCCTGTTGTTTTTGGATTATTGATTGTGACACTTTTGAATGTTTCTACAGGAATGTATGAAACCTTTGAAATCATCGGGTTGATATTTTCTACAGGAATAGTTTTAGGTTCTAACGGTATCAATGTTGCGCACGAATTAGGTCACCGACAAAAACAATATGAGCAGCTTATGGCAAAGTTGTTATTACTTCCTTCTATGTATATGCACTTTTTTGTGGAACATAATTTTGGACATCATTTACATGCCGCTACCAAAGAAGATCCTGCAACTGCACGATACAATCAAGTTGTGTATTCATTCTGGTTTACCTCAACAGCAAGACAGTATATGAATGCCTGGAAAATTCAACAAAACTTACGCCTGCGCGGAAAGTATTCCTTTTTCTCGCTTAAAAATAACATGTTTTGGTTTACGCTACTGCAGATTTACTATTTGGCTATTGTATTCTATTTCTTAGGAAGTTTAGCTTTACTTTTTGCTCTAGCTAGCGCCGTAGTTAGTTTTTTACTACTAGAAACCATCAACTATATAGAACATTACGGATTGCTCAGAAAGAAATTAACTTCTGGACGTTACGAGCGTGTACGTGAAATTCATTCTTGGAATTCCAATCATGTAATTGGGCGTATTGTTTTGTATGAACTCACACGTCACAGCGATCATCATTACAAAGCTTCTAAAAAATATCAATTGTTGGATTGTCATGAAAAAAGCCCGCAGATGCCTTATGGTTATCCCACTTCTATGGTCATGGCTTTAATTCCGCCTTTATGGTTTAAAGTGATGAACAAACGTATTCCTTCTGACATGGTTTCTCTGACTAAATAAGGGTGTTTTTCCTGTAACTCTTAAGTTTTTCTATAATCTTATTAGGTAAAACACGATGCAAATCTTAGTGCTTTGCTTCTAACCTATCGTTTCTTACTGGTGCATCTTTGCCTTGAAACAAATTATAGAATCTTAAACATTTTACATTATGAAAAACACAATTACCTTGTGTTTACTCCTTTTTTATGGAGTAAGCTTTGGACAATTCTGTGATGATTTTAACGATCAGGATGTCTCTAACTGGAATGGCGTTGCTGCTGGCGCAAATACAGCAGATCCTTTTGGACCAAGTGGAAACGCGGATGACTTCTTTCTACATTCGTATGACGATCAAGGTTCTTCTTATATTTACAACAATGTTGATTATGCTGGAAATTGGAGAGAATTTGAAGGGCAATGTTTATGCTGGGATTTTCAAGTAATTGAGGATGGAAACTTTGGAGAGCCTGTATCTCCTAGACTTATTATCTATACAGGAAATCCAACAAGTCCAACAGCAACAGCAACTTTTGTAGCCAATGTGCAAGCTGTTGAAGATGGCGGTTGGGTCCATATTTGTGCTCCTATTGAAACCTGTGAAGGAACCGATTTGCCATCAAATGAAAATGGGCAATGGGTCATGGGTGCTGGATTGGATTGTAACGATTGGAATAACTTAATCAGTAATATTTCGGGAATTCGATTTTTCTTAGATTTAACTTCAAGTCCAACAGAAGAATACGGATATGACAATATTTGTATTCAGGATTGTGATATTGATCCAGGCGAACCAAATAATGAAGGTGCATTTTGCTGTGAAGGTGATAACTTGGTAGAAAACGGAAATTTTGAAAATGGTGCGAACGGATTTGGGAACAGCTATACTGAAGATGCCAGTTTATATCCAGGTGCATACCACGTATCAAACGATGCAAGTATTTTTGGAACTACAGTAACTGATCATTCTGCTTGTGTTGATCCAGAACAATATAGCAACAATACAGACTTCTTGTTAGTAAATGGTCGTACAACACAACCAGCCGGAACAAGTAGTATAATTTGGGAGCAAAGCATTCCAATTGATTTTGAAAAAACCTATAAATTCTGTGCAAACTTCAAAGATTTACCGCAATGTACATTCAACATTAAACCAGAAATTCGTTTGGAAGTAAATGGGCAATTATACGATTGGATTACGATTGATACCAACAGCGACGATCCTTGTGATTGGCAACAAATATCGGAATGTTTTGATGGTGATGTAGATGTATTAGATATCAAAATTCACTTAAAAGAAGATGGTTTGGGCGATGGAAACGATTTAGCAATTGATGATATTTCATTACAAGCAAAACTAGATCAAAACCTCAACATTAGTGTACTGCACCAGGGAAGTCCACAACAATTAACTGGCTCAATAAATAGTATTGATACAACGGATGATTCCTTACTTGTTGGTGATATTTGTACAGAACAAAATAATGGATATCAATATACATGGTTTGTATATGAATTAGAATTGTCTTCTTTCCCATTCACAAATCCTGTAGACTTTATCAATATGGTTCCTAATACCTTTGCTTGGTCTAGTAATATGGGCGGATTTAACAATCAATTACCAACATCTACAAATCCAGTTTGGGGACTTACGACAACCTTCCCTAACTATACTTTTGAACCTAACAAGCTGTATGTAATTGGATTATATGTTCCGTCTTGTTGTGATAGCTGTTATGATGAAGATTGGTCATATCAAATCACATTAAGTTCGCTGAGCAACACAAATACAACAATTAATGTCTTTACAGATGAAGTAAAGGATCATTTACGTTCATTATTTGTAATGGGAAGTTCGCACGGAACCTTAGGAAGAGACGAAGCCGACTTGATCAACTTTAATATGTTTCCAAATCCAACAGCAGACGTATTAAGATTCAACAGTGACGAACCGATTGTATCCTATAAAATTACAGACGTTACTGGAAAGTTGGTACAAAGCAAAGCGATTGAAGTTTCAGAAATTGACGTCTCACAATTAAGTGATAACATGTATTTCTTGACGGTAGAAACGGAATCAGGTATCAAACACACTGAGAAGTTTATTAAAAAATAATAAGACTTTCTACCTATAAATGTCACTTCGGGTACAGTTAAAAATCAAAGCAAACTTCATACTATCATTGCACCTCAACTGCACTCGATTTGACATCACTTATTTAAAATAGGATTTTTCTCAACTTGCTGATTACCGAAACCTTCAAGGCTAAAAACTTTGAAGGTTTCACTTATTAATTAAGATTTAGATATTCAAACACTTGTAGTAGGGCAATTGACTTTTTAGAATTATACTTTTTCTACATCAAAATAGTATTACATTTGCACTTTAAAACCATATACTATTACCTATGACTAAAAAAGTTCGTGTTCGTTTTGCACCAAGTCCAACAGGACCGCTACACATTGGAGGCGTTAGAACTGCCTTATTTAATTATTTATTCGCCAAAAAACATGGTGGAGATTTTGTGTTACGTATTGAAGATACAGATCAAAACCGATTTGTTGAAGGAGCGGAAGAATATATTGTAGAATCATTGGAATGGTGTGGAATTCCTTTTGACGAAGGTGTTGGAAAAGATGGTGGATTTGGTCCATACAGACAAAGTGAGCGTAAACATTTATACAAACAATATGCTGACCAATTGATTGAAAAAGGACATGCATATTACGCTTTTGATACGGCTGAAACCTTAGATGGTCACAGAAAAGATCATGAAGCCAAAGGAAAAACCTTTATTTACAACTGGCACAATCGTTTAAAATTGACAAACTCTTTATCGCTTTCTACAGAAGAAGTTCAGGCAAAAATAGATGCTGGTGAACCGTATGTAGTGCGTTACAAATCGCCACAAGATGAAATTTTACATTTAAAAGATATTGTTCGCGGGGATGTAAAAATTGACACTAACATTTTAGATGACAAAGTATTGTTTAAAAGTGATGGAATGCCAACCTATCACCTAGCTAATATTGTAGATGATCATTTAATGGAAATCACACATGTAATTCGTGGAGAAGAATGGTTGCCATCGTTAGCATTGCATTATTTATTATACCGTTCGTTTGAATGGGAAGCACCAACATTTGCACATTTACCATTAATCCTTAAACCAACAGGAAAAGGAAAATTAAGCAAGCGTGATGGTGCTAAGTTTGGTTTCCCAGTATTTCCAAAAGAATGGCACGATGATAAAGAAGATCAATTGTACATGGGATTCAAAGATGAAGGTTATTTCCCTGATGCATTGATCAATTTCTTAGTTTTTTTAGGATGGAATCCTGGAACGGAACAAGAAATCTTTAGCTTAGAGCAATTGGTTCAAGATTTTGAATTGGAACGAATCAACAAAGCGGGTGCACGATTTGACATCAAAAAAGCGGATTGGTTCAACCAACAATACATGCAATTAAAATCTAAAGAAAGTTTGGCTATTACTTTTAAAGAAAGTCAACCTGAATTGGCTGATATTGACATCAATTATATTGAAATGGTTGTTGAGTTGATTAAAGAAAGAGCTTCTTTTACCAAAGATTTATGGAATTTGAGTCACTTTTTCTTTGTAGCACCAACAGAATTTGATCCAAAAGCACAGAAAAAGGCCTTAAAAGAAGGCACAGGAGACATTTTAAATAAATTGATAGAAATTATAGAGTCTACCGAAGATTATAGCGTAGAAAGCCTACAAACGAATATCAAAGGTTGGATTACAAGCAATGAAATTGGTTTTGGAAAAGTAATGCAACCATTACGTTTTGCATTGGCTGGTGCATTAAGTGGTCCAGATTTATTTCAGATTATGTTTATGATTGGAAAACAAGAAACCATTAAGCGTATTCAGAAAGTATTAGGAATGTTGTAAGATGAAAAAAATTGTGCTTATTGTTATTATATGTTTCGCTTCATGCAAAATTAATAATGGTCTTTCTGTAAAAGAAAATAATACAATAATTATCACAGAAGATGATCGAAATCCTTTTTGGCAATACACTAAAAATTTAATTTTCAAAAGTGGAACTAATAAGTTAATAGAAAATCCTGCAAAAGAAATCATCGCCATTAGTGATATCATCTAAAAGGTTTCTAACAACTATTTTGCTGAAATTTCAGGGCATACAGATTCTGTAGGAAATAAAGATTTAAACTTAGCATTATCACAAAAAAGAGCTGAAAAAATAAAAGAACTTTTAATAGCTCACGGTTGTAAAGCTTCTACATTAGTAGCTAAAGGATATGGAGAAACACAACCTTTAGTCTCTAATAAAACTAAAGAAGGAAGAAAACAGAATCGGAGAATTGAGATTATTATTAAGAAACTATAAAAAAGAGCGCTTATCGGCGCTCTTTTGTGTTATATGATCCCACTCTGCAGCGGGATTAGTTCAACTAACGTATTTCTGTGCGTCCTCTGGACTTCCGAAATTAGAGTTTCACTACATTACAAATAGAAAGTGGCTAAAACACTCAACTGTTCTATATTTCCTTTTAGTTTATTATTGTCTACGGTGAGTTTACTTAAAACGTTTGTAAATCCATATTCGTATTGCAAGGAGATTTTAAATGATTGAAATCCGGCAGAGATTCCGACAACGCCCATCACATTTAAACGATTGGTTTGGCGTGCTTCTTTGGCAGTAAACGAATCGTATCCTTGTAAAACATAGTCTTCAAACTGACTGTCTATTTCAAATTTTTCAGACAATTGCAAAGCTGGACCAAACTCCACACTAAAATGTTTCTCGCTAATTTTATAACTTCCCAACACACCAATTTTTGCAGCTAATAGATTAAATGGAATTTCTTGGTTGATAGTTGCTGAGGCGGTTTCTCTTCCTAATACATTAAACTCATGCCAGTTTAAGTGTAAAAAGTACACCATATCAAAATGTCTGGCCACGGTTCCACGTGTTGACAATCCGCCTTGAAAGCCAGTAGATTTTGTGGTTACTAAGTCATTTGTACGAATATCAAACTGATGAATTCCAGCCGAAATCCCGAAGCGATTGTAATTGTCATAACGACCTTGGGAAAAAGATTTTGTAACAAAAAGTAGTGAAATCAATACTAATGTTATGTAAGTAGGTTTTTGCATTTGAGGAAACTTTGGGTTTAAAGTTCTCAAAAGTATCCTTTTTTTACGCAAAAAAAATTATTTTTATATACTAACATTTTAAATCTTCAAATTATGCCAATAAATCCTTATTATGTAGTTGCTGGAGTACTATTACTTATTATTATTCTTGGAACATTTTTCATTGTAAAACAACAAACTGCTGCTATTGTAGAACGTTTTGGACGTTTTCAAAGTATTCGCCAGTCAGGACTTCAGTTAAAAGTTCCTTTAATGGATAGAATTGCAGGAAAGATGAGCTTAAAAATTCAACAGTTAGATGTAATCGTTGAAACAAAAACATTAGATGATGTATTTGTCCGATTAAAAGTTTCTGTTCAATATAAAGTAATTAAAGACAAAGTATACGAAGCTTTTTATAAATTAGATTATCCACACGATCAAATTACATCGTATGTATTTGACGTAGTTCGTGCCGAAGTTCCAAAAATGAAATTGGACGATGTATTCGTAAAAAAAGATGATATTGCAATTGCGGTAAAATCTGAATTAAACGATGCAATGATTGAATATGGATATGACATTATTAAAACCTTAGTAACAGATATTGATCCTGATGCACAAGTAAAAGCGGCGATGAACCGTATTAATGCTGCAGAACGTGAAAAAATTGCTGCACAGTATGAAGGTGATGCACAACGTATTTTAATCGTTGAAAAAGCTAAAGCGGAAGCAGCAAGCAAACGTTTACAAGGTCAAGGTATTGCAGATCAGCGTAGAGAGATTGCACGCGGTTTGGAAGAATCTGTAGAAGTATTGAACAAAGTTGGAATCAACTCACAAGAGGCTTCTGCGTTGATCGTAGTAACTCAGCATTATGATACTTTACAGTCTATTGGAGAAGAAACCAATAGTAACTTAATCTTATTGCCTAACTCTCCACAAGCTGGAAGTGATATGCTTAACAATATGGTGGCAAGCTTTACCGCAAGTAATCAAATTGGAGAAGCTATGAAAGAAGCAAAACGTAAAAAAGGAGAAACTGATAAAGACAAGTAATCTCCATACGATACACAACAAAGCCCGAAATTAAATGTTTCGGGTTTTTTTTATGTGTATATTTAAGCTCAATAACAATAAACATGAACAGATGAAAAAAATCACTTTACTCCTATTTATATGTTGCGCTACACAAGTATTTTCACAAGATATGAAAGCGCTAAAAGCAAGTGCTATGCGCGATGCAAAAGCTGCTTGCAAAGCTACTATAGATGAAGATTATAAAACACTGCTTAGTTTTACACATCCTAATCTTATCAAAGCAGCTGGCGGCGTAGAAGTTATGGAAGAGTTTTTAAAAAGTACTTTTGATCAAATGAAAGCTGGCGGTTTTAAGTATGAAACAGCAGAAACCAAATCTGTGTCTGATGTAGTAAAAGAACAAGGTGAATATCGCTGCTATGTTCAAAACTATAATGTGATGCTGATGAACAAAAAGCGTATTACAGCAACGAGTTATATGATTGGTTTTTTTAATGAATCAACTAAAAAATGGACTTTTGTTGAAGCCAAAGAAATGAAAGATACTGGAACAATAATTAGTTATTTTCCTGATTTTAAAACGTCTATGAAGATTCCAGAAAATACGATGGATATCGAAGATATTAAGGAATAATAAAATCTTTCAATTATATAGAAGTCAAATCGAGTGTTGCCGAAATTCACTCACGCTCATCAAAAACTTGTATACGTTCGTCAAATAAATTATATAGTGTTCGTTTTATGTGATTACTTTGAAACATCAAAAGAATCATCATGAAACGAACATTTTTTTTACTCTTCATTTTTTTAAATATTCAGTTAGGTTTTTCTCAAGAGAAAGCCATAAATGCTATTGACACGTCCAACATGTCATCAGAAATAGCAAAAGTCATTGCTGAAAACAGTGAACTTTTTCCTAATAATGTACAACTCTCTATTGCTTTGATTGATGGAGAAAAAACAAACTACATTGGAGTTATTCGTAAGAATGATACCTTACAAACTATAGATAATAAAGGTGCTATTTTTGAAATAGGTTCTAACACAAAAGTATTTACTTCACTCCTACTTTCACATCAAATTCATGCAGGAAACCTTCAACTGAATGATAAGTTGATAGATGTTTTACCATTCAAAATTGAAACATCACCTGAACATACGGATAAGATTACGTTACAAACACTTGCCAATCATTCTTCAGGCTTGCCAAGGTTACCGCAAAATATCTTTCCATTATTACAAACAAACATGGAAAATCCGTATAAAAAATATACCATTGATATGTTACACACGTATTTGAAAAATGGAATTTCACTACAAAATGAACCTACGAAAGTGAGTGCGTATTCCAATTTAGGTGCTGGATTGTTAGGTTACATACTCACAGAAAAAACGAAGAAAAGTTATGAAAGTTTGTTACAAGAACAGATTTTAAAACCTTTACAGATGAATCATACCACTACAGATTTATCAAAGGTTGATCAGAATAAATTGGTTATTGGAATAAAGGCAGATGGTACAGAAGCTTCTAATTGGGACTTTACTGATGCGCTAGTTGGTGCCGGTGGAATGAAATCAAATGTTGTTGATATGGAAAAATTTATCCGTAAAAACTTCGAAGATGAAAATACTGTGTACAATTTACCTCAACAAGAAACCATCAAAGTAAACGAAATGGTTCGCGTAGGTTTGGGTTGGCACATTATTACAAAAGAAGGCAAAACAGTATTGTTTCATAATGGCGGCACTGGTGGCTACTTATCCTGTATGATTATTGATAAGAAAAATAAAAAAGCGGCGCTGCTCCTATCTAATCTTTCTGCTTTTAGTCCACAAGGTCCAAAAATTGATAATTTATGTTTTTCTTTGATAGAGTTATTATCTAAAAACTGATATCATACAAGTTCTATATAAATGTCCAGAACAAAACTATACATACTCATCTTAGCACATCTGGTTTTTTGGGTGTTGAATTATTTGTACATCACTTCAGGAAATATAACCTGGATGGGATTTGACAATGCTTCAGGCACAATGCCTATTGTGTATAGTTATGGAATGTTTTTTAATGCATTTCTGTGTTATATTCAAGTTTTTTGGCTGGTTCCACGGTTCTTTATCAAACATAAAAAACGGGCATTTTGGAGTTATTCTTTGCTTATTTTATTCGGAATTACTGCTGTAGAGAGCTATTTAGATTTGTATGTTGCCTCAAGTTTTAACATGATTCACCCGGTAGCACCGTTTTCAATTATTGTTTTTTCTGTGTTTATTCAGAATTTATTTTTTCATGTTTTGTATGGTGCTTTTGGGTTTTTGTATCGTTTTTTGTTTGAATATCGCAACGCAGAACGCGCTAAGCAAGAGTTGTTAAAAGAGACGCATCAAACGGAATTAAAGTATTTAAAAGCACAGCTAAACCCGCATTTTTTATTTAACGGAATCAACAGTGTATATCATTTAATTGGAAGTAATAATACCTTGGCAAAAGATACTTTGTTGCAATTTTCAGGGTTATTGCGTTACCAATTGTATGAAAGCAGTGAAGCCTTTATTAATTTAGAAAAGGAATTAGATTATGTGTCTCAGTATATTCGTTTAGAAGCCATTCGCAAAGGAGATGATATTACATTAAATTATACGATTGATTATGAAAATGCTTCTTTGAAAATTGCGCCATTATTGCTGACTCCTTTTATTGAAAATGCCTTCAAACATATAAGTCATCATTATGAAGCCACAGAAAATAGGATTGAAATTGACATCAAAGAATCGAAACACAAAATAGCATTATCTGTAAAAAATACTACTGATGCCTCATTGCAACAAACAGCTGTTGGTGGTGTTGGCTTACAAAATGTACAACGACGATTGACACTTTTATATCCAGAAAAGCATACATTAACTGTCACAGAAGAAAATGATTCATATTCTGTAGATTTATTAATTGATATATCATGAACATACTCAATTGTATTATTATAGACGATGAACCTTTGGCTAGAAAAGGCTTGCAAGCATATTGCAATGATATTTCCTTTTTGAATGTGGTTAGTGTGTGTAAAAATGCGCTTCAGGCAAATGATATATTACAGCAACAAAAAGTAGATTTATTATTTTTAGATATTAACATGCCAATTGTGTCAGGTTTAGATTGGTTAAAAAGTTTGAAGTCTTCTCCACTCGTTGTTATGACCACTGCGTATCCACAATATGCTTTGGAGAGTTTTTCTTATGAAGTAATTGATTATTTGGTAAAACCTATTTCGTTTGAACGTTTTTTACAAGCTGTTAACAAAGCGTATCGTTTGACCAAAACAACTGAGGACGAACATGTATTTTTTGTAAAGAGTGATAAGTCACTTAAAAAAATAAAGCCTAATGAAATTTTATTTTTGAAAGCAATGCAGAATTATGTAAAAATTGTAACTACTTCAGAAATCATCATTACACATTCTACCTTAAAACAATTACGAGACAATTTACCAGATTCATTTTTTGTACAAACACATAAATCATATTTGGTTTCCAAAGCACAAATTTCAGAAATTACAGGAAATCAAATTTTGATTGGAGAACATAAAATTCCCATCAGTGTACGACTAAAAAAGGACGTTTTACAGCAAATTTTGAATT
>NZ_JAKVBC010000069.1 GCF_022447245.1 Kordia sp. | reverse complement strand
CCCTGTCTTGTAATTTTTAATTCTGGATCATTACCTTGAAATAGTTTGTTAAATATTTTTTGACGAAGCTGGTTTGCCTGGCGAGAAGGAGCAGAAATTTGATTCATAAACAGATCAAAATTGTCCATTGCCATTAAAACAGCATCATTGTAGGTTTTATGACTTACATCTATTGCTTTTTGTCCTGGATACGCAGCTCCTAATCCTTGAAATTGTCTGCCTCCATAAAAATCAATACTCTGATCTTGACAGCTACAACCTAATCCAAATGTAGGTTGTGATAAGCCTCTGTATTGTAATTCTGGTTCCATATAGGTATCACTTGGTTTTTTGAAAGGGAGTTCAATATTTTCTTTCATTGTGCCGTCAATAGTTAGATATCCCGCACTTAAATTGCCATGAACTTGATCATGAGGAACAATTACATATACATGTGTGTTTACATTATCACCATGATAAATTACTCTACGTATGTAATGTTTGATGTTAAGATTTATAAGGATTGTTGATGCAAAAATTGAATAACTTTTACAGTCTGTTCCACTTTTTCTGCTACTCCATATACAATAAGGAGCCCTTAAGTCTTGTAGGTTTCCATCTTTTTTATACTGTATGTGATTGTATAAAAAGTGATGGATTTTTTCAACTGTTTTTTCTAACGAAAAACCTGTAAATTCATTTGAAGCTATTTCAGTAGACTGATACGCATGTGTAAATGCATATTCTTGCATGGCATTTACTCCATGACTTGTGTCGCCTATTCCTAAATCTTCTACTTTACAATAAGATTTTTTAAAGTACTTATCGTATTTTCTTCCTGAAAGTAATTTTCTATGTAATAACTGGTTTACCTCACTATTTGTCATGCCAAAGAACTTTTGTATTTAGCGTTGCGGAGCTTCTTTACGAGGTAAAATTGGAAAGTATTTTTTTGTAAAATGTCGGTTTACGTTGATTTACGTTGATTTGCGTTGGTTTACGTTGGTTTGCGTTGATTTTTTTTTTGAATTATGTTGATAGTTGTTGGTAAGATATTGCTGTTTTAGATAACTTTTACTTATTTTTGAGATGCTATAATAATTTAAGTATGAACGATTTCACATTAAAAGCCATGTGGAAGTCTGACTTACGAAAACTTCTCAAACCTGTAAGTCGTGATGAGGCTAAAAAAATTATAAATCAAAAAATATCTGAACTTAGAAAGGTAGATATTGACGAGGCTAAAAATAAACAGCTTGTTTACAAAAACGAAGTGGAAGCTGTGCTGGTTTATTTTGGGTATTTATAATTTTGGACCTAGAACTAATTCATGTCTTGTAAGAACAGCTTCTACATAGTCTGTATTCTCAATTTTTTCCCGAAGGGATTCCTTGTATTTATTTATAGCATGCCAGAAGTAATGCGCTTCATGGTATAAAAAAGATAGGCTATATGTACTTTTAGGTCTACTAGCTAGTTTCTTTTGTATTTTGTAACGATACTCATCGAGAATAGAATATTCTATCTTGTATTTTTTATCAGTCTTGTTAACAATACTCTCCAACCTACTTTCGATAACTGTATTGAAAAGCACTAAATCTTTACGTACAATTTTTAATAATTTTATGACCATTCTAAACTCTTTTATAGGTGAATATTTCTGGACGCCCTGATAGTAAATTATTATAAACTTTCACAACCGTTGTATGGCTAGCATGACGTAAGCCAAGTCTATAAATCATTTTTTTTGCAACGGTTTCTAAATCGTTGTGTTTTTTTTCTTCGGATAAAAAGGAATAATATACTGGATTCCCATTGGGATAAAGATGACGAAAAGCTTTGTCAATCATAAATACTACTCGTAAGTTGGAACACTTAGCGCAATATCCTTTTTTGTTATCTGTTGGGCATTTACAAGCCATTTTTATTGATTTTTTGTTGATTAATATTGATTATTTTTTTTACTGACAGGTTATAAAACTGCATTAAAACGCAGTTTATACAGATGTTAGCAATAACGCTACAGTTATTATGACATCATACGATGTCGGTTTATACTTAAATTTTAGACATAAAAAAACACCTTAAATAAGGTGTTAGTGGTAAGTAATTATATGTTTAACGGCTTGGATAAACCATCATTTTAATTGTGTTTATTTTAGAATTACATAGCTGTAACTAAAAAGAAAGACATCCTTAAAAGCGCTAAGAATGCCTTGTTTTTTTTGAAATCATAGGCTTGTGCAACGGTTACCTTTGTTAGCGGCTGCTTTTTTTATTTTTGGTTCAAATTTTTCAAATCCTTTTCCTGTTTGTTTGTAAACTCCGTCATTGTTTGTCCCAAGCCAAATTTTTCCGTTGTTGTCCTGATAGATGCAAATCAATAGAACATCTTCTTTTCCATTATTTATTTCAAAGTTCAAGAGTTCTTGTCCCTCATATTTCCAAACACCACCGCCATAAGTTGTCATCCATAAGTTTCCTTCAGTGTCTTTAATTCCTGAATTGAAGTACAGTATCTTATCTCTTACAATTTCTTCTGATAACTCAACTGCTTTAAGTTTTTCGTACTCTTTAGTCAAATCTGACTTGATTCTATATTTACGTTTAAAGTTACTCAACCATATATTTCCGTCATTGTCTTCTAAAATTGAACGAACTCCAGGTTCTCGTCCATCTGGAAGTCTTGACAGTTCTTTCTCTCCAATCCATAAAAACGAATTCCCATCAAAGCGAAACGCACCTGCTAAAACAGTCCCAAACCATATGTTACCTTTTTTGTCTTTATCAATTCCAAATACAACATAAGGGTTTTCACTTTCAGTAATTCCTAAAGCATTTTCGATATCTTGTTCTGGTAATTTAAGTTCATAAAGGCTCTGTCCGTCATATCTGTAAACATTATTCGCGTTACCGTTACAGTTAAACCATAAATCATTTGGCCCTAATTTCCATTCATTTTTAGGTGATTTTACTACGTCTAGAGTTGTGAAAGCTTCTCCGTTAAATTTGCTAACACCTTTTGGTGTTTCTATGAAGATATTTCCTTTATTATCTTCTTGTATTCCACGAATTTGATTACTAATTAGTCCGTCATTTTGGGTGAATTGTTTTAACTCATTTCTATCGTAGAAATAAATGCCAGTCCTATTACTGCCAAACCAAAAATCTCCTTTTTTGTCTTGAAAAACTACCCAAATTTGATTGTCAAGTTCTGAAACAATTTTGCCAATTTCGGTGATTTTAGTTTCTTTTTGTTTAAGTTCAGATTTAGTCTGACCATTACAAGATTGAAAACTACTTGAAATTAGTAATAAGAGAAATATTTTAGTTAATCTATTTATCATTTCTGTTTTCCAGTTTTTTTCTCAAGTTGCCGCCAACGTTTTGGCTAAGCTGCGTTTTAATGCAGTTTAGGTGTTGTTGTGAGCAGTTTTTATTCACAGTATTTTTTAAATTTTAATGTTTTCAAAGCTTTTAAAAATTCGGCTTGCACTTGCTCTTTTAAATAGAAACCATAAAAACCAAACTTGATTTTGTCAAAATTCCGCTTTGTTCCAGTTAAGCTGTCAATATAAATTCCAGTTCCGCCAAAACCTTTATTTCTTGGTGTAATTATCTTTGCTTGGAAACAATCAATTGAATCGTACTCAAATTGGTATTGTAAGTATTCTTTAAAGTCAATATCTCCAGTTATACTATCAACGATTAGGTGTTTAGTTTTCGGCAGTAGCTCGAGTTCTTTTTCAGTCAGTTCCGCTAATCCGAGCGAGTCATAAACCATTGGAAAATCACTTCTACTTAAATCGCCAGAATACATTCCAAAATCAAAGTCCAAAGTATCGTTTGTTTCAGTTATTATTCCGCCAACGTAACTATCGATTCCTTTGGCTTCGTATTTGTTCCAATTTTCAGGAACAGTTATTTCAAATTGTCCGAAGTCAATTGTCTTATATTCTCTTTGTGTACAAGAGATAATCAGAAGTAAAATTAATATCGATAGCGTTTTTCTCATATTGCTCACAACGTATGAATAACAAGAATTCCTGTTATTTCTAAATTATGTAAAAATTTGCTTACTAATAGCGATCTTACATGCATAAATATAGTATTATTTTACTTACCACAATATGTCAAAGAACGTTTTTCCGTTTTTTAAGTATCGGAAAACCTACAGGTTTTATGATATCTTACGATGTCGGTTATTCTTAAATTTTAGACATAAAAAAACACCTTAAATAAGGTGTTTGTGGTAAGTAATTATATGTTTAAAGATTAGTATAAACGGCCGTTTTAATGCCGTTTATACCTTGTGCCTGTTGCACAAGTCAAAATATTCTTTAAATCTTGTAATTTTCATTTTATTTAAAATTTTACAACCTGATTATCATTGTGAAAATATTTTATTTTGCTCCGAAATTTATAATATTCTTAAAAATGATAGTTGCGCAACAGTCACCATTGTTAGCAAACGTTTTTTATTTTTATTCTATCCATAAATCATTAATGCTGGACCTCCAAGCGAGATGTCAAAAATTGGCTTGTACCAATCAACATTTGTTTCGGTCGTAATCTTTTTATTCGTTAAATTGTAATCAAGGAAATATTGGTTCTCTGTTGTCCTAGTTTTACCGAAATAGAACCAAGTCAATTTAATTCTATCGGCATTAATAATTTTAAAGAATGTCGAAGCTTCAAAAACATGCTTAGGATTATAAATTTCGAGAATTTCCCCTTCCTTAAAATTCAAAGTCAGTAGTTTCAATTGGTCGTCAAATTCAGCAGATTCAATTTCGTGGTAATTATCATATGGTTTGCCGAACCAATCTCCGAATATTCTGAAGCTTCCGCCTTTGAACGAATTGTTTTTATTTGCTAAAAGTTGAACAAATTCCTTTGGGCTTCTTCTTTTTGTTTCATTGCCTTCTGTCGGTTCTAGGTTGTCTAGGTCTGGCGAAGCATGAACTGCTGTCATAAATTCAATTGGACCTATAATTTTTACCCGCTTAAAAATTTTCAGTCCAACCCAAATTGATAAAATCGCCAAGAGTCCAAAAATTATTATTCCTGTCGTGTTGGGAAATGAGGCATAAATAGCAATGCCAATAACTGTCGCTCCTGCCAATGGTGCAAGTCCGAATATGATTCCTGATATTATGTTAATGACTTGTCTCAAGTATTTTTTTAATGTTTGCTAACGTTTTGGCTAAGCTGCGTTTTAATGCAGTTTAGGTGGTGTTGTAGTGCGTTTTTATTCTATTATATTACGATGAATACTCGTGTTATATTTTTGAGTTTTATATTCCCTTTTATCAATAATTGTATCTATCTTTTTGTTAAAATCAATTTCGAATATTCCATAATCAGATTTTACAACTTTCAATTCGTAGCATTCATTAGTTTTAATTCCTAACCTCTTAATCCTATTATTAGTCAAGAAAGTTAACTTATGAAAGACAGTATCGTTTTTTACGAAATAAAAGTAAACCACATCTTTTCTTTTTGTCCTACCTTTTTTTGAATTGGGTTTTAGTTTTTCAACGACTCCGATAGTATTGAAAGATTCAGTTTCTAATTTTTTCTTTCTTCTTTGTCCATTAAAATAAATCATAATAAATATTGGAATAAACACAAGTAAAATATATCCGATTTTTTTAATCGAATTTGGTTCCTTTTTCTTTTTAGATTTTTTCTTTTTTTTGGTAATAAAAAATTAAGAATCATTTTTAGTTTTTTGTTTTCTTAAATGCACTACAACGTTCCGTGTATGGTTAGTTGCGTGTTTAAATGTACAATTTTTCAGTAAACACTTGCTTTATAAAAATCACTTACTTTTAGTTTAGCAAGGAATAGCAATTAACTATACGCTTTGTGCCTGTTGCACAAGTCTAAGATATTGAATAATTACGTACCTTAGGTTGTGCAAGGCAAGAAAATCTATCAAGAAAAATTATTCAACAATTTTCAGTTAAGTGATCGTATTCCAAAGCAGAACTTTTATCGTCGTTTATTAGTAGTTTTAGACTTGGATTACCTCTATGAGCTTACCAAAGAATATTTCGGAAGTAGCGAACAAAGTCATGCACATGGCAGCTATTGCTTATAACTTAAAGAAATACCTGAAATTCATTATAAAAACGGCAAAAAGTGGAGTAAACTTGCTTGTCGCAATCATTTTCAATATAAAGTCACTATTTGGCAACTATAACTGGATTTTAAGGGATGTAAATTTTAGGTTGCAATAGGAAAACTCAAAAGAAAGACATCCTTAAAAGCGCTAAGAATGCCTTGTTTTTTTTGAAATTAAAGGCTTGTGCAACGGTTACCGGTGTTGTGCGTAGTTATTTTTTAGTTTTTCAAACTCCTTTTCATATTTCTCTATTCGAGATTGGTCTTTTGTCGACAAGAGAAATGGTTTTCTTTTTCCGATAATCATTCTGTCATAAACC
>NZ_JAKVBC010000068.1 GCF_022447245.1 Kordia sp. | reverse complement strand
AAATAGAAGTATAGAATCTAACTGGACACAAACTGGTTATAGAATGGATAGAGCTACATTAGGTCAATTGAGTATTGGTGGTCGTGGTTCTAATAGATCATTCCATGGTAAAGTAGCTGCTTTTATGACTACTACTCTTAAGACAGATGAATCTATGCCTACTACAACTGAAGTTGAAACTATGATAACTGACCCTATGAAATGGCTGCAAGATTACAAAGTTGGCAATAGTTACAGACAGTGCAATAGTGGCTCAAATACTAATAATTTCCAAATAGGAAATACTAATTCTAGTTGGTCTACGCAGGTTTGGTTGATGGGTGATGGTAGCAATGATAACTACTCTAACATGATTAGAAACAGAGTTAACCCAAGTGATCAGAACTACACTAAACTAAACTTGATTAGCATGGTAAGTAACGACATAGAGACGATCAACATCAATGGGCTAACTTAATTATCTAACTAATCTATCTAAAAGATGTCCCAATTTTTAGCCCCTATTTTATTAACTATATGCGCTTTGGCTATACTATCATTGTGTTTCATGTATGTATATGAAACTGCGATTAGTATAAAAAATGCACGTGAATTGCGAAAACTTGAAGAAGAACTAATACAGAAACGTATTGACGCAATAGCAAAGCAAGACATAAAAATAGATCGTTTGATAGCATATTCAGAGCGCATTATCAGACAACACTATGAACTAATAGATAAACTATGACATTGCAAGAACTGTTTGAAAGAATACAAGCAACTAAAACAGCTTATGTAGCAGCTAAATACAAGTGTAAGCACTTAGCGTTTGCACTTGTGTTTTGTGTTGTCGCATCTGTCTTTGTACTGCAAATAGACGACACACAAAACAAAGATTTTTATATACCAGAATTATTTAAAATTGACGCAGACATCTTTAACATAGATGATTTTGCACAACTAAAAAAGCAAGAAAATGAACACATTAAACATTGAAAACGATGGCATGTACGCAAATTTTAGCGGACATCTAAAGATCGAAGTACTAGACAGTACAGAAACTAAGTATCTACTATCATGTAATACTCATGATCTACTCAAACCATTTTGGATTGACAAAGAAGAAGCTACAACAGATGACAAAATAGACCCTGATAAAGTGATCCGATGGCTACTAAAGAAGCTAAACAAGTATTTCAATGGACAACAGGAAGATTAAGCAAGTAGTCAAAGATCTGCGTTTTTTAAAGTCTCAATTAGAAAAACAGCTTAATTTACTGACAGATCTTTTAGAGGACAAACAGCAGCCTTCTAAGTACTGTTATGCTATTAGTGCTGGTCACGGTGGAATTGATCCCGACACGGGCAAATATGTGACTTATCCTAGTAAATTTAAGATACATGATAACTTAAACTTGCATATAGGGAACATGTTTTGTGAAGGTGTATTCAATCGCATTATAGCCGAAAAGCTTATCAAGCGCATGGACGAAGTAGGACTGACTTATAAACGGTTCTATCACGATTACAAAGACTGGTCACTACGCTATAAATCTGCACAGATAAACGAGCATCACAGGAATAGACAAAAGTGTATCTTGTTTGAATTACACAGCAATGCAAGTAGCCAAGGTAAAGCACGAGGATTTTGTGTATTTACATCTAAAGGTCAAACAAGCTCAGATAGAATAGCATCTGAACTTTGGCACGAAGTTAAAACAGCATTTGAAAATGTAAGCGGTTTTAAGCTACTTAAACAGACTTACAACGATAACGATGTAGACTACGAAGCAGGGTTTTGGATGGTGCGTAATACTGCGTGTCCTGCTATCTTGCCAGAGTTTTTGTTTTTTGATAATCGTGAGGATGTACAGCTATTGATGAATGAAGAAATACAAGATATATATGTAGAATGTTTACTGCACACTGCTTTATGGTGTGAGCAAAATATATAAAAATGGATACTTTACAAGGTGTTTTTGCAGCGTCAGATGTTTACAGGCTTATTAGCAATCCTGATCAAAAAGCAGTACTTCGCAAAGGTGCAAAAACACTTTGTTTAGAAAAAGCTATAGAACAAGTAACCAGGCGACCACTTGAGAAATACAGCAACAAAAACATGATACAAGGCATTTTACAGCAGCCTAAAGCACTATCTATGTTTGAAGAAATAAACGAGCTACAAGCTATAAAAACAAGGTCGTATAGATGGAATGAGCATCCAACGATTTTACACAGTAAACCTGATGCTGTTATAATTAGAGACAATCAAAGAATAGCACTAGAAATTAAATGCCCTACCTTACCTTATCATTGCAAGTACTTACTTTGCAAATCTCCTGCACATCTATTCTATACAAGCAAAGCTGCCTATTGGCAATGTGTAGCGCACTTGGTATGCACTGACTTTGAAAAGTGTATTTTTGTATCTTACTTTGAAAATAATGAAGGCATACAACAAATAAAGATGCTTGACTTTGTGCCGTTAGATGGACATATAGAGCATTTTAAGCAGTGTTTGTTGTTAGCTGATGCAGAAAAGACAGCGTATATCAAACAGATTAGAGGGATATAAAAAAAGTCCGAACCCACCACAGGAACGGACTTAGCATATTATTACAGATTGTTAATAAATTACTCTTTTAATTTTGATATTATTTGGCTAGCTATTGCATTTACTTCTAATGACAGTTTATGACTTACAGCTCTATTGATAGCATCTTGTAACCCACCATGATCTAGCCATTTATGCACAGAATTTTCAACCATTTGAAAGATGTTATCTTTGGTTTTTCGTTCTATTATTTCAACTAGCAGTTTACCTTCTTCTATCTCATAAAACACTTTTTCCATTGCTTCGGCTGCTTGTTGCTCTATCATTCCATTTATCTCTTTTAATTTTAAATTTATCTGAGTTGGCACTATTGAAAGATTGAGGCTAGCATCAACCATAGAGTTAAAACAATTGTCGTTTGAGTTTATAAATTTTCTATTTGACATAATAATGTTTTTTAGTTGTTGTTTAATTATAGTTTATCTTGGTTCATGTATGAGCGTAAAGTCACACCGCAATATTTTGTAATCATAGCTGCGCATGTAAATTCATTTAAAAATATAAGTCTAACAGTGCAATTATCTGACACTATCAAAATACTAGCATTAGCCACACTTTCAGCATATGACCAGTTAATTAGATATTTTGTGTCGTTTATCTCTATGTAATCTGATGTAATTTTTATGTTATCCCAAGTGACCGACATATCAGATTTTTTATCTAATATATCTAAGACAGTTTGTCTATTTACTTTGTCTAACTCTAATTGAGCAGTGCAGATGTTGCACAATGCTAATGCGAATATCAATATTATGTATTTCATAGTTCTATTTTTTGTACAGCTTAACTAGCTGTTGTTTTTTCTGAATAGCTTTTAACAGGCATTTCTTTAACTGCTGTATGTCTTTATCGTTGCGCTCAACACGAAGTATAAACAGCTCTTTAACATCTAAGCTAGGACAAAAAGACACAAAGTCTATGTAATCAAAACTACCTACTAGCATTTGTTGCATAATTTGCCAGTAGTAATTTTTAGCTACTTTCTTTAAGTCTGCTGCTGTCTCTATCTCCATATATTTACAATGTGTATGCAGTGCAGGGCATTTAATTTCAATAGCAGCGTTTTTATTAAGTATCACACGATCAAAACTAGCACCTACTTGATTGTTTTCTGACCAAAGATCTAAGCCTGTTTCTGCTAGCATTTCATTCTTACATTCTGCATATCTAGCAGCCGCAATGGGTTCACAATCTATACCATGTTGCATTGCTGCATTGATAGTAATTACATCCTGTTGCTGTCCTGTAATTTCTTCTAATGCTTTTTTTCTGATGTAATCTAAAGCGGTTAGTGTTAGTGTAGAAGTGCAAACAAGCTTTGCTGCACTCGAAGCTGTAAAGACACCGAGACGAGCTTTTAACCACTCGTCGCTGCCTTGTTGTAGTCTATCCGAATTGCTCATCCTGTAATTCTTTTATTCTGTCTTGAAATAACCAACTAAATTTGCGCAAAGCGTAAACACTATTGCTAGCATATAGGTCTTTTACTTGCTGCGTAGTGGTACATTTATCAAGCTGATCAGTTAAGCTATTTACATCAACCTGTTCTGCTCTAGCATTTTGAACAGCACGAGATTCGTAGTTATCAACGTGTTTGCGATTTAGATCACGTCCAAAAATAGCACCTAGAGACTTTGCAGCATTTTTGATGCAGTCACTTAATAGATGCGGGCTATCTTGTTCTAAGCTGTTTTTTAGCTTAGCGTTAATATCTGTAATCTCAGCGCCTTTTTTTTGGCGTATCTGTGTTGCTGCTGTACCTGTGCGCACCAACCATTGATTTGCTACAGGGTGGAAATAGTGTAACTCAATAATGCCCACTAGTTCATTTCCAATTACCTTACAGTCAAAATTTCTAGTTTGCCAAAGCCCCGCAAACATTTCATCCAGTAGTGTTTGAATATGACTGATAGGCAAGTAATCGTAATAAACTTTATTGCCACGTTCAAAGCCTTCACGCTTTTTTATTTGCTGTTTATTTGGCTGCTTGGCTACCTGCATTTGGAACAACCCTAGTGCGGTTAGCTGGTCTTTATTTTGACTTATAAGATCTTTTGCCCTGTCCAGTGTGGTTGGAACTTGATTAGTAATATCCATAATAATTGAGTTTTGTTAATTGTTTAAAAATTTTTATTTATTAATTCAATTTCTTTTTGTGCAGATTGTATATGAATCTTGTGAACTTGTATTTTTTCTTCTAGCTTTTTAAGCAAATGCTGTTTTGCATCCTGCACAGTATCCCAGTAGCTATAGAAATTGCTGCGTTTTCTTATTGTGCGTCCATTGATCCATACACTTTTTTCTGTGGCTCGATCAACTTCTACGACTTCAATTAGTTTATAGTATTGACCTGTTCTGTACATTTTCATAATAATTGAGTTTAATGTTTAAAATAATGCGTTGTCTGTCAAATATTCTGCATACCGTGTGTACATCTCAAAAGTAGCAATGCACACAGTGTAATACATAACTTTAATAGTATAGTCAAGATCTGATACTATATAATGCGTAGGTTCTTTACGCATCTTGATGCAATTTAAAAATATCTTCTACAGATGTTTTAAAAAACTTAGCTATTAACAATGCGTGTAGTATGTTTGGTTGGTGTGAGTTACTACACCAATAAGATACAGTAGTATTACTGATGTTTAGGAAGTCTGCTAGCTCATATGCCCTTTTGTTTCGACTTGCTAGCAGTTGTTTTATTGTATTTTTCATATAGTATTGCTTTTTTAGTCAAATAATGTAGTGTAAATATACGATTATTAACTGAAAAAGCAAAAAGTTCTTTATATTTTTTAAAAACATTGTATTTTTAAGAATAAAATGCTATATTTGTAACTGTAATCAATTAACAACTTTCAAAACTCAATTATTATTATGAACTTATCTAGAAATCATTACTACCAGTCTTTATTGAACCAAGAAGTTGACTATATTAATACGTACGTAAAAGGCAAACGAGTTGAGGATTTAAACAGCAAAGTTGATGTTTGGGACCATGGTACTATATACAATAGCCAAATTAGCATTGTCAATATTGATCAGCAGCAAAAAATAATTTTCTTACTCGATAACGTTGCCGACTGGATGATCTTCGGTATGATGTCAAGCAGCTATACTTGTACATCGCATGAACATTTTGATTATCTACTTGAACAAGATTTTGAGCAGGTGCATCAAGCTTGCATCGACTTCTATAATAGTCAAATTGCTACATCTAATTTTAGACGCACTTTGCAGTATGGCTATACGCACAAGTTTAGCTTTCGCACGGTTAGTGCAGAGCCGCAAGGCGTTGACCCATTTGGCGATGATGTGCCAAGTGCAGCACCTAGTGACTTCAGATAGTTTTTATACACAACACATTTAAAGCCCTCGAATTCGAGGGTTTATTTTTCAAAACTCAATTATTATGGAAAAGAAATTTTATAAGCTTATACCTGGATCAATATCTAGAATGTCTAAATTTAAAGCTGAATTAGAAAAAGCAGGACATCAAGTAATGGTGTATGAGTTCACATTATATTATCAATTATACTGGTAGGATTAACAAACTAAGCCTAGTTAAAGTACTCTAATTTGAGTGTTTTAGCTAGGCTTTCTAAATTTATACTATGCAGGAAATTTGGAAAGATATTCAGGGATACAATGGCGTGTATCAGGTGTCGAACATGGGACGAGTAAGAAGTTTTAAAAGTCGTAGTGTAAGAATTTTAAAAGGTCACAAAAACCACAAAGGATACAGGAAAGTCGAACTATCTATAAGTGCTAATAGAAAACATTTTTTTGTGCATAGATTAGTTGGCTTTGCTTTTTGTGGTGGTTATAAAGAAGGGCTGCAAGTAGATCACATTAACGGCACAAAGACCGATAATAGGGCTATCAATTTAAGATGGGTAACGCATAGACAAAATCAAGAAGCTTACAGATCGAATAGAAGTGTGTATGGAATAGGTATTAGAAAAAGAGGGCAAAGATTTAGATCGGAGATTCAGATGAATAATACTAAATATTATATTGGCACATACGACACACCAGAACAAGCTCAACAAGCTAGAACCGATTTTAAAGCTAAACATAACATAAAGTAATCTAAGTAGCTCAATTCCTGCACTGGTTTTGAGTTATTTTTTTATTTATTTTGCTGTTT
>NZ_JAKVBC010000067.1 GCF_022447245.1 Kordia sp. | reverse complement strand
CATTACATATATTGGCACAGGAGAATTCCCAATTACATATAAGGTATAAATTAATATTTAAGCTATTCTCGACTGGCTCGAATTAACATATTTAAAATCATTCGTAATTACGAAAGCATCGTTTCAAACCATTCATACAATTGACCTTTCGTAATAGTTGAACCTTGTTGTAGTAAAGCAAATTTATCCGCATTTCTATCGTCTGAATATGCTTTATTTGCCGTTAATATTTCCACTTCTTCAGTCGTGTAGTTTTCGCGTAACCATTGAAAACCTTCTTTGGTTGTAATATCAATTGCTTCATTTAAGATCTTGACCGCTATCAATTTCATTTCATCTTCACGCAAGTGAAATAAATACATGTGTTGCGATGAAATATTTTCCAAGAACTTTGCTTGTGTTAATACACCTTCCCACACCAAATCACTAAATACATCTATTTCTTGTTCTGCAACTTCAGGTTTATCAGTCTTGAGCTTTGCCCATTCATCAGCTGTAATGGATTGTGTCGCTAAGAAATTAATGAATTCTTGGCGTAATTCTTCTAGTTGTTCTTTTGTAAGTCTTGCGTATTTCATTGCTTTTAAAAATAAAGAGTGCAAATTTACAATTATTCAAAATGCTAGCATAAAAAAAGCCACTCAAATTGAGTGGCTTCATATTGTAACGATATACGTTATTATTTTGCTTCTGCAATAACTTCGAATGGTAAATCTACAACTACACTTCTGTGTAATCTTACTTTCGCTTCGTATTTACCTGTTCGCTTTACGTTTCCACCGATTACTTTGATGAATTTCTTCTCAATTGCGTGACCAGCTTTGCTTAAAGATTCTGCTAAATCAATATTATTAACTGATCCGAATAATTTCGTTCCAGCTCCTGTTTTTGCAGTAATTTTAATTTCTAAGTCTAACAATGCTTTTGCAGTTGCGTTAGCCTCATCTACTAATTTTTGCTCTTTATATGCTTTTTGTTTCAAGTTCTCTGCTAAAACTTTTTTAGCTGAACTTGTTGCTAATGTTGCAAATCCTTGAGGAATTAAGTAGTTTCTTCCGTATCCGTTCTTTACAGTTACGATATCATCTTTAAATCCTAAATTTTCAACGTCTTGTCTTAAAATAAGTTCCATAATCTGCCTATATTTTATTTTAACATATCGCCTACATACGGCATTAATGCTAAGTGACGCGCTCTTTTTACAGCTACAGACACTTTTCGTTGATACTTTAATGAAGTTCCTGTTAAACGACGTGGTAATAATTTCCCTTGCTCGTTAACGAATTTTAATAAGAAATCTGGATCTTTATAATCTACATATTTGATACCTGACTTCTTGAAACGACAATATTTCTTTGCCTTTTGCGTCTCTATATTTAGAGGAGTTAAATATCTAATTTCCCCTTCTTTTTTTCCTTTTGCTTGTTGTTCAATTGAAGACATAATTTCTTAAGCTTTAGCAGTTTTTCTATTTCTTCTCTTCTCAGCCCAAGCAATTGCATGCTTGTCTAATTTCACAGTTAAATAACGCATGATACGCTCGTCACGTCTGAATTCTAATTCATAAGGAGTAATGACTTCTCCTGGTGCTTGGAATTCAAATAGGTGGTAAAAACCACTTTTCTTGTGCTGAATTGGGTATGCTAACTTCTTTAGTCCCCAATCTTCTTTTGAAATCATTTTGCCACCTCTAGAAACAATGAAATCTTCAAATTTCGCTACTGTTTCCTTTATCTGAGTTTCAGATAAAACGGGATTTAAAATGAAAACAGTTTCATAATGATTCATAAATACTATTTTTAATTAAAATTGGGCGCAAATGTACTGTTTATTTGTTTTAATCCAAACAAAAACATGTCTTTTTTTTACAAAATTCTATAAAAAATCAGCAATAAATCCGCGTTTTTGTTGCGGTTTTGATTTATTTTTTATAACATTGCATGTACCCAAATTAGAAAAAATCGCTATTTCGCTTATGAAGCTTAACTGTATAATTGTTGATGATTCTTCTATCCAACGTATGGCTGTCGCCAAGTTGATATTAAATCATCCTTCCCTAAATCTAATTGCAGAATATAGCAACGCTATAGAAGCGAAGAATGGCCTAAAAACAAATAACGTAGATTTAATCTTTTTGGATATAGAGATGCCTGTTTTAAATGGATTTGACTTACTAGAGTCATTAAAAAATCCACCACAGGTAATCATGGTAACTGGAAAAACAGAATACGCTTTTAAAGCCTTTAATTATGATGTTACCGACTTTTTACACAAGCCTTTAACGAAAGAACGTTTTGACAAAGCCATTGCGCGTGCCCTTGACAAATCTAGCTACGGCGCGAAAAGTAACGAAGATGATGATCATATTTTCGTGAAAAGCAATTTGAAAAAGCGTAAAGTTATTTTAAACAGCATTAAGTGGATTGAAGCTTTAGGCGATTATGTAAAATTAGTGACTGACGAAAGCAATATTGTTGTACTATCTACAATGAAAGCTTTTGAGAAACAATTTCCTGAAAATAAGTTCTTAAGAATCCACAAATCTTATATTGTGAATTTAGATAAAGTAGATCGTTTTAACAGTAAAAATGTTGAAATTGCTGGTCAATTGATTCCTTTGAGCAGAAACAAAAAGGTAGAATTGTCAGAAGCTTTATCTAATATCTAGTCAACGACTCCGCTTAGACCTTCTTCAATTTTTTAAAAATCACAAAACTAATTTTGTTTAATTTTCTTACACAGAAGTTTAAACATCTTTTTGTTGAGAAAAGTTCAATTCTTACTTTTTGCATTACCTAACTAAATAGTATCTACATCAATTATAATTCGGACACTTCTATAATCTGAAATTGATAAGAAACTAGTTTTTATTCTCGTAATTACATCTTTGGTTTTAGCTAACGATTGTTGCTTTGGTATTTTCAGCAAGATATTTTTTAGATACAAATTTCGAATACGCGCTATTGGTGGGAATTCTGGCCCCAATACATTGTCGCCAAAACTATTTCGTAACGATTTTGCAAACCAAGCCGCACTGTCGTTCACACGATTGTATTCTTTGTGTTTGAGAGTAATTTTGATCAATCTATAAAAAGGTGGATAATGAAATTGCCTGCGATCGTTCAATTGATCCTTAAACATGTTTTCATAATCTCCAACAGAAACTTGTTGCAATATTTGATGATATGGATTGTAGGTTTGAACAATTACTTTTCCTCTCTTTTTGGTTCTTCCAGCACGACCAGCAACTTGTTGAATGAGTTGAAAACTACGTTCATGCGCTCTAAAATCTGGAAAATTTAGCATGCTATCAGCATTCATAATTCCTACCAAATTTACATTCCTAAAATCTAATCCTTTGGTCAACATTTGTGTTCCTACCAATATTTGGATTTCTTGCTGCTCAAACGAAGAAATGATTTTTTGATATCCATACTTACCACGAGTCGTATCTAAATCCATACGCCCAACCTTTACCTCTGGCAATAATTCTTTGAGCTCCTGCTCTATCTGCTGTGTACCAAAACCTTTGGTATCCAATTCATGACTTCCGCAAGCCAAACATTGCTGCTGCATCGCAATATGATGACTGCAATAATGGCAACGTAATTGATTTTTGTATTGATGATACGTTAAGCTAACATCACAGTTTGGACATTGTGGCGAATGTCCGCAGGTATTGCATTCAATGATAGGCGCATATCCACGACGATTTTGAAATAAAATAACTTGCTCACCGTTTTCAAGCGTTTCTTCAATTTCTTCCAATAATCGATCTGAAAAATGACCTTTCATTCGTTTTTTACGATGCTTTTCTTTGATATCTACCAATTCCATGTCAGGCATCAAAACATCCCCATAACGCCTTGTGATTGTTGCTAAAGCATACTTTTGCGTCATTGCATTATGATAGCTTTCTACACTTGGTGTCGCCGAACCCAATACAATTTTCCCTTGATGCATTTTTGCGAGTACAATTGCCGCATCTCTCGCATGGTATCTTGGCGCTGGATCATATTGCTTAAAGGAAGTTTCATGTTCTTCATCTGCTATGATTAAACCTAGATTTGAAAAAGGTAATAATAATGAAGAACGCGCTCCTAATACAATTTGCGCTTTGTTTTTGTTTTGAAGGACATTATTCCAAACCTCAACACGTTCATGAACAGAATATTTGGAATGATAGATGGCTACTTTTTCTCCAAAATACTGTTGCAAACGCGTGATTAATTGTGTTGTTAATGCTATTTCTGGTAATAGATACAAAACTTGTTTCCCTTTAGCGAGGACATCTTCTATGAGTTTTACATACACTTCTGTCTTTCCAGACGATGTAACTCCATATAACAAGCAAACGTCTTGTGTTTGAAAAGCCGTTTGTATGGTGTCATAAGCCTCTTTTTGATAGGAATTTAAAGCTTTGGAATCTTCAGTATCATCTCCGTTATATTCTATTCTATCTTTTTGAATGTAATATTCTTCTAAAACTCCTTTGTCTATTAACGCTTTAATTACAGATGAACTTGTATTGCTTTGTTTCGCTAGTTCTTTAACAGTAATAGGTCGCTTTGTACTTGCAGAAATCGAAAACAGAGTAAGTATAACTTCACGTTGTTTTTTAGCTCTATTGAGTGAATCTAAAAGTATTTGAAGACTTTCTTCACTGGTATAATTTGTATGTAGTTTTACATAGCGTACCAACTTTGGTTTATACTGTTCATAGATTTCCTCATATACCTGAATCACTTCTTTATCGATCAATCTTTTTAAGACTGGTAGCACATTTTTTTTACCCAGAATACTACTGATTTCTTGAATCTTTAATAATGCTTGATGTTGTAAGGCTTCAAAGATTAAAAATTCATCATCTTTCAATTGGCTTTCATCAACTTCTGCAGTTGAATATTTAGAGATAATCGTTTCACTTTCCAATAAAAAGGCACTTGGCACTGCCGAACGAAAGACTTCTCCCAAACTCGCCATATAGTAGCTCGCTATCCATTCCCAATGTTTTAATTGTTGAGCAGTAATTATAGGCTGCTCATCTAGAATTTGTTGAATTTCTTTCGCTTCATAAATTTCTGGAGCCGTTTGATGAATTTTGTACACTAAAGCTGTGTAAACCTTACTTTTTCCAAACGGAACTGCCACACGCATTCCTTGCTGTAGAAATTGTGCTTCGGCTCCTGAAATGCTATACGTAAAAAGTCGCTGAAGTGGAATTGGTAATATGACATCTATAAAATTCGCCATTATTCAAAGGTACATACTTTACATAAAAAAACCACTCATTTTTCAGAGTGGTTTTTTATGTTATTTTTTTGTGATTAGTTTACACGATACCAATTTTGAGTTCGGTAAAAAAATGCAACATAGCCACGTACATATAATTTGTTTTTATTATCAGAATCTAGCCAAATTTTACATTTGTATAGCTTTCCTTTTTCAGGATCTAGAATTTTTCCATCTGAATATTCATCATCATCTTTGGTCAATCCATCAATGATTTGCATTCCTAAAACTGGCTTATTTTTTCGATAATCCTTACATTTTTCACACAATCCGTTACGTTTAGAAGCGTCAATAATATCTACTACTTTTCCGTAAATCTTTCCATTTTGCTCATATATTTCTACGATAGACTTTGCCTCTCCAGTTTCATCATCGATAGTTTTCCATTTTCCAACAACACTTTGCGCAAAACCCAACTGCATACAAAATAGAAACAATACAATATATATGTAACTTGTTTTTTTGTACAATTTAGGTTTAGTCATTTCCTAACATTCCTTTTTTAAGCCTTTTGTCTGCTGGTTTACTTCCTAACCAAATACCAAAAAGTGCTTTTTTGAATTCTAATCCGGGAATAATTCCTTGTTCTTTACTGTTCTTATATACATACACACCTTTATCCTTGATGTAGGCTATATCAAAAATATCTCCATCATTAATTTCTTCACTAAAGAAGTTCTTAAACGTTTCTATTTTAGCTGCTATAGGCGCTGTATTTCCATTTGTTGAATTCTCAAAACCTTCATCAACAGCATTAATCATTTTTTTACTAGAAATCATCCCAGATGTAATGTATAATCTAATCACCATTGTTTCATCTGCAGTTCTGATATCATACGCATTACTTGATTTATTTTGTAAATACAATCCACCTGAGTAGAGTTTAAACCACGCTTTTTTACGCACACCAGCACCATTATATACAAGTTCTTGTCCATGAAAGTTAACGGTATCTGGTAAAGTTGCTGCTCCTACTTCGTGCTGTGCAGTTGCAACACTCATACCTACGATTAAAAAAGCGATAAACGCATAAATTGACTTTTTCATTTTCTATTGAGTTTATTTATAATTTTCGTTCGTAATATACTACTTTTTATTATGCAAACATAATAAATTTAGAGCTTCTCATTTTTGTTTTTCAACTTATCAATAGAAGCATTTAGCTCAAAACCTAACAGTAATATATTAGCATTTAACCAGATATACAACATTAATATCAGTAAAGCTCCTATAGAACCATAGAGTTGGTTGTATTGAGAAAAATTAGCAATATAAATTCCAAACAGGTACGATGTAAGTATAATTAGGATTGTTGTAAACAATGCGCCAATAGAAAAAAATCGTGCTATTTTTCCTCGCAATGTTCCAAAATAATACAAAATAGCTACGCCTATATATATCATACAAATCAGGAATATATAATGTGCTATATATACACCGATTCCAGCATTTTCGACGTCAGAACCGCTTAAATACGGTATGTATATATCTAAATATCCTAGTACGATAATGGAAAAAATCAATAACAATGCCAAAAGTAAACCGACACTTAATGCGTATAGATATTGCTTCAAGAAACTGCGTTTTTCATGTACATGATAAGAATTTTCAAATCCTGCAAAAATTGCACCTACGCCATTCGCCATTAAGAAGATAGACAGAAAGAAAGTTGTAGAAAGCAATCCGCCACGTTTATTGTTTACAATATCAATAATAATTTCATTCAAAAAAGCTCCTGATTCCTGCGGTAACAACGAAGTAATCGTTTCTATAAAATTCGCTTGAAAGTTTTCTACAGGCACATAGGGTAGTAAATTCAAAAAGAATAATAATGATGGAAATATTGCCATGAAAAAACTAAAAGCAATTGCTCCTGCTCGTGCGGTTAATGTACCATTGACAATACCTACAATGTACATTTCTAATAAGTCATACAAAGACAAACCTTCAAGTCCAGGTAGTTTTACTTTCTTCAACAACATTACAAGTATGTTGATGATTGGAATTTTGTCAAGTTTGTCTTCGATGTCTTTAGACATTATTCAACGGCTTTTAAGCTTAAGTCTAAATTGTATACTGAATGCGTCAACGCTCCTGAGGAAATATAATCCACACCACAAAGCGCATATTCACGAATGGTTTTTTCATTGATTCCACCTGAAGATTCCGTTAAACATTGATCGCCGATCATTTCTACCGCTTTTCGCGTATCTTCATAATTAAAGTTATCAATTAAGATTCTATAAACACCATCTGTTTTTAGTATTTCAACAATTTCATCCAAATCACGTGCTTCTACAATGATTTTTAAATCAAGTTCATTCTGTTTTAAATAATCTTTTGTTTGTGTAATTGCTTGCGTAATTCCTCCGCAAAAATCGATATGATTGTCTTTTAGCATGATCATATCATACAAAGCAAAACGATGATTTACACCGCCACCAATTTTAACAGCCCATTTTTCGAGTGCTCTAATTCCAGGCGTTGTTTTACGTGTATCTAAAATTTTTGTTGCTGTACCTTCTAATAATTGCACAAACATATTCGTTTTCGTTGCAATGGCACTCATACGTTGCATAGCGTTCAATACCAAACGCTCTGCTTTTAAAATTGATTGTGATTTTCCAGTTACATAAAATGCGATATCGCCATATTTCACTGTACTTCCATCTTCGATAAGCGTTTCCACTTCCATCTCTGGATCTACGTAGTTAAAGACCATTTTGGCAAATTCGACACCTGCAATAATTCCTTCATCCTTTACCAATAATTTTGCCTTTCCTATAGCTGTATTGGGAATACAAGCTAGTGAACTGTGATCGCCATCACCAACATCTTCTCTAATTGCGTTTGCTATAATTAACTCTAATTCTTTTTGAAATTGCGTTTCTGAAATCATTCTTTATAATAAATAGTAATTACATCAAAATTGCGAAGTTTATATTGCATATCCAAAATGTGTTACATAATTATTGGAAAATAAAAAAGCACCAGCTATATAAAGATGATACTACTATTAATGTTTACTAAGAATTTAAATCTATTCATGATCGTGACATTCCCATCCTAAACAATGTGATACACAGTCAGATTGTGATGCAGTAGATCTCCTCCTTTTACAGTCAGTGTATTTACTTTTGAAATTGTGTTTTTGTTAAACTTTAGTAAGTGTTATTCTTTTTTTTTTAATGATTAACTATTTTTTGATTGTGTAAGCAACGTAAGAATACTTCACGAGTTACGCTTAGGGCAAAACCATTGTTTCTATACACATAAAGTTTTTTTTAAATTCTGATTTTCTCAAAAACACAGATACGCAATTTCTTAAAAATTCCTTTATTTTTGAGGCATGAATATTAAGTTACTCGCTATTGGAAGAACTGATGATAAACAATTGCAACAATTGATCGATCAGTATGTAAAACGTTTATCACATTATATTAAATTTGATTTGGAAATTATTCCAGATTTGAAAAACACTAAAAATTTAAGTGAAGTACAACAAAAAGAAAAAGAAGGTGAATTGATTCTTAAAAAGTTATCTTCGTCTGATATATTGATTTTGTTAGATGAAAACGGAAAACAGTTCACTTCCGTAGAACTTTCAACCTATTTACAGAAACGCATGAATTCAGGAATCAAAACTTTAGTGTTCGTAATTGGCGGACCGTATGGTTTCTCTGAAAACGTTTACGCCAAAGCGCAAGGAAAAGTATCTTTATCAAAAATGACCTTTTCACACCAAATGGTACGTTTATTTGTTGTAGAGCAATTGTATAGAGCATTCACCATATTACGTAATGAACCGTATCATCATCGATAAAAAATTAGAATCCATGAAAATCGTATTTGCCACCAACAATCAAAATAAAGTCAAAGAAGTACAATCTTTAGTACCCAAAAACATCACTGTATTAAGTTTAAAAGATATTAATTGTGAAGATGATATTCCTGAAACACAGCCTACCATCGAAGGGAATGCCATTCAAAAAGCACAATACGTAAAAGAACATTATGGATACGATTGTTTTGCAGATGATACAGGCTTAGAAGTTCATGCTTTAAGCGGTGAACCAGGTGTTTTCTCTGCACGTTATGCCGGTCCACGACGAAATGCAGACGACAATATGAATAAATTATTGAATAATCTTCAAAACAAAGAAGATCGTTCCGCGCAATTCAAAACGGTCGTTGCATTGATTCTAAATGGAGAACAACATACATTTACAGGAATTTGTGAAGGAACGATCATCAAAGAGAAACGAGGCGACAAAGGTTTTGGCTATGATCCAATTTTTATGGCTGATGGTTTTTCAGAAACATTCGCTCAAATTTCGCTAGAAGAAAAAAATCGTGTGGGACATCGTGGGAAAGCGGTACAAAAATTGATTGGTTTTTTAAACACCAAAGCATAAACTATTTTGAAAAAATATAAAGTCTTACTTGTTTTACTTCCATTTTTTATTAAT
>NZ_JAKVBC010000066.1 GCF_022447245.1 Kordia sp. | reverse complement strand
AAACAGTAATTTTTTCATAAAATTGTTCATTTTTAATTCGTAAAATACTTGTGGTTATATATTGGCTGTTAGGTTCGATGTATTTAATTTTTGAATGTATCTTTTATATTTTAATTTTTGACAATTACCGTATACAGCAGTTACAAATGATTTGCATTTTCTAAAACTCACAGTGAGTTGGAGCTTGTTAGAAAGGATGAGTTCTCGGGTGTCAATATGAAAATAAGTGATATAGTTTTGATTGATTAGAAACGATCTATTGATCCTAAAAAAGGAAGCTTTGGCGAAGAGCTGTTCGTAATATTTTAGCGGATGACAACTCACATATATGTTATTATTTCTTGTATGAAATATGGAATAACAACCTGCAGCTTCCACACAAATTATATCGTGAAATGCGATGTTGATTCGTTCATTTTTTTGATAAATTGAGATTTGATTTGGATTCCTGCCCTTCATGAAATTTTGTTTTGTGATTTAAAATTCAACTCGTAATTATTTTGATCAAAACTATCTTCCAAAAAGCGAGGAAACAACAAAAAACATCTACTTTTCGACAATTGTAGATTCTTTTATTAAACTTCAAATAACTGATTATCTGTATTTTGCATTTAAAAAGAATGCTTTTGTTCTTTACTATTTCTTCATCGAACTTTTTGGCTATATCAATAGTACAAAGAGCATGTTTTACTACGGTCTATTTAAATCGGGAAGGAACTATTTAGTGTATTTTTCGGAATTCTGCAGGTGTGATTCCGTTTTTCTTTTTGAAGAGTTTGTAGAACGTAGATTTTGATTTAAAACCACAATCCATAGCAATTCCTATGATAGAAAATTTGGAAAAAGCCTCATCTTTTAGTTTGGTTTCGACAAGATTTAATCGAAACTCATTTACATAATCATAAAAATTCGTATCGAGGTATGTACTTAGTGTTTGCGATATATGTTGCGTAGTTTCTTTGCTAATATCGGCTACTTTTTGAAGTGTTAAGTATTCGTCTAAGTACAACGCTTGTTCCTGTAATATTTTAGATAGTTTAAGTGCTATCATTTCCATTTCTTCCCTGTTTAAGGAAGAATTCGCGTATTTAATTTTTACAGGTAATTTTGGTAGTTCTACATTGTTTTTAATGAAATAAATAAGTTGTTTTTGATATCTGTATCCAAAAGCAGTTAAGAAGAAGAATAAAAATATATTGACTAGTTTGAAAGTTAGAGATGGTTCAATGATTTTAAAGTTTGTGCGAAATATAACCGCAAAATAGATCAATATAAATAAGAGAATAATGGCCCAAACCAAGTAATTTATCCATTTCAATTGCTGCTTATCTGTATTTGAAAAAGTTTTTTTCAAATTTCTCTTGTACTTCATCATCGCTAAAAGACAAAACACACTGTATAGAAAACCTGAAATAGCCAAAGGAATTCCTCTGTATAGATACACAAATTTAGGAAGTCCGCTTGGCAACAATAAAAAGCCATTTTTTGTGATAATGGTTCCATCATTCGTATAATCAATGATTGTTAAATAAATGATGTAAAAAAGATAAGGTGATATGTGTAAAATTATTTCTAGGGTGGTAATTTTTCTAATTTTTGTTAAATCGACAATTGTTAAATAGAAAAAAGGCATCAGTAATAAAGAAAGTGGAAAAGCATAGTAATTTATAGCAAGATTTTCAGGAATAATGGTATTAATATTTAACAGATAAAAAGCCATTTGGGTAGTAATCACTGCCAACCATGCCTTTATAAAAAAGGTATTTATATATTTAAGTTCTAGCTTTCGAAATAGTAGAAATATTGCTATTATAATTCCAGCTAGACTTAATCCATTGAAAAATAAGTCCAGTAATTTTTCCAAAATTACGTAATCATTAGAATTTCAATTTACCCAAAACTTTGCAACATTATTCTCGCTTGTAAGTACGATCTTCCTGTGCGGTAGTTTTTCTTTTTTTCATAAGATACACTAATCACTTCACCATATTTGGTGCGTTGTTCTAGTGTGTAGATGAGTTGTAAAATGTTATTAAAATGTCCTTCAACCGAAAACCAGTACGTGTTTACAGTAAGCGACTTTTCTCTGTAAACATGCGGTTCTAAAAAATCTACCACTTTCAAATCATGATTTTTTGAAAATGTAGTAACTGTATTTAGAAGATTATTCTGTAACGATGTTCCTCCAATCTTGTATTTGGTCAGCAGAGAATCATAATACTGTTCTTTTTTCTTTAGTAGCGCAATTTGTTTTGGTGTATTTTCAAAGATTTTTTGCTCTTTGAGAAGTTTGGAATGCTCTGCTTTTAGTGAAAAGGTATTTGAAATTGCAAATTTATAACACAGAAAAAGCAGGATCACAAATCCACCAACCAACAGTCTGTTTTTTAGGGTATTAGTCATTAGAGATTTGAATTTTTAGTGAGAAATCTGTGCTATTTTTCGATTGAGAACCATAATTCACTACCGTAACGTTTACAATCCAATCCAAATCTTCTAAAGCTTGAATCCACTCAGAAAATAAATCACTATCAGTAGATATCCCTGAAATTAAAATGGTGTTATTATCCGATTGAATTGCTACATTTTTTTTGATTCTTTTAGTAATTGGTTGGTATTTTAGTGCTGCCAATTGCAATGTATTTGGAAGTGAATTTGCAATAGCATCAATATAATACGAACTTTTGGATGATGAATTTTTTAAGATATCATCTACCATTTTTTGTTTCTCATCTACTACTGCTTTTAGTTTTAGTAACTTTTCTTTTTGCGAACTATTTACAGCAGCAGTTTGTTTCATATGCTCCACAGATTCGTAGTAAGAATTGAACATAAAAAAATTCAACAGTAATAGCAATAGAATAAAACCTAATCCAAAAAGTATAAATTGACTAAAGAAGCGCTTCTGACGAAAGTCTCCCTGGAGTTTTACTTCCGTTTCTTCAAAATTAGAAACAGTACTTCTTGATTTTAAAATACAAGACAATGCTCCAGAAAAGGGCAATAATTGCGTATTTTTTACTTCCAATCCATTGATACTATACGATTCTTTTGGAATAGCGTCTTCCATCGAAATTCCTTTGATGTCGATATTTTCTTTGGTTACTAATGCATTAGATGTGTAAAACGTTGGTGCTTCTATAAAATCATTGATTGTAGAAGTTATAGTATTTCCAAGCGAAAAGCCAATGATGGTAATTCCATGTTTATTGTAATCTTTGATGAGTTTATCTACAGTAGATTTTCTACAAATAGCAATATTATAAAAACTTCCATGTGAATCAATTTCATAGTAAAAGTCATTGATTTTTAGATTGGGAAATGCTTCGTATAACAATCGATTACTTTGTTTTTCTGTACTTTTAATATGTTTACTTAAAACAACATCGTTATTTACAATCAAAAATGCATGTTGCTTCTTTGGCAAGCCCTCTGCAATTTCTTCAATAGTTTTTGCTTCAAAAGAATCGTTTATTACAACTTCACTTTTCTTTTTTTTCAATAGGATAGCTTCAATAGTGTGTCTGCTATTGTGCTCAATACCGCAATAGGTATTTCCGTATAAAAGATATGTTTTGAGTTGTACTAACATTAATGAATGACCGTAGGTTTGATAAGTACCGTAAGTCTAGATTTTGATTTTTGTCTTCTTCTTTTGCTGAAAAGCCACTTAATTACGGGAACTCTGGCTAGGAAAGGAACCCCATTTCCTTCGTTTCTGTTTTGCATTTCTTCAATTCCACCCAAAACAGCAATATCCTGATCGCGCATTCTAATGATAGACCTAAATTCTCTAGAACTTATATCTGGTGGCGCATTTTCTTCAATACGATTTCCAAAAGTAGATTGAATGACAAAGATATCTAGGGTTACTTGCCCGTCACCAGACACTATTGGTTTGATAGAAATTCCAAGTTCTGCATCAATCGGATAATAATTTGTAATCTCTGAAGTTTGTGGATTGTCTGTTCCATATATATTACGCTGTGTTACCGCATAATACGACGTAGTTCCATTAGAAAGTGTAGCACGATGTCCATTAAGTGTCGATATTTTTGGCGTAGAACGAATCTTGATATCACCATCTTGTTCCATCGCTGAAATATTTGCAAAGAATTCAGGCACTACTTTTCCTAAATTGAACGAACCAAAACCATCAAAACCACCAATCACACGATTGACTGTATTTGCACCAAGTGTAAGGTTTGTAGTTGGAAAAATGCTTCCGCTGGTTTGCGTTGGTCCATCTCCAATTCCCCAACTGATTCCAGTTTCTACCACAGATAATTTACTCACATCTATGAGCATCACTTCTATTAAAATTACAGGAACTGGTTGATCTATTTTTTCAATAAAATTTCGAAAACGCTTCACACTAGAACTAGGTCCACTTACATAAAAACTATTCATTTCAAAATCTGCTTGAATTTGTAAATCCGCAATTAGATCTGAAGGCAAAATATTAATCAGTGCTTCAGCTTGACTTTGATTGTTGTTTGCCAAGCCATTTCCTTGATTTGATTGCCCGCTTCTACTTAATGTAGTTCTATTTCCTGTATTTCCTCCTCCAGAGAAAGAATCAAATTGATTTCCACTTCCAAAACTTGCAGTATTCTGTCCAACACTACTGCCTCTAGCTCTAGTAGAGTAACTACCTTTAGAATCAGTTAGCAATTCAATAGAACGATGCATTAATGGAATAATCGAGATTTCGCGTAAACTGAGTTGATTTGCCGTTCCAAAAATATACATGTTTCGGTCTTTCTTGAAGGTGAAAAATGCTTGTTCTGTATTTCCTGTTTGATTATTTTGATTGTTCTGATTTCCGCGTTGATTTCTATTTCCTCTATTAGAATTAGTAGTTACCATAGTGGATTGACCTTGGTTACTTTCAAACATTTTGGTTAATAAATCATCGAAATGAATTCGTTTGGAAGTAAAACTTGCAGTTCCTGCACTAGTAAGTGGTGTAGAAGTAAAAATATCGATGTCTAATGCAGTTCCAATATCATGAATCACTGCATCAATAGAAACATTGGTAAAATCGACTTCTACTATTTTTCGTTGCTTATCTAAAATCTTAAAGTTAAAATTTGATTTTCTTCTTCTCACTTTCGGTTGCGCTGAACTCGCATTATTTTGGTTCTCTGAAACTGCCTGTACATCACTTTCAAATATGTAAAAGCCATTGCTCGCTTTTTCCATGTACAGCCCGTTTGCAAATGCTAATTGTTCCATGGCAGTATCAAACGAAGTATTTTTAACATAAAACGTGATTTGTTTATTTTCAATATCTGGAGAGAAGCTTAAATTCTTTCCCGTTTTATCCATGATTTTTTTAAAAGCTGTGTACAAGGTATCTGACTTGATATCCAAGCTCACACGATCATTTTTCATATCGTACGACATTGGAATTGCTTTTGGCTGCACTTTTTCAATTGGCTTTATATACTTTTTTATCGAAAGAATATTTCCCGTAAACTCAATCGTTAAATCATGTTCTTTGCATAAAAAGACCAACAAATCTCCAACAGTTACATTTGGAAAATTAGTAGCTACAGAAATTCGATTTAATTCAGAAGAAATATTAAAGTTTAATTTGTGAATATCTGCAATTGCCAATAAAAAACTACTTAATGTTGCGCCATTAATGCTGATATCAGTCTTTACATTTTCGGTAAGTCCAACATTATCAACTGCAAGAGTTTCTAATTGATTCTTAATCGCTTCAATGCGCGGTTGTTCTTGTGCAAAAACCGCGAGTTGCACAAAGCACAGTAATATGATTACAATTAATTTCTTCATCTTTTTCTAATTTGATAACAATGCGTACACCTCATCGATGGATGTTGTTCCATTTTCAATCAACTTAATAGCATTGTCTTTTAATGTATGTATATTTTTTGCTTTCAGATACGCTGAGATTTCAGTTTCATTTTCTTTGATCTGATTAATGAGTTCTGTTCCAATCGGAATAATCTCATAAATTGCTTTTCTTCCTAAATACCCAGTTTGATAACAAGCATTACAACCTACCGCCACATGATGCGTTTGTACACTTTTTGGTAGTATCACATCTTTGGGTAGCGTAGCAGTTTCAATAGGTTGTTCTTTTTTACAATGGTTGCATAGTTTTCGAACCAAACGTTGTGCTACACTCATATTTAAAGTACTTGCAATCAAAAATGGAGGAATATCCATATCAATCAATCGCGAAATGGTTGCCCAAGCAGAATTTGTGTGAATGGTTGATAATACTAAATGTCCAGTTAATGCGGCACGAATTGCCATATTCGCTGTTTTCGCATCACGAATTTCTCCCACCATAATGACATCTGGGTCTTGACGTAAAAATGTACGCAGCGTACTTGAAAAATCGAGTCCAATATTTTCTTTTAATTGTACTTGATTGATTCCTTCCAGCGTATACTCAATTGGATCTTCAATCGTTAAAATATTCGTTTCAGCATCATTTAGAAGCTTCAAGGTTGCGTATAATGTTGTTGTTTTTCCTGAACCTGTCGGACCAGAAATCAAAATGATTCCATTCGGCTTTTTGATGATTTCTTTATATGTGTATAATTCATCTTCTGAAAAGCCTAATTCTTCTAAATTGATATGATTGGCATCTTTGCTTAGGATTCTAAGCACCATTTTTTCACCATGTAAGGTCGGAAGGGAAGAAACACGTATGTCAAATTCACCTTGTACATTGTTGATCGTAATACGTCCATCTTGCGGCAAACGTTTTTCAGAGATATCTAACTGTGCTTTGATCTTGATTTTGTTGATAATCACAGGATATTCTGCTAGTGGAATTATATATTGTTCTTTGAGTTTTCCGTCCAATCGAAAGCGAATTCTACACGAATGTTCATAGGGTTCAAAGTGAATATCACTACTTCCAATATCTTTTGCAGCGATGATGATTTTCTGTAAAAAATCGTCCGTATAATGTAATGCTTCTGCTTTGCTACTGGATGTTTTACGAAAGTTCGTCGCTAAATATTTATCTATATTCTCAGCAGCTTCTAATTCGAGTTGAACCTCTTTGTCAAATACAATTGCAAGTTCTTTACGCAACGCTTCACTAGTAGATTCTGACTTAAAAGTCAATATGTCATTTTCATGCATAATCGGAATCACGCGATAATGATAGGCTTGTGAACTGCTGATGAGCTGTTGTAATGAAACCTGAATATTATAATCTTGTACTTCCATTAGTAAGTGTTGTATATATTTAAAAGTAATCCTGTCCAATCTAGTAGATAGATTGCGATAAAAAATAGACTCATATACCCTGCAAGTGGCACTGACAGTTGTTTCATTTTATGTTGAAGCACAAAGTGAAGCACTAGTGAAAAAAGTAGTGAAAACACAAAAAAAATGATAAATGGAGCTATTGGAAATGCTACGCATAAACTCATAAATAGCAATGCATCACCCAATCCGAAAACTTCTTGTAAACTCGTTTTTAGTTTGAATTTTGTATAGGTTTGAAGCACTACTAAAATCAATACTATAATTCCTAAATTCACTACTGTCATTCTCCAAAATAGTTCGAAAAATGTTTCCGTAAAATATAAATATCCAGCAGTAGAGGCTACTATAGGAAATAGAAACCAGTAGACACTTCTATCTTTGATATCTTGATAAGCTATGAGCATCAGAGAAAGGATTAATATGATTTTTATAAGGGCGATCAATCTCTTACAATTTCTTTAGGATTGCCTTTTTCATCAATTTCCCAAACATTCATAATTCCATCTCCATCAAAGTCTTCTATAGCTTCTGCTCGTGCTTTGAATGTACCATTATCGGCAGCTGTAATTTCATAAGAATAGCGAGCTGTTCCACCTTTATTTGTGGTGAGTGGAACTTCAAAATCTATCTCATTAAAATCATTGGAATAGCGGGAATACAAATAACGATACTGTGTTTGCATCGAGTGAATTGCTTTGAGTTGCGTTTGTGCTTCAACTGCTTTTGCCTTGTTGATATATGGCATTAGATTTGGTAGCGCAATAAGGAGTAAGATTCCAATAATAGCTAAAACTATTAGGATTTCTTGTAAGTTAAATGCCTTAACTTTATGTTTTGAAAATGAATTTTTTGAAAGCTTCATATACAGTATTTCTACATCTAAGTTTATGTTGAATGCTATGGTTTTCTTGGGGATTATTCAACATAACTAAAATAGTGTATATGGAACAGGAATATGTGACGCTTATATATTTTTTAAAATACAAAAAGCTACACTAAAAAATTAGCATAGCTTTCTGTTTTGTTTACTACTATGTTGACTCACTCATTCTCGGCACTAGTTATAAACTAACGCTAGCGAGAGGAAATAATTTGGCATATCTACGTTATAAGATCTTCCTTTTCTATATTTTTTTACATTTGTATACTTTCCATTTTACAACCCTGCCGCATCTAGGCTTTTTTAGCTAAAATTATACTTTACTTACTCTTAACGCCACTAGTTTTGAAAACTAGCGGTAGCGCTTGACTCACTCATTCTCGGCACTAGTTATAAACTAGCGCTAGCGAGGAATCTTTGTACAGATGAGATTGTATGACTCTGTAGAGTGAGCCTCTTAAAAAGCACTACAACAACGACTGCATGCAGGCAATAAACCATCATTTTTAGAAAGTGTTGAACGGAATTTTGACAATACACGTCCATTCCAAATTTGCCTTAAGTTTTGTTCATAAATATTTCCCAATTCTAAATTGTAGCATCTTCCATGTGCAGGAATTACGCTTCCATCTGATTTTATCATTATATTGGTAAATACATCATTACACATTTTTCCAATCTTTATTTCAGGGTTATAATAATATTGTTTTAGTTTTTCTTTTGAAGTAATTTCGGGAGAAAAACTAATTGGGAATTTATAATTCTTAGATTTTATTGTTGCAATCTCATCCCAAAGTACATCCAAATCCAAGTTATCAACATTAACTTCATCGGTATTAGAAGCAGTTGCAGGATACGAGTTTGCCCAAATTTTATTATGAGTATCAGCAATGTCTTCTTCTACAAAATTAGAATGCATAAATCCGATTTGTTTCAGTGGATAGTCTTTAAAAAAGTCTAGAAATTCATTTAAATGTCCAATATTCCATTCCGTAATCACACAAAAAACACCAATTGTTGCATTTGGGTTGATTTTGAATACTTCTTCAGTACCTTCAATTGCTTTTTGAAAGGATTTTTTATGACCTCTAATTTCATTATGAATATCTTGTGGACCATCCAGTGAGATATACACATTAATATCTGCCACAATTCTTGCCTTATGTTTTAAAGTAAGCGCGTTCGTTGTAATTGAACATTCGATACCTTTTTGTTTTGCATATTTTAGAGAAGCTTCCAAGTGTGGATATACGAGAGGCTCAGTAAAAGCGTATGCCAATTTTGAACTAGGATAATAGTCTACCATTTGATCAATAATTTTTTTAATCAAAGGTAATGGCATATTTAGCGGATGTGTCCCAACCAAATTCTGTGCAAAATTTGATTCCAAGTTTTTTGTGCCAACATCACACATTTTACAATGTAGATTACACACATTATTAACACCTAAAATAATCCAATCAGGTGGAAAAATATAATTGCTAGGAAATATTTTTTTATTTATTTTTTTTATTACGGTATTGTTCATAGTATATTTTTTTTGATGTTTTTATAAAAATACATAACAAAATAGCAAAATCTTTATGATCATTCCCCCATTTAGAGGATAGATTTTACGCTAAGTTAAGTGAATAATCATATATCAAGCTACTTGTTTATTTTTCATCAAATACCTGTTAACAGGT
>NZ_JAKVBC010000065.1 GCF_022447245.1 Kordia sp. | reverse complement strand
TGTATATAACTTATAACCTCTAGCAATATGCAAAGTATCTCGATTTTCTTTAGCCCTATCTAAATAATATTTTGCATATACATCATTTAATTTCTCAGAATTATGAAACTTATCAGAAAGTTCTTGAAAACTAAACTTACTCAAAGAATCGAATTTAGCTTCCTGCGATATGGAACAAAAAGAATGAAAGAATAAAAATATTAATGAATATTTTCTTAAGAGGGTTTTCATTAAAATAGGTATATATTACTATAAATTAATATTTTCTAATCAACTTCAATCATATAATTGAAAAAACAACCATAATTTACAAATAAATACTATTAATTTATAAATGATGGTCACAAAAGATTGCTTCACTTGTTTTATGAAAATATATTTGTCCAACAAAAAAGCTTCCATATAAATGAAAGACTTTCAGTAAACAAAAAAATATTTGCCTACGATGTGGAAATCAAAGATATATATTTTTAAATATAGATCACGGCAAATGTTGATAAAAGTGTTGCAAATCACTCAAAACAATTGTCGTGGAAGCCGAAAAACGAAAGAGTAGGTAGATATTTAAATTAAAAATCTTTATGAGAAAATTAGAATTAAATCAAATGCAAACTCTAGTCGCTGGTGACGATCGCGATTGTACTGATGTAGGTAACGGAGTTATGGTTGGTGCAACTGTTGCAGGTGCGGCTGTTGGAGGACCAATAGGTTTTATGGTTGGTGGTCTTATCGGACTATTAGCAGGAACTTTTGTCTCGATAGCTAATGCATGTTAGAAAACTTTAATCTTAAAATAATTTTAATATGGAAAAATTAAATTTTCAAGATTTAGACGTAATTACTGGAGGTGATTTTGGTGATGCTGTCGATGGTTTTTGTATTGGATATGGAGTAGTTGCAGGCGGATATGCAATAGGGGTCGCCGCAAATTGGTGGAATCCTGTAGGTTGGATTGGAACAGCCATAGGTGGAATAGTAGCCGTTGGTTGTGGAATCAATGCACTAACTTAGGACTAAACAAAAGAGGTTGTCTACTAATATCTAAGACAACCTCTCACAAATCACAATAAAAGAAATTCCATGAAAAAGATAATTATACCTTTTCTACTAATAGCAGTTATAGTCTTACTAATTATAGACCTGATAGGCATTGTTTCTTTGAGTAAATATTTACGTGCTTGTTTATATTTCACACTAGCATTAGTAACTATCTATCAATACTTTGACTACAGAAAAAATAGAAAATAACTCTTAGAATCTTTTTAGCCTTAATTACATTTTAACCTTATCAATTATTGATAAGACTGGATAGTTATGTGCTAATTCTAACTAAAAAAACAAATACAATGAAACTTGATACAACTTCCTATTTTTTGTTATTAACGTTTGGTATATTCTGTTTAGGGATTATATCAAATGGCGTATTAGGAGCAGAAAGTCTTTACGTAAACTCTTTAGCAGATCAGTTTACACAAGGGCAAATAGCAGAAATTCTCAATTTTAAACAAAAATGGCAATGGGTGGGCTATTTGTTTATCCCTATTTTATTGCTGATAAAAGTCTCGATAATAGCCCTAGTTCTTGATATAGGATTATTCTTTTTTGGAGAAGAAATGAAGTATAAAACTATTTTTAGAGCCGTGGTAAAAGCAGAGTTTATTTTTTTAGGTGTTATTGTAATTAAAACATTGTGGCTTTACTGTTTTGTTCCAAACTATACGTTAGTAGATATTCAAAATTTTTATCCATTATCGGTATTAACTTTTGTCAACTATGAAAATATAGCATCTTGGTTAGTGTATCCGTTACAGACCTTAAATCTCTTTGAAGTACTATATTGGTTTTTCTTAGCTTATTTGATAAGTAAACAAATAAAACAATCTATCGGAAAAGGCTTTAGTATAGTAGCAAGTAGCTATGGAGTTTCTCTTGTAATTTGGGTGACGGGAATGATATTTTTATCACTTCATCTTAGTTAGTAGATATCGCTACTTTTTAAAAATCAACATAATCAATCAACGAACAGATGAAGAAAGTAATAGGATTTATTATCATTACAATTGTTTTGGCTTTATTGGGGTATCTTTTCTTTCATATTTCTACTAAGGTAGAAGCTAATACAAAAGCCAATCTACATATTGAAAGTTTACCCAATTTCAACTTATTACGCATAGATAGTTCTTATTTTTCAAATGAGCAGCTCTCTAAAGAAAGTAAAACAGCATTGTTGTTTTTTAATAGTGAGTGTGATTTTTGTAAAAATGAAGCAGAAAGCATACTCAGTACTATTGAAAAATTTCATAATACACAGTTATTATTTGTCTCAGATCAATCTATGAATGATATACGCGAGTTTGCTACAATCCACAAACTTAATCAACAATCTAACATCACATTTTTACATGATTTCAATAGTCTATTTAGTACTCAAATGGGTATTCAATCTATTCCTACTACACTGATTTATAACAAGCAACAGAAGCTTATAAAAAAGCATGTTGGACAGATCACTGCAAGTGGCATCTTAAAAATTATCAATAAACACTAACAATTTCTCATGTATGGAAAAAGTAACGTTTACAAAGAAAGAGATACAAAAAACATTTACTCTACAGCTTGACCAAAGTGACTGTGGTGTTGCCTGCTTATTATCCATTATAAAACTGTACGGCGGAAGCAATACTTTTGAAAAACTGAGAGAAGCCAGTGGCACAAATATTCAAGGAACTACTTTATTAGGACTTTATCAAGCTGCAAATTCACTTGGTTTCAATGCTGAGGGTTGTTCCTCTACTGTAGAGGCATTAATAGAACACAAACAACCTGTTATTCTCCATTTTGTAGTTGAAAATAAGTTGCAGCATTATGTCGTTTGTTATGGGTATGAAAATGGAAAGTTTAGTATTGGAGATCCTGCAAAAGGTATATCTGAATACACAAAGGAAGAACTCTTACAGTATTGGAAATCAAAAACATGTTTGACATTATTTCCAAATGAAAAGTTTGAGAAAGCATCAACAAAAGCAACATCAAAAAAAGAATGGTTTTTAGGAATATTAAAACATGATTACAGACTACTGTCCTTTAGTATCGTTTTAGGACTCTGCATTGCTATTTTGAGTATGAGTATGGCTGTTTTTTCTCAAAAACTTATTGATACTATTCTCCCTTCAAAAGATATGCAAATGCTAATTTTAGGTATCGTTTTAATTACCGTTTTATTGTTGATAAAAGCATTCTTCAGCAGCCTGCGAGATTACTTTTTGATACGTCAAAGTAAGGACTTCAATAATAGAATTATTGACCGTTTTTATACTTCGTTGCTCCATTTACCAAAGCCTTTTTTTGATACGCGAAAAATAGGCGAATTAGTAGCAAGGTTAAATGACACACAACGGGTACAAAATGTAATTAAAATGATTACAGGAAATATCATTATCAATGCACTTGTTACTGTAGTATCTTTTATTTTTCTATTTGTATACTCTTGGCAAATAGGGCTTATTGCTTTTATCAGCTTGCCATTTTATTTTTTGTTGATTTACAGCTTCAATACAAAAATCATAAAAGCGCAAAAAGAGGTGATGCAAGGGTATGCAATGTATGAAAGCAACTATATTATCTCCATGCAAGGTATTGCCACAATTAAAAATAATAACCGCCAAAACATATTTCAGAAAATAAATCAAATAATTTATGGCAACTATCAAGATAAGGCATTTGCACTCGGAAAGATCAACGTACGCTTATCTTTAATATCGGGTATTTTCAGTGTATTATTTTTAATGGGTATCCTAATATTTGCTTCCTTAAAGGTATATTACGAATCCATGCTTATTGGAGAACTAACCGCTGTACTAGGCATAGCTAGTTCCTTACTTCCCGCAGTAGCAAGTTTGGCTCTCATTGCCATTCCTATTAATGAAGCAAAAGTAGCTTTTAATAGAATGTATGAGTTTGCAGCTTTAGAAAAAGAAGAAACAGGGAACGAATCACTTTCAAATTTTGAATCTTTAGAAATAAAAAATCTATCATTTCGATTTGTCGGACGTAAACAGCTACTAAAAAATATCAATCTAACTATCGAAAAGAATCAATGTGTCGCCGTTGTTGGAGAAAGTGGATGCGGAAAAAGTACGCTAGGACAAATTATTCAGAAATTCTATCATTTTGAAAATGGAACGATTATCATAAATAAAAGTTTTCCTCTTACAGAAATCAAAACAAAAGATTGGCGCTCACTAATTGGTGTTATTCCACAAGAAATCACCTTGTTTTCAGGGAATGTACTTGACAATATCGCCTTAGGTCAAGAAGCTAGTTTTGAAGACATTCATGCATTCATAAAAGAATATGGTTTTGAAGATTTCATAAAAAGTTTACCACAAGGCTATGCAACAATACTTGGGGAAAGTGGAATCAATTTATCTGGTGGACAAAAACAAATATTAGCACTTATTCGTGTCTTATATAAAAAGCCTCAGTTACTAATACTAGATGAGTTTACTTCTGCAATGGATCGTAAAACAGAATATTTTGTATTGCAATTATTAAAAAGGTTAAAGACTGAAATAAGTATCATTTTCATATCGCACCGATTGCATTCACTAAAACATATAGCAGATTGTATTTATGTGATTGAAGATGGGCAAACAAAAGTAAAAGGAACGCATAAGCAACTATTGAAAACAGTCAACTTTTACAGTGATTTTTGGACGAATATATTGAATGAAAAAGATTCCATTGAAATTATTACACAACATTAGTTTACTAATAATCAATATAGCTAATATTTCTTATCGAAATCATTAACCTTAAATAGTCACATACTCAATGAACCATGATTACTAAAAAACAACATGAAAAATTAAGATCAATTTTAGGGTATCACTATACAGAAGATGTATTAAAGATTTTAAAAGAACGCAGTATTACCAATAGAAAAGGAACACCTTATGGTAGCTCCATGATAAGAAATGTGTACAATGGTTTAAATGAAAATGAGAACATTGAAAAAGCCATTTTTGATCTATGTGAACAAAAAATAAAAGCAACAGAAGAAGAGACTAATAGACGAAATAAGCTACTTGGTATAGATGCAAAATCTGGGTATATTATACCAATAAATCTGGTTTAAACTGAACCACCTTTTCTGGATTAAACTGAGCATAGTGATCTGGTTTAAATTGAACCATTAGAAGTTGATTCTATTTGTGATTTATAAATAGTCTTTTTTTGAAAAAAAAGATTATGGCAAATACACAAATAGACATGCGAAAAGTAAAAAAGATATTTAAGTTATATTCTCAAGGGATTAGCAAACGAAAGATTAGTGTTCAGATAGGAGTATCCAGAAATACTGTTACTAAATACATATCATTTTTTCAGCGTTACAAATTAACGTCTTATGAAGTATCTGAGATGACTATAGAAGATCTTCATAAGTTGTTTAAATCTTCAGAGAAACGTAAGAGCGATCAATTATTAGAATTAGAACAATACTTTCCTTACTTCGATAAAGAGATAAGAAAAACAGGAGTAACTCAACGTTTACTATGGGAAGAATATAAAGAAAAACACCCTGATGGTTACCAATTAGCTCAGTTTTGTTATTGGTATAGAGAATGGCGTAAAGAGATCTCTCCAGTAATGCATTTAAATCACAAGGCGGGAGATAAGTTATTTATAGATTTTACAGGAAAAAAATTAACCCTAGTAGATGAACATACAGGAGAACTGCAAGAGCTAGAGGTTTTTGTTTGTGTATTAGGTAGTAGTCAATATACCTATGTGGAAGCTTGTGAGAGCCAAAAGAAAGAAGACTTTATTAGGTGTGTTGAAAATGCATTATGGTTTTATGGAGGCGTGCCGGATGCATTAGTTACTGACAATCTTAGAGCAGCAGTAACTAAAAGCAGTAAATACGAACCCAAGGTGAATGAAACTTTTGCCAGTTTTGCAGAACATTATGAAACAACTGTATTACCTACTAGGGCCTACAAGCCTAGAGATAAGGCTATTGTGGAAAATGCTGTTCGTATTATTTACACAAGAGTATTTGCACCGCTAAGGAATCAGACATTCCATAATAAAGCAAGTATTAACAATGCTATACTAGAATTACTAAAAATACATAATCAGATGTCTTTTAGAGGTAGGGATTATTCTAGAGTCTCCCTTTTTGAAGAAGTTGAACAACAAGCATTAAAACCATTACCTGAAAAACGTTATGAACTTAAACAATATGCAACTGGTACTGTTCATAAAAACAGTCATATATATTTTAACAAGGATAAACATTATTACAGCGCTCCTTATAAATACATAGGAAAGAAGGTTCGTATTATATACTCAAATAGTCTTATTGAAATCTATCACAAAAACGAGTTGATAGCTTTACACACTAGAGATAAGAGAAAATACCAATATACTACAGAAAAGGAGCATATGCCTTCATACCATAGGTTTGTTAGTGAATGGAGTTCAGAACGTTTTATCGCTTGGGCTTCAGATATAGGGAAAGCGTGTAAAGCATATATCATTAAAATTTTGGATAAAAAACAACATCCAGAACAGTCTTATAAGTCTTGTTTAGGAATCTTATATCTAGCGAAAAAAGTAACTCCTGAACGATTAAACAATGCCTGTAAAAGAGCATTAGATTATGGTGCTTATAATTATAAAATGATTGAAAGGATATTGGATAAAGGCTGGGATAGTATAGAAGAACCACAAGAAGTTGATCAGCAATTACCATTGCATAAAAACATAAGAGGAAAAGATTATTATAAATAATTAAAACAAATGAATATACAAACGTTAGAACAGATGAAACAACTAAAGTTTTATGGAATGCATAGAGCTTTTAGTGAAGCCTTACAGGCTAATAGTATTAATTATACTAATGATGAGTTAATAGCATATCTATTGCAATCTGAATGGGACGACAGACATAATAGAAAAATAGAGCGCCTAACTAAAGTAGCTAAGTTTAGATATAAGGCATTTATGGAGCAAATAGATTATGATCCTAAAAGGAATATCGATAAGAATCAAATACAACGTTTTAATACCTGCGAGTTTATTAAAAACAAAGAAAATATATTAATTACTGGTAGCACGGGAGTTGGTAAGAGCTATATAGCTTCAGCCTTAGGACATCAAGCCTGTTCTCTAGGGTTTAAAGTAATATACTTTAATACAAACAAACTATTTACTAAACTTAAAGCATCAAAAGCAGATGGTTCTTACCTAAGGGAAATTAATAAATTAGAAAGACAAGATTTGCTTATCCTTGACGATTTTGGATTAAAAGCTCTGGACAATGTAAATAGGCATTTTTTAATGGAAATAATAGAAGATAGACACGGGAAAAGATCTACCATTATAGCATCACAATTACCAACAGAAACCTGGCATCAAATTATAGGAGAACAGACCATAGCTGATGCTATTTTAGATAGACTGGTTCACGCAGCACATAGAGTTGACCTCAAAGGAGAGTCAATGAGGAAAAAAATGACAAAAAACAGTAAATTTACATCACAAATGAATCAACTTTTGACACTTCATTTACCCTGCTCAATTTAATCCAGATTGGGTGGCTCAATTTATCCAGATTTTCCATATTAATGATAAAAAAATACAATTATATATAAATATTGAAGGTTATTATTCCAATGTAGTTATGGTTATAAATTCCCAAAAATTATCAGATTTAGTCGAAAAAGAAAAAGTGTCTAAGAAAGAAAAAGAAGATAGCAAATCTAAAGAGATATTGTAATACTATATTATTTTAATTATTTTCGGTGTACAAACCGTGCACAAAACAGTGATCAACTAACAAAAAACAACCAAATTAAAATCTTGCATTTGTACTGATTATCAATACATTAACATTTTAAGGATATAGCGAAAGAGTTTCCCTCTTTCTCCGCTAAAATCCTTGTAAACACTTGATTTACAAGGATTTTTTTTTGAGATGTAAATATAGGTGTAAGTATACCCGTTTTTAGCTTCACTTTTTAGCTTACTACACTTCATTATTGTTATCTCAAAAGTATTGTAATTGATTAAGACAAATTTTTAATCTAATAATCTAAGGATTTGATGTGATAATTGATCATTCAAATTTCCCAAATCGCCCCCCATTACGAATATTTTTGTTAGCCACAGTTATATTGTAATCAATTCTATTTTCCCCTCAGGAATTTATTTCTTCAGGTTTTCATGTTTGAAAACATTCGATTATTTCCAAATTGGTTCTTTTTTACAGACTTCCCAGTTTCGATGTAATATTTGAACCCTTTTACAACATCTTTTACATAATTTGACATTTTGGGTAAAAGGTAAAATTCTTTAATTACCCAACGAAAAAACTTCGAGTAGCCTTTTAAAGCAATATCAGAATATATATTTATTGTTATAGATAATGTCGAAATCTCATCTTCTTTAGCTGAAATTTCCCATATAACTTTTGCTGTAGCATATCTACCTCTCCCAATAAGCAATTTATATCCTTTCCCAATATTCCACTCCGTGAATAATCGATGTAATTTAAGTCCATTGTAATATTGAATGCTATCTTGTGCTCCAACTTCACCCCATTTAGTTACTTGATTTTCTTTACAAAATGGATGACAAAATTCAAGATTTCCTGGTGTTGATATTACCTCCCATAGTTTTTCTCTAGAGCAATTTATATCCATTTGATAAGTAATCTCTGATTCGCGTAATTTATTATTTATTAACATGATAATTTGAAGTGTACCTATTTCATTAAATAATTCTAATTGTGCATACCCGCTTGGCTAAGCTACCTTTTAATGCAGCTTTTACATAGTGTGCCTGTTGCACAAGTCTAAGATATTGAATAATTGAGTATTTCAGGTTATGCAAGGCAAGATAATCTATCAAGAATAGCTATTCAATATTTTTCATTTAAGTGATCATATTCCAAATGAGAACTTTTATCGTCGTCTATTAGGAGTTTTATACTTTGATTATTTATGTGAACTTACCAAAGGCTATTATGGAAGAAGCGAACGAAGTCATGTACATGGCAGCTATTGCTTATCACTCTGAGAAATGCCCAAATTCATAACAAAAACGAGAAAAAGTGGAACAATGTTACCTCTTTGTTCATTTTTAATATAGAGCCATTATGTAAACACTATGTCTTTATTTTAAGCGATCTTTATTTTAGAATTACATGGTATTTAAAAAAAATCCTTAAAAACGCTAGGAACGCCTAGTTTTTTTTTAAAAAATTATGGGATTGTGCAACGGTTATCATTGTTTTGCTCTTTTATTTTTTATCTCAATCCATTTACGTCATATCGTGATACGAAATTCCAAACCAATTCAGATGTATTTTGACCTTGAAAAGTTGAATTAAACCAAACATGGTCTCCTCCGATATATTTGTAATGTTCAACTGAAACTAAACTGTCTCCTTGGTCATAGACATAATGTTCAATATTGTTGTCATCTGTAACAGTTGGAGTTAATACTGTATTATTGAAATTAACCCAATAATCCACCGTACTTTGGGAAGAGTTCCAGTCACTACTCCCGTTATAGGGAAGAACACCATCGGAAGTTCCATGAAGATGCACTACTGGCATAGGATGACTGGTAGACCCTGTGCAATCTAACATTGTTCCGGAAATAGATGCTACAGCAGCGATTAGATCACTTTTATAATTGGCAAGTCCGTATGCCATCATACCACCGTTTGAATATCCAGCAGCATAAACTCGCTCCAAATCTATATTATACTGAGATGAAATCTGATTAATCATAGATTCAACAAATCCAAAATCATCAGCATCACTTTTATTGTCACCGCCTGATGGACAAGCATTCCAATGAGAAGAACCATTCAAACAACTACCTTGGGGATAGACCAAAATAAAGGTATCTGATTCAGCCAGTGAACGCATGTCAGCATAATTCATAAAATCACTTGCACTGCCACCAAAACCATGAAAATTGAGCATTAATGGAACTGATGTAGTTACTTCATATGAGTCAGGTATATATAAAACATATTCTCTTGTAATACCATCATGTACGATTGTCTGTGAATTAGTGTTTGAATAGCAACTCCCTGTATTGCTTTTATCATCTCTTTTACAACTACCAAGGGTTATTGATAGGATAGCAAAAAACAAAATTAATTTTTTCGTTATAATCATGTTGTCTCTTTTCTGATTGTGGATAACGTTTAGTGTTACTGTTGCACAAGTCTAAGATATTGAATAATTATGTATCTTAGGTTATGCAAGGCAAGAAAATCTACCAAGAAAAATTATTTAGCAATTCTCAGTTAAGTGATCGTATTCCAAAGCAGAACTTTTATCCTCGTTTATTAGCAGTTTTAGACTTTAATTATTTGTATGAACTTACCAAAGGTATCAAGCAAGCGATCAAAGTCATGCACATGGCAGCTATTGCTTATAACTTAAAGAAATACCTGAAATTCATTACAAAAACGTCAAAAAGTGGGACAAGATCACTTGTCGCAATCATTTTCATTATAAAGTCATTATACAAACACTGTATCTTTATTGTAAGTGGTGTTTATTTTAGAGTTATATAGTTAAAGCTAAAAAGAAAGGCATCCTTAAAAGCGCTAAGAATGTCTTGTTTTTTTGGAATTATAGGCATTTGCAACGGTTACCATTGTTGGCACACGTTTTTATTTTTCTTTAATCCAATACTTATCATCCCAAATTTTAGTCTTATGGGTTAACCAATGCCATATTTTATTAGACCAAAAACTGCTCATTGTTAAGGTCAATGTATAATTGCTCTCTGGATTTACAATAGACCATTCTCCTGCTGAATTGAGATTTTTTGTATCAAGATGAACCATGGTATTGTCATTAAAAGTGGCAAAGTGTATTAATCCATTATCTAAATTAAATTGACTCAATTTTGAGATTTTCAATGCTGGATTCTTTGTTTCAAGTCCATTAAACTTAGTCCAAAATGCTTGATTAGAATTTGGGATTTTTTGTCCAATCCTTTCTTCTAGTCTTTCTATCTCAGACTTACTAGCACCATCATTTAGGTTATAAGTGAAACTCAAGTTTTCTGCTTTAACCTTGTCAATTCGTATTTTAAAATCTTTTAGTTCCATTTTTAATGTGTGCCAACGGTTTGTGTATGAAACGTAGCGTGTAAATAGACACTACCTTTTCAGATTAATACAAAGGCGAATTTTTATATTTTGTTTTTAATTTCTCATTTTTGAAAGCCAAATTAAAAATTTGGTGTTCTTCGCAAATATGCAAAAAGCTTTTTTAAAGCCTATTATAGCTATGTTTTATATACGTTGTGCCTGTTGCACAACTCAAAATATTCTTTAAATCTTGTAATTTTCATTTTATTAAAAATTTAACAACCTGATTATCAATTTGAAAATATTTTATTTTACTCCGAAATTTATAATATCCTTAAAAAGGATAGTTGCGCAACAGTCACCGTTGTTGTGTGTAGTGTTTTATTTTAATATACTACTCTCTAAAACGTTCCATTGCCAAGTTATTTGATATGGATATATTTCGTATAAATTTGAATCTTCATTGAAGGTCTTTCCCATGTGATAATTGGATTTACCGATGTCTGCTATTTTCATTGCTTCTTCTTTTTTTCCAAGATAATTAAGACAGATGCTTTTGTAGTATTGTGCATCAGAAAAACCAGGATATTCTTTCAATACTTTGTCAAATTCAGAATTTGCATTTACATAATCACTTTGCTCATAATATGCAATAGCTAAATAATATCTGTCTAAATAATGCACCCAATCAGTTCCATGTTCTATTTCTTGGGCTTTTACATTCTGATTTAGTGTTTCAAAGGCTTTGTCAAATTGATTTAACTGCAAGTAACATAATCCCATATAGAATTCGAGAGAATGGTCTTGTTCTAAAGTTGAACCATATTCTTTAATATAGGTTTTTATATCGGTCAGTGCTCCTTCATAGTCTTT
>NZ_JAKVBC010000064.1 GCF_022447245.1 Kordia sp. | reverse complement strand
TATTATTTCAGAAGATTGAGGACCAAGCATATAAGATATCTTTTCCGATGCTTTTTCAATAAATACAAAATATGATTGTGTACTATAAATGTTGCTTTTATCAGCAACAGCCTCGTAACTAAGAAAATGGTAGTCCTTGGGACCTTTATCCGAAATTATATAGTTTTCTCTAATTCCTATATATTCAATGCTATTTTCTGCATAAACAGAATTAGACTTAATGAGATAATTTTTGACTTTTTCTATAAGTTCTTGTTCTTTCATTTTAAATATTTTTAATTTGGAAAAGGTATATCGTTGTTTTTTAATAAAATTTCTAATTTGGCTTTTATAGTGTCAAAATATTCAAAAGCGTGACTAAAAGGCCATCTAACTTCAGGAGGCGTTCGAACTTCCGCATCATTAGATTTATATGTTTTTTTAGTTTCAGCCAGTCTTTTTTAATATTTAATATAAAACATGAAAATATTTATATTGGATATTTCTGTTTAATGTATTTAATACACTCATTTTCAGTGTTAAATAATTTATTTTCTGAAACTTGTTTTTCCCAATCAATAAAAATAAAAGATTGATCTTCAATAAAAATTCTTATGTCAATTGTAAGACGTTTTTCAATATCATCCCCGTTGTACCCTCCTTTTAAGTAGGTTTTATTATCTATATCAGAAATATAGGTATGATACCCTAATTCATTCAATTTTTCACTTAAACTTTTTAATTTTTTCATTCTTATCTAATTTTAAACATTATATTCCCTCCCTGTATCCATAAATTTTTAAAGTGATCTAAATCGATAATAGCTTCGACTCCACTAATAGAGTTATCGAATACTTTCTCTAATTGATTTCCTCTAATACCTTGTTCAAAGGCATCATCAACCTCTAATGGCCAAGGATCTTTAATATGAACTTTTTCCCCCACAATCTTATCAACAATAATTGTATGTTTATTTGGAGGAAAACCGACATTAGTTATAAAACTTTTACCTCCAGAGTCCAATAACATTGCATCAAAATTTTTAAATTCATCTAAGCTTTCAAAATATGTTTTTGCAAACACTTCTTTATCCTTAAATATTTTTACCATTGCATAATATATATCTTTTCCATCTGTTCCCGTTTCAGATGTTTTAGCTAAGACTCTAATTTCTGACTCAGTAATTTTTATTCCCAGGTCATCAGCATATTTCCTTAGACATGCAGCAGCACAGGACATCCATTCTTCTTGCTTGAACATATTTCGAGATAGAACCTTTGTATATTTTAAAAAACCACCTGACCCTGATCTTGCAAGTTTTCCAATTTCGTAAAGATTATTTAAATATTTTAAAACATCTTCGTCTTTTGCTTTAAATTTAAAAATCTTCCTTAAAGTTTCCTTTAAATTCTTTATTTTTCCTTCTGCAATTTTTACGCCAAAATAAACTAATATTCTGATATCTGATACTTCTGAAACTGGTGCTGCTATTAGAAGCCCAAATTTTTGCATGTTTTTAACGATTCTCTGTCCTCCAACACCTAAAAGCCTAGCGACATCAGCGTATGGTAGCATTTTAAAATAAGTGAACCCTAATCTTTTTATAAAGTAAAATTCAAATTCTATTTTAAATAGTAGGTCGTCTATTCCTTTCCTTAAGCTTACAACTCGTTCACTTTTTGGTAAATTTCTTATTTTGGCTAATACTCTAGGACCATGTTTTAAAATTCCAGATCGTACAAGTGCTGTTATACTTGCTAATCCATATGTGCCACTTACCGCATCCCAATTTTCAATAAACCATTTTATAGACCCTGAATATTCTTTATCACTGCTCTTTAAAAGTTCTTTTAAAAGATCCAATGAACCCACAATAATTTCCGTTACTGCAATAAATGCAACGACACCAGTTGCACCTGCTGCTAATGCACCTGCAGAAACTAAAACTGCAATAATACTTGTTACTTTAACAACAGTACTAATAACCTGATCCCATTCTGCTTTATCAGATAGCGTTTTAACATGCATTGCCGTTACAATTCGTTCTATCCCAGTGGCTTCATCTACCATAACCACCAAATCTAACGGATGAAATATGGTTTGTTGTTTTACACTTATATTTTCAGTACTTGTAACGATTTCTTGATAAGGAACTCCAAAAGAATCATGAGTAGTTCTTTCTCTTGATTTAGTATATTTCTTAGATACTTCTAGAAAAATTTCCTTTTGATTATCCTCAAGGAAAAGATTGCTATTGAGTTTGTATCCTTTACCAATTGTAAACTTTGCTTTCGTCAGTCTTTTTCCTGGCACCTTTGTTAGTGGAATACTTACAGCGTCTAATAATTTAGCAAATTCTTGCTTGAAATAATCACCCAAAACATCATATGTTTGAATTATCTTTTCTGGATTATCATGAAAATACTTGTAGAGCACCTTTAGGTCATTAAACCCAGTCAGCAACGTTAAAATCGCAGAACTTGCATCTTTAAACCAACTATCTTTATCATAGGTGACCAATTTAAACAGATCATCAATTAGTGCAGAGTCGCCTATTCTCTTTAAAATTGGCAAAGGTGCTTTTTCATATAATAGTTTTAATTTAGAAGGTTCTTCTGTTATATTTTTAAAAGCTTCGTCAAACTTCTTAAACACAAAATCTTCTATCTGCTTTTCTTTATAACCTAGATACTTACCAAGAGCGATATAATCATCATAATTTCTAGTCATAATATCAATAGCAACTCTATTTACGTCAGATAAATTAGTACTATTTGTTCTCTTGTCATATCCTTCATAAATAAATACTAAATGATATTCTACATATCTTTTCCTATAATTTATATTCATTCGTACAACATTTTGGTCTGTACGAACATTTGCTTTTTTAGTATTTAGTATTGCGTTTAACTTCAAACTACGTCTTTCACCATTTTCATTGGTTACATACAATGGAATATCAACTAATGGTCGCGCGGTATGAACTTCATCAGTTTCTCTATCAACAATCTCAATACTTTTTCTGGTTGTACTTAAATACCTATTATAATTAAAATCACGTAGTAACCCTGAGTTTTTAGCACCTTTTAATTCTTTAATAAGTTTGTCGTAGTCAAGTCTATGCTCTTTAAGAAATCCAGATGATGATTGTTCTTCTGCAAGTGGAAAGTTTAAACCAAATTTTTCGGCTAATTTGAATGTACTCATATTTTAATTTTTTTGAGTTTTTTAGCATATTACTTTTAATCATAAGTATGAGCGACAACTCATGAATATGTTGCCGCTACATACTATTTTCTATCAACTCCTATTTAGAGTTTAAATTATCCTACTTGACTATTTTGGAGTAGCCTCTGTTTGATTACCTTCTAAGATTGCCGTACTAGTATGTACTGTATTATCTGTAGTATGTTCTTTGCAGTAACAAGGTAAACCTCCTTCTTTTAAGGCTGCAGATTCTGCTTGCACAATGGTTAAAGATGTTGGAATACGTGTTTCCCAAGTTCCTTCAACTTCGCCTTCAATAGTTTGCATTTCTTCTGATACAGAGATGTACAAATCATCATCCATATCTACTACTAAACCTTGACCATTCCATAATTCTCCTGTCTCCATATACCAGTTTACAGCTTCTTCAAATCCTGGTTTTACAGGCACCACGGCTCTTGCCATTCCTGATTGTAAAAATGCTTGGAATAATGGATCTGCTGCATCTGTAGATTGGAATAAGTCTTTCCAATCTTTTTCATCAGCATAGAAGTATGGATAAAATACATATGCCATAATCTCCCAATCAAAAGCTTGCTCAAAGAATTTCACTACAGAAGCATGTAATTCTAAAGTTGTTCCTTTATTCACTTTTGCAATGCTGGTTTCTTCATTTTTAGAACCGTAGTTGTTAACTGAAATGGTATGTCCTTTTTGCTCTGCTAATAATTCAACAGCAATACGCTTGATTTCTCTTTTTTCAAGGGTACGGTTGAATAATGGATTGAAACGAATTGTCTCTTCATTTTTAGCTGAAATATCTTCATTAGCTCTGACTAACTCATTATATTGTCTTAATTGCTCTTCATATGTGCTATAAATCGAAGCATAGGTTTCATTTTGCCATTGTGAAAATGCTTTTGGTGTAATGGTACAATATGCTGTAACATTTACTCGAATACCTCCAACATCTGCACCTGTAAAGGATACAGCTAGTTCATCTTCAATATTACTAAGTGGTAATAATCCAGTAGTAGTATCCCAATGTGCACCACCAGCCGTAATTCTGTGATTTTCTACCGCTACTGTAGCATAGGTATATTCAATGGCTTTAGGTACAAACACAAATCCTGCATTAAATCGCGTTCCTGTTGCCATATATCCTTGCGGAATTTCCATTTTAAAGTTACTAGCACCTGGATAGTTATGCTCTGCGATATAGGTATTCCCAACGACACTAAATGAGTCTGAAACTGTTTTATTGATTTCAATACCGTTTACTTCAGCACCATAATGACCCGCAATAGATTGATAATTTTCTACGGTTAGATCTGCTGCACTCATTATACCATGAGCACTTGGGTGTTCTGGTGCATCTGGTAAAATAATATTTGAATCAACTGTTTGGTCTTCCAGTTGTTTTTTAATAGCTTCTTTAAAGAAACGAGAAGGCTCTGGAATTGCAAATTCATACATTAAGCGTTTGCCATAGTTGATTAAACTATTTTTATAGATTTTATCTACCCAACGATACACTCCTGTAATATGCTCAGTTCCTTTGGTATTATCAAAACCATGCGTATTCTTTTCTTCGAATTCTCTTAAGATTCTTGTAGTACGCTTGGTACTTACTTTTTGAACAATACGTTCCATAGCACGTTCCGTAACTTCTTGCGCATACGTTTGTGCTTGAGAATTAGAGTTTGAAGTTGAACTAGATGATGAAGTATCTGCATAACTTCCGACACTATATGTCCCGCTTGGGAATTTACCATTCACTCTTCCATCTACACCGTAATTATTAGCTTTATCTTCATTTAAAACAGCAGATACTTCACTTTGCATTTCATTACGCTCTGTAGTTGTTGTGTCATTTAAGTTTTCTACTTCACGTTCTCTAGTTTCTTCTGTTGTACTTTCAATACTGTTTAGGTTGCGTGTTTCTCGCTCTTTGTATTCGCGAGCTAAAATATTTTCAATATGAGACACTTCACCTGGCACATAACAACATACTTCTTGTTCTACACGTCTAAAATCTGCAATACCAAGTTTAGTTACACCGTATATACGATTTGCGTTTATCGTTGATGGTTCACCTGTTCCTTGTCCTTTTAAGGTCGCACAGCCATTGAATACAAGTTTGCGTTTTAAAGATGCAATAGCTACCGAAGAAAAACTATAGACCTTACCATTATTGAGTGTAAACTCACCACTAAATTCAATTTCGGTTCCTTCTCCAAATAAGAAAGGATCAAAGTGGAAAAATGCTGTTAATGTATTTGAGGTACTTGCCATATTTTGTACGGAAAGTCCAGCTTTTTCAACACCACCTTGTACATATTTGATTTTAAATGTAGCACTAGTAATAGACGCACTCGCATAATCAGTAGCTAATTGCATCATCATTCCATATTCTCCACTTGGATATGTTGTATGAATAGCTGCAAAACAGTATGGATTAACTGTACCTTTAGCAAGATTCATCTTTGCTCCGCTAATATTCACAGTTTTTCCTTTGTCAGCTTGTTTATTTTTGAAAATAACTTGATTAGCAGTTTTGGTTTTTTCAGCTAAAAATGCGTATATAGTCTCAAAATTCGTTGAACTATCTAATTTTTGTTCTTTGAGGATATTTAAAGAAGCATCTGAAATTTTACCCTTTAAATACTTCTCATCAAGTACTGTTTCGGTAACAGGTACGAATTCGGGAATTTTTAAATCTGGATACGTACGTTCTTGACGGACATTGCCTAACTCATCAGTAACTTGGATCATCACAGGTTTAGCTTCATCGATAACTTTTTGAACAGCTGCTCTATGATTTTTTACAGCGTCAGCATGTGTGTTTTCAGCCTGTTTTTTATAAGCAGCTTCAATGCTTTTAAGTTCTGTTTTTAACGTTTTGTATTTTTCAATAGCGTGTTCAGCTACAAAACTTTCCAGACTGCGTTCAAAACCATCTAATGAAGAGGCGCGTTTTGTGATTTCGTTTGTTTCTGTATTAGCAAATAACTCCCTTGAAATTACAACACTTGCATGAGCACGACGTGTAAATTCTTTTTGCTGTGCTTCTGTAAAGATGTGTCCAGCTGTAACAGTTTCTGTTAGTGCTCTGAGCGCTATTAAGAATTTATTTGCAATCAATAGTTGAATACAAGCTTCTCGAACATATAAAGATGTTTTGTTGACAGTCTGATAGATTAAATTTTCCCAAATTAACAGCTCTTCTTCACTAGTTAATAAAGCTACTTCTGAAATGTTTTCTGAAACACTAGCAAAAGTAAGTTCATTCTTGTTTCGCATCAACCAAGACGCAAATCGATATAAGCTTTCATTTACTTTTCTAGTTTCTGTACGTGTTTTTAATTCTGAGAAATTTGAACTAACCGTATTAAGGGCTGCTGCTTTATCTGTATCTTTTAATCCTTCTACAGCATTATAAAAAACACTTTCAGCTTTCTCTGGGAAAAATACAAATCCTGGATCTTTTTCTTCTTCTACAATCAGTTGTGGATTACGTAGGGTCACAAATCTAAATAGATTGTTTTTAATCGGTTTACTCATAAATACATGAATTTTAAAAATTAATAATTACTATACTTTTTGTTGTATCTTAATGATTGATGGTGTTTGTATTTTGGGTGTGAATAAAGAATTTAAAGTGCTTTTTTATAGCTAAAAAACAGGCAAAGAAACCCTAGTCCAAAAACAATTCTTTTTTTAACAATTCGTCAAAAAAAGGAATGCTTTCAGCATCACAGTTCAAAAATATTTTAGGTTTGGTGTGGGAAGTAATTGTTTAAAACTACGTAATGCTTTTTTAAACTCCTAGAACAAATTGATAAGCGTTAAGTTTTTTTATAAGCGTTAGATTTTGTCTAAAATTTAGGTTAATTTTTAGATTTTCTTAACGTTTGATAGATTGCAATACTGTTCAGTTTTTAAAAAATAAGCATAGAGAATTCTTGTCAATTACACTACAATATGTATATGTAAAAAACGAGATTTATGACTAGATATAGTTTATAATTTTTGAAGAAATCCTATAGTTACAGGAAGATTTTTTTAATGACTTTAAGCTGTGTTTTTTCGCTTTCGGTAGATACTGAATCCTAAGAGAATAAAAGCCAAACATCCACCAATGATATAGTATTTTTGGTTGCTTCCGCTAAATTGAATTGGTTCCATATTCCCAGCAGGAATAAATGCTGCCCAAAAGTAGGGTGCTGCTAAATTTTCATTTTCAATATAGGATAATTTTGCTTCGTGTAAAGCTTTGTCTTTGGTCATTCCTTGTTTTAAATTGCTATAAAATAAGGTCATCAATTTGGTTGTTTGCGCATCGTTTACATTCCAAAGACTTGTAATAGTACTTCGGGCGCCAGCATAGGTGAAAGCTCTTGCTAAACTAATAACACCTTCTCCTTTTTGCAATTCACCAATACCCGTTTCACAAGCACTTAAAACTACCATATCAGCATCTAAATCTAGATTATATAATTCTCTAACATACAGTTGATCGTTGGATAAAGAATCATTGTTTTTACTAAAAGCAATGAATGAGAAATCGCCTTGTTGGTCATTCGATTTGGCGTGTGTGGATAGGTGAATTACTTTATGATTTTTTGCATTTGAAATAAAGTTGGCTTTAGTAGCTCTATCATTTTTAAAGATACTTGTATTGAATAAATTTTCAATGGCTTCTACTTCCTCAATATTATGTTTTAATGCTCCCAATCCGTTACGTCGCATAGCAATGGTTTCCGCTTTTTCATTGTCAAATTTTGGCGCAAAAGCCAATACATTATTTGACGCTTTAGAATTATTTTTTTCTTTTAACTTGCCAAATAATGTTGCCGAATAATTATAACTGATTTGATATTTTTTTAATAAGTACGGAAGCGATTTTATGTCACTTGCTTTTGAAGCGTTTTCCGTTAATAAAGCATCAAAAGGAATAAAATTTAATTCTCCATCAGGAATAATAATTAGCTCTTCTGTGATTGTATTTTCAATAGGTTGTAGTAGCTTTTGATACAGTTTAAATGCCATTTCTTTATACAATGAAGTATACTTTTGTAGGTTGTCATCGGAAGCATTAGGCAATGCCCAATAATTATAGATGCCTTCTCTTAATTGTGATACCCATTTTTTGATAGGAAAGTCTTTTGAAACGCTCGTATAGGTAAACGATTTCTTTGTAATTACGAATATGAAAATGTCTTCTTCACCTACAAAATATTCTACTAAAGATTGTTTTTCTCTAAGATGTTTTTGAACTTCTTTGATAGCAATAACGTCTCTATTGTAAATTAAATCATAATAATCAGGATACTTATTTTTAAAGGTTTCCTGTAACTGATTTTGCTGTCGTTTTAATTTGAAAAGTTTTGTATTATAGAGCGCAACTAAGCTATCGCTTTGTGGTTGTGGATCGTTTATTTCTAGACTTTTTTGCTCCTCATAAAATACAATGTCTACTTTGAGTTGTTGCTCTAAGATTGCCAAACTATCAGGTATTTTTGTTGCAATAGTACTTTTTTCTTTATTAAAACTTTCCGTTAGTCTTCTAGCTTTGGTTTTTTCTAGTATTTCTAGAACGGATTCTGCTTCTGTTTTTTGATTCGAAGTCACAATATGTTTCACATAGCTTTCATATAAAGGGAATGCCTTTTTCAATTGAAAATCTTTCGTAGAAGCTGTTGTGTATTCTTTAATCGTAAAATCGTCTAGTGCAATTGCCTTTTTGTAAAAATAGATGAGTGAATCGGTTTGGTTTGAAGCCGCATTTTTGTAGTAATTGATTTTGGCATTGAGGTATTCCTTTCGATCTTTTAATTGATCAAAGTGAAGTTCAGAAAGTGCTTTTTTAGGTAATTTTTGAGCAATACTATCCAAATATGAGTTTGCGAGTTCATACTTTTTTTGTGTAATTAATACATTGGTAAGTTCTAATTGACACGGAATGACCAAATAATGGTTTTTAGGATAAATTTTTAAGGAAGCCTGCAAATAGTCAACTGCAGCATCAAAATCGCCTGTATTTTTTGCTACCAAGGCAAGATTGGTATATCCTTCAGTAGCGTTAATGTCTGCAACTTCAGAATTTTCTAAGTAGTAATCTAAAGAAGCTTTATAGTATTTTTGTGCATTTTCATAGGCTTTTAAATCGTAATACGTATCGCCAAAGTTTTTATAAAGCATTGGATACAGAAAATGATCTTCTCCAAGTTCTTTTTTTAAATAGAACAAGGCTTTTTCATGATATTCAATGGCCTTTTCTGGTGTTCCAAATTCTGTATAATATGCAGCTAAGTTCCCATAGGATGAAGTATAGGAAACTTGTTGATCTTTAGGTAATTTTTGATTTATTTCTATCACTCGTTGCTGATATTCAATAGCTTTATCTAAATAGTATATTTGGCTATATGCACCCGCTAAGTTATTATAGGCAACCAAATTTCCACGATGATAAATACCATATAATTTTTCTTGGATTTGGATCGCTTTTAAGTAGTTTTCAATGGCTGGATCAAAGTTTCTTTGTTGTTGTAAAATGTCACCTTTACATGTTAAAAAGATGGCTTCTTGTCCTTGATTTTCAAGTTTTTTGATGACTTGTAAACCTTTTTCAGCAAATTTGAGCGCGGTATCAAAATTTTGATCACCTTTTTCTACACGTAGCATTCCTTTGTAAGCATCAATCATATTTTCATGATCTTCGGAATAGTGTTTTTTTATGGTAGCAATGGCTTTTGAAAAGTAATTTCTTGCAGTTGAATAATCGCGCTTTAATCGATACAATGTTCCTAAATGAATATATGCATCATAGACAAGTCGATGCTCACCATTTTTTGTAAAATGTTCAATGGCAGTGTTAAAGTGTTGCACTGAAGTACCGTATTGTCTTTGTCCAAACTTAATTTTTCCTAAAGTTACATTTGCCAAACCATTTAAAGAATCATTGTTTTTGTAATGATTTATTGCTTTTTCACTAAGCTCAAAGGCAGTTTTATACTCTTTGCCTTCAAAACTTTTTTGAATATTTTCAAACAAATAGGCAATGTTATCTTTTTCTTGATGTTGAGCAGATATAGTTGAGGTAAACCATAAAAAAATAAGGATAACAAAATAGTGTAATTTCATAGCAGTTTTTAAATTCATTTTTAGTCTTTGAATAAGTATTTTACGGCAATTCAGCTAATAGCTTTTGCACATTCTTTTTTCGACTATTACTAAACTGTAATCTTGTATTATTCAACAATGTTTTAGCTTTGGCTAAGCTATCTTGTTTAATGAGGGAAAGAGACGTATACCATTGCGCTTCGTTATACAAAGGATGTTGAAACGTTACTTTTTTAAATTGTGTTTTTGCTTTTTCAAGCTTATGCATAGCAAGTAAAGATATACCATAATAAAAATGCTCAGAAGAGTTGAGGTTTCTTTGAGCAGCTATTTTTTCAAAGGTTTCTATAGCAAGTTGATATTTTGTAGCATCATAATAATTCAACGCTTTTTTAGACAGATTTTTATCAGCAGTTGTTCCTTTCACAGTATATGCATTCGGATATGGGACAAAATAGTTTTCAAACAATTCTCCTGAACTTAATTGTTGAATGCTAAAGAAGTACACGCTAAAAAAGAGCATTAAAACGGCTGCAATTCCTGAAATCCAATATAATGAAGTACGTTTTGGTGTCGATTTTTCATTAGAAAGTTCTTCTCCTATATGCTGAAGCCTTTCCTTTAATGCCAACCTTCCTTTATAGGCAATGACAGCTGTTTCCAAAAGATTCAAAAATGAGTCGTCCTCCTTACGTGCATCAAAAAGAAATTTTTCTTCTTCAAGTAATTCACCACGTAAGAATTTTTCAATCAATTCTTTATCAGAAATGGGACTTGTACTCATGTTCTTAAATATTTTAGTACATTTTGAAAATAAGGAGTTGCTTCAATTATTTTTCGTAATCTTTTTAAGCATTTACTCTTTTTATTCCGAGCTACTTGTTCATTTTTTAAATCGTTTGCCATAGCAATTTCTTGCATGGAGCTCTTCATATAAATGCTTTCTATTAATATTTTTTTACAAGATGCTCCAATTTCTTCTAATAATTTTTCAACGAAGTGTGTTTTATCAATATAGAATAACTCAAAGTCTTGCTCTGTAAAATCGTCATCTTTGATCGCTGCTTCTTGAAATTCGTTATGAGTTATTCTTTTATTTTTTCGCTGCTTATTGTACCAAATATACTTTCCTACTGTATATATATATCCTGTTATGGTAGTTTGTAACTTAAATTCTTGATTTTTTACTTTTTCATACCATACAATGATTGCGTCTTGAATAATATCATCTGCACTAAGATTGTCTCCGCCATTAGCATTAATAAAATTACGTAAAGATTCATCTACAGAAGCGTATACGTATTTCAAAACTTGAAACTCCAACTCTGGCTGATGTTGAAGAACTTCGATGATTTCGATATCAGAAAAGACTCTTTTTATAGCGTTAATTTCTAGGTAAATTTTTTGTAAAAATATACTGCAATTATTACAAATGCAATACTAATATAGAATTAATATAAATAAAACAAAAAAATAAAAAGGTTACACTTTTTTATTTACGACATAATAGTATAAATAATCGAGGAAGTAAACAGATTTCCATTTAAATAAAGTAAATAATTAAACTAAGTATATTATGAAAACAAGACAATTTTTATCATTAATCTCGCTAATGCTGATGGCATCATTTATAACAACTTCATGTGGTCCAGGAACAGAAGAAATTACACTTGATCAGTACAATATAAAAATGACGGTTCCTAAAAATGATTTGAAAGTAAAATTTGAAAAATTAAAAAATAC